>CAWKNP010000009.1:0-437609 GCA_963851105.1 uncultured Actinomycetota bacterium
CGCCGCCTGAGATGCGTTCTGTCCGTGCATCGGTGTGGCGGCCGGCCGAACCACTGCCCGCCGGCGCATCGTCGAACCCTCAGAGACCATCCACCCCCAAACCAAGGCAACACCACGGCCAAGGCCCGGCCAGGCAGAAGGGATGCCGTCCGAAACAAGATGTGGCAGGACAACAAGGGCGTCGATCGCGTCCAGGGAGGCGGCATCCCTTCTTCCCCCATTATTTGCTGCCGTCATTCCCCCGGGCTGTAAAGGGCACCGGAAGGCCGAAAAAGGCCTCGCCGCGTCCTGGAGGAACTCGGCGTCACCCCAAGGCGGTGAGCGGCCATCGCTGGCGGCTCATTCCTGGCGGCGATGTGTCGGAGGCGATTCAGCTGCTGCGAGGCGTCCTGCACCTAGGACAAACGATCTTGTCGGCGGCCAGGTTGATGACGCATTTGGAAATGGCGACATCGACGCTGGCATGGGGTAGCGGGATGCCCTTGGGTAGCCGTTTAGGTGGCGGCGGGGACGAGCTGACCGAGCAGGGCCTGGACCCGCTGGTCGATGTCGTCGAGGATGGGTCGGACCTGCTCGACGGGGAGGCCGGCGGGGTCGGTGAGCTCCCAGTCCAAGTAGCGCTTGCCCGGGTAGACGGGGCAGGCGTCGCCGCAGCCCATGGTCACGATCACGTCGGCCGCCCGGGCGATCTCGTCGGTGAGCGGTTTGGGGAACTCCTTGGACGGGTCGAGGCCTCGTTCGGTGAGGATCTGGGCGACCGCCGGGTTGATCTGGTCGCCCGGCTCGGAGCCGGCCGAAAGGACTTCGACGCGTCCTTGGGCGTAGTGGTCGAGAAGGACTCGGGCGGCGGCGCTGCGCCCTGAGTTGTGGACGCACAAGAACAACACGATCGGCCGGTCTTTCACGATGGCTCCTTGGTTCTGTCCGAGCGCTCGCAGTCGGGAGCGGACGAAGCGGTTAACGAAGATGGGCAGGAACGTCTGGATGCGGGCTTCGGAGAGATCCTCGATGGACTCGGCGACGTAGCGCTCGATCGTCTCGGGGGAGAACACACCGGCGAACTCCGAGCGCAGATCTTCGAGGTCGCGTTCGACGCGGCGCCGGGTGGCTGGGTCGAGGTACTCGATGGTCATGCTGCACCTCCGGATTGATCCGATATTGGGCTGGAATCGGCGACCGCGATAGTCACCTCGACGCCCTGGTCCAGTTCCTGGCCCCGCAGGGCGGCGCTGATACCGGCGTCGCTGCCTCCGACGGTGACGAGATACATTGGCCTCGTCGCCTACGCCCGGGGCTCGTGTGAACTGCGGCTGGGGAACGTTTCGGGGTCGGCCGACCCTCGTAGGTGGGGCACGACGACGTTGGCCGCTTCCGCCGGCGTGACACCGGGATAGAGGGCTTTGATGACCGCGAACGCGCCCAGCCCGCCGAGGAGCTGCGCCGCGATGAACGCCGGCGCGGACGACGGGGCGATCCCGGCGAAGGTGTTGGAGAACATGCGCCCGACGGTGATGGCCGGGTTGGCGAAACTGGTCGAGCTGGTGAAGAAGTAGGCGGCGCCGATGTAGGCGCCGACCGCGGCGGCTGCGCGGGCCGCCCGGCCGGTGCGGGCCAACGCGAAGATGACCAGCACGAGTCCCGCGGTGGCGACGACCTCGGACACGAAGTGGGCGCCTGTGGCCCGGTGGTGGGTGGAGATGGACACCGCCGCTTGTGAGAACATGACGTTGGCCACCACCGCCCCGCCGATACAGCCCGCCACCTGGACGGGCAGGTAGGCGACCGCCGTCGTCCAGGACAGCCCGCCGAAGGCGGCGTCGACGAAGGACACGACCGGGTTGAAATGCGCCCCCGACACCGGGCCGAACATCAAGATGATGGCGTACAACCCGGCGGCGGTGGCGGCCGCGTTCTCCAACAATTCCAAACCGACATTGCCCGGCGATAGTTGCTGGGCCGCGATCCCCGAGCCAACCACGACCGCGGCCAGAAAGGCGCTGCCCAGCAACTCGGCGACTAGGCGCCGCCACAACACCACGTAGTGCACCGCAGCCCCGCCCTATACGCCGACGCTCAGCAGCAAGAACTGGAAGTGCCGGTCGCCGCGCCTACCAGGGTCGGCTCCACGGCGCAGGCTTCGGTGCTGCAACCAAGCCCGGATTCCGCCGGCGCGTCGGCCAGGACGGTGTAGACCTCCCAGGGCGCCCCGTCGGGGTCGCTGACCCACGCCTTGTCCTGCACGGCGTAACAACACGTCGTCGACTCCTGAACTTCGGGGTCGAGCCCCTGGCCGGCCAGGCGTCGGGTCGCCGCCTGGACCTCCTCGGGGGAGGAGACCTCGACTCCGAGATGGTTCAACGCCCCAGCGACACCCTCACCCCGGGCCGCCGGGTTCTCGATCAACACCAGCTTCAGCGGCGGCTCGGCGATGGCGAAATTGGCGTAGCCGGGACGGCGCTTGGCCGGCTCGGCGTCGAACAACTTCGAGTAGAAATCCACCGCCGCGTCGATGTCCGCCACGTTGAGAGCCAGTTGCACACGAGACACGATCAACCTCCAGTAGCATCAACAAGCGTCGATACGTCGATCATGGTCGATACATTCACCGATGTCAATAGGAGGTGTGGGGGCATGGCCGCACAGAGCCCGTCGACGGTGGCCGCAGACACCGAATCGTGTTGCTCGTCGTTGCTGGCGGCTCCCCTCGACGCCGCCGAAGCAGCCCAGCTAGCCGCCGGGTTCACCGCCCTGGCCGACCCTGTGCGCCTGCGGGTGCTCAGCATCCTGGCCGCCGCCCCGATCGGTGAGGTGTGCGTGTGCGACTTCGTGGCCCCATTGGGCAAGAGTCAACCCACCGTCTCGCACCACCTCAAGGTCCTCAGCCAGGCCGGTCTGGTCCACGGCGACCGGCGAGGCAAGTGGGTGTGGTACTCCCTCGACCGCCGACGTCTCGCCGCGCTGCGCGCCGCCCTCGACGCCTGACCAATCTTTGCCCCGCTCGCCGGACATGTTCGTCGCTTGTGGTGCGGTGACCGGGAGGCGGCCTTGGACTATCGGGCTGTGAAGCCCAGAGGGCGACAGAGTCCGATCGTCGGCCGACGCGGGACCCGCGCGTGATGTGGTCGCCCGCGGGTATAGAGCGCTCTTAGTGGCCGTCGACCCGGCAGACACCGACGCAGCGAGCCGGAACTGGCTCACTGCGGGCGTGGCGGGTATCGGCGCCGCCAGTTTCCTGTCGGATCTGGGCCATGAGGTCCCAACGTCGTTGTTGCCCTCGCTGCTCACCTCCACCCTGGGGGCGCCCGCCTCGGCGCTCGGCCTGATCGAAGGCGTCTCCGACGCCCTCGCCGGCGTCGCCCGCCTCGGGGGCGGGGCGCTGGCGGACGATCCGGGCCGGCGTCGCCGCGTCGCGCTTGGCGGATACAGCGCCGTCGCGGTGCTCTCCGCCGGGATCGGCGCGGCGGGCGCAGCTTGGCAGGTCGGGGTGCTGCGCGCCGGCGCCTGGACGGCTCGAGGTTTGCGGGTTCCGGCCCGCAACGCCCTGCTGGCCGATATCGTCCCCGCCGCCGTCTATGGGCGGGCGTATGGCTTCGAGCGGGCCATGGACAACCTGGGGGCGATCGGCGGGCCACTGCTGGCCATCGCCCTGGTTGCCACGGTCGGAGTCCGCGGCGCCATCGGGTTGTCGGTGATACCGGGACTGCTCGCCACCTTCGCCATCGCCTACGCCATCCGCCGCACCCCGGCCACCAAGGAGCGGCACCGCCAGCCGATCCGCTTGCAGCTGCGACCGGTGTTGCACGCCCAGCTCGGCCGGCTGATGGCCGGCGTCGCCATATTCGAGCTCGGCAACTGCGCCGCCACGTTGTTGATCCTGCGGGCCAGCGACCTGTTCCGAACCGGGCGCAGCGCCGCGGCGGCCACCGAGCTGGCCCTGGTTCTCTACGTCACCTACAACCTGGCGGCCGCCGTGGTCAGCGTCCCCGCCGGGCGATGGGGCGACCGGGTCAACCCGACCGTGGTCCTTGCCGCCGGCTCGGCCCTGTTCGCCGCCGGCTACCTCTGGTTCGCGGCCGGTAGCCGCCATCCCCTGCTACTGGCACCAGCGTTCGTCTTGGCCGGACTTGGTATCGGCTGCGCTGAGACCGCGGAGCACACCGCCGTGGCGACCCTCGCCCCGGCCGACATTCGAGGCTCGGCGTTCGGCGTGCTCGCCGCCACCCAAGCTGGCGGCAACCTGTTGGCGTCGGTGGTAGCAGGGGTGATCTGGACCGCCATCTCCCCCCGCGCCGCATTCGTGTTCCTCGCCGCCGCCATGGCGGCCGCCGTGCCTCTCATCGTCGCCAGCCGACCGCGGTCATCGCCATGACCAGCTGCCCGAGTGTGAGCTGGTCGGGCAATGCAGATATACCCCGTGGGAGGTGCCGGCGGCGCCTCCCATTTAGTCGGCGCTGCCAGCTTGGCTGCAGTATTGAACTGCGGTCGCCAGCTTCCGGGCCGGCCGCCTAATGGTCGAGTCCTCTAATGCCATCCGACCATGACGCCAGTCCCAGCAGCGCGGATGGTGGTCAGTGCCCTGCTCGTCGCGTCGCTATGCATCGAGTGCAGCAGCGGCGGTAGCCATCCCTCCGCGTCCCCAACGACTGCTGCCGCGGCGTCGAGCACCTCACGGCCCCACCCTGCCACCCCGCCGAAGGTTGCTACCTCGCCCGACCCAAGTGCTTGAGGCCGGGGCCGTGACAGTTCGGGCGCACGGTGCCATGTTCGAGTCGCTCGACGTGACAACGCCGGACCCGGGCTGATCAAGAACGCATGACGGTTGTCGAAGCACCGGGCACCAGCCGGATTCCGATGGGGCCTTGGCCAACGCTCAGGCTCGGGCCGGGTCGAACCAGTCCAGGCCGGCGAACCGGGCGAAGCCTCGATCGGCGGTAGCCAACCGGCATCCGTGGGCCTTGGCCAGGGCGGCCAGCCAGGCGTCGGGCAGAAGGTTGCCCCGCAGTTGGGCGTCGTCATCGACCAGGAGGGCGAAGGTTGCCCATACCGAGTCGGTCACTGAAACCCACCGGCGCCGGGCCGCTCGGCATAGCGCATCGGCAAAGGCCAGTGCATGAGCTGCCGGGGCCGGGTCGGCGTAGATGCGGGGGTTGGTGACGATCCGCAGGAACCCGGTGAGCGTTCCCTCGCTGAGCGCCAGCTCCTCGGCTCCACCCACCACGTCGGTCAGCCAGTTGGCGTAGCGCAGGTGATGGGCCGACTCCCGGCGGTAGGCGTACACCAAGACATTGACATCGGGAAGGATCATCACCGGGCGCCGTCAGCGTCCAGTGTGGCCCACAGCGCCTCGCGGTCCGCCAGGTCGACGAGAACCTTGCCGTGAGGGTCGCCGTAGCCGGCCAGCTCGATGGGTGTGGCCGGCGCGCTGGGGCCGAGGACGCTTCGCAGCCCTTCCTCGACCACGCTGGTGAAGGTGCGCCCTTCGGCCGCCGCCTTGGCTTTCGCCGCCTCGGCGAGGGCGTCGGGTAGGTTGATCGTCGTTCGCATACATATCAACATACGCTGCATGATGCCTGTATGCCTCGCTCGTTTGGGCTTTTCACGTCTCCCTGCGTTTGGCGCGGACGAAGAAAGTGGCACCCCGCCCAGCGCACGCCACGTAGATCGGCGTCCTCCTTCTCAGCGCTCGAAATGGCGTGATCTACAAATGAGCAGGTGTCATACCGTCCGGAGTGCTTCGGTGGGGGCGAGCCGAGCGGCGCGCAGTGCGGGCAGAAGTCCGGCTATGGCGCCGATGGCGAGGGCGGCGAGGAACCCGCCGGCCCACGCAATGGTCGGGACCGTGGTCGCCCAGTGTTTGGTCGACGAGTAGATAGCTGTGGCGGCGACGCCCGCCCCAACGCCGGCGGCGCCACCGAAGATCGCGAGAAGGATCGCTTCGGCGAGGAATTGGGCGCGGATCTGACCTCGGGTGGCGCCGAGCGCCCGGCGCAGACCGATCTCGGAGCGGCGCTCGAGAACGCCGATGAGCATGATGTTGGCGACGCCGACGGCTCCGACGAGCAGGCTGATGGATCCCAGCCCGAGGAACAGAGTGTTGAGCGCGCCTTTCGCCTTGGCCCGGGCGACCAGTGCGGCGGAGGGTTGGCTGACGTTGACCTGGCTCGGGGCGTCGGGGTTGGCGGTCCCGGCGAGGACGGCGTGCACCGCGGTCACCTGGTCGGTGGGGGTCCGGACATAGATGGTCGACGGGTGCCCGTCGAAGCTCAGGTAGTGCTGGGCGGCAGGGAAGCCGATCAGGATGGAGCTGTCGATATCGGGGGCCAGCACGGCGGGTTTCAAAATCCCGGCGATGTAGAACCAGCGCTCTCCGACCCAGATGCGCTCGCCGGGAAAGACGCGGTCGATGCCGAGGCGTTGGGCGGCGGCGTCCCCGAGGACGGCGACGGGTTGCTTGGCTGTCGCAGCGTTGAGCCAGTTCCCCTGGGCCACCGTGGTGGCGACCGCGGCCGGCAGGCCGAGGCTGGCCGCCCGCACGCCGAGCGCGTTGGTGTGGATCGCCGGGATGTAGGCGCTGCGATACGCATTGGCCGTGACCGCGCCGGTGGATTCGACCTGGGTGACCGGGGCGATCCGGGCGATCATGGCCGGCGCCGTCATCGGCAGTTCCGCGGTCTTGCCGAACAGCGTCTGACCGTTGGTGACGGTGAGCAGGTTGGTGCCGAGCCGGTCGATCTCGGCCAGCAGTGCCGCCTGGGACGATGCCGAAAGCCCGAGCACGGCGACGATCGCGGCCACGCCGATAGCAATGCCCAACGCCGAGAGGCAGGCGCGCAAACGTCGCGTACGCATTCCGACGGTCGCGACCCGAGCCATGTCCGACGGTCGGAGGCGGGAAGGAACGAGCGCGTTCACCGGACACCGTCGTCCGCGAGGTGTGGGAATAAGTCCCGCTGTCCGGTACCCCTGCCCCCGGTGTCGTGGACGATGTGTCCGTCGAGGATCTCGATCCGCCGCGGGAAGTGGGAGGCAAGTTCCCGGTCGTGGGTGATGACGATGACGGTCGCGCCCTGGGCGTTGAGCTCTTGCAACAGGGCCACGATGGCCGTGCCCGAGGCGCTGTCGAGATTGCCCGTCGGTTCGTCGGCGAGGACGACGGCCGGGCGCCCGACAAGGGCGCGGGCGATCGCGACCCGTTGGCGCTCGCCGCCGGAAAGCTTCGTCGGGTGGTGAAGAGCGCGGTGGGCGAGACCGACCCGACCGAGAGCGTCGACGGCGAGCCGCTGCCGTTCCCGCATCGCGACGCCCGCGTACAGAAGCCCGTCGGCGACGTTGTCGACCGCCGACTGATGCTCCGACAGGAAAAACTGCTGGAACACGAACCCGATACGGGTCGCCCGCAGCGCGGACAGTTCACGGTCGCTCAACCCAGCGATGTCGATGCCCGTCACCCGTACCGTCCCGGCGCTCGGCCGGTCGAGGGTGCCCATCAGGTGCAGCAAGGTCGACTTCCCGGACCCCGACGGCCCGACTATGGCGATCAGGTCGCCTTCGACGACGGTCAGGCTCACCCCGTAGAGAACCTCCAGCGGGGGATCCCCCGGGTAGGCCTTGACCACGCCGTCGAGCTCGAGAACCGGGAGCCGAGTCACGACGCGGCCACCACATTCTGGCCGGCCGAGAGCCCCGATCCGCTCACCTCGACGAGACCCGACTGACTGTCGAAGATCCCCGTCGTCACTCCGACGAGGCGGTGCGAGCCGTTCGCGTCGACGACTTCGACGGCGTCGCCGCCGCCGGCCAAGGAAAGAAGCGCGGTCGTGGGCACTGCCAGCACCTGGTGGGCGGATCGATTGGTGATGCTGACCGAGACCGGCGCCTTGTCCAGCGAGCCGATCGCCGACGCGTGCTCTAGAGCAATGATCACGTTCACCGTCGCGCTGGAGTTGTCGCTCGACGCGGTGGCGACCTGGCCGACCGCCGTGACCGTCCCCGAGGTGGCGGTGCCATCGGGGAGGGTGACCCGCACCGCGTCGCCGGTCTTGACGAGGTAGGTCTGGCCGACCGACAGGGCGACGTTCACGATGGGGTTGGTCGAGGTCACATCCAGCACCGCGGCGCCGCCCGCCACGGTGGCGCCGGCGAGCGGGTGGACGGCGGCCACCCGGATCTCGGTCGGCTCGAACACGACCGCTCCCTGCGCCAAAGCGCCCGTCTGAGCGAGATCCAGCGACGCTTGCAAGTGCACGATCGCCGATGCGGTCGCCGATGTGAAGGCATCCGAATCACTCAGGCCGGCGCCCATGCCGAGGGCGATCAGGGCGTGATTCAATACGGCGACATCGGCACCCGGCGACATGCCGGCCGCGAACGCCCGCCAGGGCGTCAACAAGCCGACCAGCAGAGGCACGGCATTGCCGTCGACGGACCACAGCGATTGTCCCGGTGCGACGACCTGCCCGACCGTGGGCAGTGCGGTGTACTTCGAGGTCTGGTCGTACGCGGCTGCGGCCGCCTGGTCGGCGGTCAGGGCCGCCCGGGCGTCGGCTAACGCGGCGACGTCGCTCGCCGCCTTCGCCTGCACCTGATAGCCCGCCTGCGCCTGGCGATCGGCGGCGAGATTTTGCGCGGACACGGCGACGGCCCGCTGATCCTTGGTCAATGCGGAGGCCGCCACGCCGGCCGGCTCCACCACCGAGGACGGACTGGCGAACCCGACGGTGCCGTTCACCGGCGTTGTCTCGGCCACATCGGTGGTCACCACCGGCACCGTCGTCGCCGACCGGGCCGCGGCCTGCGGGTTGGGGGACTCGCCGCCGAGCCGTGTGACGGCCACGGCGGTAGCGCCGATCGCTACCACCGCACCGCCCAAGACGACGATCAGCCGTCGCCGGCGCCGGCGTGACGGCACCTTTTCGATGAGCGCGGTCATCGGTCGACCAGTCCCAGGGAGTCGCGCCGGCCGGTCACCCGCCAATGCCACCAGTGGATGGCATATGCGACTTGCAGGCATCCATTGCCGACTGCAGTTGCGGCGAGCTCAACCCGCCTGCGCCGGAAATCGCGACCGCACCGCCGCCCGGAAAGGTGGGGTCGGCGAAGCTCGGCACCCCGTGGCCGCGGACGCACTTGGCCCAGGTCAGCCACGCCTGCTCCTGGGCGGGCGAAAGCTGCTGGCCGCCGGTCCACCATTGCGGCGCCAGCGACTTGCACGCCTGTCCCGCCCCTTGGAACCCAGCCGACTGCGGGTTGACTCCGGTGGTCCGGAACCCGTAGCTACCGCTCGGAGTCGCGACCGGATCCGGCCAGTTCGGCACACCGTGGCCTCGCATGCACTGCGCGTAGGCCAGGCCCTCAGCCAGCGCTGTGTCGCCCCCCGACGAAGATGCGCCGGCCTGCGAAGGGGTCTTCGTAGGGCCCGTCCCGACGCTGGCGACCGTCGGAGATTTCGAGCCGTTTGCGCAGGCCGCTACCGCCAAGACCAAGCCGATGGCGACGGACCGCCACAGCTGAGATGCACGCGTGATTCCCCGTGGTCGACGAGCCTGCCCATCGAGGCTGCCGCTCTCCGACACAGACCGACGACGAAGCCGAGAACGACTGGTCACCGTGGACTCCCACGATCTCGACGATGACCATCGCCACAACAATGAAGATCGACGATCGTGTACGGCTGCTACATCTGCTGGTTCGCTATAGGTCACACTGCCAAGTCAAGACAGCGGGGTGTTGCCAGCACGTATGCGGTTTTCGATACGCCGACGATATGCACGGGCTCGTAGCATCGCGAGAGTGTGCGTGTGCTGATCGTCGAGGACGAGTCCTACATGGCAGAAGCCATCCGCGATGGCCTACGCCTGGAAGCGATCGCCGCCGACATCGCCGGTGACGGTGACACCGCCCTGGCACTGCTGAGCGTCAACGACTACGACATCGCGGTCCTCGACCGCGACATCCCCGGCCCCTCCGGCGACGAGATCGCCAAATGCATCGTTGCCTCCCACAGCGGCATGCCGATCTTGATGCTGACCGCTGCCGACCGGCTCGACGACAAGGCCTCCGGGTTCGGACTCGGTGCCGACGACTACCTCACGAAGCCGTTCGCACTCCAAGAACTCGTGCTCCGTCTCCGAGCACTCGACCGCAGGCGCGCCAACAGCAGGCCACCCATGCGGGAGATCGCAGGCCTGCGGCTTGATCCGTTCCGCCGCGAGGTCTACCGCGACGGGCGCTACATCGCGCTTACCCGGAAGCAGTTCGCGGTGCTCGAAGTCCTCGTGGGGGCCGATGGCGGCGTTGTCAGCGCCGAAGAACTCTTAGAGCGGGCATGGGATGAGAACGCAAACCCGTTCACCAACGCCGTGCGCATCACCGTCTCGGCACTGCGCAAAAGGCTAGGGGAACCCGGGATCATTGCCACCGTGGCCGGCGTCGGTTACCGCATCGACCCGGCACCTCGCACCGGACGGGAGGGAGGAGAGCGTGGATAGGCCCCATGGTTTGAGTGTCCGCCTCAAACTCGCCCTCAGCTACGCCGGTTTCCTCATGCTCGCAGGCACCATGCTCCTCGGTGCCGTGTGGGTCTTCCTCCTGCGATACGTCCCCGACCGTGCACTCCTCCTGAACGCCAGCACCGACACTCATGGTGTTTTTCCCATCCGCTCCAGCCTGCTACACGTTTTCGCTCCGAAGGCAGCCGCAGTGTTGGTCCTCCTGCTGGTAGTCGGTCTCCTGGGCGGGTGGCTGCTCGCCGGCCGGATGCTCGCCCCCCTTACTCGCATCACAGACGCCACACGCACGGCCACTACCGGATCGCTCTCGCACCGAATCCGGCTACCCGGCCGCGAAGATGAGTTCCGCGAACTCGCCGACGCTTTCGACACGATGCTCGCCCGCCTCGAAGCACACAGCGCCGAACAGCAGAGATTTGCAGCCAACGCCTCCCACGAACTGCGCACCCCGCTGGCCATCACCCGGACACTTCTCGACGTGGCCCGCAACGATCCGAACTACGACACCGGCGAGCTCGTCGATCGGCTCCACGCCGTCAACACCCGAGCGATCGACCTGACAGAAGCATTGCTCCTGCTCAGCCGCGCCGACCAGCAGTCCTTCACCCCAGAACCCATCGATCTGTCCCTCATAGCCGAAGAAGCCATCGAAACACTCCTCCCGTTCGCAGAAAAACTTGGCGTGACCATCGAAATTTCTGGCGACATGACCCCCACCAGCGGCTCACGCGCCCTCCTGCTGCAGTTGACGACGAATCTCGTGCACAACGCGATCGTCCACAATCTGCCTGAACAGGGCACCGTGTGGGTCACGACCCGCGTCCACCCCAGAACCGTGGTGCTTGCTGTCGAGAACACCGGCGAGAAGCTCAGCTCACAGTTGGCTTCCATGTTTGTCGAGCCGTTTCAGCGCGGCGCCGAACGCATACACACCGATCACGCCGGTGTCGGCCTCGGCCTGGCAATCGTCAAACGCATCACCCAAGCGCATGACGGATCCCTCACCCTCACCCCTCGGGCCGCTGGCGGCCTCTGCGTCGCGGTGCAACTACCCGTAGCGTCCTGCATGCTGGGAATTGACGATCAAAGAAATTGCCGCACCGCTCATGGGGTCCCACGGCATTACTCACCTCTGTCGCGGGAAGCGGCCAGCTGACCGCCGCCCCAACTGCCTCGCCTCGCCGAGGGGTAGCGCGATTTCCGTCGTGTACACAACGGAAATCGCGCTATCCCTTGCTCGTGACCGACGTAGAGCTCGTCGGCAGATCCATCGTCGGCTCCGCCCTGGGGTTGGCGGCCCTGGGGGCTAAGTGACGTCCACCGTCATGGTCGTGTTCACTTCCACCGTCGCGGTGAAGAGATCGAGGATCGGGCAGTGGGCGTCGACGGCTGCCGCCAGTTCCTCGTAGCGCTGCGGGGATTCGGGGCCTCGCACCCGCACCGCGACCCGGACGGCGCCATAGCCGGGGCGGACCGCGTCGTCGAGGCCGAAAAAGCCCCGCATGTCGATGTCGCCCTCGACATCGACATGCACCGAGTCGAGCGCCATCCCGAGGTGGGCGGCCCAGAACCGGTAGGTGATGGCCTGGCAGGACCCGAGCGCCGCCAGGGCATATTCGATGGGGCTCGGGCCGGCGTTGCCGCCGCCGATGCTGACGGGCTCGTCGACGGTGAACCGATGTCCCGACCCCACCTGGGACGCCACCTCGACAGTCGCGCCCTGATCGTGGGCGGCCCGGATGACGACGTGTGCCCGTTTCGGGTTCTCGGCGATCTTGGCCTTGGTCGTTGCGATGACCGTGGAGAGGCTGGTGGGGGGCGGGCTGGTGGGCGCCATGGTCTCAAGGATGCCAAAATCGGCCCATGGGTGAGCGTTCCTGGGGCTTCCACACGCGGTCGCTGCATGCCGGCAACCGGCCCGATCCGACCACCGGTGCCAGGGCGGTGCCGATCTACCAGACCACCAGCTTCGTCTTCGAGGACACGGCCGACGCCGCCGACCTGTTCGCGCTGCAGAAGTACGGGAACATCTACACCCGCATCGCCAACCCGACCATCGCCTGCTTCGAGGAGCGCATGGCCAGCCTCGAGGGCGGCATCGGAGCGGTGGCCACCGCCAGCGGCATGTCGGCCGAGGCAATGCTGTTCACCGCGGTCGCAGGCTCCGGCGACCACATCGTCTCGTCGGCTGCCCTGTACGGCGGGACGCGGACCCTGCTCGAAGTGACGCTGCGCCGCCTCGGCATCGAGACGACCTTCGTGGCGCCCGACGATCCCAGCGCCTTCGCGGCCGCCATAGGAGACAGCACCAAGCTGGTGTTCACCGAGGTCGTCGCCAACCCCTCCGGTGCCGTCGCCGACCTGACGGCACTCGCCGACGTCGCCCACGCGGCCGGCGTCCCCTTCGCCGTCGACTCCACCGTGGCCACGCCCTACCTGTGCCGGCCCTTCGACCACGGCGTCGACATCGTGGTCCACTCGGCGACGAAGTTCCTCGGCGGACACGGCACCTCGCTCGGAGGCGTGGTGGTCGACAGCGGCCGCTTCGACTGGGGCCGCGGCCGATTTCCCGCCATGACCGAACCGGTGGCGAGCTACGGCGGGCTGCGGTACTGGGAGAACTTCGGCGAGTACGGGTTCTGCACCAAGTTGCGGGTGGAGCAGCTGCGCGACCTCGGGGCCGCCCTGTCGCCGTTCAACGCCTTTTTGTTGCTGCAGGGGCTGGAGACACTGGCCCTGCGGATGGACCGCCACGTGGCCAACGCGCTGGCCGTCGCCCGGTTCCTCGCCGGGCATCCCGGGATCTCCTGGGTCCGCTACGCCGGCCTCGCGGACCACTCCGACCATGCCCTGGCTTTGCGGTACTTGCCCAAGGGCCCGGGCGCAGTCTTCGCATTCGGGGTGCGCGGCGGCCGCACGGCGGGCGCCGCGTTCATCGAGGCGCTGCAGCTGTGCAGCCACCTGGCCAACATCGGCGACACCCGCACCCTCGTCATCCATCCTGCTTCCACGACCCACCAACAGCTGTCGGCCGAGGCGCTGCTGGCGGCGGGCGTCAGCGACGACCTGGTCCGCATCTCGGTGGGCCTCGAGGATCTCGACGACATCTGCTGGGACCTCGACCAGGCACTGGCCCACGCGGCCAAGGCGGGGCCGCAATGAGCGCCGGTGAGGCCGCGGGTTCTTGGCAGCCGCCGTCGGCGGGGGAGCGGTTGCGAATGCTCCTCGAAACCCGCACCGTCGCCATGGTCGGGGCGTCGTCGAACCCGGCCCGACCCAGCTACTTCGTGGCCACCTACCTGCTGAGCTCGAGCGCGGACTACCAGGTGTGGTTCGTGAACCCGCGGGAAAAGGAGATTCTCGGTCAGCCCGTCTTCCCCAGCCTGGCCGACCTCCCCGGCCGCCCCGACATGGTGGACGTCTTCCGGCGCAACGACGACCTTCCGGCCGTGGCCGGTGATGCAGTGGCCGTCGGGGCCCGGTGCCTCTGGATCCAACTCGGGCTGTGGAACGACGAGGCCGCCGCCATCGCGCACGGCGCCGGCCTCGACGTGGTCATGAACCGCTGCCTCAAGATCGAGCACGCCCGCTTCCACGGCGGCCTCCACCTGGCGGGGTTCGATACCGGCGTGATCTCCGCCCGGCGCACGCTCAACGCCGGCTGAGCCTGGGCGACGGGGAGAATCGTCTTCGCCCGATTACCGCTCCGGCTGCTCTCCCCCAAGGCGACCGTCGAGGAAGGCGGCCACTGCCGGGTGGCGGGCGAGGTTCTCGAGGTCGGCGTTGGTGGCCAACTGCGGCCGGTCGCGGTTCTTGTCGACGATGCACACGAACGCCAGGTGCTCGTCGGCCGCGGCGCGGAACTGGTGCCAGTCGAACGGCAGGGTCTCGATGAGGTCGTGGGGGCGCAGGTCGTGGATCTGATCGGCGACCAGGCACTCGCCGTGACCGTCGAGCACGATGACGGCGTGGGCGTGCTTGTGCCGCTCCAGCGTCGTGTGGCCGCCCGGCGCCACGTCGAAAAAGCGGACCTCGCAATCCATGTGCGGGCTCTCGAACAGCACCTGGCGGGTGAGGTCCTTCCAGGTGTCCTCGGCGTCGGGCTTGTAGGCGCGGACCTCGACGTCGTGCCACCGCAATGAGATGTCGTCGCGCTCGCGGCGCTGGGTCATGAACGCACCGCGGCCACGAATCGGCGAGCCTCGGCGTCGAGGTCGGCAGCGCTGAGCAATGCGCCGCTGATCAACAGCATGACGTCATCGCCATAGAAGCCCAGCATCTCATGAATCCGCGAGATCGGCATGCCTCCCGCAGGGACCGGCAGGGCGGGGCGCAGCCCATGCCAGCGCCGCCGGGCGGCGTCGGCCAGCGCCGCGCATGCCGCGGCGCTGTAGGCGAAACGGCCGCCGTGATTGGGGAAGATCACCGCGTCGGCGCCGAAGAGCCGGAACAGCTTCCCGAACAGCAGGGCGGGGGCGATGCGGCCGTGGCCGGCGAAAGCAGGGTGGGCGACGAAGGCGACACCCTGATGGCGCTGAGTGAGCTCCTGGAACGTGGCGAGGCCGCAGAGCATGGGAGCGGTGAGCACCACCTGCACGCCTTCGGCGACCGCCAGGTCCAGTTGCGCCGCCATCCGCCGGGGGGGCCCGACGATGCTCGGGGCGTAGCGGGTGCCGGTTCCCAGCACCGCTTTCTGGCAGGCATGGACGCGATCGGCGAACGGGGCCGTTTCCTGGTCTGCGAGCCCGTGGTCGTCCTTCACGATGTCGATGCCCGCGGCCGCGAATCGCCGACACAGTTCCCCCAGGTCGGCGGCGGAGGCGCCCTGCGGTTTGAGGGCGGTGCAGGTGAGGGCCCGCGCCGGTGCCCCGACCAGGCGGCGGATCCCGGCCATCCCCAGGTTGGGACCGGCGAACGCCGCCATGGTGGCATCGGGAAGGTCGACGTCGAGGAGCTCGACATCGTCCTGGAGGGAAGCGTTGCCGAACGCCACGTTGAGGAACTGTGCCGGGTTGTCGCCGACGCTGAGGGCGGAAAGGGCGATGCCGACGAGGTAGCTGCCCGGCGCTGCGGGGTCGGGCGCGATGGCCGTGACGCGGCCCGCGATGTTGGCCCGCACCCAGGGGTCGGTGACGGCATCGAGCTCCATCTCGATGCTCTGCTCGAGGGCGAGGGCCTCGGCCCTAGCGGCGATGCTGTCGGGGTCGGCGCGCAGCCGGTAGGTGACCTGCAGCCACCCGGGGTTCTCCTCCGCCATCGCCCCGTTACCGCCCCGTCAGCGGGGTCCTAGCCGCCAGTGGAGTGCCCGACGGCGCCGTTGATGTAGGCGAGCATGGCGCCGCCCGACCCGTTGCCGCCCGGCGGGTAGAAGCCCACTTCGAGGTGGGGCCCGGTGGAGTACCCGACGATGCCGTAGCCCACGATCGAGATCTGCTGGCCGGCGGCGACGGTGGCGCCCACCGCCACGAGGTTGGCGCCGGCGTGGCCGTAGTAGACGGTCTTGCCGGCCAGGGGGCCCCCGGTGATCTGCAGCACCGGGCAGTTGGGCCCGAAGCCGGTCATGCCGGCCCGGATGATCTTGCCCGGGCCCATGGCGTACAGGGGGGTCCCGCCCGGGGCGGAGTAGTCGACACCCTGGTCGACGCTGCCGCCCCTGAGATATTGCAGGGGCATCGGAAGGGCCGACGGCGCGGCCGGCGGCGGCGGGGCAGGAGCGGTCGAGGCCGGGGGGGCCGGCGCCGGGGTCACGGTGGCGGTGACCTGGGCGGCGACGGGCGCCGCCGCGGGGGCGCCGGCGGGCACGGTGAGCACCTGCCCGGGAAGGATCAGGTTGGGGTTGGCCAGGTGGTTGGCCGCCGCCAGGGCGTCGATGGTGGTGTGGGTCCGCCGGGCCAGCGCCGCCAGCGTGTCGCCCGGTTGGACGGTGTAGCGGCCCCCGAGCCCGGCGACGGCAGCCCGGGCGGCCACGGCGGTGGCCGGCGCCGCGGAAACGGGAACCGACAAAACCTGGCCGGGGAAAAGGAGGTTGGGGTCGGCGAGATGATTGGTGGCCGCCAACGCCGCCACCGTGGTGCCGGCGCCGCGGGCGATGGCGCTGAGGGTGTCTCCGGCGCGGACGGTGTAGGACGACATGGCGGGGGCGGCGGGGGCAACGGTGCCGGCCGGGTTGGAGCCCGTCACCGACAGGACCTGGCCAGGGAAGATGAGGTTGGGGTCGGCCAGGTGGTTGTTGGCCGCCAACGCCGCCACCGTGGTGCCCGACCGGCGGGCGATGGCACTCAAGGTGTCGCCGGGCACGACGGTGTAGGAGGCGGGCGCCACGGCCGCCTGGGTCCTGGTTGAGACCACCGCCACCGTCGGCAGGGCGCTGGCGCTCGACATGGTCGTCAACCCGCCGACCGCGGTGATCCCGACGCTGGCCGCGGCGCCCACCGTGAGCAGGCGCAGCGACTGGGACCGGCCGTACTGCTGCCAGCGGACGATCTGGGCGGCGAGACCCTGGCGTTGGCCGGCGGTGAGATCGCCCCGGACGAGGCGCAGGACCGTCACCAGCGGCGTCAGCAGCCACCCGAGGGCCCAGCAGAGAAGAAAGCGGCCGATGGCGCGGTTGCCGACCTCGACCGAGGTCGGGGCCGCTACCGGCTCCGCGCCGGCCAGGGACAGGTGAAGCTCTTTTTCCAGGCCCCGCCAGTCGAATTCGTCGGCCGCCCGGGTGTCGCTACCGAACGCCAGGTCCATCTCCCGGCGCACCCGCAGGTGACGTAACCGGGCCACCAAGGCCAGGTAGGCCCCCCCGAGCGCCACGAACAGCAGCGTGAGCCACCACAAGGCGGTGAGGCCGGCGCTCGCCAGCAGCGCGCAGGCAGTGGCGGAGGCGGCCAGTGTGGTCACCACTCGCCGGCGGCGGACGACGACCTGGACACCCGGGGGGCGACCCGGGATGTCGCCCGTTGCCCTCGCCCGGCTTTCAGTGGCAGTCGTTGTAGCGGTCAACATCGGCCCCTCCTCTCCCTGTCGAGGTCCGGCACGATCTCGGCAAGGCTCCAGGTGGACGCAGACGGTAACACCCCGTTTCCCGCGTAACCAGACGCCCGAGAGGCGCCGGCCACCGCACGCAGGCAAAATGGGAAGCCATGGCGCTCACTCGACTGGTGCATCAGGTCCACATGGCCGGCTTCGGGGACCGCACCTCTTGGGCCGGCGGGATGCTCACCGTGGCCCGCGACGACGCCCGGGCGGTCGTGGCCGACCCGGCGCTGGCCGATGTCCGCCTCTCGTGGGCCTCTCCCGGTGACAGCGTCCGCATCGTCAAGGTCCTCGACGCGGTGGAGCCGCGGAGCAAGGGCCCCGGCGGCGGGGGCGTCTTTCCCGGCTTCGTCGGCCCGGCCCGGCCGCAGGGCCACGGGGAGACCCATGTGCTGCGGGGCGCGGCGGTCGTCACCGCCGGATTCCTCCCCCGCGCGCAAGAGGCGCTGGTCGATCTGAGCGGCCCCGCGGCCGTCCTGTCACCGCTCGGGGCGACCCACAACCTCGTCGTGGAGTTCACCCCGGCGCCGGGAGCGGGCTGGGAAGCGGTCGACCAGGCGCTGCGCCGCGGCGCCCTGCGGCTGGCCGCGTGGCTGGCGGAGGCGGCGCTCGACGCCGAGCCCGACGCGGTGGAGGAGCTGCCGTCGCCCGCGTCGGCGGCCCGGGGCGGCGATCGCCCGCGGGTGGGCGCGGTGACCAATCTCCAGACCCAGGGCCTGTTCAAGGACGTCTTTGTCTACGGGCGCAGCTTCAGCGCCGGGCTGCCGACGATGATCGACCCCGGCGAGCTCGACGACGGCGCCATCGTGAGCGGCCAGTTCGGCCACCCTGCGCTCAAGAACCCGACCTTCATGCACCAGAACCACCCGGTTGTCAACGAGTTGCGCCGCCGCCACGGCCGGGACCTGGACTTCGCCGGCGTGGTGATCTGCCCCGAGCCCGTCGACCAGGCGGCCAAGGAGCTGATCTCGGTGTTCGCGGCCCGGGTGTGCGCCGCGGCCGGGTTCGACGCCGCCGTCGTCACCAAGGAGGGGGGCGGGAACGCCGACGCCGACATGGCGCTGAAGATGGACGCCCTGTCCGATCTCGGCATCGAGGCCGTGGGACTGTACGGGGAGATGGCGGGGACCGACGGCACCGGGCCGTCGATCGTGGTCGCGCCCGAACGGGCCACGGCGATGGTGAGCACCGGCAACTACGACCACCGCCTCCAACTGCCCGCCATGGAGCGGGCCTACGGGGGCGAGGAATTCGCCCTGCTGCATGCTCCTGCCACCGCGGCCATGGAAGTCCCGACCGCGGTGGTGTACTGCGCGCTGAGCCCGCTCGGATGGGGCCATCTCACCGCCCGGGCATCATGATCTGGATAACCGGCACCCCGACGCGGAACACTGGAGCCTGATGGCCAGAGTCGTGCATTACATCAACCAGTTCTTCGCCGGCATCGGCGGCGAGGATTCCGCCGGGTCAGGGCCGGTGCTCATCGATGGGCCGGCCGGTCCCGGGCGGCGGCTGGCGGAGCTATTGGCCCCCGACCATGAGATCGTCGCCACCGTGTGGTGCGGCGACGACATCGCGGCCGGGACGGTGCCCGCCATCATGGAGCTGATCCGCTCCGCGGAACCGGATCTGATCGTGGCCGGGCCCGCCTTTACCAGTGGTCGCTACGGGCTGGCGTGTGCCCGGGTCGTGGCCGCGGGCGCGGCGGCGGGGCTGGCGGCCGTGGCCTCCATGCACGAGGACAACCCCGGCCTCGACGAGGCCGCCCCGGCGCCGGTGGTGGCCAGTGGCGACGTGGCCCGGCGGATGGGGGTTTCCCTCGACCGGTTGGCCGCGGCCGCCCGCCGGCTGCTCGCCGGCGAGGCGCTGACCGCCGCCGACGGCCGCATCGGCAAGCAGGCCCGGCTGAGCGTGATGGCCGACGCCAGCTCCGCCTCGCGGGCGGTGGACCTGGCCCTCCTGCGCCTCGGGGGTGACGCCATCGCCACCGAGATCCCGCTGCCGAAATTCGACCAGGTGACGCCGGCGGCAGCGGTCACCGACATGGCCGCGATCATGGTCGCCCTGGTCACCGAGGGCGGCCTGGTGCCCGACGACAACCCGGGCTCGCTGGAATCGGCCCGGGCGACGCGCTGGCTGCGCTATCCCCTGGCGGGCCGCGACACGCTGGCCGCGGGGGAGTTCCGCTCCATCCACGGCGGCTTCTCGACCGCGTGGGCCAACGAGGATCCCCACCGGATCCTGCCGCTCGACGTGGGCCGCGAGCTCGAGGCCGAGGGCGCCGTCGGCAGCCTGTTCGGCGAGTACTTCGTCACCACCGGCAACGGCACCTCGGTCGCCAACGCCCGCCGCTTCGGGGTCGAATGGGCCGCCGACCTCCGCCACTCCGGCGCCCGCGCCGCCATCCTCACCGCCACGTGAGGTACGGGCACGCGTTGCGGGGCAACGCTGGCGAAGGAGTTGGAGCGCTCGGGGATCCCGACCGTGCTGCTGTGCAACCTGGTGTCGATCGCGGAGAGAGTCGGGGCGCCGCGCATCGTGGCGACCCGGGGCATCCCCTACCCGACCGGGGACCCGTCGCTCGGGGCGGCGGCCGAGAAGCAGTGGCGCCGCCAGTTGCTCGAAAAAGCCCTCGAGGTCCTGCAGACGACGGTCCACCAGCCGACGGTGTTTCACGTCGATACCGCCCAAGCCCAAGCCCAGGAGGCCCATGCCTGACGTCGTGATCTCGGCCGCCACCCAGGTGCTGGCGCATGTCCCCTCCCTGGCGCGCCACGGCTCCAAGCCCCGCCGAGAACTGCCCAAGAACGAGGCGGTGGCGGCCGCCTTCGCAGCCTCGCTGCGCCACTACGACCAGGCGGTCGCCTACCCGGCCAACCAGGCGTACGTCAACGCCCTCCACCCCCGCGACCTGCCGGCGCGGCCGTGGCACGACCTGGCCGGCGCCCGCCGGTGGAGCCGGAGCGGCGAGATCATGCCCGAGGAGGAGTTCCTCGGGCTGATGGCGGCCGTCGACGGCTTCGACCTGTTGACGCTCTCCCCGGCGGCCGCGACGGCGGCGGCCGGCGCCCTCAGGGGCCATCCCCTGGCCAAGCGGCTCGACCTCGACCGCCTCGAGCGGGCGCAAGGAGACGTGGCAGCGGTGGCGGCCGAGGCCGGCGCCCTGGCGGTCATCGCCGGAAGCGCCTCCATTCGCTGCGGCCAGGTGGGCGACGAGGCGCTGTCGGCGCACGTCCTGCTCGACAATCTGGCCGCCAAGGCGACGGCCACGTTGGCCCTCATGCACCTCCTGGAGCGCCAGGGGATCGACCCCGCGTCGGTCGACTACGTGCTCGGCTGCGGCGAGGAGGCCATCGGCGACCGCTACCAGCGCGGCGGGGGCAATATGGCCAAGGCGGTCGCCGAGGCCGCGGGGCTCACCGAGGCATCGGGGGCCGACATCAAGAACTTCTGCGCGGCGCCCGTACCCGCCCTCGTCATCGCGGCCAGCCTGGTGTCGTCGGGCGTCTTCGGCCGTGTGGCGGTGATCGGCGGCGGCTGCGTGGCCAAGTTGGGCATGAAGTTCCAGGGTCACCTGAAGTCCGGGATGCCGATCCTGGAAGATGTCCTCGGGGGAGCGGCGGCGCTGATCGAGGCCGACGACGGGATCTCTCCCCGTTTACGCCTCGACGGGGTGGGCACGCACAAGGTCAGCGCCGGGGGCAGCAACCCCCAGGTGATGGAATCCCTGGCGGTCGCGCCGCTGGCCCGACTGGGCCTGCCCATGACCGACGTGGACGACTACGCCACCGAACTGCACAACCCCGAGGTGACCGAGCCCCAGGGGTCGGGCAACGTCCCCGAGCGAAACTACAAGATCATCGCGGCGCTGGCCGCCCGCCGTGGCGACATCGCCAAGGGCGAGATGGCCGACTTCGCCCGCACCCGCGGTATGCCGGGTTTCAGCCCGACCCAGGGCCACCTGGCGTCGGCGCTGTGCTACCTGCCCCACGCCCTGGACCGGCTGACCACCGGCGAGGCCCGTAGAGTGATGCTCATCGCCAAGGGCAGCTTGTTCCTCGGGCGGGTGTGCCAGTTATCGGACGGAATGAGCGTGCTGCTCGAAAGGAATCGCCAGGCTTCATGAGCGAAACCACAGAACTTGTCGAGGCCACCCGGGAAAACTTCGCGGAACTGACCGCCGCGGGCACCGTGCTCGTCGACGTGTGGGGCCCCGATTGCCGGCCCTGCCTGGCGCTGCTGCCCGCGGTCGAGGCGCTGGCGGCCAAGCATGCCGGCAATCTCCAGGTGATCAAGTTGGAAGCGCCCAAAGCCCGGCGGTTGTGCATGCAGCTGAGCATCATGGGCATGCCCGCCTTTCTTCTGTTCCGCGAAGGCAAGGAAGTGGCCCGCCTTTCCGACCCCGCCCTGACTCCGCTGGCGCTCAATCAATGGGTGACCGAACAGTTGAAGGAGGTGAGTTGAGACCGTGCTCAAGGACCGATTGGTAATCGCCCTCGGCGAGCGTGACGGCATCTCGGGCATCGCCATCGCGGCGTGTGCCGAAGCCGCGGGGGCCAAGGTGGTCCTCGTGGCCACCGAGTGCTTCGTCTGAACTGCGTCAGGCGCCATGGACCTGCAGAGCCAGGAGAACATTCTCCGGCTCGCCAAGGCCAACGATCCGAAGTCCCTGCTCGTGCTGATCGGCGCTCCCGACCCGGAGGCCGCCGAGATCTCAGCGGAAACAGTGATTCTCGGGGATCCGGCCTATGCAGGCGCCCTGGCTGGGGCCCAGTTGGGTCTCGACGTGTACCACGTACTGGATGACGATGTGAAAGCCGACGTGCCCGACGATGTCTGGGAAGACCAGATCGGACTGATGGCCGACGTGCTCGACGCGGCCGAACTCTCGGCGGCGGTGCGTTCCATGTGGGCTGACGCGTAGCCCAAGCGGCCACGGCCAGGGGTAGGGGGCCGCGAGGGTAGCGTCGCGACTGTGCGGTGGCTGGTCGACGCCATGAATGTCATCGGGTCCCGCCCCGACGGCTGGTGGCGGGACCGGCCGGGGGCCATGCGGAAGCTGGCCAAGAGCTTGGAGGCGCTGGCCGCGGCCACCGGCGACGAGGTGGCGGTGGCCTTCGAGGGCTCGACGGTGCCCGACCTTCCGGGCGGCTCGGACGGCTCGGGCGGCTCGGGCGGCTCGGGCGGCGGGCTGAGGGTGCTCTATGCCCGGCGCAAGGGCCCGAACGCGGCCGACGACCGCATCGTGGAGGAGGTGGCCGCAGACCGCGATCCCGCGTCGCTCACCGTCGTGACGGCGGATCGGGAGCTCTCCCGGCGCGTCCGGGAACTCGGGGCGTCGGTGGTGGGACCGAGCGTGTTGCTGGCGCGGCTGGCCGAGCTACCGCTCGAGGCGCCGGGTTAGGCGATCACGTCGATCGGCGTGCCGACCGGGACGTTCTTCAAGGTGTTGATGGTGTCGGGGCTGGCCCGCACGCAGCCGTGTGACGAGGCGACGCCGCGGGTGGAGGCCGGATCCGAGGGGTAGCCGTGGATGCCGACGGTGCCGTCACCGCCGTCGAACTCGGTGAACACGTCGGAATGGGTGGCCATGATGAACACGGTGGGCCCGTAGATGTACTGCTGGCGGGCGGGCGTGTTGACGATCGAGTCCACGAACGACGGCCCGACGGGGGTGGGCCACTGCGGCCGGCCGACGCCGACCGGTGCCGTGTACACCTGGTCAGGACCTTGGAACAACGTCAGCGAGCGCTGACAGATCGAGATGACGATGCGAAATGGCGTCGTGGAGAGACCGACGCTGGTGGCGGGAAGCCAGGCGGTGGAGCCGTTGGGCCGGCTGCCGAGGCGGACCTGGACCCAGCCGTTCTGCTGGTCGACAACCGGGGCGGTCCCCGGGCCGCCCCAGGGATTCTTGAGATGGCCGACCATCGGCCCCCCCGGTGCCGCCGCGTACGGGAGGTTCGGGGCATTGGGAGTTGCCAGCTCGGTGACCACGGCACCCGACGGGATGTTCGGTGCCGGGCAGGCGGCGACCGCCGTCGTCGACGTGGTGGTCGGCGCCGGCGCGACGGTGGTGGTCGGCGCCAGGCCCTCGGAGACGCGAAGGGTTCGGCCGCAGCCCGCGGCCATCAGGGCGGCCACCGCCAAACCCACTACCAACCTCGACGCCGCTCGCATGGAAGTGGAAATTAGTCTGTCTCCGCGGGAAAGCGATGGGGCGTCGCCCCGTGGCGCAGTTGGTCCCGCATCTCGACCACGAACCATCGTCGCAGACGAACGACGTCGAGCGGTGGCGCCTCGGTGAGCAGGACGTCGGTCTGGCAGAAACCGTCGAGCTCCTCCATCATGGCCAGGAAGGCTTCGGCCGCCTCGATCGATGCCCCGGTCGGCTGGTGCCAGGTCCCCACCAGGTCCACGACATCGCTCCCCCTGCTCCGGGCGGCGGCCACGGTGTCGCGGTAGGCCTCGCTCTCCTCGGCGAAGCGCTCCGAGAGGAGGCCAGCCAGGTCGACCAGCCGGGGCGGCAGGTGGGAATGTCCCGGCCCGAGGGCGGCGATCTGCCCGCACTCACGCACCAGAGCGTCGTTCCACTCCTGCAGGGCCAGGTAGGTCGCGATGGGGACGCCCAGGAACTGGACGGTCCTCACGTCGGAGGTGGGGGCATCTGGCGACGCAGGCAACGACACGGATGAGGCTTTGCTCAGGGTCAGCGGTCGACGTCGCCCATTACCGGGTCGATGCTGGCGATGATCGGCACCGCGTCGGCGATGAGCCCGCCGCGCAGCATTGTCGGCAGTGTCTGCAGGTTGGTGAAGCTGGGTCCCCGGACGTGCAGGCGATACGGCTTGTTGGAGCCTTCGGACACCAGGTAGACGCCGAGCTCGCCCCGGGGGGATTCGATCGGGACATAGGTCTCGCCTTCGGGGACCCGGAAACCCTCGGTGAAGAGCTTGAAGTGGTGAATAAGCGCTTCCATGGATTCGTCGATACGCGATCGGGGCGGGGGGGTCACCTTGCGGTCCTGGACCCGGTAGTCACCGGCGGGCATCTGGTCGAGGATCTGGCGGGCGATGTGCACCGACTCGCGGATCTCGTTGAGCCGGATCATGAAACGGTCCCAGCAGTCGCCCGCGCTGCCGACGATGACGTCGAAGTCCACCGCGTCGTAGGCCAGGTACGGGCGGTCGCGCCGGAGGTCGGAGGGAACGCCGGTCGAGCGCAAGATGGGACCGCTGGCCCCGAGGGCGATGGCCTGGTCGGCGCTGATCGCACCGACTCCGGCCAGCCGCTGGTGGAACAGTGGCTGCTGGACGACGAGGGTGTTGTACTCCTCGAGGCGCCGGTCCATCACGTCGCAGATGGCCACCACGTCGTCGCGCCAGCCGTCGGGCAGGTCGGCCGCAACGCCGCCGGGACGGATGTAGTTGTGGTTCATGCGCAGCCCGGTGACCTTCTCGAAAAAGGCCAGGATCAGCTCGCGCTCGCGAAAGCCGACAATCAACACGGTCGTGGCGCCGAGCTCGCCACCGCCGGTGGCCAGGAAGACCAGGTGCGAGCTGATGCGATTGAGCTCGCACATGAGCATCCGGATCCACGTCGCCCGCGGCGGTACCTCGACGTCGAGGAGGGTCTCGACGGCCAGCGAGTATGCCAGCTCGTTGAAGAACGGCGAGAGGTAGTCCATGCGGGTGACGTTGGTCCCGCCCTGGATGAACATGAGCTCCTCGGCGGTCTTCTCCATCCCGGTGTGCAAGTAGCCGATCACCGGCTTGCTGCGCAGGATGGTCTCGCCCTCGAGCTCGAGCATGAGTCGCAGCACGCCATGGGTCGAGGGGTGCTGGGGCCCCATGTTGATGATCATGGTCTCGTCCTCGTGGAACTCGATGTCCACGTCTTCGAGGTCGAGGACCGTGCCCTCCGCCAGGCGCAGAACGCCGCCGCTCTCTTCGGTCAGGACCTGGGCGCTGGTCGCCGACCGCGGCGCCATCTCCTGGGCTCCTTCAGAGGTGAAGAGGCCGATCGAGCTGGCCGGGGCGTCGGTCATGTCGCTCATTTTTCGGATGCTAGTGCTGGGGGCTCGGCCATCGCCGCAACCGGGGCCGCTTCCGCTGGCGCCGACGGGATCCACACCGTGAAGGTGGCGCCCCCGCCGGGTGTCGTCGACGAGGCCACGCTGCCCCCGTGGGCGGCCACGATGGCGGCGACGATGGCCAGCCCCAAGCCGGCGCCGCCGTTCTGGCGCGAACGCGACGGGTCCGCCCGATAGAAGCGCTCGAAGACCCGCCCCCCGCTGTCGCTCGGGAGGCCGGGCCCGTTGTCGGAGACCTCGATGACACTCGAGCCGTCGCGGGCACCGACCCGCACCACCGTCGAGGTGCCCCGGGGGGTGTGGGCCCGGATGTTGGCGAGGAGGTTGTCGATGACCTGGCGGAGACGGGCGGCGTCGCCGGTTACCTCGACGGCGTGGTTCGCCTCCAGGCGAACCGGCCAGTCGGGTCCGACGGCGGTCGCCGCGTCCAGCGCCTCGGCGGCCAGGCCGACCAGTTCGACGGGCTCCTGTTCGAGCGGGCGGCCCTCGTCCAGCCGGGCGAGCAGCAGCAGGTCCTCCACCAGCTCGCCCATGCGGACCGTCTCACTGCGGATCCCGGCCAGCACCCGGGCCAGATCCTCGGGGCGGTTGGCGGCGCCCCGCTCGAACAACTCGGCGTACGCCCCGACCGCCGCGACGGGGGTGCGCAGCTCGTGGGAGGCATCGGCGACGAAGCGCCGGAGGCGCTCCTCGGATTGGCGGAGCTGGTGCTCGGTGGCGTCACGGGCGGCAAAGGCCTCCTGGATGCGCGCCAGCATCACGTTGAGCGTCCGGGCCAGGCGGCCCACTTCGGTGGCCTCGGTGTCGCCCGGCACCCGCCGGCCCAAGTCGCCCTCGGCGATGGCAGCGGCGGCCCTCTCCATCTCGGCCAGCGGTCGCAGGCTGAGCCGCACCAGCCAGAAGCCCAAGAGGGCTACTCCGATGAGCGCCAGAGCGGTGACCTCCATGTCCACCCGGGCCTGGTGATGCAGGGTCCGGGTCACCGCGGTCAGCGGTGTCGCGATGATGAGTTGGCTGCTGTCGGAGAGGACCGAAGCCCGGATCCGGAACGTCGGGGCGCCGCCGGGCTCCGCGGGCGCGTTGAAGTACACGACCCGCTCATGCTCGGTCGGCGACCACGTGAATCCGGTGATCTCGCTGGGCAGCACCGGCGTCGTCGGGACATCTGATCCGAGGACCACCAAGTTGCCGTCGGTGCCGCGCACCGCGATGTACTCCGAGCCCACGACGATGACCGGCTGGCGGGTGCTCAGCTCGATGGTGCGGTGGTCGTTGGCCAGCTTGGCGTCCACCTGGTTGAACAGGTACGACCGCAGCTGCGTGTAGGTGGCGAAGTCGGCGGCGACGAGCGCCAGCAGCACCATCGCGGCGGCGGCCAGGAGCAGCCGGCCGCGGAGAGACATCTAGGGCCCCGGTTCCCGCAGGGCGTAACCGACCAGCCGGATGGTGTGGATGAGCGGCGGACCGAGCGCGTCCAGCTTCTTGCGGAGGTAGCTCACGTAGGTCTCCACCACGTTGGAGTCGCCGCCGAAGTCGTAGTGCCAGACGTGATCGAGGATCTGGCTCTTCGAAAGCACCCGCCTCGGGTTTTGCAGGAAGAACCGCAACAGGCTGAATTCGGTGGCGGTCAGGTTGATGATCACGCCGGCCCGCCACACCTGGTGGGTGTCCTCGTCCATGACCACGTCGGCGAAGCGCAACGACCGGTCGTCGCCGTCACCCTGGGTCCGGCGCAAGATGGCGCGCGTCCGGGCCACCACCTCGGCAAGGGAGAACGGCTTGGTGACGTAGTCGTCGCCGCCGATGGCCAGGCCCGCCAACTTGTCGTCGATGCCGTCGCGGGCGGTCAGGAACAGGATGGGGACCTTGATGCCGTCGGCGCGCAGGCGGCGGGTGACCTCGAGGCCGTCGAGATCGGGGAGCATGACGTCGAGCACGATGAGATCGGGTGGCGCTTCTTGGGCCGCGCTGAGCGCCGAGCGTCCCGTGCCCGCCACCCGGACGTCGAAGCCTTCGTAGCGCAATGCCGTCGCCACGGCGTCGACGATCGAGGGTTCGTCGTCAACGACGAGGACCTGCTGGGTGCGACTCACGACCCCTTCCTTCCCCGGCGCGGCGCGATCGTTACCCGTTTACCATCGCACATCACGCTTTGCCGGAACTGGGAACGCACTGTGCGTGCGCTGTGAGGCGCCCCGCAGTGGCATCGCCCCCTTTTTCCCCGGGCTTGGGGCGCCCGGCGCCGGCGCCGCCGGGGCTCAGGCCGCGCGGCGGTAGCGGTTGACCGCGAGGGCGGCGAAGACCACGGTGATGCCGACGACCCACGCCACCGCCACGACCACGTGCTCGGCGGTCGGACCGCCGTGGGTCAGGGCCCGCACGGCGGTGGTCACCGCGCTGACCGGTTCGTGCTTGGCGTAGGCCTTGAGCGGTCCCGGCATCGTCGTCGGTGAGACGAAGGCATTGGAAGCGAACACCAGCACGGCCATGAACGGGAAGGCGGCCGCCTGGGCCGCCTCGGCGTTGCCGGTCGCCAGGCCGACGAGGGCCATGATCCACGACATGGCGAAGCCGAACATGAGCATGAGCACGACGGCGCCTACCAGGCCGGCGATGCCGGCGTGGATGCGGAAGCCGACCAGGAAACCCATGATGACCATGAGCAGGATCACGAACAGATTGCGCACCACGTCGGCCAGGGTCCGCCCGGCGAGCACCGCCGAGCGGGCCATCGGCAGGGACCGGAACCGCTCGATGATGCCCGTCTGGAGGTCGGTGGCCAGCCCCACGCCGGTGTTGACCGATCCGAAGGTCACGGTCTGGACGAAGATTCCCGGCATCAGGTAGTCGACGTAGTGGGTGTAGCCCGGGACCCTCAGCGCGCCGCCGAATACGTAGCGGAACATGAGCACGAAGATGACCGGCTGGATGGTCGAGAACACCAGCGTGGTGGGGGTCCGCACCAGCGCGATGAGGTTGCGGTGGGCGATGGTGAGGGCGTCGGCGATGATGGCGCTGGCCGGCGGCCGGTCGCTGATCTCGCCGGCCAGCTCGGCCGGGGTGCCGGCGCCGGGGTCTCCGGACGCGGGGATGGAGACTGCGGTCACGCGGCACCTCGTTCTCGCCGGCCGGGGCGACCGGCGGGGCTGATGGGTTGGGCGGCGGTGGCGGCGGGTTGGCTCTCCGCCTTGTGACCGGTGAGTTGCAGGAACACGTCGTCGAGGGTCGGCTCGCGGACCATGATCGACGCTGGGGCTAGGCCGTTGGTGTCCAGGATGCGGACGACTTCGAGCACCGCCGGTCCGGCGTCGGGAACGGTGACCGACAGGGTGCGGCCGTCGTCGAGGACCTCGACGTTGCCGACGGCGCCGAGGCGACCGGTGGCCGTCTGGGCGGTCCCCACATCGTGAAAACGCGCCTCGACGACGGTGGTGCCGAGGCGTCCCTTCAACTGCGCCGCCGAGCCGGAGGCGACGATGCGGCCGCCGTCGATGACGATGATGTTGTCCGACAGCCGGTCCGCCTCCTCCAGGTACTGCGTCGTCAGCAGGAGAGTGGTGCCTTCGGCCACCAGCTCGCCGATCAGGGTCCACAGGTCGCTGCGCCCCGGGGGGTCGAGCCCGGTGGTCGGCTCGTCGAGGAACAGGACCCTCGGGCGGTGGACCAGCGCCGCCGCCAGGTCGAGGCGCCGGCGCATGCCTCCGGAATAGGTCCGCACGGGCCGGTCGGCGGCGGCCGCGAGGGCGAAGCGCTCCAGGAGTTCGTCGGCCCGGGGGTTGATGACGCCGGCGGGCTGGTGGGTGAGGTGGCCGATCATGCGGAGGTTTTCCCGGCCGGTGAGCGCCTCGTCCACCGCGGCATACTGGCCCGCCAGCCCGATGACTGACCGCACCGCATGGGGCCGTTTCACCACGTCGAAACCAAGGACGGTGGCCCGCCCCGCGTCGGGGCGCAGGATGGTGGTGAGCATGCGCACGGTGGTGGTCTTGCCGGCGCCGTTGGGGCCGAGCAGCCCGAGGACGCTGCCGGCAGGGACGGTGAAATCGATGCCGTCCACCGCCACTATGTCGCCGAAGCGTTTCACCAGCCCTTCTACGACAACGGCGGGCTGGTTGCTTTCGTGGCTTTCGTTGGCCATGGGCGTCAGCCTCGCTCGATCGTTGACCTCCGTCAAGTGAATTCTTTAGCGGAATCAAACGTTGCGTTTGGTAAAGGATCGGGGGGGATGAGTGCGGCGGGTGCCGGCCTTAGGCGCGTGCTCGGCCGTAGCGGGGGTCCGAGCGCCTGATGCTGCGAAACGACGTAATACCGTCGTTTCACAGCACTTTGGGTTCTGAGCAGGGCCCGGCGGGGGGCGCCGGCGGGGTGCCGAGCGCCTCATGCTGCGAAACGACGTAATACCGTCGTTTCAAAGCACTTTGGGTCTGAGCAGGGCCCGGCGGCAGTCCTGTGGTCAGCGCGGGGCGACGCGATCCCTGGCTATGGCGCTGGTCACTGCGCCGACGATCTCGGTGGCCGAGGCGCCCGGCGTCAACACCGCCGCCACGCCGGCCGCACGCAGCGCGGCGCTGTCGGCGCCAGGGATGATGCCGCCGACCACGACCGGGATGTCGAGGCCCTGGATGGACAGGCACTCCAGGATCCGGGGCACAAGCGTCATGTGGGCCCCCGAAAGGAGTGAGAGGCCGATCACGTCGACGTCTTCGTCTCGAGCGGCGGCCACGACCATCTCGGGCGTCTGCTGGAGTCCGGTGTAGATCACCTCGAAGCCGGCGTCGCGCAGGATGCGGCCTACGACCTTGACACCACGGTCGTGGCCGTCCAGGCCGACCTTGGCGACGAGCACCCGGAAATCTGGGAGCGGCTGGACGGCGGCTTCGGGAGGAATGGGTGCGATGGGCGCGACGGCGGAGGCGGGCGCGATGAGCGCGGCGACGTTGGATGCTGCGGTAACGGCCGGCCCGGGCCCGGGGGGCGCGGCCGGGGCGATGGTCACAGCGACGCCCGCTCGGTGTAGCGACCGAATACGTCGGCCAGCGCCGCCATGATCTCGCCGACCGTGGCGAAGACCCTGACAGCGTCGATGATGGCGGGCATGACGTTGGCCGTCGGCTCGGCGGCGGTGTCCCTGACCGTGACCAGGGCAGCCTCCACGGCCGGCGCCGACCGGTGATGGCGGACCTCGGCCAGCCGTTTGCACTGGGCTTGTTCCACCTCGGGGCCGATGGCGAGCAGACTTATCGCGTCCTCGCCGGCGCCGCTTTCCTCGAAGCGGTTGACCCCTACCTGCACCTTGCGCCCGGCGGCCAGGTCACGCTGGAACGTGTAGGCCGCCTCGGCGATCTCCGACTGGAACCAGTCGTTGTCGATACCTGCGAGCACGCCCTCGAGCATCGAGCCCTGGCCCCAGCCGTCGAGCTTGGCGAAGATCGCCTCCGCCTGGCGCTCCATCTCGTCGGTCAGCCATTCCACGTAAAACGAGCCGCCTAGGGGATCGGCCACGTTGGGAGCGCCGGTCTCGTAGGCGACCATTTGCTGGGTCCGCAACGCCAGGCGGGCGGCGTTTTCCGTCGGCAGCGCCAGGGCCTCGTCGAACGCGTCGGTGTGCAGGCTCTGGGTCCCGCCCAGGGCCGCGGCCAGTGCCTGGATGCCCACCCGAGCAATGTTCAGCTCCGGTTGCTGGGCGGTGAGCGACACGCCGGCGGTCTGGGTATGGAACCGCAGTTGCAAGGAACGGGCATGAGTGGCGTGGTAGCGGTCGTGCATCCAGCGGGCCCAGATCCGGCGGGCGGCCCGGTACTTGGCGATCTCCTCGAAGAAGTCGATGTGGGCGTTGAAGAAGAAGCTGAGCCGGGGGGCGAACTCGTCCACCGCCAGGCCGGCGGCGCGCACCGCCTCGACGTAGGCGAAGCCGTTGGCCAGGGTGAAGGCCAACTCTTGCGCCGCCGTCGAACCCGCCTCGCGGATGTGATAACCCGACACCGAAACCGGGTACCACCGCGGCATCTCGGCGGCACAGAACCGGATCACGTCGGACACCAGGCGCACCGACGGGCGGGGCGGGAACATGAACTCTTTCTGGGCCTGGTACTCCTTCAAGATGTCGTTCTGCAGGGTGCCGCCCAAGCGGGCGCGGGGGATTCGACGAGACTCGGCGACGGCGATGTACATGGCAAGTGCGATGGGTGCTGGGGAGTTGATCGTCATCGACGTCGTGACCTTTGCCAGGTCGATGTCGGCGAAAAGGTCCTCGAAGTCGGCCAGTGAGTCGACGGCGACTCCCGCCCGCCCCACCTCGCCGGCACTTCGGGGGTCGTCGGAGTCGCGTCCCATCAACGTGGGCAGGTCAAATGCCGTGCTCAGGCCGTCGCCGCCGGCCCGCAGGATCTCCTTGAAGCGGCTGTTGGTATCCTCGGCGGTGCCGAAGCCGGCGAACATCCGCATCGTCCAGAGCTTGGAGCGGTACATCGAGGCGTACGGCCCCCGCGTGTACGGGAAGACGCCGGGAAATTCTCCGTCGTCGGGACCGTAGACAGGTTGAACGGGAAGACCCGAAATAGTGGAGGCGTCGACGTCGCGGGTACTCGAAGTGTCGAACGACTCCTGCCAGATCTGCCGGTTGGTCTGCCGCGCGCTCACACCACCATGATACTTGGACTTCCTACTATCTGGTGACCAAACAGTCGGCTATCCTAGTAACTAGTCATGACGACGAATTTGCCGGTCCCCACCGATCCCATCGCCGAGGCACGGCGCCATTGGGACTCACGGTGGCCGGGCGGGGCCACCATGGCGGCGGCCACCTCGATCATGCGGGCCCAACAGATCGTCCAGGCTTCGGTTGACCAGGCCTTGAAGCCGTTCGAGTTGACCTTCGCCCGGTACGAGGCCCTTGTGCTGCTGGCCTTCAGCCGGCGCGGCGCCCTTCCCATGGGCAAGATGGGCGAGCGGCTGATGATTCACCCGACGAGTGTCACCAACATCGTCGATCGCCTGGAGGGCCAGGGCTTCGTACGCCGTCAGCCCCACGACCACGACCGGCGCACCACCATGGTCGAGATCACCGCCGCCGGGCGCGACGTCGTCGACCGGGCCTCGAGCGAAGTCGTCAACTGCGCCTTTGGGCTCGATGCTCTGTCCGACGAGCAGCTAAATGACCTGACTTCCCTGGTCCGGGTGGTCCGGATGGCCAGCGGGGACCTCAGCTGAGCGCTCTGTCGGCTGGTGGTAGTTCCACCCGGATCGGCCCGTGCACGGCGGTTCCTGGCTTTCGGCGTCAACGGAGATGTCGGCGTACCCGAGGACCAAGGACCGAGGATGACGAGCTCATCACCCGCATCGGGTGTTCTGGGTGGCGGGGCCCGCGTCGGGTTAGTGGCCGATGTGGTCTGCGGGGATCGTCCCCAGTCGCCCGGCCCGAAAGTCCTCGAAGGCTTGCGCCAACTCGGCCTGGGTGTTCATCACGAACGGCCCGTACCACGCCACCGTTTCACCAATTGGGCGGCCGCCGAGGATGAGCACCTCGAGGGCGGGGGAGCGGCTCTCTTGGGTCGGCTTGGCCGCGACCACGATGGCATCGCCCGGGCCGAACACCGCCAGCTGCCCGGCGGCCACCGGCCGGCGCTCGGCACCGACGGTGCCTTGGCCGCTCAGCACGTAGGCGAGGGCGTTGAAATCCGGGCGCCACGGCAGGCGCAACTCGGCACCCGGCTGGATCGTGGCGTGCACCAGGCTGATGGGCGTGTGAGTGATGCCGGGGCCGTCCCGATCGGCGACGGTACCCGCGATGACCCGCACCAAGGCGCCACCGTCGGGCGACGTGAGCAGCGTGACCCGCTCGGCTCCGATGTCCTGATAGCGGGCGGGCACCATCTTGTCGACCGCAGGCAGGTTCACCCAGAGCTGGATGCCGTGGAACAGCCCACCGGTCGCGACCAATTCCTCCGGTGGCCGCTCGATGTGCAGGATTCCGCCGCCGGCGGTCATCCACTGAGTGGCGCCATTGGCGATCAGGCCGCCCCCGCCCGTCGAGTCCTGGTGCTGGAAGGCTCCGTCGATCATGTAGGTGACGGTCTCGAAGCCCCGGTGCGGATGCCACGCGGTGCCCTTCGGTTCCCCAGGGCCGTATTCCACCTCGCCCATCTCATCCATGTGGATGAACGGGTCCAGTAGGCGCTGGTCGATGCCCGAAAAGGCCCGGTGAACAGGGAAGCCCTCGCCCTCGAAACCTCGGGGCGCGGTTGTCACGCTGCGCACACTGCGAAGTTCGGCATCGATGCCTGGCGCAGTGATCCTGGGCAGGCTCAGTACATCTGCAACGGTAACTGCCGGCATCACGGACCTCCTAGAGTCAGTGTATCTTGCAACAAGTTGAACGTTCAAATATTCCGCGGCGTGGGCACGGGGATCGGACGAGGGGGGTGGGCGGTTGGGAGTCCCTGGCGGGGGGTTTGTGACCAGGGGTGGGGTGGGCGTTGGTGGGGGGGTGGGCGGTAAGGGGGTCCCTGGCGGGGGGTTTGTGACCAGGGCCACGCCGGCGCCGGGGTTGCACCGCCATCGCTCGGTCGGGGAGGCTGGCAGGGACCGAGGGGGACCCCGATGGCGCTTGAGATTCGGCCCGCAGCAGGACGGCGGGGCCGCCAGAAGTTCGTTGATATCCCCTTCGGCCTCTTCGGGAACGACCCGGCGTGGATCCCGCCGCTGCGGATGTCGGTCCACGACCGGATCTCGCCCAAGAACCCGGCCAACGAACACCAGGTCACCCGACTCTGGATCGCCTACCGCGATGACGAGCCGGTCGGGCGGATCGGCGCCTGCGTCGACAGCTTCTTCAACGAGTACCAGGACGTCAAATGGGGATGGGTCGGCTTCTTCGAGGCCGCCGACGACCCCGAGGCGGTCGAGGCGTTGTTCGACGTGGCCTGGCGCTGGCTCAAGTTGCAAGGGGCAACGACCGCCGTCGGTCCGGCGTCGTTCACCACCAACGACGACATCGGCTTGCTGGTCGAGGGGTTCGAGGACCCGCCGTACTTCCTCAGCATTTACAACCCGCAGTATTACGAGCGCCTCTGGGTCGACAACGGCTGGACCCAGGCCATGGACCTCTGGGGCTGGAAGCTGATCCGGGGCAAAATCGGGCTGGACGAGCGCCAGCGCAAAACCCTCGAGCGGCTGAAGCAGCGGGCCAAGATCACCATCCGGCCCATGAACATGAAGGACTTCGACAACGAGGTGAAGCGCCTCTTCGAGGTCTACAACGCCGCCTGGAGCAAGAACTGGGGCTTCGCGCCCATGCCCGAGGCCGAAATCAAGCATCTGGCCAAGTCCATCAAACAGCTGGTCGATCCCGACATCACCCTGGTGGTGGAGAAGGCCGACGGCGAGGCGGTTGGTGTCGCCATCATCCTCCCCGATGTCAACCAGGTGATGCCCAAGCTGCGCTCCGGGCGCCTCCTGCCGTTCGGCTGGATACACCTGCTGCGAGACGTGCCCAAGGTGACGAGGGTTCGCTTCTTCGCCCTCGGGATCAAGCCCGAGCACCAGACCCTGGCCCTGGGCCCCCTCATCTACCAGGAGTGCCTGGACCGGCTCATGGCCCGGCCCCAGATCGCCGAGGCCGAGGCGTCGTGGATCCTGGCCTCAAACGACCGCATGAACAAGGCGATCGAGACCCTCGGGGGGACCCGCTCCAAGGTGTGGCGCCTGTACCAGCGCCCTCTGTAGCCGCCACGAGGGCTAGCCGGTAATCGGAGCGGGACTCACCCCAGCCGGCGCCTCGGTAGCCGGTTCCCGTAGGTCGGGTAGGGCGAGGATCCGCAGATCGAGGAGGACGTGGATCACCATGGCGGGCAGCAAGCTCCCCGTCGACAGCACCAGCCACGCCAGGTAGGCCCCGACCAGGCCGGTCAGGATGACGCCCCGGGCGCCCTGGTAGAGGTGCCCGAGACCGAACGCCGTGGCGGTGATCACGATGACCGCCGAGCGAGGCGCGGCCGGCCACAGCCATCGCAGGTAGGCGATGCCGAAGCCCCGGAAGATGAACTCCTCGCAAATGCCCGCGGTCACCGCCAGCGCGGCAAAGGCGAGCCGCTCCCGAGGGCCCGACGGCAGAAGTGCTTCGAATCCCCGCGCCTGGCGCCGCAACGCCGCCCGGATCCCCGATCCCCCGAAACGGAACACCACGGCGCTGACCGCCAGCACGAGCGCCACTTCCGACACGATCACCGCCTCGGCTGCGGGGTGCGGTCCGAGCCCGAGCCCGATCGATCCCGGGGTCCGGCCCGCCAGCAGGCCGATCACGAGGATCACGCCCGACACGATCCATTCGCCGATCAAGCCCCGGCGGAAATGGCGGATCCGGGCGTCGGGTTGGGTCCCCAACGTGGCCAGCAACCGCTGATACCGGCGCCGGCCGGCCCACGGTTGGACGAAGACCAAAGCGGCGGCCAACGCGCTGGCGACGATCGCGGCCACCACATGTGTCACCCGTCGAAGATATCTTCCACCCCTGCAGTTGCGGTGGACCCCGGACACCGGACACCACCGGGCGTTGCCCGGCCCCCGCGGCCGTAGCATTGAGGCCATGTCGATCGGCGCTCCACCGGCCCAGGTCCATCCCGATGTCGCCGCGCTGCAGTTCTTGATCGGGACCTGGGTGGGCGAGGGCCGGGGCAAGTACCCGACTATCGCCGCCTTCAGCTACGGCGAGGAAGTCCGGTTCTGGCACGTGGGCAAGCCGTTCCTCGCCTACAGCCAGCGGACGTGGGCCGTCGACGACGGCCGGGCGCTGCACAGCGAGGCGGGTTACTGGCGGCCCAAGCCGGGCGGCGTGATCGAGCTGGTCGTGGCCCACCCGAGCGGCCATGTCGAGGTCTCCGAGGGGACAGTGGCCGGAACCACCGTGGCGCTCACCAGTCGCCTGATCGCCGCCACCACCACCGCCAAGGAGGTTGCCGTCCTCAGCCGCCGCCTGACGGTCGACGGCGACGTGCTGCGGTACACGACAGCCATGGAAGCGGTCGGCGTCGCAATCCAGGAGCACCTGGCGGGGGAACTGCGCCGCAGCCCCTAGGCCGGGGAAAAGGGTGCTGGCCTAGCCGAGCATCGCCCGCAGCGCGGGCTCGAGTTTCGGGTACTTGAAGTTGTAACCGTTGGCGATCAGCCGGGCGGGCATGACCCGCTGGCCCGCCAGCAGCATCTCGGCCACCATTTCGTGGCCGAGGACCGCCGACAGCCCGAACTTGGGGGCGGCCACGACCGTCGGGCGGCCGAGCACCGAGCCCAGGGTCTTGGTGAACTCGGCGTTGGTGACCGGGTGGGGCGAGGTCAGGTTGACCGGCCCCGACAGCGTGTCGGTCTCCAGGGCGTGGACGATGGCGCCGATCTCGTCGTCCAGGGCGATCCAGCTCTGGTACTGGCGGCCGGAGCCCAGCTTGCCGCCGACGCCCATCTTGAACAGGGGGAGCTGCTTCTTCAAGGCGCCGCCTTCGGGCGTGAGCACGATGCCCGTGCGGATGTTTACGACGCGGATGCCGGCGTTGGCCGCGGGCTCGGTTGCGGCCTCCCATTGCCGGCACACCTCGGCCAGGAAACCAGACCCTGCCGGGCTGTCCTCGTCGAGCACGGCATCGCCGCCGTCGCCGTAGTAACCGACCGCCGACCCCGACACGAGCACCGACGGCCGGTGCCCGCTGTCCGCCAACCGGCTGGCCAGCAAGGTGGTCGAAACGACGCGGCTGTCGAGGATCCGGCGCTTCTGTTCCGACGACCACCGCTTGTCGCCGATCCCCTCGCCGGCGAGGTGCACGACGGCGTCGGCCTTTTCTAAGTCGCTCACATCGAGCTTGCCCTGCGACGGATCCCAGTGGGCCTCACCGGCGCCCGGTGCTCCCCGCACGAGGCGGACCACCTCGTGCCCGTCGCCTTCCAGGGTACGGACGAGGTTGGAGCCGATCAGACCGTGACTACCCGTGACGAGGACCCGCATGATGCCAGTCTTACGTAGTCAGCGCGAGACGCGGATGCGTCCGGCGCCGGGGCTCAGGTGGCGGGCGGCCCGTAGGGCTCGTTGGCCTCGATGTAGCAGTCGGCGTGGTAGTGCTCGACCCGGATCCAGGTGCCGCCTTCGTACACGTTGGCGATGACCTGGCGGAGCTGGGCCCGGGCCGCGAACTTGATCGGGGCCCCGCAATGGGCGCAGTTGGCAGTATTGCCTGGCTCGACCTGTCGAATGACGGCTCGGCTGATCATGGTCCTAGACGTTGCCTGCATGGGGAGTGCGTCGGCGTCCGCGGCGTCCGCCTGAAGTAAAACCCGGTTCTGGGTCGCGGCTGGCGAGTGTCCGCCCGAGCCGCACGGCCTCACCTACCAGCTGGCGGACCGAGCCCTCGTCGGCCCCCTCGGAGACGACCAGCAGCACCTGCCGCTCGACCAGGTCGGCCAGGTCGTCGGGCGCGACGTCGCCTCGGGGGGCGGGGGCACCCAGCCGCTGTTCGGTGTCGGCTGCCACTGCCTTGGCCACCATCGAGCACAACACGGCGACGGCGGTGATAAGGCCGAGCGTGACCGCGGCGCCGTTGTGATTGAGGATGGACGTCACGATCATGCCGGCGATGCCCGCAACGCAGACGACGATGGCCAACGTCCTGACGGTTCGGACGCTGAGCACCGAGCTATCCCCGGACCAGCGGTTTGTAGCGGATCCGGTGCGGCTGGTCGGCGCTCGACCCGAGGCGCTTGTGGCGATCGGTCTCGTAGTCGCTGAAGTTGCCCTCGAACCAACGCACCTCCGAGTCGCCCTCGAAAGCGAGGACATGGGTGGCGATGCGGTCGAGGAACCACCGGTCGTGGCTGACGACCACCGCGCAGCCCGGAAAGGCGAGCAGCGCCTCCTCCATGGCCCGGAGGGTGTCGACATCGAGGTCGTTGGTGGGCTCGTCGAGCAGCAGGACGTTGCCGCCATCGCGGAGCACCTTGGCCAGCTGCACCCGGTTGCGCTCGCCGCCGGAGAGGTCGCCGACCTTCTTCTGCTGGTCGGAGCCCTTGAAGCCGAACCCGGCCACGTAGGCCCGCCCGTGCATTTCGCGGCCTCCCACCACCATGAGGTCGGCGCCCCCGGTGATCTCCTCGAAGACGGTGTTGCCGGCCTCCAGGTCGTCGCGTGACTGGTCGATGTACGCCAGTTTGACGCTGGCGCCCACGTCGAGGGCACCGCCGTCGGGGGTTTCGGTACCGACGATCATACGGAAAAGCGTCGTTTTCCCCGCGCCGTTGGGACCGATCACCCCGACAATGCCGCCCGGGGGCAGGGAAAAGGAAAGATCGTCGATCAGCAGGCGGTCCCCGAAGCTCTTGACCAGCGCTTTTGCCGTGACCACCTCGTCGCCCAGGCGGGGCCCCGGGGGGATCGTCAGCTCGAGCTTGTCGGGCGCCCGGTCGGCCGCCTCGGCCTCGGCCACCAGGGTGTCGAAGGCGGTGATGCGGGCCTTGCCCTTGGCCTGGCGGGCCCGGGGCGACATACGGATCCATTCGAGCTCCCGCTCGAGGGTGCGGCGCCGGCGCTGATCCGCCTTCTGCTCGTTGGCAAGGCGGGCCTGCTTCTGCTCAAGCCAGGAGGAGTAGTTGCCCTGCCAGGGGATGCCCGCGCCCCGGTCGAGTTCGAGGATCCAGCCGGCCACGTTGTCGAGGAAGTAGCGGTCGTGGGTGACCGCCACCACGGTGCCGGGGTACTCCTGGAGCGTTCGCTCCAGCCAGGCCACCGACTCGGCGTCGAGGTGGTTGGTGGGCTCGTCGAGGAGCAGCAGGTCGGGTGAGCTGAGCAGCAACCGGCACAGGGCGACGCGGCGGCGCTCGCCGCCGGAAAGGGTGGCCACGTCGGTGTCGCCGGGCGGGACGCGCAGGGCGTCCATGGCGATCTCCAGCGTGCGTTCCAGGTCCCAGGCGCCTGCGGCGTCGATCTGGTCCTGGAGTTCGGCCTGGGTGGCGAGGAGCTGGTCGAAGTCGGCGTCGGGCTCACCCATGGCGTTGCAGACCTCGTTGAACCGGTCGAGGAGCGCTTTGGCGGCGCCCATGCCGGCGGCGACGTTGCCGGCCACGTCGGTGGTGGCGTCGAGCGTCGGCTCCTGGGGCAGGAAGCCGACGGTGAAGCCGGGGGTCAGCCGTGCCTCGCCGGTGAAGCCGTCGTCGAGGCCGGCCATGATCTTGAGCAGCGAGGACTTGCCCGAGCCGTTGGAGCCGATGACGCCGATCTTGGCGCCCGGATAGAAGGAGAGGTTGATGCCCCGCAGCACCTCGCGGTCGGGCGGGTAGTAGCGACGGAGGTCGCGCATCGTGAATATGAACTGCGCCGGCATGGCTGGCACGGTACATGGCCCGCGGAGATTGTCAGGACGGACGGTACTCTGGCGGGGTCATGTCGTCACCGACGGAAAACGCCGACGACAGGCGCTGGCTCGGCCCCAACGCCTGGCTGGTCGACGAAATGTATGAGCAGTACCGCAAGGATCCCTCGTCGGTCAGTGAGAGCTGGCAGGAATTCTTTGCCGACTATCACCATCGCGGTTTGGTCGCAGCCCGACCTGACGCGCCACCTGCGCCGGCCGAGGCGGCGCCGCCGCGTGCGGCCGGCACCGTGCCGCTCGTTCAAGCGGCCGCTCCGCAGCCGCCAGCCGCCGCCGCGCCGGAACAAGCCGCCGCCTCGAGCGATGGCTCCACCGCCGCGCCGAGCGATGTCGCCGCGCCAGCGCCGCTGCGGGGGGCGGCCGGCCGCATCGCGGCCAACATGGAGGCCAGCCTCGGCGTCCCGACGGCAACCAGCCTCCGGGTCGTGCCCGCGGGGCTGCTCGAGGTCAACCGCCGCATCCTGAACAACCAGCTGGCCCGCGTCGGAGCCGGCAAGGTCAGCGTCACCCACCTGATCGGATACGCGGTCGTCAAGGCGCTCCGAGCGGTGCCCGCCATGAACGCGTCGTTTGTGCCCGGCGACCCGCCGGCGGTCCTGCGCCACGGCGCGGTCGGCCTCGGCCTGGCCGTCGACCAGACGAAGTCCGACGGCAGCCGGACGCTGCTGGTGCCGGTCATCAACAACGCCGACAAACTGGACTTCCGGGGTTTCTGGGTCGCCTACGAGGAGCTGATCCGCAAGATCCGCACCGGCAAGATCTCGCCCGACGACTTCGCAGGCGCCACCGCCACGCTGACCAATCCCGGCACGATCGGCACGGTCGGCAGCGTGCCGCGGCTCATGCCCGGCCAAGGCGTCATCGTGGCCGTGGGGAGCCTCGACTATCCCGCCGAGTGGCAGGCAGCCGACCCCCGAACGATCGCCGCCCTCGGCCTGTCGAAGGTGATGACGGTCACGTCGACCTATGACCACCGGATCATCCAAGGGGCCGAGTCGGGGTTGTTTCTCGCCCAGGTTCATCAGTACCTCATCGGCGAGCACGGCTTTTACGACGAGATCTTCAAGGCCATGGGGATCCCCTACGAGCCGGTCCGCTGGCTGCGCGACATCAACGACCCCTCGGGCAACGACGGGGGCCACATCGCCCAGATCCAGAAGCAGGTCCACGTCCAGACCGTCATCAACATGTACCGGGTGCGGGGCCACCTCATCGCCCATCTCGACCCGCTCGACTGGCGCGAGCCCCACACCCACGCCGAGCTCAACACCACGACCTACGGCTTGACGCTGTGGGACCTGGACCGGGAGTTCCTGACTGACGGGCTGGCGGGCCAGCAGAGCATGAAGCTCGGCGACATTCTCGGCGTGCTACGCGACGCCTACTGCCGCACCGTCGGCGTCGAGTACATGCACATCCAGGAGCCGGATCAGAAGAAGTGGATCCAGGAGCACGTGGAGGGCGTGGCCATCCAGCTGGGGCCCGACGAGCACCGCCACATCCTCACCCGGCTCAACGCCGCCGAGGCCCTGGAGCGGTTCCTCGACACCAAGTACATCGGCCAGAAGCGTTTCGGGCTCGAAGGCGCCGAGTCGGCTATCCCGTTGCTCGACGCCGTGCTCGACCAGGCGGCGGAGGCCGGGATGGAGAGCGCGGTGCTGGGCATGGCCCACCGGGGCCGGCTCAACGTACTGATCAACATCGTCGGCAAGAGCTACGGCGAGCTGTTCCAGGAGTTCGAGGGCAACCTCGATCCCGACACCACCCAGGGCTCGGGTGACGTCAAGTACCACAAGGGCTATCACGGCAGGTTCACCGGTTTGTCGGGGCGGCCGCTCGACGTCCACCTGTCGTCCAACCCGTCGCACCTCGAGGCGGTGGACCCGGTGGTCGAGGGGATGACCCGGGCCTATCAGGACCTGAGCGCGTCGGGCGACGGGTGCTCGGTGCTGCCCCTTCTCGTCCACGGCGACGCCGCCTTCGCGGGCCAAGGTGTGGTCGCCGAGACGCTCAACATGTCGGCCCTCGGCGGCTACACGACCGGCGGCACGGTGCACCTGGTCATCAACAACCAGCTCGGATTCACGACCAACCCGGAGTCGGCCCGCTCGTCGGTCTACGCCACCGACGTGGCCAAGATGGTCCAAGCGCCGATCTTCCACGTCAACGGCGACGACCCCGAGGCGTGCGTGCGGGTGGGGCGGCTGGCGTTCCAGTTCCGCCAGGCGTTCCACAAAGACGTCGTGATCGACATGGTCTGCTACCGGCGCTTCGGTCACAACGAGCAGGACGACCCGAGCCTGACGCAGCCCCGTATGTACGACCTCATCAAGATGCACCGCAGTGTCCGCAAGATCTACACCGAGACCCTGGTGCGCCGGGGCGACATCACCATGGAAGAGGCCGAGGCGGCGCTCAAGGACTTCAGCCGGCGCCTGCAGGCGGCGCTCGACGAGACCCGGGCCACCGCGCCGCCGCGCCCGACCAAGCTCCCCGCCCGCCTGCCGCCGGCGCCGGTGCTGCCCCCGATCGACTCTGGCGTCCCGATCGAGACGCTCGACCGGATCGTGGCCGTCCTGCATAATCCGCCCGAGGGCTTCTCGGTGCACCCCAAGCTGATCCGGGTCTTCGAGAACCGCGCCAAGCTGTGGGCCGGCGGCGAGGCGGACTGGGCGCTGGGCGAGGCGCTGGCCTACGGCTCGTTGCTGGTCGAGGGCCACGACGTCCGCTTGGCGGGCCAGGACACCCGGCGGGGCACCTTCGGCCATCGCAATGCCGCCCTCATCGACGTCGTGTCGGGCGCGGAATACATCCCACTCCAGCACCTGGAAGGTGTGGTGGCGGCGGTATCTGAGCACGGGTCCCAGGAGCCGTCGCCATCGGGGCCGGCGCCTGGGCGCTTCTTCGTCTACGACTCCTTGCTGTCGGAATACGCCGCTATCGGCTTCGAGTACGGCTATTCGGTCGTCCAGCAGGACGCCCTCGTCGCCTGGGAGGCCCAGTTCGGCGACTTCGTCAACGGCGGCCAGATCATCATCGACCAGTTCCTCGTCTCGTCCAAGACGAAGTGGGGCCAGACCTGCGGCCTGACCCTCCTCCTGCCCCACGGCTACGAGGGCCAGGGTGCCGAGCACAGCTCGGCGCGCGTCGAGCGCTTCTTGGAACTCTGCGCGGAGGACAACATCCAAGTCGCCAACCCGACGACGGCATCGCAGCTGTTCCACCTGTTGCGCCGCCAGGTCCATCGCGATGCCAAGCGGCCGTTGATCCTCCTCACCCCGAAGAAGTACCTCCGCGCCCGCGAGGCCTTCAGCCCGGCCGAGGAGTTCGCCACGGGACACTTCCGGGAGTTGATCGACGACAACTCGGTTGCCGACCCGAGCACCGTGCGCCGCGTTCTCCTGGCCTCGGGCAAGATGGCCCTCGACCTGATGTCCTACCGCCTGCGCCTGCCCACCGCGCCGCCGGTGGCCACGATCCGCGTCGAGCAGCTGTACCCCTGGCCGGAGGAGCAGCTGGCGGCGGCGCTCAGCCGCTACCCCGCCGACGCCGAGATCGTGTGGGCCCAGGAGGAGCCGGAGAACATGGGCCCCTGGTGGTTCGCCCGCGGCAAGCTCCTGCGGATGCTCGGCGGCGACTCCCGACTGTCCTGGATCGCCCGCCTCCCGTCGGGATCGCCGGCCACGGGCAGCGCGGCGCTGTCGACCCTCGAAGCCGAGGACCTGATGTCGCGAGCCTTCGGAGGACTGTAGCCAGGCTCGTCGCGATCGCCCCGAGGGGACACTCCCGCACTTCGGTAAGCGGCAATGCTTGACTCTTATCCCAAATGGCAGCTCGCCACGTCGTCGTCGACGGATCCAACCTGGCCACCGAAGGCCGTTCCATGCCGAGCCTGGTGCAGCTGGACGAGGCCGTGCGGGAGTTCCTGACCGAAAACCCCGACGACATGGTCACGGTGGTGGTCGACGCGTCCTTCGGACACCGTATCGACGCCTCGGAGCTGAAGATGTTCGAGGAGGCCGAGGAGGCCGGCGAGCTGGTCTCGCCGCCCGCGGGTGCGATCGGGCGGGGCGACGCCTTCTTGCTGCGCATCGCCGACAAGACCGGCGCCACCGTCCTTTCGAACGACTCCTTTCAGGAGTTCCACGGCGACTACGACTGGCTGTTCGAACGGGGGCGCCTCATCGGCGGCAAGCCCGTGCCGGCGGTCGGATGGATCTTCACCCCCCGCACCCCGGTCCGGGGCCCCCGATCCCGGGAAGCGGTCAAGGAAGCCAAGCGCAGCAAGGGCGACGGCGAGTCGACCACCCCCGGCCTCGACCTGGCGGCCGAACGCTCCAAGGGCACGAAGGGCCGGGGAAGAAAGACCGTCGAGCGCGCCATCGCGGTTGCCCTCGAGGAGGCGGTGGCGCCCAAGGAGAAGGCGCGCCGGCCCCGCAAGGGTGCCACTGCGCCCGCCGAGCCGGTCAACGACCCCCTGACCTTCATCACCTTCATCGCGGCCCATCCGCTGGGCGGCGAGGTCTCCGCGACGGTTGAGTCATTCGCCAGCCACGGGGCCTTCGTGGAGTGCGAGGGTGCCCGGTGCTACGTGCCGTTGTCAGCCATGGGGGAACCCCCGCCCAAGAGTGCCCGGGAGGTCTTCTCCAAGGGCGAGCTGGTGACTTTCGTTGTCCAGGCCCTCGACCCGCAACGCCGGGGCGTGGAGTTGGCCATGCCCGGCTTCGCCAAGATTGCGGGAGCGCCGACAGAGGAAACCGTGGCCGCCGAGATCGAAGCTCGGGCCTCCGAGGAGTCCGAGGCCGGCCGCAGACTCGGCGGCCGCCGGCGCACCGGCAGCACCGGTCAAGCGGACCAGAAAGAAGGCGGCGCCGGCGGTGGGCGACGTGGTGCCGGAACCGGGGCCAGTTCCGGCTCCCGCCAAGCAAGGCGCCCGGGGGCGGGGCAGAAAGGCGGCATCGGCCATCGAGGAGGCGCCGCCGTCGCCGCCGGCCGAACCCGTGGAGGCGCCCGCGGCCGCCAAGGTTCGGTCCCGGAAGCGGCCGACCAAGGCGGCGCCGCCCCCTGTCCAAGAGCCGGCGGCACCGGCCGCAGTCGAAGCCGCGGCGGCGGTGCCCCGGAAGCGGGGCTCTGTCGGCAAGGCCGCGAAGCAGACGGTGGCGAAGGCTTCAAGGGCCGAGTCGGCGGCGCTGGCCTCGCCCGCCAGAAAGACGTCCTCCCGGAAGGCGGCGGCGGCACCGAGTGCGCCCGCAGCACAGCCGGTAGCCGACGCACCTGTGGCCCCAGGACAAGAGGCGCAGGCGCCCCCCAGCGGTCGTCCGGCGAAGGCTCGCAAGCGAAGTACGTCCATCTCGGGCGCGGCCCCGGCCGAGCAGGCCGCCCCGGTCGAGCAGACCGCGTCTGCCGAGCAGACATCCCCTGCGGCGCCGGCCCCGACTGAGCAGGCCGCGTCTGCCGCGCCGGCCCCGGCTGAGCAGGCCGCGTCTACCGCGCCGGCCCCGGTCGAGCGGACGGCGCCGCCAACCGCCTCGCGTCGCCGCGGCACCAAAGCGGCGCCCCCGGCGGCACCACCGGTCGAAGCCGAGGTGCCCGCACCGAGCCGGCGGGGTCGACGCAATCCTGCTGCCGCGCCCACGCCCGACAACGCCGCGCCTGCGGAGGCGCCGGGGGCCCTCGCCGCCGGCCGCCGCCGCGGTGCGGGCAGCGCCAAAGTCACGCCCGAAGCCCCACCGCTGACGTGCCCCGGCCCCGGCGCCTCCGACCCCGGCGCCGCGCCGGCGTGCCTCCGCTCGCAAAACGACCAACACGAACGAGACGCTCGCACCCTGAGTCGCCCTCGTCGGGGCTTTCCGCGCGAATACCGTCGACGTCGAGCTAGGTGACGCGCTCCGCGCCCACCCGGAAATCCCGATGTCTCAGGTCTCGGGCAAGATGGCAGCACCATGCGCATCGCTACCTGGAACGTCAATTCGCTGAAGGTCCGTATGGGCCGCGTCGAGGAGTGGCTGGGCTATGCGCAGCCCGATATCTGCTGCCTGCAAGAGACCAAACTGTCCGACGCCGCCTTTCCCCATATGGCGTTCTCCGCCTTGGGGTATGAGTCGGCCCATCACGGGCGGGGCCAGTGGAACGGCGTGGCCATCTTGTCGCGGGTGGGCCTCGACACGGTTATCGAAGGCTTCTGCCAGGGCGTCGAGCCGGACGAGGACACCAGGCTGTTGACCGCCACCTGCGGCGGCGTGGTGGTGTCGAGCGTGTACGTGCCCAACGGCCGGGCCCTGGATGCACCGCAGTTCCAGTACAAGCTCTCGTGGTTCCAGCGGTTGCGCCAGCACCTCGATCAGGTGGCCGATCCCAGCCGCCCGGTCGCGGTGGGCGGGGACTTCAACGTGGCGCCCGAGGATCGCGATGTCTGGGACCCGGCCAAGTTCGTGGGCAGTACCCACGTGAGCACCGACGAGCGCGACGCCCTGGCCAACCTCGAGGCGTGGGGGTTGGAGGACGCCTTCCGGCGTCGCTACCAGGAGGACCGGCTGTACACCTATTGGGACTACCGCGCCGGCGACTTCCACGAGCATCGCGGGATGCGGATAGACCTGATCCTCGTTTCCAAACCTGTCGCCGATGCCATCACCTGGGCCATCGTCGATCGCCAGGCGCGCAAGGGCAAGCTTCCCTCCGACCATGCTCCTTTGATGATCGACGTGGGGCCGATCGGGAATTGAGCGGCCTGGCTAGCGGATGGAAGCGGTGAGCGCCGACGCCAGCCGGCGCTCGATGTTGGGGGAGAACACCTCGATCAGCTCCGTGTCCCACAGCGCCCACGGCAACGGCAGGGCGGCCGAACCGGAACCGATCAGCGGACGGCGAGGGCGCGCGGCCCACGACGCCGCGCTCCCGCCCCGCCCTCGGTAGACGACCAAGCCGGTGAGGGGGTCGGGTACGGCATCGAGGGAGGCCTGGACAGATACCAGATCGCGGAAGCGGTCCCAGGCTTCCTCGTCCTCGAATGCCAGCTCGAGCACTACTCCCCACGAGTGCCGGGCCCAGTTCCATTCCCGCGCGCCGGACAAGAAGGCGGACTCGACGAGGGCGTCGCCATAGGCCTCGGACCACAGAGCAGCTGACGAAGCGCCGTCAAGCACCTCAATGGAAAACCATACCGACATGGTCGTAAGGGTAGGCCGGAAACACGCCCGAAGCAATCGGTTCCTCGCCATCTCCCTCGCGCTCAGCCGACGGTTCGGCGATGCTCCCCGCTTTCGATCCACCGGTCGAGCACCTCGGCTTCGAGGTCGGCGTGCTCGCGGAGACCGGAGATGATGGCGGTCTCGGCCTTGCTCCCGACGAGGGGCACCCGCACCACCACTTCTCCGCTCGCCGTTCGCCGCGAGGTACCGGTGGCGCGATCGGCGACGATGGTGATGGTCCCCGAACAGGTGAACATCGAGGTGTAGAAGTCCGGCACGATTTCGATTTCGGTCCTGTGGGTGCGCCGGTCCTGGGTCGACTCCTCCACCCAGGAGAGCTTGGCGGGGTCGATGAACGCCTTGACGGTCGACGAGAGGTCGCCGGCGAAGTCGTAGCGGACCCGCTGGAAGATCCGGTCGCCCATGATGCGTTGCTCGAGCAACTCCGGCCGGCCCAGCTTGGGCAGCTTGGCCAGGGCGTCGAGGAACCGGGGGTCGACCAGCGCCTCCTCCACCTCTTCGATCGAGGCATGCAGATACTGCACCACCTCGAAATGCATCACGCCATCGTATGGCGCGGGGCCTCCTACCGAAAAGGGGGCTCAGACCGCGGCCATGAGGTCGAGCAACACCGTGCCGTAGCGGGCCACTTTGATCGGGCCCAGCCCCGGGACCCTCAAGAGCTCGTCGGCGGTGGCGGGCCGGCGGACCGCCACCGCGGCCAGGGTGGCGTCGTGGAGCAAGACATGGGCCGGCACGCCCGCGGTCCGCGCCGCCGCCGCCCGCCATGCCCGCAGGGCGTCGATCACCGCGGGGTCGGCGTCTACCTCATCGCGTCGCCGCAGCCCCGGTCCCGGCCGGTGGCACCGGGCGAGCTGATCCCGGGGCGCCGCCAGGCGCTGGCGCCACTGGTCAGGGGAGGTGACGGTGGCGCCGTCAGCTCCGCCCTCGGGTCCCGTGATGGCCGCTAGCCACGGCGATGGGCGGCGGGACATGGTGTGGTCACCGAAGCGGCGTTGCTCGGCCCACGAGCAGCGCAACTCGTCGCCGGCGCGCGTCATGGCGACATAGAGCAGCCGGCGCTCTTCGATCTCCTCGCAGTCGCTGCCGGCGTGGGCGATGGGGACGAAACCCTCCTCGATGCCTGCGACCCACACCAGCGGCCATTCCAGCCCCTTGGCGCGGTGGAAGGTGGACATGGTGATCCCGGCCGCCCCCTGGTCCATCCGGTCGCGGCTGGTCGCGGGCCCAAGCCAGCTCAAGAAGCCCTCGACGGTGGGCCGGCTCTCGAGGTGCTGGAAATCGGCGGCCAATGCGACCAGCACTTCGGCCGCCACGGCTCCCGGGCCGGCGCCGCCGCCGTCGGCCAGATCAGCCGCGACCACGGCGAACGGCTCACCTCGGCGCGCCCCCACCTCGGCCAACAAAGCCTGGATCTCGGGGTCGTCGAGGAGGGGCCGGGCGCCGGCCAGCCGATAGGGGACCTGCGCCGCCCGGCACGCCGCCTCGAAGACCAGCATCTGGGCATTGGTGCGGACGAGCACCGCCATCTCCGACCACGGCCGGCCACCGGCTCGTTGCTGGCGCATCTCGGCGATCACGCCGTGCGCCTCGGCGGCGTCGTTGGGGTAAGCCCGGACCACCGTGGCCGGGCCGTCGGGCCGGGAGCTGCGGACGTCGCGATCACAACAGCCGAGGACTCGGACCGCAGCCGCCACCACCTGCGGCGTGCAACGGTGATTGTCGTCCAGGTGCACGACCTCGGTACCCGGCCATCGCACCGGCAGGCTGTCCAACAGGGTGGCGTCGGCGCCGTTCCACCCGTACACCGCCTGATTGGGATCACCGACGACACAGATGTCGCGGCGGTCGCCGAGCCACGCCGACAGCAGCCGGAACTGCAGGGGGTTCAGGTCCTGGAACTCGTCCACGAAGATGTGCCGCCACCGCCACCGCTGGACGGCGGCAAAGGCGGGATCCCGTTCGAGGGCGTCGGCACACAGGCTGAGGAGATCGTCGAAATCGGCCAGTCGGGTCCGCCGCTTCTCCACCTGGTAGCGGGCGAAAAGAGAGGCGACAGCGTCGGCATCGACCGGGGGCCGGCGACCCGCAGCCGTCGCTTCGGCGGGGTAGCGCTCGGGTGTGATGAGCCGAGCCGTCGCCCATTCGATCTCCGCGGCCAGGTCCCGCAGCGGGGCGGCAGCCACGTCGGGGCGCCCAACGACGAGCCGGGCCAGAAGCCGGGACTTGCGATCGAGCAGCGCGGGCGCCGGCTGGCCCCGGTCGGCCCAGTACTGGCGGAGCTGGGCATAGGCGACGGCGTGAAACGTCCCCGCGGTCACCCGGTCACGGATCCCGAGCAGGCGGAGGCGGTCGCCGAGCTCGCCCGCCGCCCGGCGGGTGAAGGTCAGGGCCAGGACGTGGGCGGCGTCGGCCCGACCGCCGGCGATGCCGTAACCGATGCGGCGGGTGAGCACGCGCGTCTTGCCGGAGCCGGCGCCCGCCAGGATGCACAGAGGGGCGGCGTCGCTCTCGACCGCTCGGCGCTGCGCCGGGGTGAGGTCACACAGAAGCGAGGCGGCGTCCACACCGCTTGAAGATACGGATGGGGTGTGACGGGCTGGTGGATGCTCGCCGCCGCCACCGCCACACCGCCGCCTGGCGAGCGGAAGCAAGGGTGGGCGGCCCCGCCGGCCCCCCCGCCGGCGAAGCTCCTGACCCTCCCCAACATCTTTTACCGGCCGGCCCCAAGTAGCCATTGGCGAACGCCTCCGACTCCTTGGGACCCTGCCGTCAGGTTTGAGGCCGGATGGCGACCTCCCGGGTGCCTCGCGGCAGACCCAGGTGGCGCGCAAGCGGAAACCACCCGGCTCCGCTCGCCGTCCGACAACTACCTTGACCCGGCGCGAAATCCGATCGTCATCGACGGGAGGGTTTCGACGCCTTTCCCATCGCTGCCAGGTTGGATCCGTTGTACGGGCTGGGGGAAGTGTGCCCCTTTCAGGCGTCGGCGTCAAGGGTTCTCGCAGGTCAGACCGTGCGCAGGCCCCGAACGCCTTTCCACCATCAATGCCCCAACGGGGTACATGTGCGCCGAAAACGACAGGGGCGACCGGCGTCGAGACCGGATCTTGGCGCCGGTTCTGGGTGGCTGGCGACTACGGTGTCGCCTTCGACCATGCCCCCTGCACCCGGCCCCGCGTCGTGCTGAAGACCTTTGCCGGTGGGCGGCTGTTCGGTGCCGGCTATGGCACCGCCGTCCCCTGGGTCCTTGCGCTGCCAGGCTGGCAACGAACCCACCGGGACTTCGACGAGCTCCTGCGCGACTTCGACGCCATCGCCCTCGACCTGCCGGGCTTCGGCGCCGCCCCGGCGCCTCCCGAGGCTTGGACGACCGCCGAGTACGCCGAGCACGTGGCGCCGGTCCTCGAGGACATGGGTCCCCGGGTGGTCGTGGTCGGGCACTCGTTCGGCGGCCGGGTGGCCACGCACCTGGCGGCGGCGCACCCCGAGCGCATCGCGTCGCTGGTGCTCACCGGTGTGCCCCTCATCCGGGCGGGCGCGGGCCGCCGGTCCGGGGCACCCCTGGCGCTGCGCGCCGCCAAGGCCCTGCGCCGTACCGGCATCGTGCCCGAGGAGCAGGTCGAGCGCCTGCGCCAGAAGCACGGTTCTGCCGACTATCGGCAGGCGACGGGGGTCATGCGCGACGTTCTGGTGAAAGCGGTCAACGAGACCTATCAGGAACCGCTGGCCGCCTTTCCCGGACCAATCGAGCTCGTCTGGGGCGCCGACGACGACCAGGCGCCCCTGGCGGTCGCCGAGGCGGCCCGAGCCCACTGCGCGCAGCCCCCCAACCTGGTGGTGCTCGAAGGCGTCGGCCACTTCGTTCCCCGCGACCGGCCCGACGCCCTCGCCGCCGCCGTGGCCCGCCACCGCCCGAGCACGTGAACAGCACCGATCAACCTCCTGCCGCGGGGCGAAGCGCCGCCCGAAGCCATCACCCAGTGCTCGCGCCGGCCGCCGGGCCGCCCGAGCGCGTGAGCACGAAAAGCACGTGAGCAGCACCGCCGCCCAGGTCATCCTCTTCGCCGCCGCGCTGGTGGCGGCCGGGTTGGCAGGTGTCCGCTGGCTGCGCGTCGCCCAGCGGGAGCACTACCTGCCCGGCTCGGTCGTCCGCTTCGCCCGGCGGTGGTGGTCGATCGGGCCCAACCGCCTCCTCGGCGGCGCCGCCCTGCTCGGCCTGGCCGGGGCTGCGGCCAAGGTGGCACCGGCGGGCCTGGTGGCGGTGGCCGCGGTGGCCGCGGGCCCATTCGGCCTCGGCCTCAGGGGGCGGACGTCGGCGCTGGTCTGGACCCGCCGCCTGAAAGTGCTGGCGGCGGTGGCCGCCACGCTGGCCGCCGCCGCAGTAGCGCTGGCCGATTGCACTGGCCCCCGGCTGGGCCGTGGCCGCGGCCGCGGCGACGCTGGCGGCGGTGGCCGCGCCGGTCATCGTCGACCTCGCCCTGGTGGCCACCCGGCCCCTCGAGCGCCGGTTGGGCGCCAAGTTCGTACGCCGGGCGAGGACCAAACTGGCGGCGGTGCACCCGAAGGTGGTGGCCATCACCGGGTCATACGGGAAGACGGGCACCAAGGGTTACGTGGCTCACCTGGTGAGCGGCAGCCTCACCGTCGTCGCTACGCCGAAGAGCTACAACAACCAATCGGGGCTGTCACGGGCGATCAATGACCACCTGCTTCCCGCCACCGATGTCTTCGTGGCCGAGATGGGCACGTACGGCCCTGGGGAGATCGCCGAGATGTGCGCCTGGGTCACTCCCGACATCGCGGTCATCACCGCCATCGGCCCGGTGCACCTCGAGCGCATGAAGGACGAGGCCACGATCACCCGGGCCAAGGCGGAGATCCTGGAGCGGGCCGAGGTGGCGGTGCTGAACATCGACAGCCCCTGGCTGGCCGCCCTGGCCGACCAACGGGCCACCGACGGCAAGAAGGTGTGGCGCTGCTCGGCCGTCGACCGCCGTGCCGACGTCTGCGTGGCCCACGACGACGGAGCGCTGCGGGTGTTCATCCAGGTACCGGGAGGCGGCAACCGCCAGATCGCACACGTCAAAGGGCGCGATGCCCCGCCGACCAATGTCGCGTGCGCGGTGGCGGTGGCCCTCGAGCTCGGTGTCGAGCCCGACCTGATCGCCCGCCGCCTGCCCGGCCTGCCGGGCGCCCCCCACCGGCGGGAGGTCTCCGTCGCGAAGGTGGGCGCCACGGTCATCGACGACACCTACAACGCCAATCCCGCGGGAGCCGCCTCCGCCCTGCGCCTCCTTGGCGAGATCGCAGGCCTGGCAGGTGCCAAGCGCGTCGTCGTCACGCCGGGCATGGTCGAGCTCGGCGTCCGCCAGGAGGACGAAAACGCCGCCTTCGGGCAACAGGCGGCGGCGGTCGCCAGCCACCTCCTCGTCATCGGCCAGACCAACGCCAAGGCCCTCATCGCGGGCGCCCGGCGGGTCCCCGAATCCGAACGAGCCCAGGTTCTGCGCTTCGCCCGCCGCGACGACGCCGTCGGTTGGGTGACCGAACACCTGGGGCCCGGCGACGCCGTGCTGTACGAAAACGACCTCCCGGACCATCACCCGTGAAAGGATGGGAGGCGTGAGCGCACCCGCGGTCGTCTTCGGTGGCCCCTCGCCCGAGCACGACGTGAGCATCCTGACCGGCCTCCAGGCCGCCCACACCTTGGGATCGGTCCTTGCGATCTACTGGGCCAAGACCGGAGACTTCTACTCCGTCGACCCCGGCCTCGAGAGCGAGGCGTTCGTCGAGGGGGTGCCCAAAGGCGCCAAGGACCTGCGCCTGGTGGCCAGTCCCGGTGGCGGTTTCGTGGCCGGCAAGGGCGGCCTGCTGGGCAAGGAGCGCCCGCTCGAGATCTCCGCGGTCGTCAACTGCTGCCACGGCGGCCCGGGCGAGGACGGGACCCTGCAGGCGGCGCTCGACCTGGCCGGCGTGGCGTACACCGGTCCGAGCGTGGCCGGCGCCAGCCTCGGCATGGACAAGTTGGCCTTCGCGGGCGCGGTGGTCGCCGCCGGCTTGCCCGCCCTGCCCCGGGCGCTGGTGGGAACCGGCCGCCCCGCCCCGGCGGCGGCCGGCCCCTACATCGTCAAGCCCCGCTTCGGCGGCTCCTCGATCGGCATCGAGGTCGTCGAGGATTGGGCGACGGCGTGTGCGGTGGCGGCGAGCAGCGTCCACCTCCGCCGGGGCGCCGTGGCCGAGCCTTACCGGCCCGAGTCCTACGACCTCAACATCGGGGTCCGCACCTGGCCGGAGCTGCAGTTCTCGGCCATCGAGCGCCCCATCCGCTCGCCGGGGTCGTCGGAGATCCTCGGGTACATCGACAAGTACGTGGGGGGCGAGGGGATGGTCAGCGCCCCCCGGGAACTGCCGGCCAAGATTCCGGAATCGCTGGAAAAAGGGGTGCGGGATGCCGCGGCCGCAGTAGCCGCGCTCGCCCTCGTGCGCGGCGTGGCCCGGATCGATTTCCTGGTCGACGAGGGCGCCTGGTACGTGAACGAGGTGAACACCATCCCCGGCTCGCTGGCCAAGTACCTGTGGGTGGCGCCAGCGGCCGTCTCGTTCCCCGCATTGCTGCAGGACTTGCTGAGCGAGGCCGCCAAGCGGCCCACGTTCCGGCCCGACGCCACCGGCGCCGACGGCCTGATCCTGCGTTCGGCCACCTCTATCGCACGGAAGTTGGGCTGAGCCATGGCTTTCCCCCACAAGCTGCTCAACGAGGGTGAGGAGGTCATCCTCGACCTGCATCCGCACTGGTCGTTCCTGGCGCCGCCGATAGCGGCGGTCGTGGCGACGCTGGTCGCCACGATCTTCGCCATGAATGTCCACATCCTCAACTTCGTCCTGGCGGCATTGCTGGTCCTGGCGGTGCTGTGGCTTCTCGTCCGCTACGCCAAGTGGGCGACGACCAGCCTGGTGCTGACCAACCACCGCCTGGTGCACCGCTCCGGTGTCCTGGCCAAGAGCGGTCGGGAGATCCCGCTCGATCACATCAACGACATCAGCTACAAGCAGCGGATCTTCGAGCGGATGATCGGCGCCGGCGACGTGGTGATTGAATCGGCGGGCGAACGGGGCCAGGAGGTGTTCGCCAACCTGCCGAAGCCGGGGCGGATCCAAAACGAGATCTACCGTCAGATCGAGGGCGCGAAGCAACAGTCGGGCGGCGGTCGTGCCGCCCTGTCGATCCCCGAGCAGATCGAGAAGCTCGACGAGTTGCGCCAGCGAGGGGCCATCACCCAGGCCGAGTTCGACGCCAAGAAGGCCCAGCTGCTCGACCGGCTGTGAGAGCGCCGCCGCGGGCGGTGGCGGTGCTGACGGCCGCGTCGCTGCTGTGGGGATGCTCGGTCCACAAGACGGCCAACGGTGCCGCCGGCGCGCCCAGCGGCGTCGTGAGCGCGGGCGCCGACACCGATCGGGGGGTGACGGCCACCAGCATCATCATCGGCGCCGTGGCCTACCGCCAGGACTCGTTCGCCCAGTTCGGTCTGGCCAGCCTCGGTGGCCGCCCGGTGGGCGACCTCCTGAAGCCGTTCGTCGACGACCTCAACGCCCACGGCGGCATCGGCGGCCGCCAGGTCACCCTGGCGGTGTCGGAGTTCAGCCCACTGGTGCCCGCCGAAGCGCAGACAGCCTGTGTCGACCAGGCCGACGACAAGAAGGTGTTCGTCACCCTCGCCGAGGTGAGCCTGACCGACGACGCCCAGGAGAAGTGCCTCGCTTCGCGGCAGACGCCCGTGGTGACCAGCAACTCGTCGTCGCTGGCGGACCTGGCCGCCGACCAGGGGTGGGTCCACCAGATCGCGATGTCGCGGGACCGCATGTTCAAGAACTGGGTCGACTGGCTGGTCGCCTCGGGCACGGCCACGCCGGCCAGCAAGATCGGCCTGGTCCACGCCGACACGCCTGAGGACGACGCGCTGGCGGCCAACGTCTTCGCCCCCTACCTGCGGTCCCGGGGCCTGAACCTGGCGGCCGAGGCGACCTTCGGCGGCCTGACGATCGCGTCGGCAGGCAGCGACGCCAATACCGCCGCGGCGCGTTTCGCGACGCCGGGGTCAACCTGATCCTTCCGGACCTCGATTTCCTGCGCACGTTCTTGTTCTTGACCGCGTCCGGGGCCATGGGCTCGCTGGCGCACTATTCGGTCAGCGACCTCGGCCAGCTGTCGCTCAGCGTCGCCACCAGCTTCTACCCCGACACCTTCGCGGGGACGAAGGGAATCACCGCCTACACCAACGACATCACCGAGGCGGGCACGGCACCGGCCTCCGCCGCCCTGCAGTCCTGCCTCGCCATCTACCGCACCGGGGGCCGGACGCTGCCCGCCAGCGGCGTGGCCCGCCTGGCGGAAGAAGTCCAGGTGGCCCAGTTCTGCCAGGAGCTGGGGTTGGTGAAAGAGGTGGCGTCGCGGGCCGGCCGCCACCTCAACCGGGCCTCGTTCAGCGCGGCGTTCGACCAGTTGACCGGCTGGTCGTCCCAGGCGGCGCTGACCGGGCCGCTCAGCTTCGGGCCGGGGAAGTTCGACGGTGCCGACAACTACCGGGCGATCACCTGGCAGGCCGATTGTGGCGGCGGGAACAGCTGCTACCGCGAGGTGGCGCCATTCACCAAGGGCCGGTGGTAACTCCCGCCCTGGAGGTGCAGGGCCTCGCCGTCAGCTACGGGCCGGTGACGGTCTGTCGCGGCGTCGACCTCCGATTGGGCGCCGACGCGGTCGGCGCGCTGACGGGAACCAACGGAGCGGGCAAGTCGAGCGTCCTGCGGGCATTGGCGGGCCTGGCACGCTCGGAGGGGAGCATCAAGCTGTTCGGCGAGGAGATCTCGGGTCTGTCGGCGCGCCAGCGTGCCCGCAAGGGCCTGATCCTGGCGGCGGGCGGCGCCGGCACGTTCGCGTCGTTGACCGTCGAGGAGAGCGTCGCGCTCGGCCTGTGGTCGCAGCAGGCCGGGGGGGCGGCCATGGTCGAAGAGGTGCTCGCCCTTTTTCCCGGCCTCGCCTCCCGACGCCGGCAACGCTGCGCCACCCTCTCGGCGGGCGAGCAACAGTTGGTGGTCCTGGCCCGGGCGCTGGCCGGGCGGCCCAGGGTCCTGCTCGTCGACGAGCTCACGCTCGGCCTGGCGGGCGCCGCGGCCGACGATGTGGCCGGCGTCGTCGGGGCCCGAGCGCCGCTGTTGCTGGTCGACCAATCGATGAGCCGGGCGCTCGGCCTGGCGGCGTGGGTGTGGTTCCTCGAGCGGGGCGAGGTCCGGTTCTCGGGTCCGCCGGCGGCCCTGGCGGCCCGGCAGGACCTGCTTCAGCCGGTGCTGTTCGCTTGACGGTCACTGCCGCCACCGCCGTGGCCGGTGTCATCGCCGGGCTCGGCATCGGCGGCCTAGCGGTGGGCCTGGTCCTCGTGTACCGGGCCAGCAGGGTCATCAACCTGGCCCAGGCGGAGCTGGGCGCGGCCGCCGCCGCCCTGTGCGCCTGGCTGGTGCGCCAGGGCCACCTGCCCTTCGCCGTCGCGGCGGTCGTCGCGGTCGGGTCGGCGGCGGTGGCCGGCGCCCTGATCGAGATGCTGGTGGTGCGGCGGATCGCCTCGGGATCGGCGGCCGCGGTGGTGATCGCCACCGCCGGCGTGGGCGAGGTGCTGCTCGCCGTCGCCCTAGTGGTGATCACCGCCATCGGCGACCGGGGCGGCTACCCCGTGCCGTTCCGGGCGACGGTCGATCTCGGTCGCGGCGTCATCCTCCACGGCGCCGACGTGGCGTTGCTGGTGGTGATCTCGGCGGCCGGTCTGGCGCTCGCGGCGGTCCTGCGGATGACCCGGCTGGGCGCTGCCGCCCGAGCCGCGTCGGACAACCCGGCGGCCGCCCGCATGGCGGGGGTGCCCGTGTCCTTGGTCTCGGCCGGCGCCTGGGCGGCCGCAGCCGCGCTGGCGGCGGTCGTGGTGATCTGCCTGCTGGCGGGGCGGCCGATCGTGGGCACGGAATCCCTCGGCCCCGAGGTGCTCTTCGAGTCCCTGGCCGCTGCGGTTGTGGCTCGCTTCTGGAACCTGCCGGTCGCGCTGGCGGCCGGGGTGGGGATCGGGATGATCGAGCAGGTCGTCGCCTACAACTGGCCCGGCGGCGCCCGAGTCGTGGTGCTGTTCGCCGTCACGGCCGGGGCGGCGCTGGTGCTGCGGCCCGGGCGGGGCCGGCGCAACGAGCCGGAGGCGGCCGGCGACTGGCTGCTGGTTCCGGTACTGCCGGGCCGCCCGCGCGGCGGGGGCTGGGGTCACGCCTTGGCGGGGCCGGCCGCCCTGGCCGCGGTGGTGCTCGCCGTGGTGCGTTGGGCCAGCAACAGCCAGGCGCTGACGTTCACCACCATCGCCGCCTATGCCCTGCTGGCCATTTCCGCCACCTTGATCGTCGGCGTGGCCGGCCAGCTGTCGCTCGGCCAGGTGGGCTTTTTCGGTGTCGGGGCCGCCGTGTCGTACCAGCTGGCGGCGGTCGTCGGCGCCCCGTTCTGGTTGGCGTTTCTCGGCGCCGGGTTGACCGCCGCGGTGGTGTCGGCGCTGGTCGGCGTGCCCGCGTTGCGTGGCCAGGGGCCACTGTTCGCAGTGACCAGCCTGGGTTTCGCCCTGGTGGCCGCGGGCTGGCTCCTCTCCCAGCCGTGGCTGCTCGGGTCGGGGGCCTACATCCCCCGTCCGATCCTGGGCCCCATCGACCTGGCGGGGCAACGGGCCTATTTCGTGTTCGCGGTCGTGTCCCTGGGGGTGGCGGCGGTGATGGCCCGGGTCTTGTTGCGGCGGTCGCCGGGGCGGCTCGTGGTGGCGGTCCGGGACAACGAGGAGGCGGCGACGTCGTTCGGGGTGATCCCGGCGGCGACCAAGCTGGCAGCGTTCGCCCTGGCCGGGTTCCTGGCGGGGATCGCCGGCGCGGTGTATGGCCATGGCCTCCAGTCGGTGTCGGTGAACGATTTCCCGGTGGCGTCGCCCGGCCTGCAGATTGGGGCCCTCGACAGTGTGCGGATCGTCGCCATTGCCGTGATCGGGGGCTTGGGCTCGGTCTGGGGGGCGGTGGCCGCGGCCGCCGTCATCGTGGGCGTCGACGAGCTCACGACCAGCGCCGCGCTGCGGCTCGCCACCACCGGGGCGGGGCTGCTGCTGGTCCTGCTCGTCCTTCCCGGCGGGCTGGCAGGGCTCGTGTCGTCGGCGCGGACACGTGTGGGGCGGATCGGGCGGGTGTCGGGGTGACGCCGGCGCTGGGTGTAGGGCGGTCTAGTCGTGCGGGTGTCCGGGTGATGCCGGCGCTGCGTGTGGGGCGGATCGGTCGGGTGTCCGGGTGACGCCGGCGCTGCGTGCCAGTGGTCTGGTCGTGCGCTACGGGGGGGTGGCGGCTCTCGACGGGGTCGACCTGGCGGTCTCGGCGGGGGAGATCCTCGGCCTGGTCGGAGCCAACGGCGCCGGCAAGACGACCGCGCTCGACTGCCTCTCGGGGTACACCCGCCCTTCGGCGGGGCAGGTGTGGCTGGGGGACAGGGACATCAGCGGGCTCGGGGCGGGGCGCCGGGGGCGGCTGGGGATCGTGCGGTCGTTTTTCGACGCCCGGTTGTTTCCGACCATGGCGGCGGGCGAGGTGCTGCAGTTGGCGGGGCGGCGGCGGGGACGGGGGATCGCTGCGCACGACGACCGCGGCGGCGGCCTTGTCGGGGCCATGGGGCTCGAGCCCTACCTCGACCATCGGGTGGGGGAGCTGTCGACCGGCTTGCGCAAGCGCCTTGACCTGGCGTGCATGGCGGCCCTGGCGCCCCGGGTCCTGCTGCTCGACGAGCCCTCGGCCGGCCTCGCCGGCGTCGAGGTGCCGCCGCTGGCCGGATGGCTGCGCCGGTTGCGGGACTCGACGGGAGCTGCGGTGATCATCGTCGAGCACGACCTGCCGCTGGTGTGGGACGTGGCCGACCGGGTGCTCATCCTGGCGGGCGGCCGGGTGGCGAGTAGTGGGCCGCCCGAGGCGCTGCGGGGGCATCCCGCCCTGGCCTTCGGACGGTTCGGGTAGAGGGGTAGCGCGATTTCCGCCGTGTACACGACGGAAATCGCGCTACCCCTCCTCGAAAAGGTTCTCGCCGCGCCGCAGGCGGGTCGCGATGCGCACCGTCTGAGGGAGCTCGCGGCGGGTCGGGGTGTGGGCGGCCAGGAAACGGGCGGTGCCCGCCAGCAGCAGGGCCTGGGGCTCCGATCCGTCGGGCCACGCCGCCGCCTGGCGGGCGGCCGCCTCGACGGTCTGGAACCAATGAAACTCGGCATCCTCGGACACGAGGGCGTGGCCGAGCGCGGCAGTGACCGCCGCGGGGTCGCCGCCGGCACGCAACCAGCTGTAGACGATGGCGCCCGCCCGGTCGACCTGGCCCTGCTCGTCCCAGCATGCCTGCAGGTCAGCCAGGTCGGAGCCGGCGACGGGGACCAGCCGGGCGGCGGGCACATTGAGGAACCGGTCGAGGTACACCTTGAGCACCCCGTGCACGACGCCGCGAAGCAGGTCCACCGACGGCGCCCGGGTCAGGGCCTGGTGGAGGGCGTTGGCGTAGGTGAAGCCGTGGTGGACGACGTCCCAGTCGCCGTGGTCGTTCTGCACGTGGAAGCGGGTGATGCGCAGGCCTGCGGCGAGGGCGAGGGCGCGCCCCGCTTGCTCCGCGCTGAGGCCGGCCTGTAGGGCGTCGAGGAGGGCGTCGACGGCCGCCTGGGGGTCATCGTCGGAGACGGACCCCGGTCCGACGCCGAGCACGCGCCAGGCCAAAGCGGCCACTTCCTCGTCGCCGAGCCCAGGACCGTTCCCGAACACGTCGCCTTCGGCGCTGAGCCGGCGCTCGGCGTCGCGGGCGAGGGCGGCCAGGTCGTGGGGGTGCCGCCAGGCGCCGCCTTCCTCCGAGCGGCGGGCGCCGGCCGTCTGGGCGACCAGCGTCGGGAGTATGGCGGGGGCCGTCTCCCAGCCCAGCAGCGCGACGGCCTCGAACGCCTTGTTGGTGAAGTCGAGGGTGTGGCCTCCGTCGACGAACACATGGTCGGTGGTGGCCGCCAGCATGAACCGTTCGGTGAGGTCCCGCGTGCCCGCGCCGAGGGCGATGGCGGTGGCCAGCGAGCGCTCGGCGGCATCTTCGTTTCGGGTGTCGATGAACCGGCGGTACCACCCGGCGAGGCGATCGGGCGGCGCGCCGGCGGTGGCCAACGGGGCCAGGGGAAAGAAGTCGGCATGGCCGCGTGTGTCCCGGGACAGGAACGCCAACCCCTGGACCAGGGCCAGCGCGTGGTCGGCGGGGTCCAGGTGGGGCAGGAGGTTGGCCATCGCGACGAGCACCGTGAGGCCCGAGCCCCAGCCTTCGCGGCGATGCGTCGTCCCGAAGGCGACGCCCCGGCGCACCGCCTCGACAGGAGAGGCGCCGGCCTCGAGGAGGCCGAGCACCGCCTTGGCCATCACGAGCGAGAGACCCTGCTCGAGTCCGTCGTCAAGGCGGGCCAGCAACGCCGGTGTGGGGTCGCCCGCCGGGGGCATCAGCACCATGACCCGGCCATCGTGGATCTCGACGGGGTAGGCGCGTACGTCGTCGGCGAACGGGTCCAGCGTGCCGCCCGAGCACAGGTCGAAGCGGGCGTGGTGCCAGTGGCAGGTCAGCAGGCCGTCGTCGACCGTGCCCCGGTGCAGCGGGAAACCGAGGTGGGGGCAGCGGTCGTCGACCGCATGGGCGGCGCCGCCGTGCCAGATCACCACCACCCCGTGGTTGCCGACCTTGGTGACCAACATCCCCCGAGCCTGAAGGTCGGTCACCGCACCGGCATCGACACCATCGATCAGGTCCATGACGGCGATCGTAGGCTCGGTGAAGCTATTGAACAAGAAGAACCTTGTTATTTCGTTCAATCGGTTAGGGTGTGCCTGTGGTCAGCACCACTGTCACCCAGTCGACGACGCGACGGGCGATCCTGCTCACGATCAAAAAGCGTGGGGAGGCTCGGGCGGAGGAACTGGCGGCGATCCTGGGCATCACGCCGAGCGCGGTCCGCCAGCACCTGGCGGCCATGCTGGGCGAGGGTCTGGTGGCGATCCGGGAACAGCGCGGCGGCGCCGGTCGGCCCAAGCACGTCTACTCCGTGACTCCCCGGGCCGAGGCACTGTTCCCGAAGACCTACGGCGAGCTCACCTGCGAGCTGTTGGAGTACGCGGGCGCCGAGGACCCGGGGACCGTTGAGCGCTTGTTCGAGCGCCGGCGCCTGCGCCGGGTGGCCGACGCCCAGGTCAGGCTGGTGGGCAAGGATTTCGACGAGCGGGTGGTCGAGCTGGCCAGGATCCTCGACGAGGACGGCTACCTGGCGGACACCGCCCGCGACGATGCCGGCGGCTGGCGGATCGTGGAGCACAACTGCGCAATCTTGGAAGTGGCCTACCGCTACGGCCAGGCCTGCTCGAGCGAGATCGGTTTCCTGCGCGAGGTGATGCCCGACGCCGAGATCGACCGGGTGTCGCACATGGCGTCAGGGGAGCATCACTGCGCCTACCGGGTCCGGCGCCGCCCCGAGGTGGCGGGGGTCGGCGCGGCGCCCGAAGGCTGATGCCGGGGCCACTGGCGGGGTACCGGATCATCGAGTTGGCAGGGATCGGGCCGGCCCCGTTCGGCGCCATGATGCTGGCCGACATGGGCGCCGAGGTGATCCGGGTCGATCGGCCCGATGCGGTCGCTTCCATCGAGGGAATCCAACCGGATGGTTCCTGGGACCTGCTCAATCGCGGCCGTCGCTCGGTCGCCATCGACCTCAAGCATCCCGACGGCGTGGCAACTGTGCTGTCGCTCGTGGCCCGGGCCGACGCCCTGCTGGAAGGGTTCCGCCCGGGCGTGGCCGAGCGGCTCGGTGTCGGCCCCGAGCCCTGCCTGGCCCGAAATCCCCGGCTCGTCTACGGCCGCATGACCGGTTGGGGCCAGGACGGCCCCAATGCCGCGCTCCCGGGCCACGACATCAACTACCTGGCGCTGTCGGGCACGTTGTCGGCTATCGGGCGCCAGGGCGAGACGCCGGTACCGCCGCTCAACCTGGTGGCCGACTTCGGCGGCGGCGGCCTCCTCCTCGCCTTCGGCGTGGTCTGCGGCCTGCTGGAGGCGCGATGCTCGGGCCAGGGGCAGGTGATCGACGCCGCCATGGTCGACGGCTCGGCGCTGCTGGCCACCATGATCCATGGGCTGCGGGCCGGGGGGCTGTGGCGCGACGAGCGGGGAACCAACCTGCTGGACACCGGCGCCTGGTTCTACGAGGTGTACGAGACCGCCGACGCGCAGTTCCTGGCGATCGGGTCGCTGGAGCCAAAGTTCTTCGCCGAGCTGGTCCGCCTGACGGGGCTGGAGGGCGTGCCGGCCCAGTTCGACCCCGCGACCTGGCCGGCCATGAAAGAGCGGCTGGCGGCGGTCATCAAAACCAAGTCCCGTGACGAATGGTGCCGGCTGCTCGAGCATTCGGATGCCTGTGTCGCCCCGGTGCTCGGACTGGGCGAGGCGCCGCAGCATCCCCACAACGCCCATCGGGGCACATTCATCGAAGTGGGCGGCGTGGTCCAGCCGGCGCCCGCGCCCCGGTTCAGCCGGACACCGGGCGCCATCGGGCGTCCCCCACCACCGGCGGGGCAGGATACCGGCGGCGTGCTGGCGGACTGGGGCTTCGAACAATCGGAAATCGACCGCCTGGCGGCGACGGGGGCGATCAAGGCTGCCCCGGAGCCGGCGGCGCGAAAAGGAGCGATCTGAACATGGCGACCGTGGTGTTTTTCCACGCCCATCCCGACGACGAGTGCATCCTGACCGGCGGCACGATGGCGCAACTGGCCGCCGCCGGCCAACGCGTCGTCCTGGTCACGGCCACCCGCGGTGAGCTCGGGGAAGTGGCGGAAGGTTTCCTGCCCGAAGGCGAGACGCTGGGGGAGCGGCGCACCAAGGAGTTGCAGGCGGCGGCCCAGGTGCTTGGGGTCAGCCGCCTCGAGTTCCTGGGGTACACGGACTCGGGGATGATGGGGGAGGCGACCAACGACGCCGAGGGCTGCTTCTGGCAGGCGGACCTCGAGGAGGCCGCGGGCCGGTTGGCCGCCATCGTCACCGAGGAAGCGGCTGGCGCGCTGGTCGTCTACGACGACCACGGCGGCTACGGCCATCCCGACCACATCCAGGTCCACCGCGTCGGAGTCCGCGCCGGCGAGCTGGCGGGAACCGCAGCGATCTACGAGGCCACGATCGACCGTGACCGGGTCGCCAAATTGATTCGGGAGAGCCCGGCATTGGAAGGGGCGCCCGAGATCGACGAGAACTCCGACTTCGGGGTGCCGGCGGCAGCCATCACGACCCGCGTCGACGTGAGCGAGCACGTGTCCGCCAAGCGCCAGGCCATGCGGTGCCATCGCAGCCAGATCCCCGACGACGCTTTCTGGCTGACGATGCCCGACGAGCAATTCCAAGTGGCGTTCTGCGAGGAGCACTACATCCACCGGGGCGCGACCCCCGGACATCCAGAGTTCGCCCTCCAAGTTGGCTGAGCCAGCCGCCTGGACCCATACCGGCTACGCCCAACGCATTGTGTTCGGCATCGACGCCCTCGACGGCGCCGGCGACGTGGTCAAAGCCGCCGGCGGCCGCCGGGTCCTGCTCGTCACCACCGAGGGGCGCCGGCACTCGCAAGCGGGGGAGCGGCTCGTCGGGATCCTCGGCCGGAAGCTGGTGGCGGTGTTCGACCAGGTCCGGTCACATGTGCCGACGACAGCGGTACAAGCAGCGGTCCTGGTCGCCCAGGAGCACGACATCGATGCCGTGGTCTCCTTTGGCGGCGGGTCGTGCGCCGACCTGGCCAAGGCGGTGTGCTTTTTCACCGAACAACGGGCGGGCCGGCCGGGCGCGTCCTATCTCGATCGGCCGGCGGTCGCCCATGTCGCCATCCCCACCACCTATTCGGGCGCCGAACTGACACCGTTTTTCGGGATGACCGACGAGGCGGCGGGCCGGAAGTCGGGGGCCGGGGGGCCGACCATCGCGCCGGTCGCGGCCATCTACGACCCTGTCGTCACCTTGGACACACCGGTGCGGGTCTCGGCCGAGACGGGCATGAACGCGCTGGCCCACGGGGTGGAATGCGCCTACTCCCGGACCCGGACGCCCGAGGCGGAGGCGATCGCCCTGGCCGCGGTGCACCGAGTGGCGGCCGCCCTGCCTGCGGTGGTCGACGAGCCAGGCAACCTGGCGGCGAGAAGCGCCATGCTCGAGGCGGCGGTGCTCGGCGGGCGCTGCCTGCAGAACGCGTCCATGGGCGTCCACCACGGCTTGGCCCAGCTGCTGGGGGGCCGGACGGGGATCCCCCACGGCCTGGCCAACGCCATCCTCCTCACCCACGTCATGCGGTGGAACGCCGAGGAGCTGCCGGCCGAGGCCGCCCTGATCGGTGCCGCCCTCGGCGATCCCGGGGACCCGGCGGGCGCCATCGACCGGCTCCGCCAACGGGTCGGGCTGCCCGGCCGGCTGTCGGAGGCCGGGGTCACGGCCGAGGACATCGAAGTGGTGGTGCGGTTGTCGGCGGGCAACGCCAACGTGGCCAACAATCCTCGGCCCGTCTCCGAGGCCGCGGCCCGCGCCATCCTCGAAGCGGCGTTCTAGCGGTCCCGGCGCCACGTGTCGCCTGGCGAGGTCCTCGGGATCTTCGGTGTCGGCCTCGCCGCGGGCACGATCAACACCATCGTGGGATCGGGGTCCCTGATCACCTTCCCCACTCTGCTGGCGTTCGGCTACTCCCCGGTCGTGGCCAACGTGACCAACACCATCGGTCTCGTCCCGGGCTCCCTGAGCGGCGCCTACGGGTACCGGCGGGAGCTGCAGGGCCAGCGGCCCCGGCTGATGCGGCTCGGGATCGCCTCGACCGCCGGGGGGATCACCGGCGCCGTCCTGCTCCTCGTCCTGCCGGGCAGCGTGTTCAAGAGCATTGTTCCGGTGCTGATCCTGGTGGCCTGCGCCCTGGTCGCCGCCCAGCCCCGGCTCTCGGCCTGGCTGGCGCAGCGGCGGGAGGCGGCGGACGCACCCCAGCCGGCGCACGGGGGGCCTGGGCTCTTCGCCACCGTCTACCTCACCGGTGTCTACGGCGGTTACTTCGGCGCCGCCCAGGGCGTGATCCTCATCGCCCTCCTCGGAATCTTCATCGCCGACGACCTGCAGCGCCTCAACGCGACCAAGAACGTGCTGGCGGCGCTGGTCAACGGCGTGGCCGCGTTGCTGTTCATCGTTTTCTCGCACGTGGTGTGGTCCGTGGCCGCCGTGCTGGCACTGGGCGCGGTCATCGGTGGCCAGATCGGCGCGACACTTGGCCGCCGGCTGCCGGCGCCGCTGCTGCGGGGCGCCATCGTGGTAGTCGGGACAGCGGTGGCCATCCGCCTGCTGGTATGAGCCTGCTGGCCTGAGCCTGGTGGCCTGGGCCCGCTGGTCTCCGGGTACGCTCGCCGCCGTGTCCGGTCCTTCCAGGCGTGGCCCGGGTCCCCGTCGCCCACCCCGTGACCGGGGCGTGAACCACCGGTGAGCCTGCGCGACGTCCACGTCACCTGGGCCTGGGTCATGATCATCAGCAACGGTCTGGCCGGGGTCTGGTCGCTGGCGGCGCACTACGTGGCGTCACTGCGCACCCGGGCGCTGTGGTGGTTCACCGTGTTCGCCCAAGTGGCGGTCTTCGTCCAGGTGGCGCTTGGGGTCGGACTTATCGCCGGCCAGAAACTGTCGGCGCCGAAGTTTCACCTGTTCTACGGCTTCGTGGCCATCATCGCCGTCGGGATCCTCTACAGCTACCGGGACGCGCCCTTCATGCGCAACCGCCTGTACCAGTGGTACGGGGCGGGAGGCCTGTTCGTGATGGGACTGGGCATCCGGGCCATGCTGGTGGCCCGAGCCGGCGCCCGCTAAGCCGGGCGACTCGGCCGGGCCGGCATTCGCCTAGCTGAGGTGGACCACCGGGCAGGTGAGGGTCCGGGTGATCCCGTCGATCAGCTGGACGCGGCTGACGACCATTTTCCCGAGCTCGTCAACGGAACCGGCCTCGGCGCGCACGATCACGTCGTACGGTCCCGTGACGTCCTCGGCTGACACCACCCCTTCGATCTTGCCCACTTCGGACGCGACATGGGCGGCCTTGCCGACCTCGGTCTGGATGAGAACGTACGCACTGACCGCCATAGGCTCCTCCTCGGCAGGGCTGGGCGGGAGCATCGTAACCAGCCTGCAACCGGCCCGCGTGGTTGGGCACCGTTGGCCGGAATTGCAGGGGCCTGACCTATGGTGGGCGGGCTACTTACGAAGTGGAGCACCCCTTGGCGAAGCCCTCTGATACAACCCCGCTTATCCCTCGCCGTGTCCTGTTCGGCAATCCCGAACGGTTCAGCCCCCGCATCTCGCCCGACGGCACCCGCCTGGCGTGGATCGCGCCAGACGATGGCATCCTCAACGTGTTCATGGCCCCGGCCGCCGACGTCGACAAGGCGGTGGCAATCACCGCCGACCGGGTGCGGGGCATCCGCGCCTTCTTCTGGGCCCATGACAACCGCCACCTTCTGTACATGCAAGACGTTGGCGGCGACGAGAACTGGCGGATCTTCGCGGTCGACATCATCGACGGCGGCGTCCGTGACCTCACCCCCTTCGAGGACGTGCAGGCGCAGGTCATCGAGGTCACCAAGCACTTCCCCGAGCGCATCCTGGTCGGCCTCAACAAGGACAACCCGAAGCTCCACGACGTCTACAGCCTCGACCTGGCCAGCGGCGAGCTGACCAAGGTCACCGAGAACCCGGGTTTCGTGGACTGGGTGGTCGACGCCGAAATGAACGTGCGCGGCGCCATCGCCCCGACGCCCGACGGGGGCAGCAAGGTCGTCGTCCGGGAATCGGTCGACGAGCCTTGGCAGGTCCTCCTCGACGTCGGGCCCGACGACGCCCTCACCACCGCGCCGGTGACCTTCAGCGCCGACGGAAAGCGCCTGCTCACCCAGTGCTCGATCGACGTCGACGCCGGCCGCCTGATATGGATCGAGACCGCCACCGGCGAGTACGAGGTCGTGGTCGAGGACCCCCAGTACGACGTTGCCAGCGTCCGTATCCACCCCGACACCCGCAACGTCCAGATCGTGACCTTCCTCCGGGAGCGCATGGAGATGGTCGTGCTCGACGTGGCCCTCGAAGACGACATCGCGGCGCTGAAGAAGCTCCACGCCGGCGATCTCGCCATCCTCAACCGCAACGACGACGACAGCATCTGGCTGGTCAGCTACACCGTCGACGACGGCCCGGTGCGCTACGTCATGTGGGACCGGGAGAAGCACGACGGCAAGACGCTGTTCTTCCACCAGTCGGCACTGCTCGAGTACCCCATGTCCCACATGGATCCCTTCGCCTTCGCCACCTCCGACGGCATGGTGCTGTACGGGTACCTCACCTATCCCCTCGACGTGGTCGAGCGCCTCAACCTGCCCGCTGTCCTCCTCGTCCACGGTGGTCCCTGGGCCCGCGACGTCTGGGGCTTCAACGCCGAGGCCCAGTGGCTGGCCAACCGGGGCTACATGGTCATCCAGGTCAACTTCCGGGGCTCGACGGGCTACGGCAAGGACTTCGTCAACGCGGGCAACAAAGAGTGGGGCGGCCTGATGCACACCGACCTGCTCGACGCCGTCCAGTGGGTCGTCGACCGGGGCTTCGCCGACCCCAACCGGGTGGCGATCATGGGCGGCTCTTACGGCGGCTACGCGGCCCTGGTCGGGGCCACGTTCACGCCCGACGCCTTCGCCTGCGCCGTCGACATCGTGGGGCCGTCCAACCTGAAGACGCTCATCGAGTCGATCCCGCCGTACTGGGAGCCGATGATCGCCCAGTTCCACACCCGTGTCGGCAATCCCGAGACCGAGGCCGACTTCTTGTGGGAGCGGTCGCCGCTGTCAAAGGTCGACCAGATCAAGATCCCGTTGCTGATCGCCCAAGGGGCCAATGACCCCCGCGTCAAGCAGGCGGAGTCCGAGCAGATCGTCGCCGCCTTGGAAGAGGCGGGCATCGACCACCAGTACATGTTGTTTCCCGACGAGGGCCACGGCTTCGCCCAGCCCGACAACCGGCTCAAGTTCTACGCCGCCGCGGAGGCTTTCCTCGCCAAGTATCTGGGCGGGCGGGCTGAGCCGGAAGGCGCCGAGGGCTAGCGCCGCCGCCTCGGCTCGGCGTTTCCAGGCGCGAGTAACCCGCGCCTAGAAACGCCCTTTTTCCCCGACCGCTATTCGCCGAGGCGCTTGCGGAGGGCTTCGAGTTCGTCGCGCAAGACGCTCGGGAGGCGGTCACCGAAGATCGCGTAGTGCGCCTCGATCGAGGGCAGCTCGTTGCGCCACTCTGCGACATCCACCCGCAGCAGCTCTTCCATGTCCTCCGGCGCCACGTCGAGGCCGTCGGTGGGTATGGCGCCCGGCGCCGGTAGGAGGCCGATCGGCGTCTCGATGGCTTCGCCCGTGCCGGCGCAGCGCTCGAAGACCCACTCGAGCACCCGGCTGTTCTCGCCGAACCCGGGCCACAGCCACTTTCCCGATGCGTCCTTGCGGAACCAGTTGACGTAGAAGATCTTGGGGAGCTTGGACGGCTCGACCCGCCCCGCCATCGACAGCCAGTGCCCGAAGTAGTCGGCCATGTTGTAGCCGCAGAACGGCAGCATGGCCATGGGATCGCGGCGCAGGTTCCCGACCGCGCCGGCCTGGGCCGCGGTCGTCTCCGACGCCATGGTCGACGCCAGGAACACGCCGTGGGACCAGTCGAAGGACTCGGTAACGAGCGGGACCACCGTCGAGCGGCGGCCGCCGAAGAGCATGGCGGAGATGGGGACGCCCGCCGGGTCCTCCCACTCGGGGGCGATGGCGGGGTCCTGGGAGGCGGGGGCCGTGAAACGGGCGTTGGGGTGGGCGGCCGGCGTCGCTGACGCAGGCGTCCAATCCTGGCGCTTCCACGAGATGAGGTGGTCGGGGGGCGTGTCGGTCATCCCCTCCCACCACACGTCGCCGTCGTCGGTGTAGGCGGTGTTGGTGAACAGGCAGTTGGCGGCCAGCGTGAGGATGGCGTTGGGGTTGGTGTGGTCGCTTGTCCCCGGAGCGACGCCGAAGAACCCGGCTTCGGGGTTGATGGCTCGCAGCATGCCGTCGGGGCCGATCTTCATCCAGCAGATGTCGTCGCCGATCGTCTCGACCTTCCAGCCGGGCATGGTCGGCACCAGCATCGCCAGGTTGGTCTTGCCGCACGCCGACGGGAACGCCCCGGTCACGTAGCGGGTCTCACCATCGGGCGAGGTCAGCTTGAGGATCAGCATGTGCTCGGCCAGCCAACCGTCGTCGCGGGCCATCACCGAGGCGATGCGCAGCGCGAAGCACTTCTTGCCCAACAGGGCATTGCCGCCGTAGCCAGACCCGAACGACCAGATCTCGCGGTCCTCGGGGAAGTGGACGATGTACTTGTTCTCGGCGTTGCATGGCCACGCGGAATCGGCCTCGCCGGGCGCCAGGGGCGCTCCGAGCGAGTGCACGCAGGGAACGAACTCGCCTTCGTCACCCAGGACCTCGAGGGCGCCACGGCCCATGCGGGTCATGATGCGCATGTTGACCGCCACATACGGCGAGTCGCTCAGCTGCACGCCGATGTGGGCGATGGGCGATCCCAGCGGGCCCATCGAGAAGGGGACCACGTACATCGTGCGCCCCGCCATCGACCCCGCGTACAGATCCCGCAGCGTCGAGCGCATTTCGGCCGGGTCGCGCCAGTTGTTGGTCGGCCCCGCGTCCACCTCGTTCTTCGAGCAGATGTAGGTCCGGTCCTCGACGCGGGCCACGTCGGCCGGGTCCGACGTCGCCCAGTAGCTGTTCGGGCGCTTGGCGTCGGCCAGCTTGGTGAACGTGCCGGCGTCGACCAGCATCTGGCAGAGGCGGTCGTATTCCTCCGCCGAGCCGTCGCACCATTCGATCCGGTCGGGCGTGGTGTGGGCGGCCCAATCGTCGACCCACTTGATCAGCGTGGCGTTGTTGGTCGGTGGCGTGGAGGTCATGCGAATTGCCTCTCTTCTCGATCGTCCCGTCAGACAGGCGACGGCGGTACGGGCGGCGCGGCCATGTCGACCTCGGAGCCCAGTCGCAGCCGGGTGGCATCACCCGCGTCGTCCAAGTCGAAGACGACCCGCTGGCCCTGGCGGAGCATACGAAAAATGGAGCCCTCGAGTGCCGTCTCCGATAACTCGTAGTCCGCATAGTCGGTGTCGCACATGACGTATCCGACACCGGTGCTTGGGTCATACGACTTGACTACGCCCTGCATTGCCTGGTTCTGCTCCTGTCCAATGCTGCGTACGCTCGCCAGTATGGACGCTAGCGGAGCCCCCCGCTGAGCGGCGAGTTCGCGGCCCTCGCGAGGGTGGCTGCCATGCTGCCGCCACTGGCTTTGCCGGCGGTCGGTATCGGCGACGACGCGGCGGTCGTTCGTCTCGCCGGGTGGTCGCTCCTGGCCGCCGACACGGTCGTGGCCGGCGTCCACGCCGACCTCACCCTGACCGGCCTCGACGACTTCGGCTGGAAGGCGGTGGCGGCCAATGTCAGCGACATCGCGGCCATGGGCGGGATCCCGAGGCACCTCCTCGTGGCCGTGGCGGGTCCTTCGGACACCGACTTGGACCTGCTGTACCGGGGGATCTCCGATGCCGCGACGGCCTGGGAATGTGTTGTCGTGGGCGGCGATCTCACCAACGCCCCCACGCTGGTCGTTACGGTGGCCATCACCGGTTCCCTGCCCGGGCCTCCGATCCTGCGCTCTGGTGCCCGGGCGGGCGACGGCATATGGGTGACCGGTCGTCTCGGTATGGCCGCCGCCGGTCTCCAGTTGCTTCGGGACCGGGGAAAAGGGGCGACGGGTGCCGCAGTTGACGCCCACCGGCGCCCGGAGCCGTCTGTTGCCTGCGGCTTGGCAGCCCGGGAGGCCGGGGCGTCGGCCATGATCGACATCTCTGACGGGTTGGCGGCCGATCTCGCCCACCTGGCATCGGCCTCTGGCGTCGGGGTGGAGGTGCACGACGTGCCGGTTGGACCCGGGGCCACGTTGTCGCAGGCGCTGGTCGGTGGTGAGGACTACGTCCTTTTGTTCACGGCGGCGTCGGACTCGGCTGTCCTGGCCGCGTTCGCGGCCCTTCCGGCTCCGGTTCGCATCGGGATCTGCGTCGCCGATCCTTCCGTTCGGTTGGTCCAGGGGCAGCCCTTCCCGAACCTCGGCGGCTGGGAACACTCGTGGGGCTGAGCGGCGCGACGGGCTCCGTGCGGGGGCCTGTCGCCCTCACCATCGCGGGGAGCGACTCCGGGGGCGGCGCCGGTGCCACCGCCGATCTCAAGGTGTTCGAGGCCCTCGGGGTCTGGGGCACCGTCGCCATCACCGCCATGACCGCGCAGAACACCGCCGGGGTGCTGGCCATGCACCTCGTCCCGCCGGCATTGATCGCAGCTCAGATCTCGGCGGTGGCGTGCGATATCGGCGTCGACGCGGCCAAGACGGGGATGCTCGGGTCGGCGGCGGCGGTGCGGGCGGTTGTGGGCGCCGTCGCGGCGGCCGGCATCTCGCGGTTGGTCGTCGACCCGGTCCTGGTCTCGTCGCACGGCACCCGGTTGCTGGCCGACGACGCGATGGCGGTGGTGCGGGCGGAGCTGGTGCCGTTGGCGACGGTGATCACGCCGAACGTCGGCGAGGCCGAGGCTCTGACCGGGCTCGGGGTTGTCGATCGTGATGGCATGGTGGCGGCCGCGGCCGCGCTGCTTCGGCTCGGGCCCTCGGCGGTGCTGGTCAAGGGTGGGCATCTGGCCGACGAGTCGGCGTCGCCCGACCTGCTGTGCACCGCGGACGGCGTTGTCGAATGGCTCGAGGGCCCGCGCCTGGCGGCGCGGCACACCCATGGGACAGGTTGCGTGCTGTCGGCGGCCATCACCGCTCATCTGGCCCTCGGGGCGTCGGTGCCCGACGCCTGCCGTGACGCCAAGGCGTTCGTGACCGAGGCCATCGCCGCCGGGCGCCCCCTCGGGTCAGGTACCGGACCCGTGGACCCGGGGTGGGCCAGGGGCGCGGGCGAAGGGCGGGGGGTGGGTTAGGGGTGCCCTAGGGCTGCCCTAGGCGGACTGGGGCCTGTCGCCTGTCGCCACTGTAGCGTTCTTCGGGCGCCGGGTTCCGAGCGGACGCTGGTCAGGCGCCGCGGCCGAGTCGGAGGCGCTGGTTAGGCGCCGCTGCCGAGTCGGCGGAGCTGGTCCAAGCAGTCGGCTCGCTCGAAGTCGGCCAGGAAGCCGGCCAGCTCCTCCTCGGACAGCGGATCGACTTCAGGCTCGACCATGTGGACGCCCGCCGCCTGGAGGATGTGGATGATCCCGGCCGGCACGTCGTGGGTTACCTTGGCGTGACAGCGGGGGCAGGCGAACAGGAACCGGGAGCCGGCGGTGTCGAGGCCCAGGTCGCTGGTGGTGAGCACCACGTCGCCGCAACCAGGACACGTCGCCCGCACGATGGAGTCGCTCATGCCTTAGATGGTCGGCCGCCCGCCCTCGGGGGTGAAGAACTTTCTCCTTTTTGGTGTCGAAAATCGGCAAATCACGCGGGAGCGGCGGGCCCAATGTTGCCGGGAGGCTAAAGAAGGGCTGGCCGTCGGTCGAACGATCAACCGGGAGAGTGGAGGCATCGACCCATATGGCATTCGCCGTCTCAAAGAGCATGATGACCCTCGAGGAACTGACGAACCACTTGGGACGGCTGGATCACGGCGCCGCGTTGGCGCTGGTAGAACGCGTGCAGGCAGAAGGTATGGCGGTCGCAGGCCTGGTAACCGGCTTGCTGGCGCCGGCGCTGGTCGAAGTCGGACGGCGCTGGGCGTCGGGTGAGGTCGGCGCGGCGGAAGCGCTGGCCGCGGCCGCCATCGTGCGCGGTGCCATCCCCCGCACCCCAATGCCTCCGGGTCTACCGAATCATCGAACGGTCGCGGTGTGCTGCCCGCCCGGCGAACATCACGAAATTCCCGCGGAAATGATCACCGAGCTTCTCCGGGCTGAGGGCTGCTCGGCCCAGCACATCGGTGCCGGCGTGACGCCGAAGCACCTTCCCGGTTTCTTGAGCCGGCAACGACCGGCCGCCCTGCTGGTGAGCTGCACCACTCCCTGCGGGCTTCCCGGAGCCGCCCGGTCCATCGAAGTGGCCCATGCCTACGGCGTGCCGGTGATCGTGGGCGGCGCCGCGTTCGGTCGCGACGACATGTTGGCCCTGCGACTTGGCGCCGCGGCGTGGGCATCGACCGCCGGCGACGTCGTGCGCATGGTCGACACCTGGTTGACCCGTGCGGCACCCTTGCCGCCGGGGCGGGCGCTGACCGAGGAGTACCTCATGTTCGAGGCCGGGCTTCCCGAGATTCGGGCCCGGGCAGTTGAGTCATTGCGGCGGGCGGCCACGGTTGTCGATTCCGGCGATGACGGCCCGGGCGGCCTGGCTGCCACCCAGGAACGGTTGGAGCTGCTGCTGCGCCACCTCGGTGCCGCCCTCCTCGTTGACGACGGTCGGTTGTTCCTCGATTTCTTGTCGTGGCGGGCGGAGTATTACGAGAACCGCGACATCGGCATGGACCGCCTTGCCAACACCCTGGTGTCGGTCGGCGCGGCCCTGCCGAACGAGTTCGGGCGAGCCCGGCGTTTCTTGGACGAAGGTCGCCAGCACGTTTCGTGGATCGTGCGGGACTCCGCCAGCCGCTGGACCGCTTCGTTCCATCCCGGCGATGTCGCACCGGCTCCCACCGTCGACGGACGCGATGTTCGCCGGGTAACCGTGACCTCCGCCCGGCCGAGCTCCGAGCCGCCCGTCCCGTACGGTCAATCCGATCAATCTGGTCACGCGGGTCCGACGGTCGTCCCGAGCCCGTCGCATCTGAGGACCGGGCAGTTGGGCCCGTCGACCCCGGAGCAGCCCGGCCGGGTATTCGCCGACTTGCTGTTCGTGGCGGCGACCACCTGCCACACGCCCTACGCCTTCATCTCCGTGGCACAGCCCAACGGTCGGTGGAGCACCCTGACCCACGGCATCGAGCGCCGGGATCTCATCACCGACGACCGGCTGCTGGCGGCCATTGCCAGCTCGGCGGAACCCGTCGAGATCAGCGACCTGCCCAGCCACCCGGAGCTGGGCCTCGGACCGCTGGCGCGGGGGCCCCTCGGTGTTCGTTTCGTTTACGGGATGCCGTTGCGGACCCGCCAGTCGACCCTTCTCGGCGTCTTGTGTATCGCCGACCGCCGGACCCGGGAGCTGCAACCCCGAGAACGCCAGGCGCTCTCGGCCATCGCCCGCCAGGTGGCCGGCCAGCTCGCCATGTGGCGGCGCGGCACTCCGGCGGCGTCATCGGCGCCGGCGATGACAACCTCGCACGCGCCCGCTCCTGCTCCCGCTCCCGGAGAACGGCCGTTGAGGCCCGAGATGCTGGGCATGCCCGAGCCGGTAGCTGAGCGGCCCGTGCTGCACCTTCACCGTGAAGCCGGCAACGAGCTCCTGCGCAGCCATGAGGTCGCCGTGCTGTTCGACGTGACCGATCGCACGGTCATCAACTGGGCCGCGGCCGGGAAGCTCCCCTCGATTCGCACCGCCGGCGGCCACCTCCGCTTCCGGGGCGAAGATGTCATGGCCCTGCTCACCGGCCACCCGATCTCCGACACTCGCGCCGCCTCCGGCACCGCCTAGCCTTCGGGGCGTTCGAGGAGGCGGATCCCGCCTCGTCAAGAACTCGTGTGCGTCAGCGAACGACCTTGGTAATTTTGCCCGCCCGGATGCAGGACGTGCACACGTGCAGGCGACGGTGGGTGCCGTTCATGACGACCCGGATACGCTGGATGTTCGGGTTCCAGCGACGCTTGGTGCGCCGGTGGCTGTGACTGATGCTCATGCCAAAAGAGGGATGCTTCCCGCAAACCTCACATACTGCTGCCATGGAAACAACACCTCGTAACTCTGCGCCTGCAGGGCGCGCCGGACGGCCCGGAGACTTCAGGGACAGAGGGACAGGTTAGCATCGCCAACCATATGAGGACGCTCGAGCGCCTCGGAGCCGAGGATCTGGCTTCGGTGGTGGTGGCCTACCGGGACGCCCTGAGGACCCACCAAGAGGTGATCAACCGGCTCAACGTCTATCCGGTGCCCGACGGCGACACCGGCACGAACATGGCGTTGACCTTGGAATCGGTCGTCGCCGAGCTGCCGGATTCGACCAGCGCCGAGATGGCCGCAGTGTGCGCCGCGGTCAGCCACGGCTCGCTCATGGGCGCCCGCGGCAACTCCGGGGTCATCCTGTCGCAGATCCTGCGGGGTATCGCAGAGGCGTTCCGCGAGGGAGTAGGCGACGGCGCGACCGTTGCCGATGCCCTGGCCCGGGCGTCGGCCGGCGCCTACCAGGCAGTGATGCGCCCGGTTGAGGGAACGATCCTGTCGGTCGTGAAGGCGGCGTCCGAAGCTGCCGCCCGGTGCCCGACGCAGCCCCTGGTGGCCGTGCTTGACGCCGCCCATGCCGCCGGCGCGGCCGCCCTGGCCTTGACGCCCGAACAGCTGCCGGTGCTCAAGGCGGCCGGGGTCGTCGATGCCGGCGGCGCCGGCTTCCTGCTGCTCCTCGACGCCTTCTTGCACCGCAGCGCGCAACGGCCGCTTCCGGTGCCCGAGGTCCTGGCGATGGAGCCCAACGCGGCCATCGCGGCGAAGCCGGTCGGGCCATCGCCACCCGACGACGACCCGATCGGGGCCTTGCGCTACGAGGTGATGTACTTCCTCGAGGCAGACGACGACAGGATCGGCGGGTTTCGCGACAGCTGGGCGCGCATCGGCGATTCCATCGTCGTGGTGGGTGGCGACGGACTCTGGAACTGCCACATCCACACCGACGACATCGGCGCGGCGGTCGAGGCGGCCATCGAGGTCGGCCGGCCCCGCCAGATCCGGGTAACCGACCTGTTCGAACAGGTCGAGGAGGAGCGCTGGGCGCGGGAGGCCACCGGCGAGCCCGCGAGCGCCGCGAAGGTGCTGTGCGCGGCAGTGGCGGTGGCCACCGGGGACGGCATCAAGCGCATCTTCACCTCCCTCGGGGTCCAGCACACCGTCACCGGCGGCCAGACCATGAACCCTTCGACCGCCCAGTTGCTGGCCGCCATCGACGCGGCCCCCGGCGACGAGGTCGTCCTTCTGCCCAACAACAAGAACATCATCCCCGTCGCCGAGCAGGCGGCTCGGGTGGCGGCGAAGCCGGCCCGGGTGGTGCCGACCCGCGGGATCGCGGAGGGCTTCGCGGCGCTCTTGGAGTACGACCCCCAGGCGACCGCCGAGGAGAACGCGCAAACCATGACGAGCGCCGCCGCCCGGGTCGTGTCCGGTGAGGTGACCCAGGCGGTGCGGGCCAGCACCAGCGATGTCGGCGCCATCATGCAGGGCGACTACCTGGGTCTTTCCCGAGGCTCCATCGAAGTCGTGGCGCCGGGTTTGGCCGATGCGGCGTGCGACCTGCTGGCTAAGTTGCTCGGTGACGACCACGAAATCGTCACCATCATCGAAGGCGAAGGGGTGAACAAGGCCGACACCCGGCGGATCACGGATTGGCTGCGAGAGAAGCGCCCCGACGTGTCCGCCGAGGTGCACTTCGGCGGCCAACCGCTCTACCCCTACCTGCTTTCCATCGAGTGACCGGCAAGACCCTCGTTTCGCTCGACAAGGTCGACGTGGGGCGGCTCAAGGGTGTCGGGGAGAAGAAGCGCCAGGCGCTGTCCGACGCCGGGATAGAGACCGTGCTCGACCTGCTGACCCACTACCCGCGCCGGTACATCGACCGCACCGCCCAGGCGCCCATAGCCAACATTGTCGAGGGCGACGAGGCCACGGTCGTTGCCCGGGTCAAGAAGGTCACGAGCCGCCGGACCCGCAACGGGCGCAGCCTGGTCGAGATCGACGTGTTCGATGGTTCGAGCTACCTGAAGATCACTTTCTTCAACCAGCCCTGGCGGGCCAGGCAGCTGCTCACGGGGACCGAGGTGGTGGTTTTCGGCAAGTTGGAGCGCTACAAGGGCACCCGCCGGATGGCCAACCCGGTTGTGGACCTCGTCGGCGACCGGACGGGGCGGATCGTGCCCATGTACCCGCAGTCGGAGAAGATCGGCCTGACGACCTGGGAGCTTGGCAGCTGGGTGGACGAGTCGCTGGCCCGCCTCGGCGACCAGGGCGGCTTGGTGGACCCTCTCCCGGCGGAGTGGCTCGACCGCCTGGACCTCGTCGACCGCAGTTGGGCGATGAACCAGATCCACCACCCCGAATCCATGGCCGCGGCCCAGGCCGCCCGCAAGCGCCTGGCCTTTGACGAGCTGCTCCGCCTCCAGACCATATTGGTGTTGCGAAAACGGACGGTGGAACGAGAGGCCACGGGTATCCGGCACCGGCTTGAAGGTGACCTTGTAAGCCGGTTCGTCACCGGCCTCCCTTTTTCCCTGACCGCGGCCCAGGAGACGGCGATCGCGGAGATCCAACGGGACCTTGGAGGCACCCATCCCATGCATCGCTTGCTGCAGGGCGATGTCGGTGCCGGCAAGACGGTCGTTGCCGTCGCCGCCCTGCTCACCGGTGTCCAGGGTGGGTTCCAGGGCGCTCTGATGGCTCCGACGGAGGTGCTGGCCGAGCAACACTTCCTGGGCGTCTCGGCGCTGTTGGCCGGGTTGGTGGTGCCCGCCCCGGCCACGTTGCTCGGGGAGCGGCCCGTGGCGGTGGCGTCGCTGACCAACCGGACCGGCGCCACCGAACGGGCCCGGCTGCATGCCGGGCTGGCCGACGGGAGCGTCGACATCCTCATCGGGACCCACGCCCTGCTCACCGAGAAGGTGCTGTTCAACTCGCTCGGAGTGGTCGTGATCGACGAGCAGCACCGCTTCGGGGTGGAGCAGCGAGCGGCGCTGCGGCAGAAGGGCGCGGCCGAAGCGGTGCCCGACGTCCTGGTCATGACGGCCACCCCCATTCCTCGCACCGCCGCGATGACGGTGTACGGCGACCTCGACACGACGGTGCTCGGCGAGTTGCCGCCGGGGCGGACGCCGGTCACCACGGTGTGGGCACGGGGGCCGCTGGAGGAGACAGCGGCGTGGGACCGGGTGCGCGCCGCCGTCGCGCTCGGTCAGCAAGCGTATGTTGTCTGCCCGCTCGTGGAGGACTCCGAGCGTGTCCAGGCCCGCTCCGCCACCGAGGAATTCGAGCGCCTAGGGGCGGCCGAGCTGTCGGGCCTGCGGCTCGGATTGCTGCACGGGCAGTTGGCCTCGCGGGACAAGGAGGCGGTGATGGCCGAGTTCCGCGATGGCCAACTCGATGTCCTGGTGGCCACGACCGTGATCGAGGTCGGTGTCGACGTGGTGAACGCGACCGTCATGGTTATCGAGGACGCCGACCGTTTCGGGATGGCGCAGCTGCATCAGTTGCGCGGCCGGGTGGGCCGGGGCCAGGTCGCCTCGTGGTGCTACCTGTTGGGCGGCGGGGCCACGCCCGAGTCCGAACAGCGGTTGAAGGCGGTGGAGCGCAGCACCGACGGTTTCGAGCTGGCCGAGGTCGATCTGGAGTTGCGGGGGGAGGGCACCATTCTCGGGACCCGCCAGAAGGGGACCAGCGATCTGAAGCTGGCGTCGCTGCGACGTGACAAGGACTTGGTGGAGGCGGCCCGGAGGGTGGCCTTTTCATTGGTGGACAGCTCTCCGGGCGGTGGGCTGGGGGCATATCCCGAGCTGGAGGCGGAGATCCGGCTCCTGGTCGACGACGAGGACCGGGCCTTCCTGTTCAAGAGTTAGTGGGATTCGAGAGCAGTGGCGCGACCTGATCGATGATTTCCTCGTCGCTCATCTCGTAGATGAAGTGCACGATGCGCCAGTTGTGCTTGGCGAGGACATTCTCCCGGATGGACTCGCGCCGGAACTTGGTTCGCGATGCCGCCCGTACCTTGAAGCCGTCGACCTCGCCATCAATCTTGTCGTTGCGCCAGGCCAGGTCCATCTCGATGGCGACGCCGTCAATCACCTCGGTGTGGTTCGTGAGGAACGGCTTGACTGCCGGTCTGAGGACACGATGCACGCGTTGTTCGAAGCGGCTGCGGAGGTTGCCCTCGCCTCGGCGCAGTTCCAATAGGTCGGGGAGCGCGCTGGCCGGCTGGCCCGGGGCCAGTTGGGCGTAGCGAACCGCGACCTGGTCAGGCGTCCAGAGCCGGGCGATGGAACCCTCATCGAGGATCTCCCCGAGGAGGTAGGAGCCGAGGCGGGGCGCCAGGTCGATGATCGTCCGAATGGGGTTGGTGACCCGGAGCCCTTCGATTTCATGGACATCCGACCGCTTGAGGGTTGTGGTCCGGTGCGATCGCACTCCTTCAAGGCGGATTCTCCTTTGGACGGGTGCGGTCAGCTCGATGACCGGATCGGCAATTCCGGTGAATTTCTGGACGACCGCCGCCGATGTGTGGGAGATCGCGGAGCGAGGCCCGGCGGCAAGCAAGGCCGCCATCAGCGGCCTGAACATGTCGGGGGAAGCCCCGGAGACTTCGAGGACGCCTCGGCGCGGGCGAGCGAGCCAACCACTGCGAACAGCCGCATCGAGTTGACCAGGCGATATGGCCAGGGAGTAGGCCTGGGCGACCGAGAGCACGCTGTGCTGGGTGGCCGCCAAAGCCAGAAGGTCGGAGATTTGTCTTGAGTTCATCACCCTTCTCCATGCCGCGGGGAATTCGGAGGGTGGGGGTGGGCGGTAGATCGTGTGGGTGGGGGGGTTTGTGTCCAGGGGGGCCTGGTGCGGTGGTGGGGGTGGGCGGTAGTCGGTGTGGGTGGGGGGGTTTGTGTCCAGGGGGGTCTGGTGTGGTGGTTGGGGGGTGGGCGGTAGATCGTGTGGGTGGGGGGGTTTGTGTCCAGGGGGGTCTGGTGTGGTGGTAGGGGGTGGGCGGTAGATCGTGTGGGTGGGGGGGTTTGTGTCCAGGGGGGTCTGGTGTGGTGGTAGGGGGTGGGCGGTAGATCGTGTGGGTGGAGGGGTTTGTGTCCAGGGGGGTCTGGTGTGGCGGTTGGGGGGTGGGCGGTAGTCCGTGTGGGTGGGGGGGTTTGTGACCAGGGCTCCTCGGGGCGAGGCCGGCGGGTGCGCGCCAGGCCTGGCTCTGGCATAAGGCCGGGGGTCTGGACCTGGTTTCACGGGACCATCGTGGCTACAGGGGACCCTGGGGCCTAACCTGAGCGTCCGCATGGCGCGCACAGACGACTCGACCGCCCTGGCTTCCAACTGGCGGACGGTGCTGGCGGTCGATGCCGGCCTTGGATTTGTCCTGCTGGTGGCGGGCTTGGCGACGATCTTCGTGATCAATGCTGTTTTCGGCATCGTCATGGTCTTCGTGGGCGTGGCCTACTTGGCGTTGATTGGCTCTAGGACCCGTCGTTGGCTTCGCTTGCGGCGCGAAGCCAACCTCTAGCCGGCCGGGCGGCCGGCGGCCGGCGGGCAGGGACAAGGCCGAGGATGCGGGTCGTCGCGGGCGAGGCGAGGGGTCGGCACTTCGACGCGCCCCCGGGCCGCACGACCCGGCCGACCAGTGACCGAGTACGTGAAGCCATCTTCGCCGTACTCGGCAGCCTCAGCCTTGACCTCAGCGCCGATCTCGGCCCCGCCGCCGACGATGACCGCGATCGGGGATCCACGATCGAGAACGCCACGGTTGCGGACCTCTTCGCCGGCAGCGGCGCCCTCGGGATCGAGGCCCTGTCCCGGGGCGCGGCCCGCGCCACGTTCGTCGAGTCGGACCGCACCGCCGCCGCGACGATCGAGCGCAACTTGACGAACCTCGGCCTGGCCTCCGGCTCCGGCTCCGGTCAGCCCGCCCGCAGATCTGTGATCGTGCAGAACGACGTCCTGCGCTGGCTGCGCACCGCCGCTCCTGTGGACATCGCCTTCTGTGACCCGCCCTACGCCTTCGCCGAAGCCGAATGGGCGGAGCTGGCCTCCCTGCTGGCACCGGTCACCCAGCTGGCGGTGCTGGAAATGGGCCGGCGGCGGGACCTCGGCGCGGAATGGGAACTTCTCAAGGAGAAACACTACGGCGGTACCGTGGTGCTTGTCGCGAGGCCAGCGCGCCTGCCTGAGCCCGCACGAGACCGGAAAGGCGCCACGTGAAGACCGCCCTGTTTCCGGGGACATTCGACCCATTCCACAACGGGCATCTCGAGGTCGTCGAGACGGCGTCCAAGCTGTTCGACCGCGTGATCGTGGCGCCCATGCGCAACCCGCAGAAGTCCGAGCCACTGTTCTCCGCCGAGGAGCGCACCGAGATGATCGGCGAATCGGTGGCCCACCTGAGCAACGTGTCGCTGCACCCGTTCTCGAGCCTGGTCGTTGACCTGGCCCGCGATCTGGGCGCCGATGTGATCGTGAAGGGCCTCCGGGTGGCGTCCGACGCCGAATCGGAGCTACAGCAGGCCCAGATGAACAAGGCGGTGTCGGGGATCGAGACGCTGTTCATTCCCTGCTCATCGGAGTTCGCCTTCGTGGCCTCGCGCTACGTTCGGGAATTCGCCCACTTCGGGGGCGCCGATCGCATCGGGTCAATGGTGCCGGGACCGGTCTTCACCAAGTTGAAAGAGAAGTTCGCCTGATGGTTGCCTGTAACGATGCCACGGTCGGCACGAGGGGGAAGGGACGCACAGCGATGGTGCAGCGATGACGGTTTCCGACGGGCGCGACCAGGCCAACGCCGAGATCCTGCTGCGGCGAGTGATCGAGATCATCGGCAACACCCGGGCGCTGCCCCTGTCGTCGTCCGCCAAGCTCGACAACAAAGACGAGGTCCTCGAGCTCCTCGACGAAGCCGTTGACCGCCTGCCCGAGGAGCTCAAGCAGGCCCGCTGGTTGCTGAAGGAGCGCCAGGACTTCCTCGAGAAGATGCAGCGCGAAGGCGAGGACATCCTCGAGGCGGCCCGCATCCGCGCCGAGCGCATGGTGCAGCGCACCGAGATCGTGCGCGAAGCACAGCACACCGCCCGCCGCACCGTCGACGAGGCACGCGAGGAAGCCCGCACCCTCCGCCATGAGGCCGAGGACTACTGCGACCAGAAGCTGGCGGCGTTCGAGATCGTCCTCGAGCGGACGATGAAGACGGTGCACTCCGGCCGTGAGCGCCTGTCCATGACGCCGATGTCCGCCGCCGACGGGTTCGAGATCGCCGGGGCCACCGAGGACACCCTCGCTGAGGACACATTTTTCGACCAGGACAGATTCTGATCCGGCAAAATTGTGGATGTGAGCCGCCGCCTGTCCTGGGCGTAGAAGTCGGCTCGTCGAGTGGTCGAAGGTTGATGGCATGAAACCGAACCCTTTTCTGGTGAACGTGGCCGCCCTGCGGCCGGCCGTTGCCGGCCGCCACCACGTGGTGCGCCGGGGCGGGATCGACGGCCTCGCCATCACGAGCAGCTCGGTGCCCGATGACGCCGACGTCGAGGTTGACGCGGTAATCGAGGTCGTCCCCGGTGGCGTTGTCGTGACCGGGACTGTTTCCACCTTGTGGACCGGCGAGTGCCGGCGTTGCCTGAATCAAGTAACCGGACCGCTACGTGCCGAGGTCAGAGAGGTATTCGAACGAGTCCCCCGGGTGCGCCCCGAGCACCTCGACGACACCGATGAGGCCGAGACCTATGCGCTCACGGGCGACACGCTCGACCTGGCGCCGATGGCCCGCGACGCGGTCCTGCTCGAGCTTCCGCTGGCGCCACTGTGCCGCGAGGACTGTGCCGGGCTGTGCCCAACCTGCGGAGCCGACCGCAATGAGCAGCCCTGTGGCTGCGACCAGATGCCCACCAATCCCGCCTGGGCCGCGCTCGACTCCCTCCGGGTCTCCGGCGCCGGCGCACCGCCGGCGGTGCCGGGCAATGGCGCGCCCCGCCGAGGCGGCCTCGAAAACGGCGACCGCGGCGAGGGCGACGACCAAGGCCAGGATTCGATCTAGAATGACGGGTTCGCGGGTGCGAGCCCTGGTTCCGCCGCGACCCAAGTTCGCTCCGATGGCATCTCGAACCCCCCATCACATGAACCCCAAAGGGGAGCTGTCCAACCATGGCTGTACCGAAGAAGAAGACCTCCAAGGCCAAGAGCCGCAGCCGCCGGGCCAGCGCCTGGCAGCTCTCGGAGCCGGCCCGGAGCGTCTGCCCGCAGTGCCGGCAGACCAAGCTTCCGCACGTGGTCTGCCCCAATTGCGGGTGGTACGGCGGGCGCCAGGCGATCGACGTCGACTGAGCGCTCAGTGAGCGCCAGTCCTCAACCCGTCTACGAGGGCCCCTTGCCGGCCATGGCGCCCATGCTCCCCGTCGCCCTTGATGCCATGGGTGGCGATCGGGCTCCCGGCGAGATCATCGAAGGCGCCCGCCAGGCGATCGCGCTCGGGATCCCGGTCCTCCTCGTCGGTGACCCGGACCGCCTCGGCGATGTCGGCGACATCCCGATCGCACCCGCCCTCGAGGTCATCTCGATGCACGACGATCCCGCCCAGGGAGTACGCCGGAAAAAGGATTCGTCGTTGGTACGCGCCGCCGAGGCGGTGCGAGACGGCCGCGCCTCGGCGATGGTCAGCGCGGGCAATACCGGCGCCGCGATGGCCAGCGCCCTGTTCCGCATGGGCCGCCTTCCGGGCGTCGCCCGGCCCGCCATCGCCACGCCCATCCCGAAACCCGGCGGCAGCTACACCGTCTTGATCGATGCCGGCGCCAACGCCGAGTGCATGCCGGCGTGGCTGGTGCAGTTCGCCCAGATGGGATCGGCCTTTTCCCGGCTGCGGTTCGGGATCTCCGACCCCCGGGTCGGCCTGCTCTCCATCGGGGAGGAAGCCTCGAAGGGCAACCCGCTGGTGAAAGAAGCCCACGCCCTCCTGGCGGGCGGCGCCGCCGGTCCCGACGTCAAGTTCATCGGCAACGTGGAGGGTCGCGACATCATGTCCGACGCCGTCGACGTCGTCGTGACCGACGGCTTCACCGGCAACGTCGCCCTGAAGGCGCTCGAAGGCGGGCTCAAGCAGCTGATCGGCGCCATCATCGAGGTGATGATGTCGACCGACGAAACCCGAGCGGCATCGAAGGTGTTGCTGCCCGCGCTGGCGCCCATAGCCGACCAGTTCGACTCCGAGACCTACGGCGGCGCCATGCTCCTCGGGGTGAACGGGGTGTGCATCATCAGCCACGGTTCCTCGGGCGCCCGCGCCATCGTCAACGCCCTCAAGGTCGCCCGCGACTCGGTCCAGGGCGGCATGGTCGAGCAGGTCAAAGCGGCTGTGGCGGCCGGCCAGGTAACATGACCATCGCTCCGCCGGGCGCCGCACGGCGCCCCCGCGAAGTTGCCCTGTCCACCGTCTGAGGGTCCTCAGGAGTTCTTGTGCCCGCCGAAACCCATGTCGAACAAGCGCTTCCCAACCGGCGAGAGGTCTTCGAGCTGATCCGCGACCGGATGGCCGACATCCTCGAAATCGAACCCGATCGTGTCACCGAGAGCGCCTCGTTCGGCGACGATCTCGGGGCCGACTCGCTCGCCCTCATCGAGCTGGTAGAGGCGCTGGAGGAGGAGCTGGGCGAGCGGACCGTCGGTTTCCGGATCGACGACGAGGATCTCGAGGACCTGAAAACGGTCCGAGATGCGGTCGACTACGTGGTGGCCAAGCTCGAGGCTGGCTGATTGGCTCCGGCGAGGCGTTGACGGGCGCCGCAGATGCCGCGGGCACGGCCGAGCGCCTCGCTGACTCGCCGACCGCCCCCGCACACGCCCCCGCCCACGGAGAGGTTCTCCCCCGACTGCCTCGAAGCGACCCTGCCGAGGTTTCCGATCGGGCGGCCGAGCGTTCGGCTCTCGCGGGCCGGCTGGGCTGGGAGGTCGCCGACGCCGACCTGCTGCTGCGGGCGCTGTCGCACCGGTCTTGGTGCGCCGAGACGTCGGGCGCCCAGTCCAACGAGCGCCTCGAGTTCCTGGGCGACGCCGTGCTCGGATTGGTGGTCACCGACTACCTGTTCCTGACCTATCCCAACCTGCCCGAGGGCGAGTTGGCCAAGGTGCGGGCGTCCGTTGTCAACTCTGCGGTCCTCGCCGAGCTGGCCGCCGAGCTCGACGTGGGCGACGCCGTGCTCCTGGGCAAGGGCGAGGGGGCATCCGGTGGCAGGGAAAAGCCGTCGATCCTCGCCGATGCCATGGAGGCGCTGATCGGCGCGCTGTACCTCGACCGGGGTTGGCAGGCGGCATCGGACCTCGTCATGCGCCTGCTCGGCGAGCGAATGGTGGAAGCGGCGGCGGGCCCCGGCGGCCAGGACTACAAAACCCGCCTCCAGGAGCTGTGCGCCCGCCAGCTGGACGAGCTCCCGCACTACCTGGTCACCGACGAGGGACCGGACCACGCCAAGATGTTCGACGCGGTCGTGATGGTCCGCGGCGCGGTCAAAGGCGGCGGTCAGGGGCGCTCGAAGAAACAGGCGGAACAGGCGGCCGCCCGAGTGGCCTGGCAACAGGTCACCGACGAGCTCCAAGCCGCCCGCGCCGACCGGGGTGCCTGAGCTACCGGAAGTCGAGACAATCCGGCGCGACCTGGATCACGCGCTGGTGGGGCTGGAAATCCGCTCGGCGGTGGCGACCGGCGAACGATCGGTTCGGCGCCACCACGAGCCGGCGGAGTTCGTAACGGCGGTGCTCGGGCGGATCGTCACCGCCGTCGGCAGGCGGGGAAAATATCTTCTGGTGTCCCTCAGCGACGGCGCGGTGCTTGTGCTTCATCTCGGCATGAGCGGGCAGGTCCTGCTGGTCGAGCCGGGCCACGCCGCCATCGCCCATACCCACGTGGTGCTTGGTTTCGGGCCCGGTCTGGAGTTGCGTTTCGTCGACCCGAGGACCTTCGGCGAGATCTTTGTGACTCCTGCGCCGCCCGCGGAGCTGGCGCACCTGGGCCTCGACGCGCTCGACGACGTGCGCAGCGCGGCCCAGCTGGCAACGATGCTGCGGTCCCGGGGGACCAAGCTGAAGCCGCTGCTCATGGACCAGGGTTTCGTGGCGGGCATCGGGAATCTGTACGCCGACGAGATCCTGTTCGCGGCACGACTGCGTTTCGACCGGGGGGCCGACGGCTTGTCGGCCGCGGAGGTCCGCCGTCTGTACGGTGCCATGCGCTCGATCCTCGACGCCGCCATCGGCCGTCGGGGCTCCTCGCTGGCCGACGAGCAGTACCGCGACGTCTTCGGCGCCGTCGGCGACTACCAGAGCCGCCATCAGGTCTACGGCCGGGAGGGCGAGGCGTGCCCGCGGTGTGGGAAAACCATCGTCCGGGTGAAGTCGGCGGGTCGATCGACGTTCCTCTGCCCCCGCTGCCAGGCGTGAGCGGGGTGCGCGGACGCGCCCGTCCCTGACGCTAGGTTGACCTCCCTAGTGTTCTTGAAGTCGCTCACCCTCAAAGGGTTCAAGTCCTTTGCGGACTCGACCACCTTGGACTTCGAACCGGGTGTGACCGTCGTCGTCGGCCCCAACGGGAGTGGCAAGTCCAACATCGTTGACGCGGTGGCGTGGGTACTCGGCGCCCAGGGGCCAAGGACCGTGCGCTCGACGAAGATGGAAGACGTCATCTTCGCGGGCACCTCGAAGCGCCCCGCGCTCGGGCGCGCCGAGGTGTCGCTCACCATCGACAACCAGGCCGGACTCCTCCCGATCGGGTTCTCCGAGGTGACGCTGACGAGGACGCTGTTCCGCTCGGGCGACAGCGAGTACGCCATCAACGGCGTCGCCTGCCGGCTCCTCGACGTCCAGGAACTCCTGTCGGACACCGGAGTCGGGCGCCAGCAGCACGTGATCGTTTCCCAGGGCCAACTCGACGCGGTGCTCAACTCCCGCCCCGAGGATCGCCGGCTCATCATCGAAGAGGCCGCCGGGATCCTCAAGTACCGCAAACGAAAGGAGCGCGCCGAGCGCCGGCTCGAGTCGACCGAAGGCAGCCTGCTGCGGCTGCAGGACCTGCTGCGCGAGGTGCGCCGCCAGCTACGCCCACTCGAACGCCAGGCCGACGCCGCCCGCCGCCACGACGACCTCGCCGCCGAGCTGCTCGCCATCCGCCGCCATGTCGCGGGGCGCGAGCTGGTCGTGGTGGAAACCCGCCTGGCGGCCGCGGCGGGCGCCCGCAACGACTTCGGCCGCGCCGAGGAGGAGTGCCGCCACGACCTGCGACGGCTGGACGAGGCGATCGTCATGGCCGAAAGCGAGCTCACCGCGCTGCACCGGCGCGCCGACGGCCTCGACCTGGCCGACGCCGTTTCGCGCGCCGAGCGCCTGGCGGCGACGGCGCGCGGTCTCGCGGCGCTGATCGGCGAGCGCCAGCGCTCCGCCGAGCGCGACCGTATGGCGTCGCTCGACCGCGACGTTGTCGCCAGCCTGGAATCGGAAGCGGCCGCCGTCACCGAGGAACTGGCGGCCACCGATGCCGACGCCGAAGCCCTGGCGATACCGCTGGAGGATCTGGTGCAGGCCGAAGCCGAGGTCGCGGAGGAAACCGGCCTGATCGACCGGGACGCCGTGGTCACCAACGACGCCGCCGAGGGATCGGCGGCGGGGGAGGTGCGGGCGGAGATGGTCGGCCTCCGCGGTGGCCTCGAGAGCACCAACGGTGAGTTGCGCCGCCTCGACGGCCGGCTGGCGGCGTTGGTTGCGCAGCTGGCCCGTCTGGACGAGGAACTGGCCCGCCTCGACCAGGAGGCGCGGAACAACGAGGCCGAGGACACGGTGCTGGCCGCGGCCGTCGCCACCGCCACCGAGGTTCGCCAGCGGGCGGCGGACGAGCTGGCGGCCGCCGAGGCGGCCCGGCAGCAGTCCGAGGGTGAGCACCACCGCTGGACGGCGCGGGCCGAGGCCCTGGCCCTCGGCCTCGACAAGGCAAGGGCCCGCGCCGGCGTCGAGCGCCTGGCCGACATCGACGGTGTGGTCGGGACCCTGCTCGAGTTGATCGACGTGGACGATGGCTGGGAGCCCGCCTTCGAGGCGGCGGCGGGGGAGGTGGTGGCGGCGATCCTGGTCGACGGGGTCGACACCGCCCGGCGCAGCCTGAGCCGCCTGCGCGAACACCGAGCCTCCGGTGCCGTCGTGCCCCTCGGCGTCGGCAGTGCCCGCGCCGCGATGGGCGCCGCAAGCGTGTCGCCGGCGGAGGCCGCCGTGGGCGCCGGGATGGCGGTCGAGGCCCTACGGGCACACGTGCGGTCCCGCGTCGGCGCCGTGGAGGTCCTGCTCGACGAACTGCTGGCCAAAGCGGTGGTGGCGCCGGGCGGCTGGGACCAGGCGGTCGATGTCTCGCTGGCGGCGCCGGATCTGGTGGTCGTCACTCTCGACGGGGACCGCTTCACGCCCCGGGGCTGGAGCACCGGGGCCGGCACGAGCGGCGCCACCGGCGCCGCGCTGGCCGAAGCCGGCACCCGGGCCGCGGCCGCGGCCGAGACGGCGGCGGCCGACGCGGTGGCCGCGGGCGCCGCCCGGGAGGCCCTGACGCAGGCGATGGCCGCCGAAGCGGAGTCGCAACGCCGCCGTGATGCCCACGCGGTACGCCGCGACAGCCGCGGCTATGCGCGGCAGCGCGCCCGGGCCGAACAGCACGGCGCCGCCACCGAGCAGGAACGATTGCTCGCCCAGCGCGGCGACCTGATGGCCCGGCGCGACCGCGAGGCGCGGCGGGTGGCGCAACTGGAGGAGTTGCTGCCCCGGCTCGAGGAGCTGGCGGCAGCCAACGCCGAACGGGCCCTGGTGGAGCGAACGCAGCGTTTCCGCCTGGCCGAGCGGTCGGCCGCCCTGGCCGCGGTGCGCCGGGACATCGAGGTGCGCGCCGCGGGCCTCGAGCAACGGCGGGCGCTCCTTTCCCGGCGCCTCGACGAGATCGAGGGTCGACTGCGCCACAGCGCCGAACAGCGCCAGCACGTCGCCGCCCGCCGGGAACAACAGGCTCAGGTGGCGGTGGCCGCCGCCCGGCTGGGCGCATTGATCGCGATGCGGGTGGGCCAACTGGACGAGGTCGTGGCCTACCTGCGAGCCGCCCGGGTCGAGGAGTCCCAGGCGGTAAAGGCGGCCACGACGGGCCTCGAGGACCTGCGGCGCGAACGCGCCACCGCCGAACGGCGTCTCTCGGAACTGCGTGAACGCCTGAACCGGGTGCAGCTGGACGGCGCCGAGGCTCAGATCCGGCTGGAAGCGCTCGTCGAGTCGGTACGCCGGGACCTGGACTGCGAGGTCGAAGCGACCCGCGACGCCCCATGCCCGCCCCTGCCACCGGCGGCCACCGCGGCCGGGAGGCTCCGGGACCTCGAGCGGGAGATCCGTCTCATGGGACCGATTAACCCGCTGGCATTGGAGGAGTTCGCGGCCCTGCAGGAGCGCCAGGCGTTCCTCGAGGGCCAGCTCGACGACGTGCGGTCGGCCCGGCGGGAGCTGGGCAAGGTCATACGGGCGGTGGACGCCGAGATCGTGGACGTGTTCCGGGCCGCCTATGTCGATGTCGCCGAGCATTTCGAGCGGTTGTTCGCCACGCTGTTTCCCGGCGGCCAGGGGCGACTGCGCCTGACCGACCCCGACCACCTCCTCGAAACCGGCATCGATGTCGAGGCCCGGCCGTCGGGAAAGAACATCCGCCGCCTGTCACTGCTGTCCGGCGGCGAGCGCAGCCTGACCGCCCTCGCCCTGCTGTTCGCGGTGTTCCGCAGCCGGCCCTCGCCGTTCTATCTCATGGACGAGGTCGAGGCGGCTCTGGACGACGTCAACTTGCTGCGGTTCCTCGAGCTGTTGCGCGAGTTCCGCGGTGAGGCGCAGTTGCTGATCGTGAGCCACCAGAAGCGCACCATGGAGGCCGCCGACTGGCTCTACGGCGTGACCATGCAGCCGGGCGGCTCGTCGATGGTCGTCAGCGAGCGGATCAGCGCCCGGGCCTGAGGTTTCGGGCGCCAGAAGCCCCGGTAGCGGGCCCCCAGTAGGCTCGATCCGGCCATGACGCTCGTCCTGCTGATCGCCCTTCTCGTCGTCGTGGTGGCCGCAGCCACCACCGTCACCCTCACCCGCCGCCGGTCCCGGGGCCCGGAGCTCGAGCCGCCCCCGGCCCCGCCCGCCGTCGCCAAGGCGCCGACCCCGGCCCCCGAGAGGGAGCTCACGCCCGAGCAGGTCGCTGAGATCGAGGGGGCACTGGCCGAGGCGCAAGCCGCTCCCGTGGCGGTTCCCGAAGCTCCCGCGGCGCCGGCCGAGGCCCCGCCGAAGGTCAAACCGAGTTTTCGGGACCGGCTCGGGAAAGCCCGCACCCTCTTTTCCGGTTACCTCGGCACCGTCCGATCGCGCGGGAAGATCACCGACGACACGTGGGACGAGCTGGAAGAGGCGCTGATCCTGGCGGACGTGGGGGTCGATTCGACCGCCGCCATCCTCGCCGATCTGCGGGCGCAGGTGAAGAAGGAGAGCATCACCGATCCCGTCGTCTTGCTGGAGGCGCTGAAGGGCGACATGGTCGCCCGCCTGGCCGGTGACCGGTCGCTGGCCTTCGAGGCCGGCACCCTCAACATCTGGCTCTTCGTCGGCGTCAACGGCGTGGGGAAGACCACCACCATCGGCAAGCTGGGCATGCTGTCGACCCAGGCCGGGCGCACGGTCATCATGGCCGCGGGCGACACCTTCCGGGCGGCCGCCGCCGAGCAACTGCAGCTGTGGGCCAAGCGGGTCGGCGCCGACCTGGTGCGAGGCGCCGAGGGCGGCGACCCCGGGGCAGTGGTGTTCGACGCCAAGCAGCGAGGTGCGGCCCGGGGCACCGACCTGGTCCTGGCCGACACCGCCGGTCGGCTCCACACCAAGATCAACCTCATGGAGGAGCTGAAGAAGGTGCGCCGGGTGGCCGAGCGCGAGCCCGGCACCCTGCGCGAGGTACTGCTGGTCATCGACGCCACCACGGGCCAGAACGGCCTGGTCCAGGCCAAGGAGTTCGCCAGCGCGGTCGGCGTCACGGGCGTCGTGCTGACCAAGCTCGACGGCACCGCCAAAGGCGGGATCGCGCTGGCCATCCAGACCGAGCTCGGGATCCCCATCAAGCTCGTCGGCTTGGGTGAAGCGCCCGAGGACCTGATCGAATTCAACGCCCAGGAGTTCGTCGACGCCATCTTTGGCTGAGGCTGCCGGCGGCGGCTCGTCGAGCGACGTGCTCCGCGTCCTGTAGCCTCGCCAGCCGCAATGTTTTCCTCGCTCTCCGATCGTTTCGACACCATATTCAGCCGTCTTCGTAGCCGTGGGCGGCTGAGCGAGGCCGATGTCGACGAGATCCTCCGGGAGATACGCCTGGCCCTTCTGCAGGCCGACGTCAACATCAAAGTGGTCCGGGCTTTCATCGCCCGGATCAAGGAGAAGACGACCGGCCTCGAGCTGTCCCAGAGCCTCACGCCGGGCCAGCAGGTCATCAAGTACGTCCACGACGAGCTGGTCACGATCCTCGGCGGCGAGCCCCTCAAGGTCACCTATGCCTCGAAGCCCCCGACCGTGGTGCTGCTGGCCGGGTTGCAGGGTTCCGGGAAGACGACGGCCGCCGCCAAGCTGGCCCGCTGGTTCAAACAGCAGGGCCGCAACCCCCTCCTCGTCGGCGCCGACCTGCAGCGCCCGGCGGCCGTCGAGCAGCTCCGTGTCCTCGGCGGCCAGGCCGGCGTGCCGGTGTGGAGCGAGGCGTCGGACCCGGTGACGGTGGCCAAGGGCGGCCTGGAAGAGGCCCGCCGCCTCGGCAAGGACGTGCTGATCGTCGACACCGCCGGCCGATTGGCCATCGACGAGGACTTGATGGACGAGGTCCGGCGGATCTCCGAGGCGGTCGAGCCGCACTACACCTTCCTCGTCATCGACGCCATGACCGGCCAGGACGCGGTCAACGTGGCCGATGCCTTCCACCAGACCCTGAACCTCGACGGCGTCATCATCACCAAGCTCGACGGCGATGCCCGCGGCGGCGCCGCCCTGTCGGTCAAGGAGGTGGTGGGCAAGCCCATCGCCTTCGCCTCGACCGGCGAGCGCCTGGCCGACTTCGAGCCGTTCTACCCCGACCGCATGGCGGGGCGCATCCTCGGCATGGGCGACGTCCTGACCCTCATCGAGCGGGCCGAGCAGACATATGACCACGACGTGGCCGCCAAGGCGGCCCAAAAGCTCCAGGACGGCGCCTTCACCCTGGAGGATTTTCTCGAGCAAATGCAGGAAGTCAAGAAGATGGGGCCCCTCTCAGGGATCGTCGGTATGCTCCCAGGGATCCCGAAGGAGCTCAAAAACGCGAATATCAGCGATGATGAGCTCGGCCGGGTGGAAGCGATCATTCACTCGATGACCCTGGCTGAGCGCCGCGAACCGGCGCTTATCAACGGTTCGAGGCGGCAACGAATTGCGACCGGCAGCGGTGCTTCGGTTTCCGAGGTCAACCTGCTCCTCAAGCAGTTCAAAGAGATGCAGAAGATGATGAAACAGTTCAGCGGGCTGCCCGGCATGGGCCGGCAACTCAACAAGAAAAAGAAGAGGAAGCGGTAGTCATGGCCGTAAAGCTGCGCCTGATGCGCATGGGCAAGAAGAAGCAACCCACCTACCGGATCGTGGCCGCCGACAGCCGCTCCCCCCGCGACGGCCGGTTCATCGAGATTCTCGGTACCTACCAGCCGCGAAACGAGCCCTCCATCGTCCAGATCGACATGGAGAAGGCCAACAGCTGGATCGCCAAGGGGGCCCAGCCGACGGAGACCGTTGCCAAGCTGCTCAAGCAGTCGGCGGCGGCCGCCTCGAACACCGCCGGCGAGTGACCACCGACGCGGTGGACACCTCCGACGCGGACGGCAACGTCAAGGGCGACATGGCCCGTGACGTGCTCGAGTTCGTGGCGAAAAGCATCGTGAATGACCCCGACAACGTGGCCATCGCCGTCGACGAGGGGCGCCGTGGCGATCTCCGCCTGTCGCTCAGCGTCTCCCAGGACGACATGGGCAAGGTGATCGGCCGTCGCGGCCGTGTCGCCCAGGCGATCCGGACCGTCGTACGGGCCGCGGGAGCGCGCGAAGGGCTTGAAGTCGGCGTCGACATCGTCGACTAATCGACAACCATCGCGACCAAAATGAGCGGCCCGGACCTGCTGGAGGTTGGCCGCGTCCTGAAAGCCCATGGGCTGCGGGGCGAAGTGGTGGTGGCATTCGTCACCAATCGCCCCGAGCGGGCCGCACCCGGTTCGGTGCTCTCGGGCCCATCGGGCACGTTCGTGGTACAGACGTCGCGTCCGTTCGAGGCGACCGGCGACGGGCGCTGGATCGTGCTGTTCGAGGGTGTGTCGGATCGTGCCGGCGCCGAGGCCCTGCGGGGTGTGCTGCTTCGGGCGGCGCCACTCGACGATCCCTCGGCATTGTGGACCCATGAGTTGATCGGGGCGTCGGTCGTCGATCTGGCGGGGGCGGTGCTCGGGGTGGTCGAGGCGGTGGAGTCCAACCCCGCCAGCGACCTGCTGGTATTGGACGGAGGCGGGCTCATCCCGTTGCGGTTCGTGACCGCCCACTCGCCGGGACGGGTGACCGTCGACATCCCCGACGGACTGCTCGACCTGTGAGCGTGGGGCGGTCATGAGGGTCGATGTCTTCACCATCTTCCCCGCGTTGATCGACGGTTGGCTGGATGCCAGCCTCATCGGCAAGGCTCGCCGGGCCGGCCTGCTCGACGTGCGGGTCCACGATCTCCGGTCGCTGGCGACCGACCCCCATCGCTCGGTCGACGACAGCACCTTTGGCGGCGGCGCCGGGATGGTATTGGCTCCCGAGCCTGTGTTTCGGGCCGTGGAGGCGGTCTCGCCCGTGCGGCCCCTATTCCTGCTGAGCCCCGCCGGCCGGCGCTTCGATCAAGCGACGGCGGCGTCGCTGGCGGCCTCGGACGGGTTCTCGTTGCTGTGCGGGCGCTACGAAGGCGTCGATCAGCGCATCGCCGACCATCTGGTGGACGGCGAGCTCAGCGTCGGTGACTTCGTGCTCGCGGGCGGGGAAGTCGCCGCCCTTGTTGTCGTCGAAGCAGTGGCCCGCCTGGTCCCCGGCGTCATGGGAAATGCCGACTCCGCAACCGAGGAGACCTTCGGCGACGGCCTACTCGAGTACCCCCATTACACCCGGCCCGCCGACTTCCGGGGATGGGTCGTCCCGGAGATCCTGCGCTCGGGCGACCACGGCCGCGTCGCCCGCTGGCGCCGAGCCCAGGCACTGGCCCGCACCCGGGACCGGCGCCCCGATCTCCTGGCTCTGCGGGGCGGGCTCAGTCCTGCCGATCTGGCGCTGCTGAGCGAATTCGGGCTCGGGGGCGAAGCTGGGGTGGTCGAACAGGCCTCTGATCCTCTATCGTGAGACACCCCCGCTTGTTCTCGCTGCGAGGAGCCGCGCCATGAACCCCACAGATCTCGTCGACCGCGCCAGTCTGCGCGACGATGTGCCCCAATTCGCCCCCGGCGACAGCCTGAAGGTGCACGTCCGCGTCGTCGAAGGCACCCGGGAGAGGGTTCAGGTCTTCCAGGGCGCCGTGATCCGCCGCTCGGGCTCCGGTGTGCGGGAGACCTTCACCGTCCGCAAGCTGAGCTTCGGCGTCGGCGTCGAGCGCACCTTCCCCGTCCACTCCCCGGTCATCGACCACATCGAGGTTGTGACCAGGGGCGACGTGCGCCGGGCCAAGCTCTACTACCTGCGTGATCGCACGGGTAAGGCGGCCAAGATCAAGGAAAAGCGCTCCGTCCGCTAGCCGGCATTCTCCCGGCCTGGCTCGCCCACCTCGAGTGGCTTCGTCACAGAACTACTTCCCGGGGGCGACCAGTGCTTCTCGGGCGCGGCGCGTCCAGACATGGATGAACGGCCGAGACGCCGTAGCATGGGGCCATGACGACCGGCGTGCGGTGCCGCCGCCTGAAGGTGAGGGCGGCCAAGTGATCGGGATGGCGGGGCTAGGGGCGGTGTCCCGATGAGCGCCGAGGATCTCGAGCGCTACGAAACCGAGATTGAGCTGCAGCTGTACCAGGAGTATCGGGCGGTCCTGCCGATGTTCCGCTACGTGGTCGAGACCGAGCGCCGTTTCTACCTGGCCAACGACGTCATCATGGAAGCCAAGGGCGAGGCCGGCCGCACCTACTTCGAGATCACCCTCGGCGACGCCTGGGTGTGGGACATGTACCGGCCCGCTCGTTTCGTCTCGTCGGTGCGCGTGGTGACGTTCAAAGACGTCAACGTCGAGGAGCTTCCCGAGAAGGAGTTGTAGCCATCGCTGCCCGCCACGGCGACCAGCGGGTCCTAGGAGCGACCGGCGAGGCGGCGGCGGCCGCCTGGTACGAGGCCCGGGGCTACCAGGTGGTGGCCCGCAACTGGCGTTGCCGCGACGGCGAGCTCGACCTGGTGCTGCGCCACGGACGGACCTTCGTGTTCTGTGAGGTGAAGACCAGGACCTCCGATGCCTTCGGCGTACCGGCCGAGTCGGTTACCAGGCAGAAACGCGCCCGCATCCGCCGCCTCGCCGCCCGCTATCTGGAGGACGCACCGATGCGGCCGCGGGAGATCCGCTTCGATGTCGCCGCCATCCTCGGAGGCCAGCTGGAGATCATCGAGGGCGCGTTTTGAGCCAGGGCGGCCCGGAGTCGCCCCCCTCGCAGCTGCACCCGATGACCCGGGCGGTGCATCTGGGGCGCCCCGCTGCGGTGCCCGGGGCCCCGGTCAACGCGGCCGTTGAGTTCTCGGCGACGTTCCGAGCGGGGGGCGCCGCCGTCTATGGCCGCGACGACAACGGCACCTGGTCGGCTTTCGAGGGGGTGCTGGGCGACCTGGAGGGTGGCACTGCCCTTGCCTTCGGCTCGGGCATGGCCGCCATCGCGGCGGTGCTGGAGACGGTGCCCGTGGGCGGCTGGGTGGTGGCCGCTGGGGACGCCTACAACGGCACTCGTCGATTCCTGGCCGACGCCGCCGATCGGGGGCGATTGGCGGTGCGGTCAGTCGACGTCGCCGACACCGACGCCACACTGGCGGTGTGCGAGGAGGTCGTTTCCGCTCCCAATCGCCGGTCGGCCGGCGGCCTGCTCTGGCTGGAGTCGCCGACCAACCCGCTGCTCGCCATCGCCGACCTTCCCGCCCTCATCGCCGGGGCGCAGCGCCTCGGCCTTACGGTGGCGGTCGACAACACCTTTGCCACCCCGCTGCTGCAGTCGCCGCTCGACTTCGGCGCCGACGTGGTGGTGCACAGCGCGACCAAGCTGATCTCGGGCCATTCCGATGTCCTGCTGGGCGCCGCCATCACCCGCCGCCCCGACCTGCTCGACCAACTTCGCACCCGACGGTCGCTGCACGGTGCGATTCCGGGTCCGATGGAGGCGTTTCTGGCCCTGCGGGGAATCCGGACGCTGGCGGTCCGTCTGGAAAGGGCGCAGGCGACGGCGGCGCTTCTGGCGGACCGCCTTCGGGGCCGCCCGGGTGTGCACACGGTGCGCTATCCCGGGCTGGCCGACCATCCCGGCCACGCTCTCGCCGCCCGCCAGATGCGGGGCTTCGGAACGATGGTTGCCTTCGAGGTGGCAGGCGATGCCGAGGTCGCGGAGCGGGTGTGCCAATCAGTGGAGATCATCACACCCGGCACCAGCCTCGGCGGGGTGGAAACGCTGATCGAGCGGCGGGCGCGCTGGGCCGGCGAGTCGTACCTGCCGCCAACGCTGCTGCGGCTCTCGGTCGGCATCGAGCACCCCAACGACTTGTGGCGGGACCTCGATCGGGCCCTCGATTGCGCCGGGGTCGGCTAGCCGCGGCCGGGGCGGCGGCGGTGGCGGTACTCCCAGCAGGCGGTATGCCAGTGGCGCCGGAGGTCAGGAGCTTCGGTCGGGACCACCACGAGGTGCCCCACCCGGGGCCCGATGTGCTGATGGCAGCCGGGGCAGACGTAGGTCTTCAGCGCCTGGAAAGGCTGGATACGACGGACCTCGACCGGCCCGTTCAGCGCGGAATCAGTGCCCACAGCAGCAAACCGGCCACGACCGCCAATGCCGTCGCGACCATCACATAGTCGGACCGGCGGCGTTGCTGGGGGCGGAACGGGTTCAATCCCACGTGTGGAGGGTACCGCCGGGGGGCGACGCACCCGTGAACACAACTGGCCGCTCCGCAAGCCCGGCGGCTCCACTTGAACCGGCGCCCGCAGCGCCCAAACCACTCAGCCGTGAACACAACCGGCAGCCCCGCAAGCCCGAAGTGTTCACGGCTCCACCCGGACCGGCGCCCACAGCGCACCCGTGAACACAACCGGCCGCCCCGCAAGCCCAAAGTATTCACAGCTCCACCTGAACCGGCGCCCGCCGCGCCCACAGCACCCACCCGTGAACACAACCGGCCGCCCCGCAAGTCCGAAGTGTTCACGGCTCAGGCCGAACCGGCGCCTCGCCGCGTCCACACCATCCACCCATGAACACAACTGGCCGCCCCGCAAGCCCGAAGTGTTCACGGCTCAGGCCGAACCGGCGCCTCGCCGCGTCCACACCATCCACCCGTGAACACAACCGGCCGCCCCGCAAGCCCGAAGTGTTCACGGCTCAGGGCGGGCGCGACATACCCGAAGAGTTCCCGCGGCTAGGCGTTGGCCTCCCGGGGTCCGACCTTCGGCTCCCGCATAGGGTGAAGCGGATGGAGACCATCGGTGTCGAACGCGCCGGTGGCGTGGTGACGGTCACGTTGAACCGGCCGGAAAAGAAGAACGCGGCCAATGCCACGATGTGGCGCGAGCTCGGGGAATGCTTCCGGGATGTCACCGCCCGTGACGACGATCGTGTCGTCGTCATCACCGGCGCGGGCGACGCTTTCTGCTCAGGCGCCGACCTGTCCTCGGTCGGTCCGAACGCCACGCCCCTGGCATTGATGCGGGGAGTCGGTGACGTTGCGCTCGCCCTGCATCGCCTTCCGAAACCGACCATCGCCAAGGTCAACGGAGTGGCCGCCGGCGCCGGGGTCAACCTGGCCATCTGTTGCGACCTGGTGGTGGCGTCGGATGGCGCACGGTTCTCGGAGATCTTCGCCCGCCGAGGCCTGTCCATCGATTTCGGTGGTTCCTGGTTGCTGCCGCGCCTCGTCGGCCTGCACCGGGCCAAGGAACTGACACTGCTGGCCGACATGATCTCCGCCGCCGAAGCCGCCGAGATAGGGCTCGTCAACCGGGTGGTGGCCGCGGCCGAACTGGACGATTTCGTTGCCGGATGGGCGCAGCGCCTGGCGAACGGTCCTCCGATCGCCCTTTCGATGTCGAAGAGCCTCCTCAACCAGTCGTTCGAGGTGTCGATGGCTCAGGCCCTCGACGACGAGGGTCGCTGCCAGGCCGTCAACTTCGCCACGGCTGACACGGCCGAAGCACTGGCGGCGTTCGTGGACAAGCGCGAGCCCCGTTTCTTGGGCCGCTGAGCGCGGAACTGGCGATGGCCGGGTGACGGTCACAGGCCGCCGGTAGCCTCATTTCCTGACGCTTCGAGTCTGGCCGGCGCCCATCACGGCCCTCCTCAACCGGATCAACCAGGAGGAGGAACCGTGCTCGCGACCATCGCGTCCGCGACGTTGCTGGGGGTCGACGGCTGGCCCGTGACCGTGGAAGTGCACATATCCAATGGGCTTCCCGGGTTCACCATCGTCGGGTTACCCGACGCATCGTGCCGGGAAGCTCGCGATCGGGTGCGCGCCGCCCTCCTGTCGAGCGACCTGCCCTGGCAAAACCGCCGGGTGACGGTCAACCTGGCCCCCTCGGGAATGCGCAAATCCGGCGCCGGGCTGGACCTTCCGATCGCGATCGCTCTGCTCGTCGCGGCGGAGGTGTTGCGGCCCCATGAGGTCGACGGCATGGCGTTCGTGGGCGAGCTCGGCCTGGACGGGTCGCTGCGGGCTGTTCCCGGGGTGCTGGCGATGGTCGATGCCGTGCGCCAGCCCTGCGTCGTTGTCCCGCCCGCGTGCTACCGGGAGGCGGCGGCCCTCGCCCGCCACAAGGTCCGCACGGCGTTCACCCTCCGCGAGCTGAGTGCCGCCCTGCGAGGTGCCACACCGTGGGCGAGCCCTCCGCCCGCCGGTGACGAGGAGGACGACGCCGAGCCGGACCTGGTTGATGTCCGGGGCCAGGCGCTCGGGCGGACCGCGCTCGAAGTGGCGGCCGCGGGCGGCCACCACATCCTCCTCGTCGGACCGCCCGGAGCCGGAAAGTCGATGCTGGCCCGGCGGCTGCCCGGACTACTCCCGGCGCTGCGTCCCAGCGAAGCCCTGGAGACCTCGCGGGTCCACTCGGCGGCCGGCCTGCCGCTTCCGCCCCAGGGCATCTTGCGGCGGCCGCCGTTTCGGGCTCCGCACCACGGGGCGTCGGCAGTCTCACTTGTCGGCGGCGGTACGGGAGCGATGCGACCGGGCGAGATTTCCTGCGCGAACTTCGGGGTGCTGTTCTTGGACGAACTGGCGGAATTCCCCGCCGCGGTCCTGGACACTCTCCGCCAGCCTCTGGAGGAAGGCGCCATCCGGGTGTGCCGGGCGCGGGCCAGCGTGACCTTCCCTGCTCGCTTCCTGCTCGTCGCGGCCATGAACCCATGCCCGTGCGGTGACGGCCTCACACCGGGGAGTTGCCGCTGCGGCGACCAGACCCGGCTTCGCTATTCCGGGCGAATATCGGGACCCTTGCTCGATCGCTTCGATCTCCGGGTCACCGTCGACCGGCCGCAGATCAGCCAACTGCTGCCGACCAGGCCGGGACGGGACAGCTCCGCCGAGACCACCGCCATCGTGGCGGCGCGAGTAGCCGCCGCCCGGCGGCTCGCCGAAGGGCGGGGAGTCCGCTGCAACGCCGAGTTGGCCGCGTCCGTTCTCGACGACGTGGCACCCCTGGCGCCCGATGCGCGGATGGTCCTCGAAGCGCAGTTGCGCCACGGGCGCCTCAGTGCCCGCGGCCTTCATCGGGTGCGACGCGTGGCCCGGACGCTGGCCGACCTCGGCGGCCGACCAGGGCTGATCGGTGAGGAGGACGTTTGCGGGGCCTTGGTTCTTCGTAGCGACCCGTTCGCCCCGGTGGGCGTCACGTCAACGGTGGCGTCGTGAGCGCGCCCGCAAGTCTGCCGCAGGAGGCATTCGCCGCGGCATTGGCGCGACTTCCCGGAATCGGCCCGGCCCGGCTCGTCTCACTCCTCCGGGACGATGATCCCGAGACCATCTGGCGGCGCGTGGTCGCAGATGAGCTGCGCCGACCCGACCGTGACGGCACCGGGGCGCCCGCTGGCACGCCGGTGACTTGGGCCGATGCCGCCCGCCGGCGCGACGTGTCGCGGGATTGGCGGGCCCTTCTCGACGCCGGGATCCACGTGGCCTATTTCGGGAGTCCCGACCTTCCCCCACTCCTGCGCGACGACCCCGAACCGCCCGGTGTCGTCTTCTGGCTGGGGAACCTGGGCGTCTTGGCCAGCGCGCGGGTGGCGGTGATCGGAACCCGCCACTGCACCAGCTACGGCCGGTCCGTTGCGGCCGAGTTGGGCCGGGATCTCGCCGAATCCGGCGTCTGCGTGGTGTCGGGCCTGGCGCTCGGCATCGACGCCGCCGCCCACGAGGGCGCCCTCAGGGCGGCCGCGGGAGCCGGCCCGCTGGGAGTGGCCGCCAGCGGCGTCGACTACCCCTACCCCCAACGCCACCGTGATCTGTGGAATCGAGTGGTCGCGGCGGGAGCCGTGCTGTCGGAAACCCCTCCCGGGCAGCCGGCCCAGCGCTGGCGCTTCCCGGCCCGCAACCGGCTCATCGCGGGGCTCGCGCAGGCTGTCGTCGTGGTCGAATCCCACGCCGCGGGCGGTTCGATGCTGACGGTGGCGGCGGCCGCCGATCGCGGCGTCGACGTCCTGGCGGTCCCCGGTTCGGTGACCAGTCCGTCGTCGATGGGGACCAACCAGTTGCTCCACGAGGGAGTGGCGCCGGTCCGTCATGCCGGCGATGTCCTCGCCGCCCTGGGCGATTTTCGCCCCTGGCCCGGCACGACCGCCTCCCGCGTCGCCAAGGCCCGGGCGAGCGCCCCGGCTTCTGGCCGCCGCCACGATGGGCTGGCACCCGGCCCGAGAGGATCGCACGTCGAGCAGTTGTCGATGGCGCCGATATCAGGAGGAGCCGCCCGCCTCAGCGGTGGCGCCGGTGGAGACGGGGCGGCCCGAAGGGTGCTCGACGCCATCGACCGGACACCGACGCCCACGAGCGTCATCGCCGATCGCACCGGGCTGCCGATCGGTGTGCTCGGCGCCGTCCTGCTCAACTTGGCGGACGCGGCCCTGGTGCAGGGCCAGGGTGTCTGGTGGGAGCGAATCGATCGGTAATGACGATGTTCGCGACCTCGGGTCGGTACCCTCGGCGTCATGTCCTGGCAGGTCGACGACTTCGAGCGGTCGCTGACCGATGTCGCCCGCTCCACCGTGGTCGCCTACCGCCACGATGTCGACGGCTTCGTCGTGTGGGCGACGCGAGCTCAGCTCGACGGGCCGGAGATGGTCACCCGCCTGCTGCTGCGCCGCTATCTGGCGTTCCTCGCCACCCGGCGGTATGCCCGTTCGACCGTCGCCCGCAAGGTCGCGGCTCTCCGGCGGTACTTCGACTGGCTGCGGAGACAGGGCGCGGTCGCCACTGACCCGACGTTGCGGCTTTCCGCACCGTCGGGCGCCAGCCGTCTGCCGAGAGTTCTCGGGCCCGCCGACCTCGACGCGCTCCTCGATCATCCGCCCATCAGAGTCAGTGACGACCCGGCGCCGATTCGCCTTCGCGACGGCGCGGTGCTCGAGCTGCTCTACGGATCGGGACTACGGGTGGCCGAGCTGTGCGGCCTCGCCATTGCCGACGTTGACCTTGACCGGCGGCTGGTCACGGTTTGGGGCAAGGGCGCCAAGCAGCGCCAGGTCCCGGTGAGCCAGCCGGCCGCCGGCGCCATTGGCGCCTGGTTGGCGGACGGCCGAGCCGCCATGATCACCGCTGCTACCGCGCCCGATGCGTTGTTCCTCAATCGTCGTGGCAATCGTCTCGGACCTCGCGACGTGCGGCGACTTCTCGACCGCCGGGCGGTGTCACCCACCCATCCCCACGCCCTGCGCCACAGCTTCGCGACCCACCTCCTCGACGGCGGCGCCGACCTTCGGGTCGTCCAGGAACTTCTGGGCCACGCCAGTCTTCGTACAACTCAGGTCTACACTCACGTCAGCAAGGAGCACTTACGGGCTGTATTTGAAGTGACGCATCCTCGGGCGTGACCAAATATTGATCGATTCGTGAGCAAATGACCGTAAACCAAGATCAAGAACGCGACAGCATCGAACAGCTGTGGGCAGAGTTCAAGGGAAGCGGCGATCACGGCGCCCGCGACCGCCTGATCGTCCACTACTCACCGTTGGTGAAGTATGTCGCAGGGCGGGTGTCGGCGGGCCTGCCGCACAGCATCGAGCAGGCCGACCTGGTGAGCTACGGAATTTTTGGCCTGATCGACGCGATCGAGAAGTTCGACACGTCGAGAAACATCAAGTTCGAGACGTACGCCATCACGCGTATCAAGGGTTCCATCATCGACGAACTGCGCTCCATCGACTGGGTACCGCGCTCCGTGCGGGCCAAGGCGCGCTCGGTCGAGCGGGCCTACGCCAAGTTGGAGGCCGAGTTGTTGCGGACCCCAAGCGACGCCGAGGTCGCAGAGGAATTGGGCATAAACGAGGAGGAGCTGCAGCAGATCTTCAATCAGATCTCCTTCGTCGGCCTCATCGCACTGGACGAGGTCCTCTCCAGCGGCAGCGGTGAGCGCGGCGATACCACCACTCTCGGTGACACCATTCCCGATCGCGGAGAGGGCCCGGTTGCGGCATTCGAGGTCGAGGAGATGAAGCACCTCCTGGCGGGCGCCATCAACCGCCTCGGCGATCGCGAGAAGATCGTGCTGACCTTGTACTACTACGAGAGCCTGACCCTGGCACAGATCGGCGATGTGCTCGGAGTGACCGAGAGCCGGGTGTGTCAGATCCACACCAAAGCCGTGCTCCAGTTGCGGTCACGCCTCAGTTCGCCTCTCCGCGACACCGCCTAGACCGGCGCCAGCAACGCCGGTTGCGGTAGGATCGCGCCGGTCCTGCACGTCCGCGGGGCCACAAGTACGGCTCGAACGCACCCACGGTCGCCCAGTTTCTGCGGCGTCGCGCTTCGAGTCTCGACCAACCGATGGGAAGGAGCACCCGTGGCCGTCGTCACCATGAAACAGCTGCTCGAGGCCGGAGTTCACTTCGGTCATCAGACCCGGCGCTGGAACCCCAAGATGAAGCGATTCATCTTCGGAGAGCGCAACGGCATCTACATCATCGACCTGAACCAGACGCTCGAACAGATCGATCTGGCCTATTCCTTCGTACGCGACCTGGTCGCCGCCGGCGGCACGGTCCTGTCGGTCGGCACCAAGAAGCAAACGCAGGATCCGATCTCGCATTACGCCGACGTGAGCGGCATGCCCTATATCAACGAGCGCTGGCTCGGCGGCATGCTCACCAACTTCTCCACCATCTCCGGCCGCGTCAAGAAGATGGTCGAGTACGAGCGGATGAAAACGGCGGGCGACTTCGAAGCCATGCCGAAGAAGGAAGCGCTGATCCTTTCGCGCGAGCTGGAGAAGCTCCAGCGCAACCTGGGCGGCATCCGCCACATGACCCGCCTCCCCGAAGCGGTGTTCATCATCGACACCAAGAAGGAGCACATCGCGGTCACCGAGGCCAACAAGCTCGGCATCCCGATCGTGGCGGTCGTCGATACCAACTGCGATCCCGACTTGATCCAGTACGTGATCCCGGGCAACGACGACGCCATCCGGGCCGGGACACTTATGTGCCGGATCATCGCCGACGCGGTCGAAGAGGGCCGTTTCATCGCGTCGCGCCGGGCGGCCCGCTCGAGCGCGGCCGCCGCCGGTCCCCCCGTGATCGACGCCGCCGAGGAAGCCCGCCGGGTCGAGCAGCAGCGCGAAGCCCGCCGCCAGGCGGCGGTCCAGGCGCAGGAACGAGAAGCCCGGCTGGCAGCTTCCCGCCGCGGTGAGTCGTCCGGTACCGGCGAAGGCCCGACCTCCGCTTCGGGGCTACCCATCCCGCCCCCGCCCTCCGCCCCGGCGCCTCCGGCCGCCACTGCCGCACCGGCCGCCACGACGCCACCGGCCGGACCGGCCGCACCGGCCCCGGAAGCCGTAGCCGCCCCTACCGAGGCCCCGCCGGCCACCGAGGCCCCGGCCCCGGCTCAAGCCCCGGCCGCCGAGGCCCCGGCCCCAGCTGAGGCCCCGGCCCCGGCTGAAGCGCCGGCCGCCGGAGCCCCGGCCCCCGAGGCCCCGGCCCCGGCTGATGCCCCGGCCGCCGAATCCCCGGCACCGGCTGAAGCGCCGGCCGCCGAAGTCACGACCCCGGCTGAAGCCGAGTCCCCGCCGGCAGAAGCTGCCGCCGCCCCGGCTGAAGCCGCCCCCACCGATACACCCACCACCAAGGAGTAGATCAGCACTGATGGCAGAGATTTCCGCCAAGGATGTCAAGGCGCTACGCGATGCGACCGGCGCCGGCATCCTCGACGCCAAGAAGGCACTGCAGGAGACCGACGGCGACCATGAGGCTGCGGCGCGCCTGCTGCGTGAAAAGGGCCTCGTGAAGGCCGAGCAACGCGCCGGCCGCGGCGCCTCCCAGGGCGCCATCGCCGCCGCGTTCGTCCCCGCGACCGGCGTCGCGGCCTTGGTCCAGCTCAAGTCGGAAACCGATTTCGTGGCCAAGTCGCCGCCGTTCATTCAGCTGGCGACTGACCTCGCGGCCTCAGTGGCCGAGGTCGGTGAGGGTGTCGTCGACAGCCGCAAGGACTCCATCGACGACCTTCAGGTGACCCTCAAGGAGAACATCCAGCTGGGCCGGGTGGTGCGCTTCGAGGCGGCCGACGGCAACATTCTCGAGACCTACCTCCACATGCAATCCGGACGTGGTGTCAACGGCGTCCTGGTCGAGATCGAGGGCGGGGACGCGGCCCTGGCGCATGACATCGCAGTTCACATCGCCTTCGGGAAGCCGACCTACCTCTCCCGCGACCAGGTGCCTACCGAGGAAGTCGATGCCGAGCGCGCCACCCTCGAGGTACAGACTCGTAACGAAGGCAAGCCCGAACAGGCGATCCCCAAGATCGTCGAGGGCAAGGTACAGGGCTGGTTCAAGCGGGTGCCCGGGGGGGTCCTCCTCGAGCAGCCCTACGCCAAGGACGAGAAGCAGACCGTTTCGCAGGTTCTCGGCACGGCCAAGGTGGTCCGCTTCGCCCAGGTCCTGATCGGCGAGTAGGCACGGCAGCGATGGGCCAACCGTCGCCTCCGTGGAAGAGGATCGTTCTCAAGCTGTCGGGCGAGGCTTTCGCCAGCTCCGCAGTGGACGAGACGATCGACGGTGCGGTGGTCGCCCGAATCGCCCAGGAGATTGCCGAGGTCCGCACCGAGCTTGGGACCGAGGTGGCCGTGGTGGTCGGCGGCGGCAACATCTGGCGGGGATCGACCGGTTCCGCCGTCGGCATGGACAGGGCGACGGCGGACTACATGGGCATGCTGGCCACGGTCATCAACGCCTTGGCGCTGCAGGACGCCCTCGAGCGCCAGGGCCAACCGACGCGGGTCCAGACCGCCATCCAGATGTCGCAGATCGCCGAGCCCTACATTCGGCGTCGCGCCATGCGCCACCTGGAAAAAGGGCGGGTCGTGGTGTTCGCCGCCGGCATGGGCAACCCGTTCTTCACGACCGACACCCCCGCCGCCCTTCGCTGCGTGGAGATCGAAGCTGACGTCCTGCTGAAGGGAACCCACGGCGGTGTCGACGGCGTCTACACCGCCGATCCCAACCTTGATCCCAGCGCCACGAAACTTGACGAAGTCACCTTCGACGAGGTCATGGCCAAGGACCTGCGGGTGATGGATCTGACCGCCATCACCCTGTGCAAGGAGAACTCGCTCCCCATCCTGGTATTCGGGATCATGGAGCCCGGAAACCTGCGTCGCGCCCTTCAGGGCGAGCCGATCGGTACGCTTATCCGCTGATGGACGATTCCTTCGCCGAAGCTGTCCTCGAGGACTGCCGCGACAAGATGGCCAAAGCGGTCGGCCACACCCAGACCGACTTCGGCAGCGTGCGGACCGGAAGGGCGGCCCCGGTTCTGGTCGAGAAGCTTCGGGTCGACTACTACGGCAGCGAGGTGCCGCTGCAGCAGGTAGCCGGCATCCAGGTGCCCGAAGCCCGGCTGATGGTGATCACTCCCTACGACCGCACGACGCTCAAGGCCATCGAGAAGGCAATCCAGCAGTCGGACCTCGGCATCAACCCGAGCAACGACGGCACGGTCATCCGGCTCGTTTTTCCCGCGCTGACCGAACAGCGGCGCAAGGAGATGGTCAAGGTCGTCCACCACAAGGCTGAGGACGGCCGCATCGCGGTGCGCAATGTCCGGCGGGCGGCCCGTAAGGATCTCGAGGCCCTGGAAAAGGACGGCGACATCTCCTCCGACGAGCTCGATCGGGCCGAGAAGGACCTCGACAAACTGACCCATGAGTTTGTCGCCGAGATCGACCGCCTGCTCGAGCACAAGGAGAAAGAACTGCTGTCGGTGTGAGGTGCGTCGCGAGGGCGATGATCGACTGCGGGCAGGTGACCTGGTACTTTGCCCACAATTCAGGTGGCCAGACCGATCACCTTTTTCCCGCGTGGTTCCCGACCGCACCCGACCGAGGGGAGGCGTAGTGGACGAGAGTCAGGACGAACAGGACCGGCTCTCACCGCGCCCGCAGGCCGAGGGGGTTCGGATCCTGCGTGCCGAGGAAGCCCAGGCAGCGCTCGAGGCCGGCCAAGCCGAAGGGCGCATTCCCGACGACGCCCCTCGCTTCGGAGATGTCCCGGCCCCGCCGTCGGGTCCCCGGCCCCCGCACCGCTTTCCGCTGCCCGACTCGGTTGACCCGGCATCGGTTCCCCTGCCCCCAGTCAAGCCACCGGAGCGCCGTTTCGGGGGCCGCTTCAACAGTCGCAACAAGGCCGCCGAAGCGCCGCGCGTGCCGTCGCCGCCGCGTGTGGTGCGGCTGGTCTCTCCCGAAGCCGACGCCGACGGACCCGATGCCGGCGGCTCTGGTGGCGCCGACTCGCCGGCGCTGGCGCTCGGGTGGGAGGACGGCGCCGAGTCGTTCGAGGAGACGGTGCCCCGCCCCAAGGCGGAAGGACCGTCGGTCGGGGCCCGGGGCGGGTCCGGGCGCCATTTCGCCAAAATGCCCACCTCCGCGGCCCCCCCGATCAGCACGACACCCGCGGCGCCCGACCCGGTGCCGACCACCTCCATGCCGTTGCCGCCGGAGCCCGCCCAATCGGCGCCGAGCAGCCCTTCAGCCCCGGGAGGGGGGTACTCCGATTTCGTGGCGAGCAACCTTGATCCGCCCAATCCACCGCGTCCGGTCTCACCCTATGAGTCGGCGTCGCCACCACTGCCGCCGGAACCGCTCGACCTGTCTCCGCCAGAAGAAGGCATCAACGTCCATACCGGGGCGCAGCCCGAACTGCCCCATTGGACCGACCCCCCAACTGGTGAGGTCCCGTTCATCCTCCCCGATCGGGAGCCGTCCCAGGGCGAGGAGATGGCGGCCTGGCAGGCCCTTGGTTCCCGCGGTTTGCGCTGGCGCGACGAGGCGTCGGACTGGGATGACATCGACGATGTCAGCAATCTGGCGGAGGACGACACCCGCCTCGGCGCACTGGACACGACGCGCACCGAGCACTCCGACGTGTACTCCTTCGACGAGCAGTTCGAACGCCTCGAAGAGGAACGTTCCGGTCCCGCGCCCCTCGCCGAACCCATCGTGGAGGCGCCGGCCGCGCCGCGACCGGCGAGCCGCCGGACCACGGTAAGGCGTCAGGAGCCGGTGGCCCGCACGCCTCGCCGGGGCCCGAATGGCGCGCTGGGCCCGGGCCGCAATGGTGGCCCTGGTGGCCCTTCCGGTCGCCAGAACGGGCGGGCACCCATCGGGGGATCCGCGGGAGGACGTGACCTGCAGACCGCGACCATCGTCGGCGTCGCCATGATGGTCGCGCTGTTCGTGGCCTACGCCCTGGGCGCGGCGGTGCTCATGCTGCTCTCGACGCTCATCGTGACCGCGGCCGCCCTCGAGCTGTTCAACCTGATCCAGCACCGCGGTTTCCGCCCCGCCACCCTCCTCGGCGTCTGCGCCACCATCGCAGTGATGTTTGCCGTCTACTGGCGCGGCGAGGTGGCTGTGCCACTCATCCTGGCGTTGGTGTTCGTCACCAGCATGCTCTGGTACATGCTCCACGTGGTCGACGCCCGGCCAGTGGTCAACGTCGGGCTGACCATGATGACGTTCGTCTGGATCGGCGTGTTCGGGTCGTACGCGTCGCTTTTGCTGCGGGCCCACAACGGCAAGAAGCTGCTCCTTTTGGCTGTCTTGGTGACGGTCGCGGCCGACACAGCCGCGTTCTTCGCGGGCCGCTCGATCGGGTCGCGTCCGCTGGCGCCGGCCGTCAGCCCGGGCAAGACGTGGGAAGGCGTCTTCGCGGGCGGGTTCGGCGCCATCATCTTCTCCCTGATCCTCTCCAAGCTGCCGTTCGTCGGCCTCAGCAAGGTGTGGTCCCTGAAGCACGCCCTGCTCCTCGGGCTGGTGGTCGCAGTGATCGCCCCGATCGGGGATCTGTGCGAATCGATGGTGAAGCGGGACCTCGATCTGAAGGACTCCGGCAGCGTGATTCCCGGCCACGGGGGACTGCTCGACCGCTTCGACGCCATCTTGTTCGTACTTCCCGCGACCTATTACCTCGCCGTGTACCTCAGACTGGTTTAGTGCACTCCTTGTCAGCCGGCCAATGACCAACGCCATCTCTGGCGAATTCCGAATGGTCCGATGAAGACCGTCAGCCTGGTCGGCTCGACCGGGTCGATCGGTACCCAGGCCGTCGATGTGATCTGTTGCCAGCCCGATGACTACCGGGTGGTGGCCATCGGTGCCGCCCGCTCGATCGACGTGCTGGTCGCTCAGGCCGCCCGGCTTCGCCCCGATGTCGTTGCCGTCGCCGATCGGACACTCGCGGCGGAGCTGAAAGGTCGGGTGCCTGCGGGCACCGAAGTGGTGGCCGGCCAGGAGTCGTTGGCGGACATCGCCCGCGTGGCGGACGTGGTCGTAAACGGCGTGGTCGGCTTCGCCGGTCTGCCCGTCACCCTGGCTGCTTTGGAGTCGGGGCGGCGGTTGGCGCTGGCCAACAAGGAATCGCTGATCGCGGCGGGACCGGTCGTGCAGCGGGTCCGCACCACGCCCGGCGCCGAGATCATCCCCGTCGACTCCGAGCACTGCGCGGTGCACCAGTGCCTGCGGGCGCTCGGGGACGTGGCGAGGATCCACGACGGGTTTGCCTCCCTCCGCCGCATCGTGCTCACCGCTAGCGGGGGACCATTCCGGGGTCGCTCTGCCGAGGACCTCGCCGAAGTGACCGTCGCCGACGCCCTCAATCATCCGACGTGGAGCATGGGCCGGAAGATCACCATCGATTCCTCGACCCTGATGAACAAAGGGCTCGAGGTCATCGAAGCCCACGAGCTGTTCGGCGTCTCCTACGACGCCATCGATGTCGTCGTGCACCCGCAGTCGGTCATCCATTCGATGATCGAGACCACCGACGGCGCCACCTTGGCCCAGCTCTCGATGCCCGACATGCGCCTGCCCATCGGTTACGCCCTGGCCTACCCCGACCGGCTGGCGACCCCCTTCGGGGCCATCGACTGGAAGACGTTGTCCCTTCTCGAGTTCGAGCAGCCCGATCGTGAGGCATTCGGATGCCTCGACCTGGCCTACGCCGCCGGCCGGGCCGGCGGCACCGCCCCGGCCACGCTCAACGGGGCCAACGAGGTCGCCGTCGATGCTTTCCTCAAGGGGCAAATCCGCTGGGTCGACATCTATGCGGTGATCGACGAAGTCCTCGCCGGCCATGACGTACGCATCCCCGAGTCGGTCGACGACGTTCTGGCCGCCGACCGGGAGGGGCGCCAGCGCGCCCATGAGGCCGTTGACCGGCGCAGCGGGGTGACCGTCGGTTGAGCACCACCCAAGGCACACCGCTGGACAGAGAGACCGCCGGCAGGCCGGAGGCTCCTCCCGATGCCCCCCCGGTCGAGAGTCACGACGCCCCGCCCCAGGCGGCCCTGCTGCGCCTCATCATCGTCATCGGCGTGGTGGCCGTGGTCTCGGCCCTGGCCGGGGTGGGCAAGACCGTGCTCGTTGTCGCCGCCATCTTGGCGATGATCGTGCTCCACGAGCTCGGCCACTTCGTCATGGCCAAGCTGGCGGGCATCAAGGTCACGGAGTTCTTCGTGGGCTTCGGTACCCGGTTGTGGTCGTTCCGGCGGGGCGAGACCGAGTACGGCGTCAAGGTCCTGCCCCTCGGTGGCTACGTGAAGATCATCGGGATGAACAACCTGGAGCAGGTGGATCCCGCCGACGAGGCTCGGACCTACCGGCAGCAGCCCTTTTGGCGGCGCCTCTCGGTCGCCGTGGCGGGCTCGGCGATGCATTTCCTCATCGCCGCCTTGCTGCTGTTCGTCGTGTTCTTTGCCGTCGGCGATCAGGGCATCTTCGGCGCCGTCCCCGCCGCCGGTGCCCGTGTCGGCGAGGTCAGCGCCCTGGCCAACGGACCGAGCCCGGCGCAGCAAGCAGGCTTTCAGGTCGGCGATCGGTTCGTATCGGTGGATGGCAAGACCTTCAAGACCCTCGACGACCTGATCACCTACATCCACAGCCGACCCGACCAGACGCTGGACTTCGCCGTCCAGCGAGGCGGCCAGGTCGTCCACCTGAGCCCCCACACCGTCGACCTCTCGAAGGTGCAGGCCGTTGCCACCCCCGGCGGCGCCACCCCCACCGCCACCAAACCTACGGGCTTCATCGGCTTCGCCCTCGACGCCCAGAAGGTCCACTACGGGTTCTTCGAGTCGTTCAGCAAGGCGGGCGGGACGTTCGTCGATATCGGTGCCAAGACATTCGATGCCCTTGGAGGCCTGGCCAGCGCCCACGGGGTCTCGTCCTATGCTCACATGCTCGTCGACCGCAAGGCGGCCAACGACCCCAACGCGGTCCGTTTCCAGTCGCCCGTCGGCATCGTCCGCCTGGCCGGGACGGCGTCCAAGAACGGGCTCGAGGACACACTTTTCCTTCTCATTCTCATCAATATCTTCGTCGGGATCTTCAACATGCTCCCGCTGCTGCCCCTGGACGGCGGTCACGTGGCCATAGCGGTGTACGAGAAGATTCGGAGCCGGAAAGGCCACATTTACCATGCCGACATCAGCAAGCTGATGCCCTTCGTGTACGCCACCTTGGCGGTAATAGTCTTCATCGGTGTGTCGGCACTCTTTTTGGATCTGCGCGACATCCTCGCCGTCGTGAGGTTCTGACCGGTTGGGCGCCGAAAAGACGGCGGTCGGAACACCGGACCCCGAACCCGCGCCGCAACCGACCGCGGCACCTGTCCAGTGGCCCCGCCGGGTCACCAAGCAGATCAACGTCGGCAAGGTTCCCGTCGGTGGGGGAGCGCCGGTGTCGGTGCAGTCGATGACGATCACCAAGACCGGCGATGTCGAGGGCACCCTCGAGCAGATCTACGCCCTGCACGCCGCGGGCGCCGACATCGTGCGCTGTACCTGCAACGACCGGGCGGCGGCCGAAGGGCTGGCTCGTATCGTTCCCCGGTCGCCGGTACCGCTCGTCGCCGACATCCACTTCCACGTCGAGATGGCCCTGGCCGCGCTGGAGGCCGGCGTCCACTGCCTGCGGCTCAATCCCGGCAACCTGCGAAAGTCCGACGAAATCAAGCTGGTCGCCCGCGAGTGCCGCGATCGCGGCGTACCGGTCCGCATCGGTGTCAACGCCGGGTCCCTCGACCCCCGCCTCTACCAGAAATACGGCGGCGCCACGCCCGAGGCGCTGGTCGAGTCGGCCCAGATCGAGCTCGACCTGTTCGCCGAGGTGGGCTTCGACGACGTCAAGATCTCGGTGAAGGCATCCAACGTGCCGCTCATGATCGAGGCCTACCGCCAGCTGTCGGCGGTCACCGACCACCCCCTGCACCTCGGGGTGACCGAGGCCGGGCCCCCGCCGGCAGGGACCATCAAAGCCACCGCCGGTATCGCCACCCTGCTGGCCGAGGGTATCGGCGACACCATCCGCTACTCGCTCACCGCCGACCCCGTCGAGGAGGTCAAGGCGGGCCGCCAGCTGCTCGAGGCTCTGGGCCTGCGGGAACGCAAGAACGTCGACCTGATCGCCTGCCCGTCGTGCGGCCGCGCCGAGATCGACGTCTACAAGGTTGCCCAGGAGGCCATGGCCGCCTTCGAGAAGCGCCAGCTGCCCATCCAGGTGGCGGTGATGGGTTGCGTCGTCAACGGTCCCGGCGAAGCGAAATCGGCCGACCTCGGCATCGCCGCCGGGCGCCACCGGGGCCACCTGTTCATCAAGGGCCAGATCGTACGGGTCGTCCCCGAGGACGAGATGGTCGAGGCTCTGGTGGCCGAGGCCGAGAAACTGGTCGCCGAAGGTGTCGACGCCCGCCTCGCCGCCGCCGACCGCGGTGCCGCCGCCGCCGCCGAGGCCGACCGCGCCGCACTGCTCGACCTGCGCGGCGACGATGCCAACTCCAGCGAGACCCGCATCGAGCTCATCGACAAGCGCCTGGGGCACGGCTAGGTACTCCCGCCCATCCGACTTGCGCCCACCTGATTCTTGGGTAACATACTGAGTATGATGCTCATCTCGAAAGGACGGGTCGGCACGTGAGCGTGCGCCACGCGCTACTGGCGTTGTTGAGCGAGGGGCCGAAATATGGGCTCCAGCTCCGCCAGGAATTCGAGGCCAGGACGGGTGATGTGTGGCCTCTGAACATCGGGCAGGTGTACACGACACTCCAGCGGCTCGAACGCGACGGCCTGGTCGAGTCCGACGACTCCGACGGCGACGGCCCTCAGAAGGATTTCCGGATCACCCCCGGTGGCCAGGAGGAGCTGACGAGATGGCTACTGACCCCGCCCGACCTGACATCGCCGCCACGCGAGGAGCTGGTCGTCAAGGTGTTGGTGGCCGCCAAAGCGCCCGGCGTCGACGTCCACGAGATCATCCAGGTCCACCGCCGGTACCTGGTCGAGTTGATGCAGCAGTGGACCAGGCTCAAGGCGGATGAGGCACAGTTCGACCTGGCCTTCGCCCTGGTGGTGGACGCCGAGCTGTTCCGGCTGGATTCGGTCGTCCGCTGGCTGGACGCGGCCGACGGCCGGCTGAAGCGGGCGGCCGTCGACCCGCCGCCACCCCCCTCGACCACGCCCAGGTTGCGCCTGCGATTGGAGGCCCGGAGATGACCTATCTAAAGTTGCACCAGGTGGCGAAGAGCTACGGCGACGGGGCGGCCGTGGTCCACGCCCTCCGCGGCATCGACCTGGGGGTCGATGCCGGTGAATTGGTGGCCGTCATGGGACCGAGCGGGTCGGGCAAGAGCACGTTGTTGACCATCGCCGGCAGCCTGGAGCAGCCGACCAGCGGCGAAGTCGTAATCGGCGGCGCCGCCCTGTCGGCCATGTCCCGTAACGAACGAGCCCAGCTGCGGCGCCGATCGGTTGGTTTCGTCTTCCAGGACTTCAACCTGCTGGCTGGGTTGACGGCGGTAGAGAACGTGACTCTGCCCTTGGAGCTCGATGGTGTGGCGGCCCGGGCGGCCCGGACCGCGGGAATGGCGGCACTGGAAGAATTGGGCCTCGGCGACCGGGCGGGCCGTTTCCCCGACGAGCTGTCGGGCGGCGAACGCCAGCGGGTCGCCATCGCCCGCGCCGTGGTGGGCAAGCGCCAGCTGCTCCTGGCCGACGAACCGTCGGGCGCCCTCGACTCGGCCAATGGCGAGGCGGTGATGCGACTCATCCGCGCCGCGTGCCAGCGGGGCGTAGCCGGCGTGGTGGTGACCCACGACGCCCAACTCGCCTCATGGGCCGACCGGGTCGTGTTTCTTCGCGACGGCCGGGTGGTCGATCAGACGGTGCCGCCCCCCGGACCTGAGTCGCTTCTGGCGCCAAGCCGGACGTCGTGACCACCGCCGTCCAGGAGCGCCCATTGCGCCCGCCGGCAGGCCCGGCCAAGAGTGCGGGCGGTGGTGCCCCGGCGAGGCGGGCCGTGGTGCGCTGGGCCTGGCGGATGTTCCGCCGGGAATGGCGGCGCCAACTACTCATCCTTGTTCTGCTCACGTTGGCGGTGGCGGCCACCACCGTCGGCTTGGCCCTCATATCCAATGTCGAGTTGGGGCCCGACGCGACGTTCGGCACAGCCAGCGCCATCCTGACCCTGCCCGGTTCGGACCAGAGCCTGGCCGCCGACCTGGCCGCCCTCCAACATGGCGCCGGCCCCACCGACGTCGTGTACCACCAGAGCGTCGCCATTCCTGGGTCGGTGTCGACCCTCGATCTCCGGGCCGAGAACCCGGCCGGCCTCTATGTTCACGTGACGGTGCGGCTCGACGCCGGCCGTTACCCGACCAGGCCAGGCGAGGTCGCCCTGACCAGCGACGCGGCCCAGACCTTTGGTGTCCAGGTCGGAAGCGTCTGGCCGGCGGCCCGTACAAGCTGGCGGGTCGTCGGCGTGGTGGAGAATCCGCTCGCCCTGCTCGACCACTTCGCCCTGGTCGCGCCGGGCCAGATCAGCGCGCCCGACAGCGTGGCGGTCTTCACCCACGCCACCACGAATCGTCTCCAGTCACTGCGGCTGCCCAGTCATCAGGGCCTCGACATCATGGACCGGGGCACCAGCAGCAAGGCTGCGGCCGAGGCCATCGTGCTGGTCCTGGCGACCATAGGCATGCTCTTCGTCGGCCTGCTGGCCGTCGCCGGCTTCGCCGTGGTGGCCCAGCGTCGCATGCGGTCCTTGGGCATGCTCTCGTCGTTGGGCGCTACCGACCGCCAGGTCCGACTGGTCATGGTCGCCAATGGCGCCGCGGTGGGGGCCACGGCCGCCGTGGGCGGTGGACTGGTGGGACTGGCCATTTGGGTGGCGTTTACGCCGACCATGCAGTCGATCGTCAATCACCGCATCGACCGTTTCAAGTTGCCCTGGTGGGCCATTGGCGCCGCCCTGGTACTGGCGTTCGTGACTGCGGTGGTCGCAGCCTGGTGGCCGGCACGGGCCGTCACTCGGGTCCCTGTCATGGCCGCCCTTTCGGGCCGTCCTCCCCGTCCCCAACCGGCCCGGCGCTTCGCCGCCGCCGGCGTGGTGCTGCTGGGCGCGGGCCTCGGCCTGCTCCTCTTCGCCTACGAGCACAAGGCCCCGGTCATCATCTCGGGCACGATCGCCACGGTGCTCGGGATTCTGTTCATGGCACCCTTGGCCATCCAGGCTCTGGCCAAGGTGGCCGGCCGAGCCCCCGTCAGTGTCCGATTGGCCCTGCGCGACCTGGCTCGCTATCAGGCCCGTTCCGGGGCGGCACTGGGCGCTGCCACCCTCGCCGTGGCCATCGCCGCCACCATCGCCATCAGCTCGGCCGCGGCCCAGGGGCCGGCGCCGCAATCAAACCTGCCGGCCAACCAGCTCATCCTCCACATCGCCAACTCCAACGGGCCCGGTAGCCCCATCCCCGTCCTGACAACCGCCCAACAGGAAGGCGCTCAAACCCAGGTAAACCAGCTGGCCGCGACGCTCAAGGCGCAGAGCACCGTTCCCCTCTACGAGGCATACGACCCGACTGCCGCCCTTCAAGCGGTCCAGCCGGGGCAGCCGCTGGGTCAGATCACGGCGTCGCTGGTCCAGGTGATCACCTCCGGCCGGGGGGTCGAAATCAGGGCGGGCACCCAGCTCTATGTCGCCACGACCGAGGTCCTCTCCCACTACGGGATCACGCCCGATCGGGTCAACCCAGCCGCCGACATCATCTCCTCCCGGCGCGATCTCGGTGGCCTGCAGATATTCTTGCCCATCCAGCAGGCGGGACCCAAGGAACCTACGCCGGGACCGGGGCCGGGACCAGGAGACCGATTCAACGAACCGGCGGAGGCGACCCACCCCACTATCGAGACCGTCGGGGGACTCCCGAGCAACACCTCGGCCCCTGAGACCCTCATCACCGAGCGAGCCATGCAAGCCCTCGGGTTGCAGCCGCTTGCCTCCGGCTGGCTGCTCCAGACCGCCAACCCCCTGACGAAGGAACAGATCGACATAGCCCGGAAACTGGCGGCCAGTGCCGGCATGTACGTCGAGACAAAAACGCCGCAGGCGTCCAACGCCCCGCTGCGCAACTGGTCGACGGCGGCCGGCATCCTCGTGGCCCTGGGCGTGCTGGCGGCGACGGTCGGTCTGATCCGCAGCGAGACGGCAGGCGACCTGCGCACCCTGACCGCCACCGGCGCCTCCAGCACCACACGCCGGGCCATCACCGCCGCCACAGCCGGCGCGCTGGCCCTCCTCGGCGCCGTGGTCGGCACGGTGGGCGCCTACGCCGCGCTCCTCGCCTGGTATCGCAACAACCTCCACCCCCTCACAAACATCCCCATCACGAATCTGGCCGTCATCGTCATCGGGCTACCGCTGCTGGCATCCGCCGGCGGGTGGCTGCTGGCGGGCCAGGAACCAAGGTCCATCGGTCGCCAGGCCCTCGAATAACGAGCCTCCCCGAGTCGGTGTTGAATCGCAGCTTTCAGGCTTGAGTTTTCTGGAGTAGTTGCCGACAAACCTCAGGTGGTCACGGCCGGCAGAGACACTTCGGGCGCGGACTTAAAGAGGTCTTTACCTCGATGTAAATATCGGCCCACGACGAAGAACACGCCGCCGGTTGGCCACCCATAGCGGCACCGCCCAAAATCGGCACGTCGCACGCGAACGCGGCGGAGGAGCTCGCGGGCCGTCGGCTCTGTGAGATGTTCGGCGGTTAGGTCGTTTAAATCAGCGGCGGCTCTCCTGCCGGAGGGCCACACTTGGGGCCATGACACACGAAGTGCGCCCCGTCGACCGGTCCGATGCGGACGCCTTCCACCGCGCCACCTGGCAGGCCTTCGGTGGCATCCCCGACGAGGAAGCGCTCGCCAGTGGCGCCGAGCGGTTCGAGCCCGATTTTGCTCTGGCGGTGTACGACCAGGGCCGCATCGTGGCCACGGCCAGCGCCTACCCGCTCGAGATCACTCTGCCCGCGGGGCCGGGGCGGCCGTGCCCCACCATGCCGGTTCCCGGGATCACCGCCGTCGGTGTCGTGCCGACCCACCGCCGTCAAGGCCTGCTGTCGAGCCTGATGCACCACCAGTTGGCCGACCTGCGGGACCGGGGCTATGCGTTCTCGGTCCTCCTGGCCTCGGAATCGATCATCTACGGCCGCTACGGCTACGGCTGGGCCCAGTCCTACCAATCCCTCGTCATCGAGAGCGATCGCGACGCCTTCCGCCCCGACGCCCCGGCTGCCACCGGCCGCCTGCGGATGGTCGACCCGGACGAGGCAGGCAAGCTGCTCCCGCTGGTCCACGACCGGGCGCGCCACAAGCGGCCCGGTGAGCTCAACCGCAGCGCCCGGTGGTGGGTACGACATTTGCAGGACCGGGAAAAAGAGCGGGACGGGAGTGAGGCCCGTCTGTACGCCGCCCATGAATCGGCGGCGGGCGAGGCCGATGGCTGGATCAGCTACCGCTACGGCCACCAAGTATGGCCCGAAGGAATTCCCCGCCATCAGGTCGTCATCGACGACCTCGTCGCCACCGACGCCGGAGTGCTGGCCGTGCTGTGGCGCTTCGCCCTCGACCTCGACCTGGTCGAGGAGGTCAAGGCACCCCAACGACCCCTCGACGAGCCCCTGCGGTGGATGCTCGCCGACCCCCGCCGGCTGCGGTCGACCGAGGCCGCCGACCACCTCTGGGTCCGCATCCTCGACATCCCCGCCGCCCTGGCGGGACGCGGCTACGGGGTCACCGAGCGCCTGGTGATCGCCGTCGACTCGGAGCGCTACGTCCTGGAAACAGGGCCCGACGCCGGCGCCTGCCGCCCCGCCCACGAGGGGGAGCCGGCGGAGCTGACCCTCGGCCTGGCCGATCTCGGCGCCATCTACCTTGGCGGCGTGGCGCCGTCCACCCTGGCTGCCGCCGGGCGGGTCAAGGAGGTCCAGCCGGGCGCGCTCGTCGTCGCCGACCGGGCCTTCGCCTCGCCCGTGGCTCCTTTTTGCACGCTTCACTTCTAGGGCTCGTCGGGGGGGCTGCGCCCCCCCAGTAGCCTGCCTGGCCATGGCAAAGGCGCCCGTCCTCACCCCTCGAGCCGAGGACTTTCCTCGTTGGTACCAAGAGGTGATCGCTCGCGCCGAGATGGCGGACAACGGGCCCGTGCGCGGGACGATGGTCATCCGCCCGTACGGGTACGCCATCTGGGAACGGATGCAGGCCGAGATCGACGCCCGTATCAAGGAGGCAGGAGCCAAGAACGCCTACTTCCCGCTGTTCATCCCGGAGTCGTACCTCCGCAAGGAGGCCGAACACGTCGAGGGCTTCAGTCCCGAGTTGGCGGTCGTCACCATCGGGGGGGGCAAGGAACTCGAGGAGCCGCTCGTCGTGCGTCCCACCAGCGAGACGATCATCAACAGCTACTTCGCCAAGTGGATCCAGAGCTATCGGGACTTGCCCCTGCTCATCAACCAGTGGGCCAACGTGGTGCGATGGGAACTGCGGCCGAGGCTGTTCCTCCGCACCACGGAGTTCCTGTGGCAGGAAGGCCATACCGCCCACGCCACTGCGGCCGACGCCCATTCCTATGCCCGCCGGATCCTGATCGACGTCTACAACAGCGTCATGGTCGACGTGCTGGCCGTCCCGGTGGAGCTCGGCGTCAAGACGGCCCGGGAACGCTTCGCGGGCGCCATCGCCTCGTGGACCTGCGAGGGCATGATGGGCGACGGCAAGGCGCTCCAGATGGGGACGAGCCACGAGCTGGGCCAGAACTTCGCCCGGGCCTTCGGCACCACCTACTCCTCCGAGTCGGGCGCCCAGGAATTGGTGTGGCAGACCTCTTGGGGCGTCTCGACCCGGCTGGTGGGGGCCCTGATCATGGCCCACGGCGACGACAACGGCCTGCGCCTGCCACCCCGGCTGGCTCCTATTCAGGTGGTTGTCCTGCTCATCCGCGACGACGACGAGACGCGGCGAGTGGCTGAACAACTGGCGGCGGAGCTGAAGGCCGCCGGCCACCGCGTCGAACTCGACCGCCGGGTCGACGTCTCCTTCGGCCGCCGGGCGGTCGAGTGGGAGCTGAAGGGGATACCGGTGCGCCTCGAGGTGGGCCCCCGCGATGTCGCCGAGGGCCAGGTGACCGTCGTTCGCCGTGACAACGCCAGCAAGCGCCAGTTCGCGATCCCCGCGGCGGCCGCCGAAGTCGCGACCACCCTCGACGAGGTGCAGGAGTCCATGCTGCGGGAGGCTCGGGACTTCCGCGTGGCCCACACCGTGGCGGTGAGCTCGGTCGACGAAGCCATCGAAGCGGCCCAGACCGGTTTCGCGGTCGTGCCCTGGTCGGTCGTCGGCAGTGAGGGCGAGGACCGCATGGCCGCCGCGGCGGTCACCGTTCGCTGCCTGCAGCGCTCTGACGGCGGTCTGGCCGACGACGCAGAGGAGCCGGACCTCGTGGCGATCGTGGCACGCGCCTATCAGGGCGCCACGAGGGGGGCTCCGCCCCCCCTCGACCCCCTGGTAAGGCGTGGGGCCGGCTTGCGCCGGCGCTGTCTGTTTGTTTCGACCGACGAGCTCGCTTCGCTCGCCGTCGGTCGACGGGAGGCTCGGTCCGCTTTGCGGACCGGCCTCCCGGGGGTGGTCGCCCGTCCGGTCGCCGGCGGTCCGGCAGCCGGCGGTCTGGCCCTGGGTGGGCCTCGGCGGTCCGGCTGCCCGCGGTGTGGCCTGCCGGCACGGGCGCCGGCAGTCCTGGTGCCGGCGGTCTGGCCCGGGGTGGTTGCCGACGGTGATTGCCGGCGGACCGCTGACTGGGTTAGCGGTTGGCGTCGCCCTCCCACCAGGCTTGGTCCTCCTGGTCGTCTCCGAAGAAGTTCTCTACCTCGTGGCGCTCGCGGCGGTGCTTGCGTCCGGCGGAAAAGGCCAATCCGAGGCCGGCGGCGAGGACTGCGACGCCGGCTACGACGGTTACGAGACCCATGGTTGTCCTGATGTATCCCGAACTGGCACCCTTATAATCCTTCCAGGATTTGGCACCCCTCTCGGAGCACTCCGAGGGTCCGGAAGAGCGGTCCCCCGGCTATACTCGTCTGGTCGCCCCCTCGCCGGGGCGACCCGTGGTGTGTTTGGCGTGGGCCTTTCTGCGACGGCAGGGTGCCCACGCTTTTGTTTGCGCTTCGGTTGGTCCTTGACGAGAGGTGGAGGTGATATGACGAGTCCGGCACAATCAATCGACGAACTGGTCCTACCTCTGGTCAACGCTGCAGGACTTGAGTTGTGGGACGTCGATGTGAATCCTCGGGTCGTGCGGGTGTTGGTCGACCGACCCGGTGGTGTCGACCTGGAAGCCATCGCAGGCCTCGCCCGCGCCGTTTCCGACGCCTTCGACAGCCGTGAGGATCTGGCTCCGAGCGGCAACTACCAGCTCGAAGGTCTCGAGTCCCGGCATCGAGCGCACCCTGCGGACGCCGGCGCACTATCAGCGCTACATCGGCAGCACGATCGCGGTCAAGACCGCGGTCCTGATCGCGGGGACGCGGCGGTTGGAGGGCGTTCTGTTGGCGGCGGACCACGCCGGCATCACCATGAAGCTGGAAGACGGCGGCGTCGATGAAGGGCCTACCGAGCTCACGTATGAGCAGATTCAGAAGGCTCGCGCCGTGCTCGTTTGGGGGCCGGCGCCCAAGAAGTCGGCGGCCAAGGGCCCCGCGACCAGGAGCGCAGCAAAAAAGGCGAAGACGGGGGCGGCGTCGACGGCCCGGCGTGATACCGGGTCCGGCGCGGGCGGGGACCAATCCGATCGGATGAAGGACGTCGCACGATGAAAGACAATTTCGCCTTCCTCGAGGCACTACAGCAGATCGCCCGCGACAAGGGCATCAGCGTCGACACTCTGCTCGACGCCTTGGCCAACGCCCTGGTGGCGGCGTACAAGCGCACGCCGGGAGCCGCTGAGGAGGCGGTCGTCACCGTCGACCCCGAGACGGGGGACATCCGGGTCTACGGACAGGAACTCGACGAAGACGGCACCGTGGTACGTGAATGGGACGACACGCCGAAGGACTTCGGCCGCATCGCCGCCCAGACCGCCAAGCAGGTGATCCTGCAGCGCATCCGCGAGGCCGAGCGCGACCTCAAGTACGAGGAGTACGCCGGTCGAGAGGGTGACATCGTCACCGGGATCATCCAGCAGAGCGACAACCGCTACACGCTGCTCGATCTCGGCAAGGTCGAAGCACTCCTGCCCCAGGCCGAGCAGGTGCCCTACGAACGTTATGAGCACGGCGCCCGGCTGAAGGCGTACATCGTCGAGGTCCGCAAGACCACCAAAGGCCCCCAGATCGTGGTCAGCCGCACCCATCCCGGTCTCATCAAGCGACTCTTCGAGCTCGAGGTCCCCGAGATCTCGAGCGGCGTCGTCGAGATCAAGGCGGCGGCTCGCGAGCCCGGGCACCGCACGAAGATCGCGGTGTGGTCCAACGACTCCAACGTCGACCCTGTCGGCGCGTGTGTCGGAGCGCGGGGCGCCCGGGTACGGATGGTGACCAACGAGCTTCGGGGCGAGAAGGTCGACATCGTGCCCTACTCCGACGATCCCCGCGAGTTCGTCATGCGGGCGCTGCAGCCGGCCAAGGTCAAAGAAGTCCACCTCGACGAGGACACGGGCACCGCCACGGTGATCGTCCACGATTTCCAGCTCTCCCTCGCCATCGGCAAGGAGGGCCAGAACGCCCGGTTGGCCGCCCGGCTCACCGGCTGGCGGATCGACATCAAGAGCGAATCCCAGCTCGCCGAAGAGGAGGCCTACGCCAACCAGGAGTGGGCCGAGGGCGAATGGGTCCAGGACGAGGCGGGCGCGATGGTCTGGCAGCCCGCGGAGGGCGGCGAGGCGCTGTCCGCCGAGATGTGGGCCGAGTCCGACGCTGCCCCCGAAGCCGAAGCACCGGCTGCGGCCAGCACGAATGGGGCCGAGGCTCGGGCGGAAGCCCCGGCCGCGGCTGCGGAAGCTCTGGTCGCAGCGCCCCAACCTGCGGTCGTGGCCGAATCGGTGTCGGGTCCGGTTGAGGAGGCGGCACCGTAGGCCCGCCGGCCCGCCCCGGGATGGACCGTCAGGGCGCCAAAACACCGATACGTACCTGTGTCGGATGCCACACCACGGCATCAAGCACCGGTATGGTGCGAGTCGCCAACAAGGCCGGGAAGTTGTACCTTTCCCGCCAGCTTTCCGGGCGGGGCGCCTGGCTGTGCGCCAGCGAAGTGCCCGGATTACCGGCTCCGTTGTGCCTGGAGCAGGCGGCTCGGAAGCAGGCTTTTGGTCGAGCTTTCCGGGTTCCCGTTACGGTGGCCGCAGTAGCGGCGCTGCATGAGACGTGTGAAGAACGTGCGAGGATAGAGATAGGCGGCGCCGCCGGCGTCGTCGCGTGAAGGGATTGACGTAGGACTTGCCCAAGAAGATTCGCGTATACGAGCTAGGACGCGAGCTCGGTCTCACTAACAAGGAGGCATTGGACCTCTGCCTGGACCTCGGCATCGGGGTCACGAGCCACTCCTCAAGCATCGAGGATGCTCAGGCTGATCGCGTGCGCCGCAAGGCGGACCGCGAGGGGCTCCGGCGCGACAAGACACCAGAAGAGCCGGCCGAGGTCAAGACCAAGGGCCGTTCCGGGCGCGCCGCCGATGCCGACGCGGCACCCGCCGACGCCCCGTCCAGCGCTCCCACGCCGCCGCTTCACGCCGATCCGGCGCTTGCCCCGCCCGCCCCCGCAGGCGCACCACTGGTGCCCGCTGCCTCGGCGCAGCCCGTTGCGCCGACGACCGCTGAGCCGCTCGCCGCCACGGCGGGCATTTCCGCCGCGCCCGCGGTGGCAGCTCCCGGCGCTGTGCGGCCTGGCGCCGGCGACCAGCCGGTGCCGCGCACCGACCCCGGCATCCCGCCGCCGCCCCGGGGGCCCCAGCGCCCGAACGACCCGCGACTGGTCACCAGCCGGCCGGAATCCCAGGCCTCGCCGGCACCCGGCGTCGACCGCAGTGCCCCCCGGCGCCCACCCATGCCCACGGCTCCCCGGCCGCCCATGCCGACGTCGGCCCCGGCTCCCCGGCCGCCCATGCCCACGTCGGCCCCGGCTCCCCGGCCGCCCATGCCCACCGCCGCGCCCGCGCCGCCCCGGCCTCCGATGCCGACCGCGGCCCCCCGGAGCTCGGCGCCCGCGCCCCGCCCCCCGGCACCCCCGCGTTCGTCGGCGCCCGGGCGGCCTGTTGGCGCTCCCGGCACCCCGGGTTCCGGTTCGTCCGGACCCTCGGCACCGTCTTCACGCGGCCCTGGTCAAGGTCAGGGCGCCGCGCCGGCGCGCCCGGCGCCCCAAGCCGGCGGCCCGCCGCTATCGCCGTCCGGCAAGCCGATCCCGCCGCCTCCCGGGGCCCACCGCCCTCCCTTGTCCCCCTCGGGCAAGCCCATTCCGCCTCCCCCCGGCCTTGGTGGTCGAGGCCCCGCCCAGAGCACGCCCCGACCGGGCCAGGGCGCCGGTCGCCCCGGCGCCGGCCCGCCGCGCCCCGGTGTCGGCGGCGGCGGTACCAGCAGCCGTCCCGGCGGATTCGGTAGTCGCCCCGCGGGCGGCGGTTTCAGCCGCCCTGGTGGCGGTTCCCCTGGTCCCGGCGGCGCAGGTGGCGGAGGCGGAGCCGGTGGCTTCGCCCGGGCCCCTGGTGCGCCCGGTCCCGGTGGCGGCCCCGGTGCCGGCCGCGGCGGTCCCTCGTTTGGCGGCCGGGGTGGCCGCCCGCCCCAGCGCCGCTCGCAGCGCCGGCGGCGCCGCAACTTCGAAGAGTTGGAAGCGCAAGAGCTGACCCGTTACAGCCCCTCCGACGCTCCCGTCCCCGAAGGCGACGTCATCATCGAGCGCGGATCCACGGCCCAAGAAGTCGGCCCCAAGCTCAACCGCTCGGCCGCCGACGTGGTCCGCTTCCTCCTGCAACAAGGCGAGATGGTCACCGCCACGATGTCGCTCGGCGACGACATGATCGAATTGTTCGCGGCCGAGCTCGGCGCAGCCGTCCGTCTCGTCGACGCGGGCGAGGAAAAGGAGGCTCAGCTCCAGGCCAAGTACTTCGACGACGACGACGAGGAGGACGACGAGCTCTTGCGACCCCGGCCTCCGGTTGTCACCGTGATGGGCCACGTCGACCACGGCAAGACCCTGCTGCTCGACCGCATCCGTACGACCAATGTCGTGGCGAGTGAGGCCGGTGGCATCACCCAGCACATCGGGGCCTACCAGGTCGACTACAACGGCCAGCTGATCACCTTCATCGACACCCCCGGCCACGAGGCGTTCACCGCCATGCGGGCCCGGGGCGCCGAGGTCACTGACATCGTGGTGCTGGTGGTCGCGGCCGATGACGGCGTCATGCCCCAGACCATCGAGGCCATCAATCACGCCAAAGCGGCCGACGTGCCGATCATCGTGGCCATCAACAAGATCGACCGGGACAACGCCGACCCCACGAGGGTCCAGCAGCAGCTGTCCGAGCTCGGGTTGACCCCCGAAACGTGGGGCGGCGACACCATCATGGTGGAGCTGTCGGCGCTTCAGAAGGTCGGCATCGACGAGCTGCTCGAGCAGGTCCTGCTGGTGGCAGAGCTCGAGGAACTGCGGGAAAACCCCGAAGGCCGGGCCCAGGGCATCGTGCTCGAGGCCAACCTCGACGTGGGCCGCGGCCCCGTGGCCACCGTCATCGTCCAGAAGGGCACGCTCCGTGTCGGCGACGCGGTCGTGGCGGGAGCGGCGTGGGGCCGAGTCCGGGCGCTGATCGACGACCAGGGCGACAACCTCAAAGAAGCCCTGCCGTCCACGCCCATCCAGGTCTTGGGCTTCGACGTGGTCCCGGCCGCCGGCGACGAGTTCCGGGTAACGGTCAAGGAGAAGACTGCTCGCGACATCGCCGAGCTGCGCGAGCAGCGCTACCGCTCGGCCGACCTGCGCAAGTCGTCGGCGGCCACCGGTACCGGCGCCAAACTCGAGGACATCTTCGAGCAGATCCAGCGGGGCGAGACGGCGACGCTGAACCTGGTCCTCAAGGCCGACGTCCAGGGTTCGCTGGAAGCGGTGACCGAAAGCCTCCGCAAGCTGGAGCGCGAAGAGGTCAAGCTGGCGTTCATCCACCGGGCGGTCGGTGGCATCACCGAGAACGACGTCACCTTGGCGGCGGCGTCCAACGCCACCATCATCGGCTTCAATGTCCGGCCCGAACGCAAGGCCCGGGACTTGGCGGAATCCCAGGACGTCGAGATCCGCACCTACGAGATCATCTACAAGCTGATCGAGGACATCGAAAGCGCCATGGTCGGCATGCTGGCGCCGGAGTTCGAAGAGGTGATCACCGGCGAGGCCGAGGTCCGGGAGGTTTTCCGGATCCCGCGCGTCGGCGCCATCGCGGGCTGTGTCGTCCGTACCGGCGTCATCACCCGGGGGTCCAAGGTGCGCTTCCTACGCGAGGGCGTGATCATCTGGAAAGGTGCCATCACGTCGCTCAAGCGCTTCAAGGACGACGTCCGGGAAGTGCAGGCGGGCTTCGAGTGCGGCATCGGGCTCTCCAACAACCAGGACCTGCGCGCCGGAGATTTCATCGAGACCTTCGATGTGCGGGAGATCCCCCGCACCTAGGCCTGGTTGCCCGGTGCACGCGGCCGCCGTCCGCTTCGACCTCCACTTGCCGCAGGCTCACTCCTTGAAGGAGAAGCGTGCCATCATCCGACCCATCCTCGAAGGCTGCCGCCGCCGCTACCAAGTGGCGGCGGCCGAGGTCGACCACCAGGACACCTGGCAACGGGCGGGACTGGCGGTGAGCACCGTGTCGGCCACCGCCGGCCATGTTGCGGCCGTCCTCGACGAGGTCGAACGTTTCGTGTGGTCGTTTCCCGACATCGAGGTCATCGCCGCCGAGCGGCGATGGCTGGAGGAGGAGTGATGGCCAAGGCGCGACGGCGGGGCCGGCCGGCGCCGGACCGTCGGCTGCCGAACACGACGGCGCGGCAGTACCCCCGCACGGCCCGGGTCAACGAGATCCTCCGCCAGGTCTTGGCCGAGGCCATCGAGCGCTTCGCGGATAGCGACGACCGCCTGATGCTGCTCACCGTGACCGGCGTGCGCAGCGACCCAGAATTTCGTACCGCGACGCTGTTCTTCGCCTCGTTGAATGCCGACGCCATAGAGGCGTTGGCCGACATCCGGCTGCGCCTGCAGGCGACGATCGCGGCCCAGGTCCGCCTCAAGCGGACACCGCAACTGGCCTTCGCGGTCGATCCTGCGATAACAACAGGCAAGCGTGTGGAGGAGATCCTGCGAGATCTCCAGCCAGCGGAGCCCGAAGAGGAGCCCGATGAGCGGTAGCCAGCCTGAGAGCGGGCCCGGCGGCGCAGCGACAGCACTCCGGGCCGCTGCCGACCTGATCGCGGGGTCGCGCCAGCTGGCCCTGGCCTGCCACGTGTGCCCCGACGGCGACGCCCTTGGCTCCATGCTGGCGCTGCACCACCTGGCCCTGGCCAACGGTGTGCCGTCGCTCGCCTCCTGGGGCGAGCCGTTCGTCGTCGCCCCCCATTACCAGTACCTGCCCGGTCTCGACCTCGTCACCAAGCCCGCCGACTTTCCCGACAGTCCTGACGTCATGGTGACGTTCGACTGCGGGTCGCTGCGGCGCCTGGGCGAGCTGGCGCCGATCGCCGAGCGGGCGTGCGCCGCCGGGCGGCTGGTCGTGCTCGATCACCACGTCACCAACGACTGCTACGGGTCGGTCAACGCCGTCGACCCGGCCGCCGCGGCCACCGCGGTCGTGGTGCGGCATCTGGCCGACCTGCTCGGCTGGCCCCTCAACCGCGACGCCGCCATCTGCTTGTACACCGGGCTGGTCACCGACACCGGGCGGTTCCAGTACAGCAACACCACTCCCGAGGTGTTCGCGCTGGCCGAGGAGCTGGCGCGCTTCGACCTCCCGATCGCTGACATGTCGCGCCAGCTCTTCGAGCAACACCGCTTCGCCTACCTGAAGCTGGTCGCCGAATGCCTCCAGCGGGCCCAGCTCGACGTCGACCTCCGGTTCGTGGCCACCTGGGTCACGGAGGAGGATTTCCGCCGCTTCGATGTGGCTATCGAGGAGACCGAAGGGCTGATCGACCTCATCCGCCGCGCCGGTGAGGCCGAGGTGTCGTGCGTCCTCAAGGAATCCCCCGAAGGCGTCCGGGTCTCGCTGCGGGCAGTGTCCGAGACCGACGTGGGCGCCATCGCGACCCGTTTCGGCGGCGGCGGCCACCGCTACGCGGCCGGCTTCACCAGCACCGCCACCATCGCCGAGATCCTGGCCGAAATCCGGGCCGCGTTGGCGGCCGGTGGCTGAACCGGCACCGCGCCCGGGGCCGTCGTGGGGCGGGTTGCTCGTCGTCGACAAGCCGGCCGGCTGGACCAGCCACGACGTGGTGGCCCGCTGCCGCAAGATATTCGGCCTCAAAAAGGTGGGCCATGCCGGGACCCTCGACCCCGACGCCACCGGCGTCCTGCTGGTGGGCTTGGGCACCGTGACCCGGCTGATGCGATTCCTCTCCGGCCAGCCCAAGTCGTACCAGGCCGAAGTCGTGCTCGGCACCGCGACCAGCACCCTCGACGCCGGCGGCGAGGTCACAGGCCAGTGGGACATGGCGGCAGTCACCCTGGCGGCGGCGCGAGCGGCGGCGGCCACGCTCACGGGCAACATCGACCAGATCCCGCCGATGGTGTCGGCGGTGCACGTCGGTGGCCGGCGCCTCCATGAACTGCACCGAGAGGGAAAAGAGGTCGATCGGGCGCCGCGTCGGGTTACGGTGACCCGCTTCGACCTGACCGGCCCGGTCGCTCCGGGACCGGTGTTCGCGGCCGAGGTCGACTGCTCGACCGGTACCTACGTCCGCAGCCTGGCCGCCGACCTAGGTACTGCGCTGGGGGGCGGCGCCCACCTCCGCAACCTGCGCCGCACCGCGGTCGGACCGTTCACCCTCTGCGATGCCGTGCCCCTCGACGCCATCGCGCCGGGAGATCTCCGCCCGCCGCGCGACGCGCTACCGGGCATGGCATGGGTGACGGTGGCACCCGACCTGGCGGTGTTGGTGGGCCATGGCCGGGTCCTGGCGCCGGGGGATCTCGATGCCACCGGAGAAGGGCCGTGGGCGGTGGTCGACCACCAAGGCCGCCTGCTGGCCGTGTACGAAACGGCCTCCAGTGGGCGGATCAAGCCGGCCGTGGTGCTTGCCACCGCCGACGACGCCGCGGCGCCCCGGTAGCCTCTGGCGCGATGGAGGTCCTCGAGGACTCCGAACGCGCCCCGGTCCCGGGTTGTGTGGTGACCATCGGCGCCTACGACGGCGTCCACGGTGGCCACCAGCAGGTGATCTCTCACGTCCGAGCGCTGGCCGCGGACCTGGGCGTTGCGTCGGCGGTGGCCACCTTCGACCGGCACCCGGCCACCATCGTGCGCCCGGAATCGGCCCCCAAGCTGCTGACCGACCTCGGCCAGAAGCTCGAACTGCTCGCCGGGTGCGGGCTCGACTATGCCCTCGTCATCGGCTTCGACAAGGCCCGCTCCGAGGAGTCGGCGGAGGATTTCGTCACCGAGGTGCTTGTCGGCCGGCTTCGGGCCCAAGCTGTCGTGATCGGCCAGGACTTCCACTTCGGCCACGGGCGCCGCGGCGATGTGGCCCTGCTCGAGCGCATGGGGGCGGAGCTGGGATTCTCCGTCCACGGCCTGCCCCTCGTCGGCAGCGCCGGTGATGACGCGACGCCGGTGTCGTCGACGCGCATCCGCCAGCTCCTCGCCGCCGGCCACGTCGAAATGGCGGCGGTCATGCTCGGCCGTGACCACGAGGTCCGCGGCGTCGTGCGCCGGGGCGACGGCCGGGGCCGTGAGCTGGGCTTTCCCACCGCCAACGTCGACGTCCCCTTCGACATCTGCCTGCCCGCCGACGGAATCTACGCCGGTTGGTACCGCCGCCCCGACGGCGAGGTCCATCCCGCCGCGCTGTCGCTCGGGTCGCGCCCGACGTTCTACGAGCAGGGAACCACGCTGCTGGAGGCCTACCTGCTGGACTTCGACGGCGACCTCTACGACCAGCCGGCCGCGGTGTGCTTCCACTCCCGGATCCGCGCCGAGGAGCGGTTCGACTCGATCACCGAGTTGGTGGCCCAGATCGACCGGGACGTGGTCGCCACTCGCCACGCCCTGGGGTGATCGGGCTATTCGTCGGTGGCAGAACGGCCCACCGCCCGGTCGCGCTTGCGTTGACCCTGCCGCCTTTTTTCCCCGAGTCTTCGTTCCTTGGCGCCGGCGCTCGGACGCGTCGGGCGACGGACCCGCTGGACTTTCAGGGCCCCCGCCAGGCGACCGGCGAGGCGGGCGAGGGCCAGTTCCCGGTTGCGGGTCTGGGACCGCTCGTCGCTGGCCACGGCCCTGACGACCGGCCCCAACCGTTCGAGCAGGCGGTCGCGCTGATGGGGTGCGAGCGACGGGGAGGCGGCCACGTCGAAGCGCACTTCGGCCTTGGTGTTGGAGGTGTTGGCGTGCTGGCCGCCAGGGCCGCCCGAGCTGCTGAAGCGCCACTCCAGCTCGTCGAGGGGGATGGCGAGGGTCTTGGTCACCTGCAAGACTTCGCCGGCCATCGGTTCAAGGTACCGGCTGCTGCTACCATGGGATCCGCCGCCGGGCGACCGCCCGAGCGCGTCTTGCATCACGCGTACCACAAGGAACCTTTGCTGCATGCCTGATAAAGCTGCCACGATTGCCACCTACCGTCTCCATGAGACCGACACTGGCTCTCCGGAGGTGCAGGTTGCGATCCTCAGCGAACGCATCGCCCATCTCACGGAGCACCTGAAGGTCCAGAAGGGCGATCATCACACCCGCCGAGGGCTGATGAAACTGATCGGTCGCCGTCGCCGGCTCCTCGACTACGTGCGAGCCAACGACGTCCAGCGCTACCGCGATCTGATCGCCAAGCTCGGACTGCGGCGCTAGTTCTTTCCGGGCAGCCCTTGGCCGCCCCGTTACACCAAACAACCAAGCAGTAATCCAGCGGCCCGAGAGGTCAGCTGCCAGTCGAAGATCACCGAGGCGCCGGCCATCGCCGGAGCAGTTGTTTTCCAGTCCGGTGGTCGTCGACTGGGAACTGGCCCACCGCCGCTCCAAACCAGAGGGACCCGCCATCGCGGGTCCACGAAAGGAGCGTTCCCATGGGGGATGCCAGTACCGTTTCCGGCCCGATTACCGGGACCGACCGGACACTTAGTTTTGAGACCGGCCGTTTGGCGCAGCAGTCGCAAGGGGCGGTCGTCGCCCGCATCGGCGACACCATGCTGCTGGCGACGGCCAACGCCGCCAAGGATGTCAGGGAAGGGATCGACTTCTTTCCCCTGACCGTTGACGTCGAGGAGCGCATGTACGCGGCGGGGAAGATCCCCGGCTCGTTCTTCCGCCGGGAGGGCCGCCCCACCGACCAGGGGATCCTCACCGCCCGCCTCATCGACCGGCCGCTGCGGCCGTCGTTCACCGACGGCTACCGCAACGAGACCCAGGTCGTCATCACCGTCCTCGGCGCCGACCAGAAGAACCCGCACGACGTGCTGGCCATCAATGCCGCCAGCGCGGCGCTGATGCTGTCGGGCATCCCCTTCGAGGGGCCCCTCGGCGCGGTGCGCATCGCCTACTCCACCGAGGGTGAGTGGATCGCCCATCCGAGCTACCAGGAGGGCGACGCGTCGACCTTCGAGCTGGTGGTGGCGGGCCGCCAGACCGACAGCGGCGACATCGCCATCATGATGGTCGAGGCCGGGGGTACCGAAGACGCCTGGCGCTACTACGAGGACGGGGCCCCGAAGGTGACCGAGGAGGTCATCGCCGACGGCCTCGAGGCGGCCAAGACCTGGATCCGGGATTCCATCGAGCTGCAGCGCGAGCTGGTCGCCATTGCCGGCGTCCATTCACCCATCCCGTACGTCCCTCAGGTCGACTACGGCGACGATGTCATGTCCCGGGTGGCGGCGGTGGGCACCGATCGCATCGCCAAGATCACCACCATCACCCAGAAGGCGGAGCGCAACGCGGCGATCGACGAGGCGACCAAGGAGATCATCTCTGAGCTGAGCGGCGAGTTCACCGGCCGGGAGCGCGAGATCAAGGCGGCCATCCGGTCGCTCACCAAGAAGCTGGTCCGCCAGCGGATCGTCGACGAAGGCGTCCGCATGGACGGCCGGGGACCGGCGGACATCCGCTCGCTGTCGGCCGAAGTGGGGATCATCCCGACCTCCCACGGCTCGGCGCTGTTCCAGCGCGGCGAGACCCAGGTGCTCAACGTCACGACCCTCGGCATGCCCCGGATGGATCAGCTCCTCGACACCATCGGTATCGACGAGAAGAAGCGCTACATGCACCACTACAACATGCCCCCCTACGCCAACGGCGAGGTCGGGCGGGTGGGCAGCCCCAAGCGCCGGGAGATCGGCCATGGATTGCTGGCCGAGCGGGCCCTCCTGCCCGTCGTGCCCCCGATCGAGGAGTTCCCCTACGCGTTGCGGCTGGTGTCGGAGGTGATCAGCTCCAACGGCTCCACGTCGATGGCGTCGGTCTGCGGCTCGTCGTTGTCGCTGATGGACGCCGGCGTCCCGATCAAGGCGCCGGTGGCCGGTATCGCCATGGGCCTCGTCTTCGTGGACGGGAAGTACACGACCCTGACCGATATCCTTGGAGCCGAGGACGCCTTCGGCGACATGGACTTCAAGGTGGCCGGGACGGCCGAGTTCGTGACCGCCCTCCAGCTCGACACCAAGATCGACGGGTTGCCCGCCGACGTGCTGGGCGCCGCTCTGCGCCAGGCCCGTGACGCCCGGTTGAAGATCCTCGATGTCATGCAGGCGGCCATCGCAGCGCCCCGTGACTCCGTGCGCGACACCGCCCCGAAGATCATCAGCATCGAGATCCCGATCGAAAAGATCGGCGAGGTCATCGGCCCCAAGGGCAAGGTCATCAACGCCCTGCAGGCCGAGACGGGCACCGACATCGCGGTCGACGACGACGGCAGCGTGGGTACCGTGACCATCGCGGCCCGCGACGGCGCGGCAGTCGAAGAGGCCCGCCGCCGTATCGAGCTCATCCTCGACCCCCCCAAGGCCGAGGTCGGCGCGGTATACGTCGGCAAGGTCGTCAACATCACCAAGTTCGGTGCGTTCGTCAACATCCTCCCCGGTCGTGATGGCCTGCTCCACATCTCCAAGCTGGGCCGCGGCAAGCGCATCGAGCGGGTCGAAGACGTCGTCGACCTGGGCGATGAGATCAGCGTGCGCGTGGACGACATCGATCCCCAGGGCAAGGTGTCGCTGAGCGTGGTCGGCGAAGAGGGCGACGTTCCCGGTGGTGGCGGTGGCGGGGGCAGTGGCTCCAGTGGTTCCAGTGGCTCCTATGAGGGGCGCTCGTCTGGCGGCGGCAGGGGCGGGTCTTCTGACCGGGGACCCCGTGAGTCCCGTGGTGAGAGCCGTGAGGCTCGCGAACCCCGTGAGGCCCGCCGGGACGCCCCTGTCAGCAGCAACAGCGGTAACGGCGGCGCCGGCGGGAATGGCGGCGCCGGAGGTTCCGAGGCGAGCGACGTGCCGGTTGTCTCCTTCGAGGACTCGTGGGAGGACGAAGCCCGCGCCACCTTCGGTGACCTGGGCCCCGCCACGACTGGGCCGGCTCCCGCCGAATCCGATCGCGACGCTGCCCCCCGGCGCAACCCGCGCCGGCGCCGCTAGGCCGGCGGCCACTTGACCCTGGCCACCACCGTCTCAGCCACACGGCTCGACTCCGGCTTGACCGTTGTCACCGAGCGCATGCCCGACGTGCGCTCGGTGTCGGTCGGGTTCTGGGTGGGCACCGGCTCCCGTGACGAGGTGGACCGCCTCTCCGGGGCGTCCCATTTCCTGGAGCATCTGCTGTTCAAGGGCACCGAGGACCGCTCGGCGCGCTCGATAGCCGAGGCCATCGACTCCGTCGGGGGCGATATGAACGCCTTCACGACCAAGGAGTACACGGCTTTCTACCTGCGGGTGCTGGCCGACGCCCTCGACACCGGCCTGGACATCCTCTCCGACATCATGTGGCTGCCGGCGTTCCGCCCCGCGGAGGTCGAAGCCGAGCGCCAGGTAATCGTCGAAGAGATCCTGATGCACAACGACGAGCCCGCTGACCTCGTCCATGAAGTGCTGGCCGAGGCCCTGTGGCCCGGCCACTCCCTTGGTCGTGACGTCCTCGGGTCAGAGGACTCGATCGCGGGGCTCACCCGCGACGACATCGCCGCCTTCCATGGCCAGCACTACAGGCCCGGCAACATCGTGCTGGCGGCGGCGGGCGATCTCGACCCCGACGCGGTGGTGGCGGGGATCGAACGGCGCTTCGCCGGCGGGCCCGGGGGTTCTGCGCCGCCGCGCCTGGCGCCCGCGCAGCCGGCACGAACTGTCGCCGTCTTGACCCGGCCGACCGAGCAGGCCCACCTGACGGTGGCTTTCCGGGCCTTCGACCGCGACGACGAGGACCGCTACGCCCTGGCAATGCTCGACCACATCCTCGGCGGTGGCATGTCGAGCCGGTTGTTCCAGGAGATCCGCGAGGAGCGGGGCCTGGCGTACTCGGTGTACTCCTACCGGTCGCTGTTCGAGAAGACGGGCTGCCTGGTGGTGTACGCGGGCACCGCGCCCACCCGCGCCCAAGAGGTCATGGGCCTGATCAACCACGGGATCGACACCATGATCGACTCGGGCATCACGCCCCGGGAGCTGGCCATGGCCAAGACGCACCTGCGCGGTTCCTTGGCCCTGGCGCTCGAGGACTCGGGGGCCCGCATGAGCCGCATCGGGCGCAGCCAGCTGGTCCACGGGAGCGTCCCCCTGATCGAGGACATCGAGGACAAGCTGAATGCCGTCTCGGTGGCCGACGTCCGGCGGGTCATCGACCGGGTCCTTACTACTCCCCGGGTGGTCGCCGCCGTCGGCCCGTTCCGCGAGGACGACTTCTCCTAGTCCCGTCTTCCCCTAGAGTCCCGTCGCCGCCCTACGCTCGCAGGCCATGCGGATAGGGGTGTTCGGCGCCGGCGGTCGGATGGGGGCTGAAGTGTGCCGGGCGGTCACCGCCGATCCCGCCTTGGAGCTGGTCGCGGCGGTCGATCCATTCTGCCCGGGCCGCGAGACCGCTTTCGGGTCGGTCGTCATTGCCGCCTCTACCGACGCCATGACCAACGCCGGCGTCGAGGTGGCGGTCGACTTCACCCAGCTGACGGCGGCGCGGGAGAACGTCGCCTGGTGCGCGCACCATGGTGTCCACGCGGTGGTGGGAACCAGCGGGTTCACAGAGGCGGATGTCGACCAGCTGGATCGGTTGTTTCCGGCCGGTGGCTCCCTCGGCTGCGTCATCGCCCCCAACTTCGCCATTGGGGCGGTGCTGATGATGCGTTTCGCCGAGCTGGCCGCGCCGTGGTTCGATTCCGTCGAGGTCATCGAGCTGCACCACGACGGCAAGATCGACGCCCCGTCGGGCACTGCGGTCAACACCGCGCAACGGATGGCGGCGGCATCGGCTGACTGGGCACCCGATCCCACGAAGGTCGAATCGGTCGCCGGTGCCCGGGGGGCACTGGGTCCCGCCGGCATACGGATCCATTCCGTGCGGCTGCGAGGCCTCGTCGCCCACCAGGAAGTGCTGCTCGGCACCGACGGCCAGAGCCTGACCATCCGCCACGACTCCTATGACCGCAGCTCATTCATGCCCGGCGTCCTGGTGGCGGTGAAGGCGGTGGCCGACCACCCCGGCCTTACCGTCGGATTGGACCAGCTCCTCGGTCTCTGAGGCGCCCGGGGCCGCAGGGCGGCGGCGGGTCGCCTTGGGGGCGCCTTGGGGGCGGCGGGGCGTTGAGGCGCCAGCGGGGCGGCGGGCTGGCGGGGGCAGTGCGACGACACGTTTGCCATTCTGAGCACCATCTGGCGCGATATATGCCCTCAAATGGTGCCAAGAATGATCGTGTGTTCGGATTCTGCGGTAGAGGGCTCCAGCCGGCGCCGGCCGTCCGCGTCCCGCCGGCCGGCGCCGCCCGGCCGCCCCGCCTGGCGCGCCCGCCAGTTGTAGCCTCGCCCAGGAGCGGGCCATGAGGGGGGCCGCGCCACTGGAGGGGAGATCTCTGGCCATGCAGGGCCTCATGCAGGAAACGCCGCTCACCCTGCCATTGATGTTCCGGCGGGCCGAGCGCCTCTTCGGTGACAAGGCCGTCGTCACCGCGGGCCGCAAGCCCGCCGACGGGCCCGCCGAGCTGGCGCGAACGACCTACCGGACGTGGGCCGACCGCACCCGGCGTATCGGTGGCGCCCTCGACGCGCTCGAGATCAGCTCCGACGGCCGGGTGGCGACCTTCGCGTGGAACACCGCCCGGCACCTGGAGCTGTACTTCGCAGCCCCGTGCACCGGCCGCGTTCTGCATACCCTCAATATCCGGCTGTTCGCGGACCAGCTGAGCTACGTCGTCAACCATGCCGAAGACGAGGTCATCTTCGTCGACCGCACACTTGTCCCGCTGCTGTGGCCCCTCGTTCCCGGCTTCAAAACGGTCCGCCACATCGTGGTCATGGACGACACCGCCGGCGCCGTGGCGCCCCCGCTCCCCGACGATCCCCGCCTCCTCGATTACGAGGCGCTCGTGGCGGGCGCCGACCCGGTCGAGTTCACGGTGGCCGATGAGGGCCGAGCCGCGGCCATGTGCTACACCAGCGGCACGACCGGCAACCCCAAGGGGGTCGTCTACTCCCACCGCTCGACGGTGCTGCACTCCATGGGGGCCATGCTCGCTGACGGGATCGGCGTGGTTGAGCGCGATGTTGTCCTGCCCGTCGTGCCCATGTTCCATGCCAATGCCTGGGGCTTGGCCCACGCCGCGGTGTTCGCCGGGGCCAGCCTGGTCTTCCCCGGGCCGGACATGTCGCCGCCCGCCATCGCCGACCTCATGGAGCGCGAGCGGGTCACCCTGGCCGCCGGTGTTCCGACCATCTGGATGGGCGTGCTGCCCCTGCTGGCCGGCCGGGACCTGTCCTCGCTGAAACGGATCGTGTGCGGCGGTTCTGCGGTACCCAAGGCGCTCTCCGAGGGGTATCGAGCGGCCATCGGGATGCCGATCCTGCAGGCCTGGGGCATGACCGAGACCAGCCCCTTGGCCTCAGTGTGCGGCATCCGGTCGACCCTGGCCGGCCAGAGCGAGGCCGAACTGGCCGACCTCCGGTCCAGCCAGGGCATCGCGGTCGCCGGCGTCGAGATGCGCATCGTCGAGCCGGGCACGACCGACGAGCTGCCCTGGGACGGCGAGGCCCGGGGCGAGATCCAGGTTCGGGGCCCATGGATCGCCCGGGATTACTACGACGATCCCCGATCCCGCGAGTCCTTCACGCCCGACGGTTGGCTGCGCACCGGCGACGTCGGCACCCTCACCCCCGAGGGCTACGTCCGCCTCGTCGACCGGACCAAGGACCTCATCAAGAGCGGCGGCGAGTGGATCAGTTCCGTCGCCTTAGAAAACGAGCTCATGGCCCATCCCGATGTCGCCGAGGCGGCGGTCATCGCCATCGCCGACCAGCGGTGGCAGGAGCGCCCCCTGGCGTGCGTGGTTCCCAAGCCCGATGCCACGATCACGCCTGAGGAGTTGCTCGACTGGCTGCGGCCCCGGGTGGCCCGGTGGTGGGTGCCCGACGGCTGCGTATTCATCGCTGAAGTGCCCAAGACCTCGGTCGGGAAGTTCTCCAAGAAGACACTGCGCGAGCGCTTCGCCGACTACCAGCTCCCGGTGCGCGAGCGCAGCTGAAATCAGGACGCCGACGCCGCCTGGGCGGCGCGCAGGTGGTCGGTCAGCTCGCCCAGGCTGGTGGCGGCGTTCAGGCCGCTGGTCGACGGCATCACATAAGCCGCAGCCCCACCAAACAGCCCAGGCTGCACTCCGGCGTGGGCGCTGCGGTCCACCGCCGCCCGGTACCCCGCCAGGCCGACGAACAACACCAGCCGGGGCTGGAGCCACGCCACCAGCGACGCCACCCGTGCCGCTCCGTCGCGGTAGTCCCGCGGCCGCAGCTCACTCGCCCGGCGCGTCGCCCCTTTTACCAGGTCCGTCATGCCGACGCCGTCGGTGGCCAGCATCGCCCACGGCCGGCGCGCCCGCTCTGCGCCGGTCAGACCTGAGGCGACGGCGGCGGGCCAGAAGCGGTTGGTCGCCCCGGCGTAGCCGAACCCGGCGTCGGCTGCGACCAGGCTGGGGTTGAGACCGCACACCAGGATCCGCATGCCGGGCCCCACGAAGTCTCCGAGGGTCCGCAGCGCCCGGGCCCGGGCGGTCAGCCAGTCGCCCTGGGCCTCGACCGCCTCCACTCCGAAGCCGGCACCCACCAGCACCGACGCCAGGTCGCCGGCCTCCCAGTGGGCGAAAAATCGGCCGGGGAAGTCGTCGTCGGGCAGCGGCCCCTCCGCCGTGCCGGCCCGCAGTGTCATCTCGAGGGGCGCCCCCACCGCCAGCGCCCGCTGCAGTTGCGCCAGCGCCGCGGGCAGGTCATGGCGGCGAAGGTGCAGGTAGGACGCCCGGGCCCAAGCCCCGCCGAGGCACCGGGGACCGAAGGGGAGCTGCGTCAGGTCGGCCTGCACGACAGGCACGTCGGCGGCCACCACCCGGGCGGCGGCGAGCATGGCCCGGGCCCCGTCGAGCCCGACCAGGGGGCGCCCCAGACTGGGGAAGTAGGCGCCGGAGCCACATCCGAGGTCGACAATCGGTATTCCGGTCAAGCAACGCCGGGAAAAGGAGGTCGCCTCGGTCCCCAGGCGCGGTGGGCGGCGTTCGGCCCACTGCGCGGCATGGGCCTCGTACACGGCGCGGGTCGACTCGTCCATATCTCCTAGCCTCGCGTGCGCCATGGCCGGTGACCTGCGGGAGGACATCCTCGGGGCGGCCTATGCGTGCATCGCCCGCTACGGCATGGCCAAGACAACCGTGGAGGACGTGGCCCGTCAGGCCGGCGTTTCGAGGGCGACGGTGTACCGGTACTTCCCCGGAGGAAAGGACCAGCTGCTGCGCGACACGGTGAGCTGGGAAGCGGCCCGGTTCCTGGGCGAGTTGGCCGCCGCGACCGCCGGGGCCCCCGACTTCGCCTCCCAGCTCGAGGAGGCGCTGCTCTTCGCCCACCGGGCACTCGGCGAGCACCGGGTCCTGCAGGCGATGCTGCTGAGCGAGCCCGAGACCATCGTGACCAGCCTCACTGTGGGCGGGGACCGCCTGGTCCGGCTGCTGATGGCTTGGCTTGGGCCGCGCTTGGCGGTGGCGCCGCTGCGTCCCGGGCTCTCGGCCGACGCGGCCGGCGAGTACCTGGCCCGGATGATGCTTTCGTTGATCGGGGCCCCAGGGCAGTGGGACCTGACGGACCGGGAGCAGGTTGGCGAGCTGGTGAGGACGGAATTCCTGGCGGGAGTCCTGGTTGCCCGCGACTGACCGTTGACGATGAGACAGAAACGCTATTAGTGTCTCAACGTGGCAACTGTCGCCGCCGTCCTGGCGCCACCGGACATCCAGTCGGCGACGAGCCTCGAGGGCCGGATCGTAGCCGCCGCTCTGCGCTGCATCCGGCAATGGGGCCTGGCCAAGACGACCCTCGACGATGTCGCCCGCCAGGCGGACTGCAGCCGGGCGACGCTGTACCGGGTCTTCCCCGGGGGCAAGGACGCCCTTTTGCGAGCCGTGGCTCAGTCGGAGATCACGCGGGCCAGGTGCGCCGTGACCCGCGAGCTGGATGCCGCCGGCTCCCTCGGCGAGGCGCTGGCCCAGGCCATGGCGGTGGCCGCGGGCCTCATCGCCGACAACGGCGCCCTGCAGTTCCTGCTGGCCCATGAGCCGGAGACCGTCATGCCGTGGCTGGCGTTCCGCCGCGGCGAGGAGCTCCTCGCCTTCTCCTCGACGTTGGCCGCGCCCCACCTCGCCCGCTGGCTTTCGCCCGGGGAGGCCCGGCGGGCAGGGGAGTGGGCGGTGCGCATCATCCTGTCGTTCTGTTTCTGCCCATCGCCGGGCGTCGACCTGACCGACCTGGCAACGGCGCGCCGCGTCGTCGCCACCTTCATGCTTCCCGGCCTCCAGCCGGACCGATAGGGGAATCACCATGGCCATCGACCACAGCTTGTTCGGCGCCACTGACCGGAACATCGTGGAGCTCACCAACACCGATGTCGACGAGACCATCCACCAGGTCGAGGCCCACTACGACACCATCTTCACCTGGGACTACGAAAAGGGGGCGCGTCCAAAGCTGAGCCGTCTGTACGAGAAGGCCAAGACCTCGATGTGGAATGCCCAGACCGACCTGCCTTGGGACACCGAGGTGGATCAGGAGCGGATCCTGATGGCCCGGATGGACGCCCTGGGCGGCTTCGACCGGGGGGTCGACCTGTCGCATACCGCCTTCGCCCGCTGGACTGACGCCGACTGGGTGCGCTTCGGCGTCGAGAGCCAGAACTGGACCCTCTCGCAGTTCATGCACGGCGAGCAGGGCGCGCTCATCTGCACTGCCCGGATCGTCGAGAACGTGCCCTGGATCGACGCCAAGTATTACGCCGCCACCCAGGTCATGGACGAGGCGCGCCATCTCGAGGTGTTCTCCAAGTACCTCGACACCAAGCTCTCGGGGCACTACCCGATCAATGTCCATCTCCGCGCCCTGCTCGACGACATCATCGCCGACAACCGCTGGGACATGACCTACCTGGGGATGCAGATCATGGTGGAGGGGCTGGCGCTGGCCGCCTTCGGTTTCATCTACCAGTTGACGGGCGAGCCACTGCTCAAGCAATTGCTGCGTTACGTGATGGCCGACGAGGCCCGTCACGTGGCCTTCGGCGTCCTGTCGCTGCAGGATTTCTACACCCAGCTGAGCGCCACCGAGATCCACGAGCGCCAGGAGTTCGCCTTCGAGGCGGCGGTGCGGATGCGCGACCGGATCGTGCAACAGGAGGTGTGGGAGCGTATGGGTGTCCCCATGGCCGACGCCCTCACCCTCATGGACGGCTCCGCCGACCGGCAGCTGTTCCAGCAGCTGCTGTTCTCCAAGATCGTCCCCAACTGCAAGAAACTCGGCCTTCTCGACGCCGCCGACGGCTGGCTGCGGAAGAAGTTCATCGAGCTCGGCGTCATCCAGTTCGAGGATTGGACCGACACCGCCGAGGAGTTCCAGATGTACCAGGTGGCGGCCGGGGAGCCGCTGGCGCCTGGCGAATAGAACGGCACCCAGGTACCGGCCCGATAGGCTGCGGCCATGGGCCCCGGGCGTTTTGGCGCTGTTCTCACCGCCATGGTCACGCCCTTCGACGATTCGGGTCGTCTCGATATCGACGGCGCCATCACGCTGGCCCGGTGGCTGGTGCAGCACGGCAGCGAAGGCTTGGTGGTCGCGGGGACGACGGGCGAGAGCCCGGTGCTCTCCGACGACGAGAAGGTCGCCCTGTGGGAAGCCGTGTCCGGATCGGTCACCGTTCCCGTCATCGCGGGCTCGGGCAGCAACGACACCGCCCACAGCGTGGCGCTCACCAGGCGGGCCGCCCAGGTAGGCGCGGCCGGCATCCTGGCGGTGACGCCGTACTACAGCCGGCCGCCCCAGGCGGGCTTGGAGGCCCATTTCCGAGCCGTGGCCGCGGCCAGCAGCCTCCCCGTGCTGATCTACGACATCCCGATCCGCACCGGCCGCAAGGTCGCCCATGAGGTCCTGGTCGCCTTGGCGCGCCAGGTACCGACCATCGTCGGGGTCAAGGACGCCACCGGCATGCCCGCGGAGACAGCCCGCCTTATTGCGGAAGCCCCCCCGGGTTTCGACCTCTACAGCGGCGACGACGCCTTGACCCTGCCGCTGCTCGCCGTCGGTGGTTCCGGTGTGATCAGCGTGGCGTCGCACTGGGCGGGCGAGGAGATCGCGGAAATGGTCTCGTCGTTCTTCAACGGCGAGATCGACGGCGCCCGCAAGATGAACGCCCGCCTCCTCGAGTCCTGGCGCTTCCAGAGCGGCGACCTGACTCCGAACCCCATTCCGGCCAAGGCCGTCATGCGGGTCCTCGGGCTGCCCTCCGGCCAATGCCGCCTGCCGCTCGGGCCGGCGCCGGACGGGCTCGAGGACCGGGCCCGAGAAGTACTGCTCCGCCTGCGGGGCGTGTCGTCGGTTGCCGAATCCGGGGGTCACCAACAGGAGCCCATTGCCTAGCCCGGTACGACTGGTTTTCCTCGGCGGCCTCGGCGAGATCGGTCGCAACTGCGCCTGCATCGAGGTCGAGAACCGCATCTTGATCCTCGACTGCGGGATCATGTTCCCCGACCTGGAAATGCCCGGCGTGGATCTGGTGCTGCCGGACTTCACCTATCTCCGGGAGAACGCCCACCGGGTCGAGGCGTGCGTCTTGACCCACGGGCACGAGGACCACGTCGGCGGGCTGTCGTTCCTGCTGCGCGAACTCTCCGTCCCGACGTACGGATCCGCCCTAACCCTGGGCCTGGCCCGCAGCCGCATCGAAGAAGCGGGCCTGCTGGGCCGCACCACCATGCACCCGGTGCGCGACGGTGAGCGACGCCAGATCGGTCCTTTCGACGTGGAGTTCATCCCCGTCACTCACTCGGTGCCCCACGGCTTCGCCACCGCCTTCCACACCCCGCAGGGCATCATTCTTCATTCGGGTGACTTCAAGCTGGACCTGACGCCGGTCGATGGCCGGATCACCGACCTGGGCCGCATCGGCGCGCTGGCCTCGACCGAGGGGATCCGGCTGCTGCTGTCGGACTCGACCAACGCTGAGGAGCAGGGGCATTCCGACACCGAACGCAGTGTCGGGCGGGTGGTGCGAGACCTGTTCGCGGCCCACACCGACAAGCGGATCATCGTCACCTGTTTCGCCAGCCACATCCACCGCATCCAGCAGATTGCCAATGCCGCCATGGCCTCGGGGCGCACCATCGCGACCCTCGGGCGGTCGATGGCGAAAAACATCGCGCTGGCCCGCATGCTGGGGCTGCTCCACATCCCCGACAACGCCCTTGTCGACATCGAGAAGATCGGCGATATCGACCCCCGGCGGGTGTGCGTCGTCTCGACCGGTTCTCAGGGCGAGCCCATGTCGGCGCTGGCGCTGATGGCGGCGGGCGAGAACAAGTGGCTCAAGGTCGGAGACGGCGACCTGGTGATCCTGTCGTCGCACGCCATCCCGGGCAACGAGGCCTCGGTCGGCAAGGTCATCGACGGCCTCTGCCGCCTCGGTGCCGAAGTGGTGCACTCCGGCCTGGCCGCAGTGCACGTCAGCGGCCACGCCAAGCGCGAGGAGCTGAAGACGCTGCTGGCGATAGCCCGGCCCGACGCGTTCATCCCGGTGCACGGCGAGTTCCGGCATCTGACGCACCACGCCCGGTTGGCCCAGGAAATGGGGGTCGCCAACTCAAAGGTGCTGTTGGCCGAGGACGGCGACGTCATCGAGCTCACCGACACCGGCATCGACTTCGCCGGCCAGGTGCCCGCCGGCTACCTCTACGTCGACGGCATCGTGGGCGACATCGGGCGCGGCGTGCTGCGGGACCGCCGGGTGCTGTCCGAGGAGGGTGTCGTGGTGGTCGTGGTCACTGTCGATGCCGAGACCGGCGACATCCTCACCGGTCCCGAGATCATCACCCATGGCTGGGTGTACGCGCCCGAAGCCGAAGTCCTGCTCGACGAGGCCCGGGCGGCGGTGGTGGCCGGTCTGAAGCAGGCCGCCAGCAGCGGCGGCACCGACTACGAGACCCTCAAACGCCACGTCCGCTCGGCCCTCGGCCGCTTCGTGAGCGAGCGCACCCGGCGCCGGCCGATGATCGTGCCGGTCGTCATGCAGGTCTAAGGGTCGCCTCCTCGCGGTTGGTACTCCTGTGAGTACTGAGGTCAGTGTTACCGTTGAGACCACTGTGGCTACCACGACCAAGCGCGGCACCAACCCGACCCCCGCCGGCAAGGGCAAGGGCACAGCCGCGACCGCGACCGCCAAGCAGCCCGCCGCGCCCCGCAAGGCAGCGTCACCGCGCCCCGGTGGCTCGTCCCGCAAAGCCGGCGCACCGAGCCGCCCACCGACCCGGGCACCGGCTCGGGCTGGGGCGCGCAAACCGGCGGCGTCGGCCTCGGCGTCGGCCTCGGCGAATCGCGGTCCCGGGCGCCTGAGCCGTCTCACCAGCAGTTTCGGCGCCGCCCTCGGTCGCCAGGCCGACGACGTGTGGGGTGTGCTGCTGCTTGTGGCCGCCGCCCTGGCCGGCCTCGGGATCTACCTCGGGGTGGCCGGCCCCGCCGGTCGCGCCCTCGAGTCGGCCACCGCTCAGGCGGTCGGATGGGGCCGCCTGCTGGTCACGCCCGCATTGGCGGTGCTCGGCGTCACCCTGATCCTCGGGCGGCCCCGCCAGGTGTTGGGCCGCATCCTCCTCGGTTGCCTCGGCGTGATCGTCGCCTCCGGCGGCCTCCTGCACCTCAGCCGCGGGCCTTCGCGGTGGCAGCTCGGCCATCCCGGCATCTCGCGGCTGGCCGACGCCGGCGGCCTGGTCGGCGCCCTGGTCGGGGCGCCGCTGCGCCAGTTCCTCGCCCCCTGGGGGGCGGCGATCGTGTTGTCAACGGTGCTGGCGGTCTCGATCCTCATCCTCACCGGGACGCCGGTGAGGCGCGCCGGTCAGCGCCTGGGGGGCGTCGTGGCGGCCGTCGCCCGGGGGATCGCCCGTGGGGGCCGGTGGCTGGCCACGATCGGCAGCGACGGTGAGCGGCGGGCCGCGGCCCGGCGCCACCCGGCGGTGACGTCGCCCCTTTTCGACCAGGACAACGCGGCACCTCAAATGGCGCCGGCGCCGGTCGATGAGGCTCCCGCTCCCGTCCCGGCGGTAGCCGCCACCCCTCAGGCCGCGCCGGCGCCCGATCGGGCCAAGGTGGAAGTCTCCGTGCCCGATGCCCCGACGGCCGGTCGCGGGGAGCAGCTGCAGATCGCCCTCGGCCCTGCCGCCCAGCAGGGAGCCTGGCGCCTGCCCCCACTGGCGTTGCTGAAGAAAGCCAAGGCGGCCGAGATCGACAAGAAGCTGGTCGAGGCACTCGGCCAGACGCTGGAGAGCTCCCTGGCGGCCCATGGGGTCGAGACCCGCCTGGTCGGGATGACGGTCGGGCCCACCGTCACCCGCTACGAGCTGGAGCTGGGCCCCGGGGTCAAGGTCGCCAAGGTCACCAGCTTGAACAAGGACATCGCCTACGCCATGGCCTCGGCCGACGTACGGATCCTGGCCCCGATCCCCGGGCGGTCCGCGATCGGCGTCGAGGTCCCCAACAAGCAGCGCCAGCTGGTCGCGCTGGGCGACATCCTCAGCTCCCCCGAGGCCCACGACGCCCGCCATCCTCTCGAGGTGGCAATGGGCCGGGACATCGCGGGCCGGGCGGTCATGGCCAACCTGGCCGAGATGCCGCACATCCTGATCGCCGGGGCGACCGGCGCCGGGAAGTCCAGCTGCATCAACTCGCTCATCACGTCGATCCTGGTACGGGCCACCCCCGATCAGGTGCGGATGATCCTGGTCGATCCCAAGCGGGTCGAGCTGGGCCAGTACAACGGCTTGCCCCACCTCCTCACCCAGGTGGTCGTCAACCCCAAGAAGGCGGCCAACGCACTGGCCTGGGCGGTCCACGAGATGGAGCGGCGCTACGACCTCCTCGCCGAGGTCGGGGTGCGCGACATCACCGGATACAACGCCGCCTTCGACCGCGGCGACCTGCGTCCCGAAGTCCCTGTTCCCGGGACTGCGGCCGCCGCTGGCCTCGGGCTCGGGCTCGGCGACAAGGCCCCGGAGTATGTGCGCCTGCCCTTTATCCTGGTCGTGGTCGACGAACTGAACGACTTGATGATGGTGGCGGCGCGCGATGTCGAGGACTCGATCTGCCGCATCGCCCAGATGGCCCGTGCCGTCGGTATTCACCTGGTCATCGCGACCCAGCGACCCTCGGTCGATGTCATCACCGGCGTGATCAAGGCGAACATCCCGTCCCGTCTGGCGTTTGCGGTCTCGTCGCTCGCCGACAGCCGGGTCATCCTTGACCAGCCGGGCGCCGAGCGGCTGATCGGCCAGGGCGACATGCTGCTGCTTGGAGCGTCGTCGAGCGTGCCCCGGCGCATCCAGGGGGCCTGGGTCGGTGAGGACGAGGTCCGCAAGCTGGTCGCACACTGGCGCCGGCAGTCGGAGCCGCAATATGTCAGCGGCGTGGAAGGCGACGAGTCGAGCGCTAGCGGTGGGGGTGGAGGGGGCAGCGACGACTCCGAGGACGACGACCTGCTGCTCGAGCAGGCGCTGGATCTGGTCGTGCGCTCGCAGCTCGGTTCGACGTCGATGTTGCAGCGCAAGCTGCGGGTCGGTTTCTCCCGCGCCGGGCGCCTCATGGACCTGCTCGAGCAGCGGGGCGTAGTCGGCCCGTCGGAGGGCTCCAAGGCCCGAACGGTACTGATGAGCGTCGAGGAGCTCGACGCCCGCACGACGGAGGGGTAGCGCGATTTCCGTCGTGTACACAGCGGAAATCGCGCTACCCCCCCGCTGAGGCGACGAGCCCGGCGGCGGTACTGTCAGCGCCATGCGCGCCCGGGCTCCCGCCTCCTCGGCCAACCTGGGGCCTGGGTTCGACGTCCTCGCCGTCGCGCTCTCGCTGTATGTGGAAGTCACCGTCGAGCCTGCCGGGAGCCTGACAGTAACCAGCCTTGGCGAGGGCGCCGACCTGCCCGCCGACGCCACCCACCTGGCGGCCCGAATCGCCTGCATGGTGGCGGGACACGATCGCCTCGCGATCACGATCGACTCCGAGATTCCCGTCGGCCGGGGCCTCGGTTCCTCGGCCGCCCTGGCGGTGGCGACTGCGGCGGCCGCTGGCGCTCCGAGCCCGATCGTGATCGGCACGACCTGGGACGGTCACCCGGAAAATGCTGCCGCTTCCGCTCTCGGCGGCTTGGTCGCGGCGACCATGGTCGCGGGCGCGCCGGTGGCACACCGTCTTCCCCTGGATCCCCACCTCGAATTTGTGGTCGTGATACCGGACCGTCAACTGGCGACGGCGCACGCCCGCGCCTGCCTGCCGCCGAGCGTCCCCCATGGTGACGCCGGATTCAACCTCGGGCGGCTGGGCCTGCTGGTGGCGGGTCTCGCCGACCATCGTCGTCTCATCTCGGCCGCCACCGAGGATCGCCTGCATCAACCCTACCGGGCCGATTTGTTCCCCGAGTCGCGCCCGCTGATGGCCGGGCTCGTGAAAGCGGGTGCCCTCGCGGCGTGCTGGTCGGGAGCGGGACCCACCGTTCTCGGGATCTGCACGTCGGGCGACGCCGGGCGCGTGGCCGAGGCCGGCGCCAAGCTCCTGGCAGAGCTCGGCCTATCCGGCCAGGTGAAGCAGCTGGCCCCCGATCACCAGGGCGTCGTCACCAGCCCGTAGCCGGCCGGGCTCAGCCGGCCAGCCCGGGCTCAGCCGCTCGCGGCCGGCCGGGCTCAGCCCGGCAGGTCGGGATTAGCTGGCCAGGAGTTCGTGGGCGTCGCTGCCGACCAAATCGGCCCGCAGCTTGCGCAGCGCGTTGCGCTCGATTTTGCGGATCCGCTCACCGGAAAGGTCCATGGCGGCACCGACCTCGTCGAGGGTTCGGGGCTCGCCCCGGTCGAGGCCGTAGCGGAGCCAGAGCACCTTGCGCTCGCTTTCCGCCAGGACGCCGAGAAGCCGCTCGATGTCAGCAGGAAGCATGTTGGCGGCGGTGGCGTCGAAGGGGCTCTCGGCATCCTTGTCGGCGATCAGGTCGCCGAACTCGGTGTCGCCACCCTCACCGACGCGGCCGGCCAGGCTGATCGGCTCGTCGTCATAGCGGAGGAGATCGGTCACCTGCTGCTCGGTAAGCTCGCATTCGGCCGCCACTTCGGCATCGTTCGGGAGCCGGCCCAATCGGGCCTCGAGCGTCGATTGCGCTCGCTTGACCTTGCGGATCTGGTCGCCGACATGGCCGGGCAGGCGGATGGTCCGGCCGGCATTGTCGATGGCCCGGCCGATGGCCTGGCGGATCCACCACGTGGCGTAGGTCGAAAACTTGAAGCCCTTCCGCCAGTCGAACTTCTCGACTGCATGGATCAGGCCAAGGTTGCCTTCTTGGATGAGGTCGAGCAGGGGGAGCCCCGACCACTGGTACTTGGAGGCCACCGATACGACCAAGCGCAGGTTGGCCTTCACGAAAGTGTCGCCCGCCTCTTCGCCCGCCCGGACGACGCGCTGATGATGCCGCCGTTGCGCAGGGCTGAGGGGGGCGGGGGAGTCCAGGGCCGCCTGTGCCTCTTGGCCAGCCTGTACCAGCTGGCCGAGACGTGCTTCGTCGTCCTTGGTCAGCAGCTGATAACGACCGACCTCGTCGAGGTACAGTCGAACAAGGTCCTCCTCGCGCTCGTGACGAATCTTGGGCAACCGCACTCCTTCTTTCCAAACTTGGTTCAGGTCACGAAGACCTAGCATTGGTGTAACGCCGCATCATGCAGTTCTATGCCGCAGAGCAGTCGTCACGACAGAAAGATTCTAGCTGCTCGGCCGCACCTCGGTGGAATCGCCGTAGTGTCTCTGGGTCACACGGCAACGAACAGCGAGGAGATGTGCCCTATGGCAACGTATGAAGGGTATTGCGTCAAGTGCCGTGAGAAGCGGGAATTCGAAGGTGTAGAGGTCCAGCTGGCCAATGGCCGGCCCGCCGCCCAGGGTTTGTGCCCGGTGTGTGGCACCAAGATGAACCGGATGCTCGGCGCCAAGAAGTAGCTCTGACTGGCATCTCCCCGGTAGTGCGATGACGGATCATCCCGGACCGAGCCCGCAGCTCATGGCCGTACCGAACCCCGCGCCGGGCCGGGACTACGAGGTGCGCTGCGAGACGCCGGAATTCACCTGCGTCTGCCCCATGACCGGTCAGCCCGATTTCGCCACCGTCACCGTCGTCTACGTGCCCGGTGAGTGGATCGTCGAGCTCAAGTCGCTCAAGTTGTACCTGTGGCACTTCCGCGAGATCGGGACGTTCCATGAGGCAGTCACGAACAAGATCCTCGACGACTTCCTCACCACCATCGCGCCCCGGCAGATCACGGTACGCACCGACTGGCTGGTCCGCGGCGGCATCCACACCGTCGTCGAAGCCACCCACCCTCCCGCCGGCTGACGCCGCCGGCCACCAATCCCCGGGCCCGGGCCGTGAGGCCCTGAAGACCAGGCCGGCTCGGAGTCCGCCCGTACCTGCCAGTCGGTAGGATCGAGGCATGTCCAGGCAGTATTGGGTCGAAACCCTTGGCTGCCCGAAGAACGAGGTCGACTCAGCAAAACTGGTCGGGACCCTGGTAGCCGACGGCTACACGCCGGCCGCGGGGCCGGATCAAGCGGATCTTGTCGTGGTCAACACTTGTGCCTTCATCGGCGCTGCCCGCCAAGAGTCGATCGACACGGTCCTGGCCCTGGCCGACGTCCGCCAAGACGGGGCTCGCCTGGTCGTGACCGGCTGCATGGCCGAGCGCTACGGCGAGGAGTTGGCCTCCGCCCTCCCCGAGGTCGACCTGGTGGCGGGCTTCGGCGTCGCCGTCACCCTGAGCACCCGCCCCTCCCGCACCTCCCGCCACGATGGCCACGATGGGCCTGCGGCGGGCCGGTCCGTTCCTGACTTCGACCTCCTCAACCTGCCCCGGCCCAAGGCGGACTCTCCGTGGGCCTACGTCAAGGTGGCCGAGGGATGCGACCGCAAGTGCGGCTTCTGTGCCATCCCGTCGTTCCGGGGCAGGCAGCGGTCGCGGTCGCAGGACTCGATCCTGGCCGAGGTGGAGGCGCTCGAGGTCTCGGAGATCGTCCTGGTCGCCCAGGACCTGGCCTCCTATGGGCGTGATATCGGCCGCCCCGGGGACCTCATCGCGCTGGTCAAACAGGTCACCCGTCGCGTTGCCCGGACCCGCTTGCTGTACTTGTATCCCTCTGAGCTGTCCGACGGTCTGATTGACGTGATGGGCGACAGCGGTTGCGCGTACTTCGACCTGTCGCTGCAGCACGCCTCGCGCCCGCACCTGCGGCGCATGCGCCGCTGGGGCTCGGGGGCCCGTTTCTCCGAGCGCATCGCGACCATCCGGGCCCGATATCCCGAGGCTGCGTTCCGGTCATCGTTCATCGTCGGCTACCCGGGGGAAACAGAAGACGATCACGACACCCTGCTCGAGTTCCTGGAGACAGCTCAGCTGGACTGGGCGGGATTCTTCCCGTTCTCCTCGGAGGAGGGCACGTACGCCGCCGACCTGCCCGACACCGTCGACGCCGGACTGATGGCCGAGCGACTCCTCGAATGCAGTGAATTGCAAGACGCCATCACCGCCGACAAACGCACCGCCCTGATCGGCCAGACGATGGAAGTGCTGGTCGATCGCCCGGGAGTCGGCCGCAGCCACCGAGAGGCACCCGAGATTGACGGCGTCGTCCAGTTGCCCGTGGCCGCGACCCGCGAACGCGTCGGGCAGTTCGTCACCGTGCACGTCACGGCCAGCGCGGGCCCCGACCTGGAAGCCGAGCTGGCGCCCGCCGAGGTGGCGGTGGCATGACCACCGCGTCGGGTGACAGCGGGCCGAGAGCGGTATCGCCGATCGCACCGATCCCGCCGATCCCCCCGGTCGTCGGGTACGGGCCGACCGCCTTGCTGACACCGGCCAACGCCTTGACCTCGGTGCGGTTGCTGGCTGCTCCGCTCCTCGTGATCATGGTGCTGCAACGCCCGACGTCATGGTTGACCTGCGCGGTGTGGACCGTGCTGGCCGGTACCGACGGCATCGACGGCTGGCTGGCCCGCCGGCACGGCACGACGCGGTCGGGAGCGTTTCTCGACCCGCTGGCCGACAAATTCCTCGTCCTCGGTGCCATGTTCGCCCTGGTGGCGGACCACCGCTTCTTCTGGCTGCCAGTGACGATCATCGCGGTGCGCGAGGTGGCCATCTCGCTGTATCGGGTCGTCGCCGCCCGCCGCGGCGTCTCGGTGCCTGCCAGCGCCCTGGCCAAGATGAAGACGCTCGTCCAGGCGGTGGCGATCGGGGCCGTTGTGCTGCCGGTCACCGGCCACCACCGGTTCCTCGGGGTGACCGCCCTGTGGGTGGCGGTGGTCCTGACCGTGGTCACCGGCGTCCAGTACCTGGTCCACGCCCGGACCCCGGCGGCCGCTCCCACGGCTCCTTAGCCGTAGCCGACCCGCCAACCCGCCCGCCTATGCGTTGCGAAGTCGTCGCCGTCGGCACCGAACTGCTGCTCGGACAGGTCGTCGACACCAACTCGGCGTGGATCGGCGAGCAACTGGCCGAAGCGGGGATCGACTCCTTTTTCCAGGTCAAGGTCGGTGACAACCAGGCGCGTATCGCCGCAGCCCTGCGCGATGCGCTGGCCCGCAGCGACGCGGTGATCTGCTGCGGCGGCCTCGGCCCTACCCAGGACGACATCACCCGGGAAGCCATCGCTGAGGTGATGGGCGTTACGCTGCGGCGGGACCCGGCGCTCGTCGAGGTTATCGGCTCCCTGTTCAGTTCCCGCCGGCGGGCCATGGCGGCCAACAATCTGCACCAGGCGGACGTGCCCGAAGGCGCGACCGTGATCCCCCAGACTCGGGGCACCGCCCCCGGCCTGATTTGCCCGGTCGGCAGCGCCGGCCAGGTCGTCTACGCCGTCCCCGGTGTGCCCGCCGAGATGCGCGAGATGGTCGCCCGGGCGATCATTCCCGACCTGCAGCGCCGGTCGGGTACGACGGCCACCATCCGTAGCCGCACGTTGCGCACCTGGGGCCTCTCCGAGTCGGGGCTGGCCGAGATCGTGGCGCCCCGGGTCGACGCCCTCGACGCCGGCGGCAACCCGACGATCGCCTTTCTCGCCTCGGGCATCGAAGGCATAAAGGTCCGGATCACCGCCAAGGGACCTGACATCGACACCACGAGCGCCATCCTCGACGTGGAGGAGGCGCAGCTGCGGGCCCTGCTCGGCGAAGTCGTCTTCGGCGTCGACGACGAGTCCATGGAGGTCGCGGTGGCGGGCCTGCTCCGCGCCCGGGGCCTCAGCCTCGCAGTGGCGGAGTCGTTGACCGGTGGGCTGGTCGGCGCCCGGATCACCGCGGTGCCCGGGGCCAGCGACTTCTTCCGGGGCGCCATCGTCTCCTACCACAGTGCCGTCAAGCGCGATCTCCTGGGCGTCCCCGACGGCCCGGTCGTGAGCGAGGTGGCGGCGAAGGCCATGGCGGCGGGTGCCGCCCGGGTGCTCGGCGCCGATGTCGGCCTGGCCGTCACGGGCGTGGCGGGACCGACCGAGCAGGAAGGCCAGCCGGTCGGGACGGTGTGGCTCGGCCTGGCCATGGCGGGCGAAACGTCGGCGACCCTGGTGCGCCTGCCCGGCCAACGCGAGCAGGTCCGCCAGCTGGCGACCATCTCACTGCTCGACCTGCTGCGCCGCCGCCTCCTGCGGGGCTGAGGTGCGGCTGTTCGTTGCCGTCTGGCCGCCGGCGCCGGTCGTCGAGCTACTGGCGGGGATCGAGCGTCCGCCCACCCCGGGCCTGCGCTGGACCACCGAGGATCAGTGGCACGTGACGCTTCGTTTCCTCGGCGAGGTCACCGGGGACGACGGGGGAAAAAAGACGTTCGACTCTCTCCAGTCCATTCAGCGCAACCGACCGGCGACGGCCAGGGCAGGACCGGCAGTGGTAGCCCTCGGGCCGACGGTGCTCTGCCTGCCGGTGGCCGGCCTCGATGAGTTGGCGGCCGATGTCGGTCGCGCCACCGCCGACATCGGGGCGCCGGTGGGCAAGCGGCCCTTCCGCGGCCACCTGACTATCGCCCGGTTGAAAGAGGGCGCCCGGGTCCCGCCGTCGGCGTGGGCGGCGCTGTCCGCGTCGTGGAACGTCGACGAGGTGACGCTGGTGGCCAGCCAGTTGCGCCCGACGGGGGCCCATTACGAGGTGATCGGCCGGGTCCCTTTGGAAGGGTAATGGGTGCCCGGGCGGCGGTTGACCACCGGCGGTGCCCATGTTCTGGGCCCGCAACGCGGTGCACCCCACTTCGGTGCTCGCCTCCGGTGGGACCCGATCTCTGCACGCTTAGGTCGAGGGGAACATCGCCCGGTACTTGATGGTGTTCGCCTCGAGGATCTCCACCCCGTGGACGGCACCGATTCCCGGCGGGATAGGGGCCGTCAGGGTGCCCTGCCCGTACTCCACCGGGATCGTGGCGAGCGCCACCGGGGCACTGCCGTCGGAAGGCTCGACCAGCACTTGATACGTGCCCAGGGCTACCGCCCGGTCGGCCGGTTCGTCGAGGTGGATCACCAGTCGGGCCGGCTGGGAGGCGGTTCCCGGGAAGGCGACCAGCTGGCAGGTCGAGCGGCCCCCGTCGGCGCGCACGACCACGGCGCGTGCGGTCTGGCGGTCCACGGGCGCCGCATTGATCGCAGCCGTCCGATGGCGACCGGCCAGCGCGACGAGGGCCGCGGCGATCACGACCGCGGCCGCCGTTGCCACCAGGGCGGGGCGGGTGCCCCGCCGTCGGGCCCGTGCGGTGCGGATCGCATCGAGGGGGAGAGGCGATGCCGCTGCGCCCGGCGCGACAGCGGCGATCAGGCGGGCCGTGACCCGCGACTCGAAGCCGATGTCCGGTTCTACCGGCGGCGCAAGGAGGAGCAGATTGTCCGCCACCTGGACCAGCCCGTCGAGGTGCGCCCGGCAGTGAGCGCACTGCTCCAGGTGCTCGAGGGCGGCGCCGCGTTCGTCGCCGGCCAGCAGGCCGAGCGCCAGTTCGGGCGCCTGCTCGTGGAACTCGCCGCAATCGAGACTTGTCATGGCCTGAGTTCCTCTCGGGCGACGACCGCGGCCGTCGCCGACCTGTCGCTCTCGTCGCCATCATCGGCCAGCGCCTCGCGCAACTTGTGCATCCCCGCCCGGATCCTGGTCTTCGCCGTGCCCAGCGGGATGTTCTCGTTCTCGCTTACTTCTTTCGCGGTGCGGCCCATGAGGCCGGCGAGGACCAGCGCCCGCCGTTGCTGCTCGGGAAGCTCGGCCATGGCGGTGCGCAAACGGGCGGCCTGGTCGGCCAGTTCGGCGGCGTGGCCGGGTTCGGCGCCCATGCCGGTGGCGTGCAATTCCAGTGCCGCCAGCGTCGTGGGGTCGACCGGGATGGAGCGCCGCATGCGCAGGGTGTCGATGGCCACATTGCGGGTGATGGTGAGCAGCCAGGTGGGGACCGATCCTCGCCGCGGGTCGTAGGTGGCGGCGTGGCGCCAGGCCCGGGTGAACGCCTCCTGGGCCACGTCTTCGGCCATGGCGGCGTCCACGACGATAGAGACAGCCAGGCCGTAGACGCGGGCCTGATGGCGCCGGATGAAGGCGGCCGCGGCCGTCGGGTCCCCGTCGCCGTACCCGCTCAGCAGTGCGTCATCGGCGGCTATCCACATCTCGGAGTGATGCTACGGGTGAAAGCCGATTCGGGATTGGCCCTCTTGTCGCAGCATCGCCCGCACGAACGCTTGTTCGGGTATAGCATAGGCAAGTAGTTACAGAGATGTAACCGTCACACCCCCTTCGTAGGGTTCTCCTCGATCAGTCCGGCCGCGAAAGAAAGGCTCTGTGGTGGAACGAGACAAGGCATTGGACCTGGCCCTTGGCCAGATCGAGAAGCAGTTTGGCAAAGGCTCGATCATGCGCATGGGTCAAAACCTGCACATGCAGATCGAAGCCATATCGACGGGGGCGCTGTCGCTCGACCTCGCTCTTGGGATCGGCGGCTTACCGCGGGGTCGTGTCGTCGAGATCTACGGGCCGGAGTCCTCGGGCAAGTCGACCCTGGCCATGCACGTGGTCGCCGAGGCCCAGCGCAACGGTGGGATCTGCGCCTACATCGACGCCGAGCACGCCATGGACCCGGTGTACGCCAAGGCCATCGGGGTCAACATCGATGATCTCTTGATCTCGCAGCCCGACACCGGTGAGCAGGCCCTCGAGATCGTCGACATGCTGATCCGCTCGGGTGCGCTCGACGTCGTGGTCATCGACTCGGTCGCTGCCTTGACACCGCGGGCCGAGATCGAGGGGGACATGGGCGACACCCATGTCGGCTTGCAGGCGCGCCTGATGTCCCAGGCCCTCCGCAAGTTGACCGCCACCCTCAGCAAGTCCAACACCATCGCCATCTTCATCAACCAGCTGCGGGAGAAGATCGGTGTGATGTATGGCAGTCCCGAGACGACACCTGGTGGGCGGGCCCTGAAGTTCTATTCGTCCGTGCGGCTCGATATCCGCCGGGTCGAATCGATCAAGGACGGCGCCGAGATCATCGGCAACCGCACCCGGGTCAAGGTCGCCAAGAACAAGTGTGCGTCGCCTTTCAAGACCTGTGAGTTCGACATCATGTACGGCAAGGGCATAAGCCGGGAAGGCTCGATGCTCGATGTCGCGGTCGATCTCGCCATCGTCAAGAAGGCGGGCGCCTGGTACACCTACCAGGGCGAACAGCTCGGGCAGGGTCGGGAGAACGCCAAGTCCTACCTGGCCGAGAACCTCGAACTGATGATCGAGATCTCCGAGAAGGTCCGCCAGCAGGTGGGGATCGGGGCCGACGGCGAAGACGTGCCCCTGGGCCAGGGTGTCGGCGACGATGATCCCGTCGTGATCGGGGACTGAGCCCGCCCGTCCGCCCGTCCGCCCGATCCCGCAGAGCGCCGCAACCTCTATCCCGCGGGCAGACCCTGCCCCGCCGAGGACGTGGCGCGATGATGGACAGGGTGGCCTGGGTCTATCGCGACCGAGCCCAGGCGGGGACGGTGTTGGCCGACCTGCTGGTGGGCTGTGCTGACCGGGGCGATGTCACCGTGCTGGCGTTGCCCCGGGGCGGGGTGCCCGTCGCGGCGCCCATCGCGCGGGCCCTGAAGGCCCCGCTCGACATTCTGGCGGTGCGCAAACTCGGCGTCCCCGGCCACGAGGAGTTGGCCATGGGAGCTCTGGCCGAAGGCGGCGTCAGAGTGGTCAACGCCGACGTCGTGGCGGGCCTCGCCATCAGTGAGGCGATGATCGACGCCGCCACCGCGGCGGCGCTCGGTCCACTTGGCGACCAGGAGGTCCGGTTTCGGGGCACCCGTACCCCCGTGGCGCGCGCAGGGCGCTGCATCGTGCTCGTCGACGACGGTCTCGCCACCGGCGCCACCATGGAGGCGGCCATCATCTCGTGCCGCCAGGCGGGCGCGGCCTGGATCACCGTGGCGGTCCCCGTCGGAGCGCCCGCCACCGTTGCCCGCTTGGCGACGCTGGCCGATGACGTCATTTGCCCGCTCCAGCCTGGCTCCTTCCGGGCGGTGGGGCTGGCGTACGCAGATTTTTCCCCCGTCGCCGACTCCGAAGTCGTGGCCTTACTCAGCTGAGCCCGGTGTAAGCCCGCTCGCACTACATCCGGGGCATCCCCAGCCCCCGGCGCACCGTGAGGTAGCGGTAGGGGAGCGAGGTGCGCGCCGCCGGTAGCCGGTGGTAGCCACCGCGGAGGTGGCGATCGAGGCGCTCGAAGCGAACTTGCTCGGCGGCGGTCAGCGTCAGGCCCAGGCGCTCACCCAGCCGCGGGTCCAGGGTCCCGAGGGCGAGGATCCTCAGCGGCGCCATGGCCGCGGGCGGCACGAACCAGCGCCGGTACCAGAGGATGTCGCGTATCACCCGGGCGCTGGTGGCACCGGCCCCCAGGGTCGCGCCCGCCAGCATCTGGTCGAGGTAGGCGGCGAAGGCCGGGCGATCGGTCGGGACGAGGGTGGCCGGGATCCCGAAGAACCGTGCGAACGCGACCATGTCCTGGTAGAAGGCCTCTGCCTCGCCCGGTTCGTAGGGGCGGACCCAACGGGTGAATGCCACGTCGCAAGTGTCCACCAACGTGGCCCACACCCAAAGCAGGAGCGAGGCGTCATGGGCGCTGTAGGGCGCGCTGCCCGCCATCCCGTTGATCCGGTCGTGCAGGCGGTAGATCTGCTCGGCCGCGGCCATGGGCTCGGTTCCCGCCCCGAAGATCAGTCGCATGGCCGCGTCGGAGGTGGCCCAGAGCCGTTTCACAGGGTGAGCCTGGAAATGGCTGTGGTCGGCGACGGCGGCCCCGACGCTCGGGTGGGCCACCTCCATCACGAGAGCCCGGGGATAGAGGAGCATCACGATGGGTTCGCCCACGACCAGGCGGATCGTGCTGGCCCGGTGAAACGGAGACGGCGCCGACCGGTCGAGCGAACCGAGGACCGGAGGGGGGCCAGCGGTCACCGAGCCAACGTATCCTGCAGGGCGTGGAGCATCCTCGCCGCTACCTCATCCGCACCTTCGGGTGCCAGATGAACGAGCACGATTCCGAGCGGTTGGCCGGGTTGCTGGAATCCGACGGCATGGTCGCGGCCGCCGGGATCGACGACGCCGACGTGGTCGTCCTCAATACTTGCTGTATCCGCGAGAACGCCGACAACAAATTGTACGGCAACTTGGGGATGCTCAAAGCGGTCAAGGAGAGCCAACCGGGCTTGCAGATAGCAGTCGCCGGCTGCCTGGCCCAGAAGGACCGCGACGTGATCCAGAAGCGAGCGCCGTGGGTCGACGCGGTATGGGGCACCCACAACGTCGGGGAGGCGGTCAACCTGCTGCGCCGGGCCCGCGACGAGGGGCCGGTGATCGAGATCCTCGAGGCCACGCCCCTCGACGACGACACCATGTTTCCCTCGGCCCTGCCGGCGCGCCGCCAGCTGGCCCATGCCGCCTGGGTGACCATCCAGGTCGGCTGCGACAACAGTTGCGCTTTCTGCATCGTCCCGGCGGTTCGCGGCGTCGAGATCAGCCGGCCGTTCGGCCAGGTGGTCGAGGAGGTCGCGGCGTTGGCGGAAGCGGGCACCGTCGAAGTCACCCTCCTCGGGCAGAACGTCAACTCGTACGGCCGTGACCTCACGACGGCCCTGCGCCGCGAGCACGACTGGCGCTCAGGCACGTGGCGCGCCGGGGAGCGGTGGGCCGGCGACGATCGGCCGCGGGCGAGGCCGTTGTTCGGCGATCTGCTGCGAGCGGTGGCATCGGTTCCCGGCATTCGCCGGGTGCGCTTCACCAGCCCCCACCCGAAGGACCTGCGCCCCGACATCATCGCCGCCATGGCCGAAGCCGGCGCGGTCTGTCCCCACCTTCATCTGCCCCTGCAGTCGGGAAGTGACCGGACCTTGACGGCCATGCACCGCGGGTATACCGCGGCGCGCTACCTCGAGCGGCTGGCCGAAGCCCGCGCCGCGGTCGCCGATCTGGCGGTGACCACCGATCTGATCGTCGGGTTTCCCGGCGAAAGCGACGACGACTTCGCCCGTACCCTCGAAGTGGTGGCCGAGGCGCAGTTCGACAGCGCCTACACCTTCATCTATTCACCTCGGCCCGGGACAGAGGCGGCGGCGCGGACAGAGGACTTCGTCGCCCCGGAGGTGATCGCGGAGCGCTTCGAGCGCCTCCGGGTCGTGGTCGAGCGTTCCGCACTGGCCAAGCACGAGGCGCGGGTGGGGCGGGTCGAGGAAGTGCTCATCGAAGGTCCGAGCAAACGGGATCCGGCCATCTTGAGCGGGCGCACCGGTCAGAACAAACTTGTGCACCTGCCGTGCCCCGAGCCGCTGGCCGCGGGCACGTTCGCCACCGCCCGGATCACCCGGGGTGCTCCCCATTTCCTCGTCGGCGACCTCGTGGCGGTGACGGCGCGGCCCCGCCACCGTGTCAGGATCCCCGTGGTGGCGGTCTGAACGACACCGCGGGGGCGCACCTGGCGCTGGTCGGCTGTACCGCGTCGGGCAAGTCCGCCATCGCCTTGGAGGTGGCCCGGCGGCTGACCGAAGCCGGCGACGGGCGCCCGATCGAAATCGTCTGCGTCGACTCGATGCAGGTCTACCGGGGAATGGACGTGGGCACCGCCAAACCGACCGCGGCCGATCGGGCCGCAGTTCCCCATCATCTCCTCGACCTGGTCTCCCCGGGCGAAGACTTCACCGTTACCCGCTACCAGAAGGCGGCGGAGGACGCCCTGGCGGCCATCGAGGGGCGCGGCGCCCGCGCCCTTCTGGTCGGCGGCACAGGCCTGTACTTCCGGGCCATCGTCGACCGGTTGACCCCGCCCGGCCAGTTCCCGGCGGTACGGGCCCAGCTCGAGGCGGAACCCGACACCGCCCTGCTCTACCGGCGCCTGTCGGCCGTGGACCCGCTGGCGGCGTCGCGGATCATCGCGTCCAACCGCCGCCGCGTGATCCGGGCCCTCGAAGTGTCATTGGGCAGCGGCCACCCTTTTTCCACGTTCGGACCGGGAATGGCCACCTTTGCCCCGACCACGGTTCCGCATCGCCGGCGCCTGGCTCCCGCGGGCGGTCGTGGGGCAGCGGATAGAAGCCCGCTTCCGCGCCATGCTGACCGCGGGCCTGATGGCCGAAGTGGCGGCGCTGGCGGCGCAACCGGGCGGGTTGTCGCGCACCGCCCGCCAGGCGCTCGGTTACCGCGAAGTACTGACCATCCTCGAGGACGGGACGCCCCTCGAGACGGCGGCCGCCGAGGCGCTGCGGCGGACGAAGGCCTTCGCCCGGCGCCAGCGGGTGTGGTGGCGGCGGGACCCGCGCATCGCCTGGTTCGGGGCGGCCGAGAATCCTCTCGATGTTGTGCCCGCGCTGCTGGGAGACTGGAGGCGGCCATGACCACGCTCACCCTCACCAAGTACCACGGGCTCGGCAACGACTTCCTCATCCTGCTCGACCTCGCCGGCTCGACGCCGATCGACGCCGCCTTGGCCCGGGCGGTGTGCGACCGCCACCGGGGGATCGGCGCCGACGGGCTTATCCGCGCCACTCTCGGGCCCGAGGGCCTCACGTTCGAGTTGCGCAACGCCGACGGCGGCGCGGCCGAGATGAGTGGCAACGGCATCCGCTGCCTGGCCCAGGCGGCGCTCGCCGCCGGAGTCGTCGTCGCAGGGCGAGGCGTTCGTGGTGACCACGCCTGCGGGACCCCGGACGGTTACCGTGCGCCCGGGCCCCGGACCGGCGCAAGCCTGGGCCGCGGTCGAGATGGGGATCGCGACCGTATCCGGCTCCGACGAGGGCGGGCGGTGCAACGTGGGCCACGGCCAGCTGCGCGTCGACATGGGCAATCCCCACCTGGTCGTGTTGGGCCCCGATCCCGCGGGCGTCGCCGTCGAAGGGCTCGGGCCCGCCCTCGAAGCCAGCGTGGCGGGCGGCCAGAACGTGGAGTTCGTGACCCTCGGGCCGGGTCCCGACGAGGTCACCATGCGGGTGTGGGAACGGGGGGTCGGCGAGACGCTGGCCTGCGGGACGGGCGCCGCCGCGGCGGCGGTGGCCATGGCCCACTGGGGCCGGGTCGGACGCCAGGTGACCGTCCACCAGCCGGGCGGCTCCGCCCATGTCGAACTGCGCCCCGACGGCACCGTCGTGCTGGCTGGGCCCACCGAGCGGATCGCGGTGTGTGACGTCGAAGTCGATTCCGTGACGGTCGCATGAGCCTGATCGAACGCAGTTTCCGGGAGAAGATCGTGCTCGTGGGCGTGGCCATCGGCGGCGCCTCGCTGGCCGAGACCGAGGACCATCTCGACGAGCTGTCCCTCCTCGTCGACACCGCCGGCGCCGACGAGGTGGCCCGGATGGTGCAGCGGCGCGATTCCGCCGACCCCGCCACCCTGATCGGTACCGGGAAGGCGGCGGAGCTGCGGGAGCTGTCGCTGGCCGTCGACGCCGACACCATCGTGTTCGACGCCGAGCTGACGCCCGCCCAGGCCCGCAATCTCGAGAAGCTCCTCGGCCGCACCGCCATCGACCGCACCGCGGTCATCCTCGACATTTTCGCCCAGAACGCCCGCACCCGGGAGGGCAAGGCCCAGGTGGAGCTGGCGTTGCTGCGCTACCGCCTCCCCCGGCTGCGGGGCAAGGGAAAAGCGCTCTCCCAGCAGGCGGGCGGCATCGGCACCCGGGGCCCCGGCGAGACCCAGCTCGAGGTCGACCGGCGGCGGCTCGTGAAGCGCATGACCAAGTTGGAGACCGACCTGAAAAACGTGTCCCGCACCCGCCGGGTCCAGCTCAAGGCCCGGGCCCGCAGCCGCCTGTCGACGGTCTCGCTCGTGGGGTACACCAACTCCGGCAAATCGACGCTGCTCAACTGCCTCACCGACGCCGGCGTGTTAGTGGAGGACCGGTTGTTCGCCACGTTGGATCCCCGCACGCGCCGCCTGGCGCTGCCCGGCGGGGAATCGGTCTTGCTGTCGGACACCGTCGGCTTTGTGCGCAAACTGCCTCACCAGCTGGTGGAGGCGTTCCGCTCGACGTTGGAGGTGGTAAACGAGTCGGATCTTTTGGTTCATGTGGTCGACTCGGCCGCGGCCAACCCGCTCGCCCAGATCGAGGCGGTGCGCACCGTGCTGGCGGAGATCGGAGCCGGCGAGGTGCCAGAGCTGATGGCATTCAACAAGGCCGACCTGACCCCTGAGGCCAAGCGCCTGGCGGGGCGTTACCCCGGGGCGGTGATGATCTCGGCCCTCACGGGGGAGGGGGTCGATGGCTTGGTCGAGGCGGTCGGGGACCGGCTGCGGGCCCTGGCCCGAGTGGTCGAGCTGGTCGTTCCCTATGACCGCGGCGACGTGCTGGCCGCGGTGCACCGAGAGGGCGAAGTGCTCGTCGAGCGGCACGACGAGGAGTCGACCCAGCTTCGCGTGCGCGTCGACGAGGCGGGGGCCGCCCGCTTCCGCGAATGGGTGGTGGATCCGGCATGACGTCTGGCTTCGTGCCTCCCATCTACCCGTACGACCGGCTGGACCCGGCGAAGGCCAAGGCCGCCGCCTTGCCGGGGGGCCTGGTCGACCTGTCGATCGGTACGCCGACCGACGCCCCGCCGCCGTCGGTCCTCGCCGCCCTGGCGGGCGCCGACAAGGCGGGCACCGTCCGCGGGTATCCGCCCTCGGCGGGGACCGGGCCGCTGCGGGCCGCGATCGCGGATTGGTTCTCCCGCCTCCTGGCGGTGGAACTTCCTATCGATGCCATCGCGGCGTGCATCGGCAGCAAGGAGTTCGTGGCCACGCTGCCGCAGTGGCTGCGGTTGCGCACCCCCGAGCGCGACACCGTCCTGTACCCGGCCATCAGCTACCCGACCTACGAGATGGGCGCCATCCTCGCCGGGTGCCGGGCGGTTCCCGTGCCTGTCGACGCCTCGTTCCGGCTCGACCTGGCGGCGGTGGCCGAGGCCGACGCCGCCCGGGCGCTGGTCCTGTGGGTCAACAGCCCGGGCAACCCCGCGGGCCAGCGTGACGACCTGGCGGCCGCGGCCGCCTGGGGTCGGGCCCGGGGCGTGCCCGTCTTCAGTGACGAGTGCTATCTGGAATTCACCTGGGACGGCCCGCCCGAGACCATCCTGTCGTCCGGCTTGGACGGGGTGGTGGCCGTCCATTCGCTTTCCAAGCGATCCAACCTCGCCGGCCTCCGGCTGGGGTGGTACGCCGGCGACCCGTCGCTCGTGCGCTACCTGAGCGAGGTGCGCAAGCACGTGGGGATGATGCCGCCGGGCCCGGTGCAGCTGGCGGCGGTGGCGGCGCTGGGGGACCACGGCCACGTCGACGAGCAGCGGGCCCGTTACTGGGCCCGGCTGCAGCGCATGGCGTCGCTGCTTGGTGAGCTCGGGGTCGCCGCCGCGATGCCCCAGGGCGGGTTTTACCTGTGGGCGCCGGCGCCCGACGGCGATGCCTGGGGTTTCGCCGAGAAACTGGCGGTCGAAGGCGGGGTCCTGGTCTCGCCCGGCGACATCTACGGGCCGCCGGGGGCCGGCTACATCCGCGTCGCCATGGTGCGACCCTTGGCCCGCCTGGAGCTGGTCGCCCGCCGCATGGGCCTGTCACCCGGCTCCGCCTCGGACAGCGACGAGGACCGATAATTGCCTCCCGGCCCCACCGGTGCCGGTGACCGTGGCGAGTAGTTTCCACCGTCATGGCTGATCTGCAGGCGACGATCGAGGACCTTTGGAACCGGCGAGGCGAACTGGCAGCCGGTGACCAGGCTGCCCTCGGCCCGGTGCGCGACGCCATCGACACCCTCGACCGGGGCGAGAACCGCGTGGCGGAGGTAGCCGACGACGGATCGGTTGTGGTTCACGAGTGGCTGAAGGAAGCGATCCTGCTTTTCTTCAAACTGTCGGCCATCGAGACCATTTCCGACGGGCCGTTCGAATACGCAGACAAGATCCCCCTCAAGGCGGGATTCGCCGAACTCGGCGTCCGGGTCGTCCCCGGCGCCTCGGCCCGCTGGGGCAGCTTTCTCGAGCGCGGGGTCATCCTCATGCCGAGCTACGTCAACATCGGGGCACGGGTGGGCGCCAACACCATGGTCGACACCTGGGCCACGGTGGGCTCCTGTGCCCAGATCGGCGCCAACGTCCACCTGTCCGGGGGAGTCGGCATCGGGGGAGTGCTCGAGCCGCCCCAAGCAGCACCGGTCATTATCGGGGACGAAGCGCTCATCGGCAGCCGGTGCATGATCACCCAGGGAGCCCGCGTCGGTGCCGGCGCGGTGCTCGGTGAGGGCTGTGTCCTCAACCGGGCCATTCCCGTGATCGACGCCCAGACCGGCGCCGAGGTGTCCCGCGGCATCGTCCCCCCGTGGTGCGTGGGCGTGACCGCCTCGCGGCGCCGGGAGTTCCCCGGCGGAGAGTACGGGCTGCCGTGCATCCTCATCATCCGGCGCCTCGAGCCGGGCCGGCGCCATGACAGTGCCAAGCTCAACGAGCTCCTCCGTGAGGAGGGTGTCTCGACGTGAGCGCCGCGTGGGCTGGCGGCGGGGCGTGGCGGCGGGGCGTCAAGGTGCCGCGGGTTCGAGATCGGGTCGGGATCGGGTCGGGGTCGGGGTCGGCGGCATGACCGGTGACGTCCGGGTCATGACCGACCTGTTGGCCGCCACCGCGGCGCTGGTCGCCATCGCCTCGGTGAGCCACGACGAGGCCGTCATCGCCGACCATGTCGAGGCCCGGTTGCGCGCCGTCCCCTGGCTGACCGTCGATCGCATCGAGGACAATGTGGTGGCCCGCACGACGCTCGGCCGGGACCGGCGGCTGGTCCTCGGCGGCCATCTCGACACCGTGCCGGCCAACCACAACGCCGTGCCTCGATTCGACGGCGACCTGCTGTGGGGTCTCGGCTCCGCCGACATGAAGGCCGGTCTCGCGGTGATGCTTGAGCTGGCCACCACGGTGCCCGATCCGGTCATCGACGTGACCTACGTCTTCTACGCCTGCGAAGAGGTGGCCCGAGAGTTCAACGGCCTGTCGCGGTTGTTCGAGCTGCGGCCCGACCTGGTCGTCGCCGACGCCGCCATCCTGACCGAGCCCACCGGCGCCATCGTGGAAGCCGGGTGCCAGGGCGTGCTCAGACTCGACGTCACCGTCACCGGCGAGCGAGCCCACAGTGCGCGGCCGTGGATGGGGATCAACGCCATCCACCGTCTCGGCCCAGTGCTCGAAATCGTCGCCGGTTATGTCGGCCGGGAGCCGGTGATCGATGGTTGCCGGTACCGGGAGGCGTTGCAGGCAGTGGGGGTAAACGGCGGGGTGGCGGGCAATGTCGTGCCCGACCGGGCCACGGTGACCCTCAACCACCGCTTCGCCCCCGACCGTGATGCCCCGGCGGCCATCGCCGCCATCGAGAAGTTGCTGGTGCCCGTGGTGGATTTGGGGCGGGGCGATCGCATCGAGGTGCGCGACCAGGCGCCGTCGGCGCTGCCCGGCCTCGGCGATCCCCTGCTGGCCCGTTTGGTCGCGGCGACGGGGAGTCCCGCCGAGGCCAAGCTGGGCTGGACCGACGTCGCCTTCTTCTCGGAACGAGGAATCCCGGCCACCAACTTCGGTCCCGGTGACCCCGGCGTGGCTCACGCCGCCGGCGAGCGGGTGCACCGCTCGGAGTTGGAGACCGTCCACCGGGTCCTGGTTGCTTTGCTCACCACCGCCTGACGAAGCGTCGTGGCCATCGCGGCCGGATGGCCCTGACACCGCCGGCGCCACCGAGTCCCGGGCAGCGTCGCCGGCAAGGGCAGCGTCGCCGGATCCGCCCCCTCAGAGACGGCGCAGGACCGTGACCACCTTGCCGAAGATCGTGACATCGGAAGGATCGAACGCCATGGGCTCCAGCCGTGGGTTGGAGGGCAAGAGGACGACCTTGGCGCCCTTGCGGCTATAGGTCTTGACGGTCGCTTCCTCGCCCGGGATGCCGGCGACCACAATGTCGCCCTTGACGGCCTCCGGCTGCTGGCGCACCACCACGTAGTCGCCGTCGAGGATGCCGGCGCCGATCATCGAGTCACCCCGGACTTTCAGCATGAACAGATTGCCGTCGCCCGTGAAGTCCTCAGGAAGTGGCAGGTACTCGTCAACATTCTCCTGCGCCAGCACGTCGGTACCCGCGGCCACGTCGCCGATCAGGGGTACGTGGCGCGCCGGGCGCCGGTCCATGGGAGCCTGGGCGCCGGTGTCGTAGTTGACGCCGATGGCCCGGGGCTTGGTCGGGTCCCGCCGGAGATACCCCTGGCGCTGCAACGTCTTCAGATGGGCATGCACGGTCGACGACGAGGTGAGGCCGACCGCCTCACCGACCTCGCGCACCGTCGGGGGGTACCCACGTTCGCGGATCTGTGCGGAGATGAAGTCGAGGATCTCCCTACGCTTGCCGGTCAGTTCGGTGTCAACCACCACATCCTCCTGCTTCGCCATGTGATCTCAGTGTAGACGCCGCCATGTGACGAAATCAAACATACGTTCCCCGCACATATGTTCGGCCAGGGGCTTGACGCGGAACAGGTGTTCGTGGTGTGATGGTCGTGATCCGAACAGACGTTCGTCCATCCCGAGGAGAGAGTTCTGTGGCCGCTGTGACCTATCCGATGGCTGATCCCTGGGTGAGCGCGCCCCCCGGGCGCCTCGGGCGACTAGGTCAGCCGGGCCGACCCGGTGCCGCCAACTATTGCCGGCGGCGAGCAGTCGCTCTGGCGCTTGTGGTCGCCGCCGTGCTCGTGGCGGCGGCGGCCGTTCGCTTCGCGCTGGCGGGCCTCGGAGGTGGGGCCCTCACCACCTCCAGGTCCTCCGGCGCGGCGACCGCGCCTGCGACAGCAGTCGCGGCCCATGGCTATGTCGTCCAGCCGGGAGACACCTTGTGGTCGATCGTGCGGGCGAGCGGTGGGCGCGGCGATCCCCGCCCCGAGGTCGACCGCCTGGCCCTCCAGCTCCAGGGCCGACCCCTGCAGGTGGGCCAGCGCCTCCATCTCCCGTAGTCGCCACAGCCGGCTCACGACCTCATCTTGAGGCGTTCGGTGGGAGGGCGCGTGGCCGGGAACCCAGGTGGCCGGTGGCGGGATATGGTCGGCGCTGTGCGCTGTCCCGCCTGTTCGAGCCTCGACGACAAGGTTGTCGACTCGCGCGTGGCCGACGACGGCGCCGCTATTCGGCGCCGCCGGGAATGCCTCGGGTGCGGACGTCGCTTCACCACCTTTGAGCGCTTGGAGGAAATGCCCCTCGTGGTGGTGAAGCGGTCCGGCCAACGTCAGCCGTTCGACCGGGCCAAGGTTGTGGCAGGAGTCAGGGCAGCGGCCAAGAACCGCCCGATCACGACCGCGGCCATGGAGGCGCTGGCCGCCGAGGTGGAGGAGCAGATCCGCCTCGAGGGCCCGGAGGTGTCCAGCCAACAGGTCGGGCGCGCCGTGCTCGACCGGTTGCGGGGCCTGGATGACGTGGCTTACCTGCGTTTCGCCAGCGTCTACAAGGGCTTTGCCGATGTCGAGGACTTCGAGCGGGAGGTCGGGCTGCTCACCAAGTCGACCCAGCCCAAACGGCACTAGCGGGACCCGCGGTGGCGCTCAAGGGGTTTTGTCCCAGCACTAAGGTCAGCATCACATGAGAGTTGGTTTGCTGACCGGCGGGGGCGACTGTCCCGGCCTCAACGCCGTCATTCGTGCCGTCGTCCGCAAGGGCGAGACGGTGTACCGCGACGAGCTCGTGGGTTTCCTGGACGGCTGGCGGGGCGTCATCGAAAACCGGACGACCCCCCTCAGCGTCGAACGTTGCCGGGGGATCCTGCCCCGTGGCGGCACCATCCTGTTCACCTCGCGCACCAATCCCTTCAAGGTTGAAGGTGGGGTCAAGGGGGTCCTCGCGACTCTTGCCGACCAGCGCATCGACGCCCTGGTGGCCATCGGCGGCGAGGACACCCTGGGTGTCGCCCACCGGTTGGCGGGGGAGGGGGTCAGCGTCGTCGGTGTCCCCAAGACCATCGACAACGACCTCTCGGCCACCGAAGTGACGTTCGGCTTCCATACCGCTGTACAGATCGCGACCGAGGCCATCGACCGGCTCCACACCACCGCCGAGTCCCATGACCGGGTCATCGTGTGTGAGGTGATGGGCCGCCATGCCGGGTGGATCGCCACCTACGCCGGGATCGCCGGAGGCGCCGCGGAGATCCTGGTCCCCGAGGAGCCGTTCGACGTCGACGAGGTCTGCGAAACCCTGAAGGCCCGCCACGCCAAGGGACGTTTCGCGTCCATCGTCGTCGTTGCCGAAGGGGCGGTGCCCAAGGAGGGCACGATGACCCTGCAGTCGCGCGAAGTCGACCAGTTCGGCCACGTGCGGCTGGGCGGGATCGCCAACTTCCTGGCCACCGAGATCGAACAGCGCACCGGGATCGAGACCCGGGTCACCATCCTCGGCCACATCCAGCGGGGCGGGACGCCTACCGCCTTCGACCGGGTGCTGGCCACCCGCTTCGGCATCGCCGCCATCGAGGCGGTCCATGACAACGCCTTCGACCATATGGTGGCGCTGCGGGCCGACCAGATCGTGCGGGTTCCGTTGACCGAGGCGGTGACGGAGTTGAAGACCGTCGATCCCGCCCTGCTGCACAACGTGGCCGCAGCCTTCTTCGGCTAGCGCAGCGCGAACCCGCCGGCTAGCCCGCACCTTCAAGCAGGAGGACCCGCAAGGGATCGAGCAGTCCCGGTGTCGCCACCAGCGTCGTGCCGTCGGCCAGGGTTGCCGTCTCGGCGCCGGCCTCGGTGGCGATGAGCACGCCCGCGGCCAGGTCCCAAGGTTGGAGGCCGAGCTCGTAGAAGGCGCTGAACCGACCGGCGGCGACCCAGCACAGGTCGAGGGCGGCGGCACCGAAGCGGCGTATGTCCCGCACCCGGGGCAACAGGTGGCTCACCACCCGGGCCTGAGCCTCCCGGCGCTCGGGAAGGTAGGAGAAGCCGGTGGCGACGAGGGCGGTCGCCAGTGACGGGGGGACGGCTGGCAGGCGGAGGGGGCGGCCATTGAGCGAGGCGCCCGAGCCCCGAATGGCGCACCACAGTTCGTGGCGGGATGGATCGAGCACCACGCCGACGACGGATCGGCCGTCGATCTCGGCGGCCACGGAAACGGCGTAGGCCGGAATCCCGAAGAGAAAATTGGTCGTGCCGTCGAGCGGATCGATGACCCATTGCACCCCGGTCGTTCCCGCTTGGTCGGACCCTTCCTCGGCGATGATGGCGTCGCCAGGACGCCGGGCGACGATCACCTCGACCACCGCCCGCTCGGCGCCGCGGTCCACCTCGCTGACCAGGTCGGTGGCGGACGACTTGGTCTCCACCTCGTGGGCCTGCCCGGCGCCGGACCGGATGACGGTGGCGGCCGCGTTGGCGGCGGCGATGGCCACAGCCAAGAGTTCGTCGAGCAGCTCGTCGGGGGGCACCGGGAAGTTCTAGCGCGGTCTCGCGGGTAGCCTCGCACGCCGTGGTCGACCTGCACTCCGACACCGTGGTCGACCTGCGCTCCGACACCGTGACGCGGCCCACGCCCGAGATGCGGCGAGCCATGGCCAACGCCGAGGTGGGCGACGACGTCTACCGCGAGGATCCGACCGTCAACGCCCTCGAGGAGGCATTCGCGGCCCGGTTGGGCAAGGCGGCGGCGCTGTTCGTCCCGTCAGGGACGATGGCCAATCAACTGGCCTTGCGGGTGCTGACCCGCCCCGGCGATCTCGTCGTGGCGGGGGCCCGCCAGCACCTCGTGATCTACGAGAGCGCGGCGTCGGCCCGCAACGCCGAGGTCCAGCTCCACACCGTCGCCGATGGCGACGGTACGTTCGGCGCGGCCGACGTCTCCTGGCCGCTCGCGGCCGCGGATCACCACCAACCGGCCGTCGGACTGGTCTGCGTCGAGAACACGCACATGCCGGCCAATGGCGCCCCCTGGCCTGGCGATCGTCTGGCCGAAGTCGGGGCCGCCTGCGCGGCCGCCGGCATTCCCATCCACATGGACGGCGCCCGGTTATGGCACGCCGAAGTGGCGACCGGCGTCACCATGGCCGACCAGGCGCGGGTGGCGACCACCGTGATGTGCTGCCTCTCCAAGGGATTGTGCGCCCCGGTCGGCTCCCTCCTGGCGGGACCCGACGATGCGATCCGGTCCGCCCGGATCGAGCGCAGCCGCCTTGGAGGGGGGATGCGCCAGGCGGGGATCCTCGCCGCCGCGGGCCTCGTCGCCATGGCCACCATGGTCGAGCGGCTGGCTGAGGACCATGTCCGGGCCCGGCGGCTGGCCGAGGCCGTGGCCGAACGGTGGCCGGAAAGCGGGTTCGATCCGGGATCGGTCCGGACCAACATCGTCGTGTTCCAGCATCGCGATCCCGCCGCCGTACTGGCCCACCTGGCGGGCGGAGGCGTCAAAGCGGGAACGATTGCTCCGGGCACGATACGGCTGGTCACCCATCGCGATGTTGACGACGAGGGGATCGACCGGGCCTGCAAGGCCCTGGCCACGGCGCCGTAACCCAACCGCCGGGTGCCGCCGGTAGATTCCCGGGCTATGGCCGACCTTGTGCACACTGCCCCAGCGTCGGCGCTCGCCATCTATGCCCATCCCGACGATCCGGACGTCTCCTGCGGTGGCACGCTGGCGCGCTGGGCCGAGGCGGGCACCAAGGTGACCGTTTGCATCTGCACGGAGGGCGACAAAGGCTCGCTGGACCCGGCCACGCAGCGCAGCGCCCTGGCCGCCCTGCGCCGCGACGAGGTAAAAGCGGCCGGCGCCGTCCTGGGTGTGACCGGCCATTTTTTTCTCGGCTACGGCGACGGCGACCTGAACGATGACGCCGCCTTCCGCTGCCGGTTGGTGGCCCTCATCCGCGAGGTGAAACCGGAGGCGATCATGTGCCCCGACCCCACCGCCGTCTTCTTCGGCCAGCAATACGCCAACCACCGCGACCACCGCGTCGTCGGCTGGGCGACGCTCGATGCCGCCGCCCCGGCCGCGGCCAATCCCCACTACTTTCCCGAGGCGGGGCCCGCCCACCAACCGGCGGTGCTCTATTTCTCCGGGACTCTCGATCCCGACGTCTGGGTAGACATCACCTCGGTGGTCGAGCGAAAGGCGCAGGCGGTGGCATGTCACGCCAGCCAGGTCGGCGAGCCGGGGGAGTGGCTGCGCACCGTGGTCCGGCAACGGGCCGAGGCGGGCGGCCGCCGGGCCGGCGTGGAATACGCCGAGGGTTTCCGCCGGCTGTTGCTGCGCAGCTAGACCGGCGGGTCCTGCCGTCCGGGCGTGTCGCGGGCAATGTCGGGGGGCACGTGGTCGGGGGGCGTGTGGTCGGCGGGGGCGTGGTCGACGGGCTCGGCCATAGGCGGCTCGGCGGGCGCGCCGGGGGGCTCGGCCGGAGGCGCCTCGGCGGGCGACGCGGCGGCAGTGGGGGGCTCGGCCGGAGGCGCCTCGGCGGGCGACGCGGCGGCAGTGGGGGGCTCCGCGGGCTCAGCGCGGTCACTGGACGCGCCTGCGGCCGCCTCGGCTTCGAGTTCGGACGTGGGTGACGGCGTGGCGGCCGGTTCGGCCACGGCGGCAGGCGTGATTTCGCTCCCGCCAGGAGAGGGCGGAACGTCGGCCGCCGAGGGCCGGTGGCCACTTGGGGTAAAGGCGCCTGCGGCCGCGATCACCAGGTCGAGCTGGCGTTTCTCTTTGATGGAGCGCCATTCACCCATGGCCCGCAACACCAGCACCGCGATAACCGAGACCCCGATGGTGGCGATGACGGCACCGGTGATTCCCCCGACGCCTTCGGGCGTGGCGCAGCGGCCATGGCAGCCGACCTTGACGGTCGAGTAGCCGATCAGACCGCCGCAGATCCCCGCCATCACGATCGCGCCGAAGGCGAGGAGCCGGGCCTGCACCGAGGGGAGCGCCGAAATGGGCCGGGGCTTCGTGGGACCGCCCTCACCAGTCGCCGATGCCATGCCGGTCGTCATCGTAGGCTCCCCCGGATGCAGCGGTGCTTGATCGTCCTTCCGACGTACCAGGAGGCGAGCAATGCCGCGGCTGTCCTGCGCCGGGTGCGCGCCGCGGTGCCCGCGGCCGCGGTGCTCGTCGTCGATGACGGCAGCCCCGACGGCACCGCCGAGATCGCGCAGGCCATGGCCGCCGAGCTGGGTTCCATCGACGTGATGCGCCGCCCGCAGAAGGAGGGTCTTGGCAGCGCCTACCGCGACGGCTTTCGCTGGGGCCTCGACCGGGGCTTCGAGGTGATCGTCGAGATGGACGCCGATCTCTCGCACGACCCGGCGGACCTCCCCCGGCTTATCGCGGCGGTCGAGGACGGCGCCGACCTCGCCATCGGCGCTCGCTACGTCCCCGGGGGATCGATTCCCGAATGGTCGTGGCACCGCCGCATGCTCTCCCGCCAGGGCAACCGTTATGCCGCCTGGGCCCTGCACCTGCCGATCAGAGATGCCACCTCGGGCCTGCGGGCCTACCGGGCGTCGATGCTGACCAAGATCGACTTCCGGGCGGTCCGGGCCGACGGCTACGGATTCCAGGTCGAGATGGCCTACGAGGTGGCCGAGCGCGGGGGGACCATCGTCGAGCTGCCCATCCGGTTTTCCGAGCGGGCCCGGGGAACCTCCAAGATGTCGGGGCGCATCGTGGCCGAGGCGCTGGTGTTGGTGACGTGGTGGGGGCTGCGGGACCGGGTGCTGCGAGGCCGGCGGCGCGACCAGCGGTAGCGGGCGGGTGGGATCGGGTTCCCGTCTCACCCTTTTGCCAGACTGGTCTCAGTGGACACGATCCTCCATGTCGATATGGATGCCTTCTTTGCCGCGGTCGAGGTGAAGCTCGACCCGTCGCTGGCGGGCAAGCCCGTGGTGGTGGGCGGATCGGGCCCGCGGGGGGTGGTGGCTGCGGCCAGCTACGAGGCGCGGGCCTACGGCGTCCACTCGGCCATGCCCTCGGGTCAGGCGCTGCGCCTGTGCCCCCACGCCGTGTTCGTGCCGGGCCGCTACGACACCTACAACGAGATCAGCCATCAGATCCACGAGGTCTTCCAGTCGTTCAGCCCGCTCGTGGAGGGGATCGCCCTCGATGAGGCGTTTATCGACGTGACCGGCGCCCTCCGCCACTTCGGCGACGGGCTCGCCATCGGACGTCGGATACGGGAGCGGCTTGTTGCCGAGGTGGGCCTGGCGGCGTCGGTCGGCGTGGCCGCCACCAAGTTCGTGGCCAAGCTGGCGTCGGAGGCCGCCAAACCCCGCGCCAGCCCGGCCGGCATCGTGCCCGGGGTGGGGGTGTTCGTGGTGGCGCCCGGGGAGGAGTTGGCGTTCCTCCATCCGCTGCCGGTCGAGGCGCTGTGGGGTGTCGGGCCGGTCACCGCCACCCGGTTGCGGGAGTTCGGCGTGACCACCATCGGGGAGCTGGCCGCGATCCCTCTCGCCACCTTGGAACGGGCGGTGGGGTCGGCTCACGGGCGCCACCTGCACGAGCTGTCCTGGGCGCGCGATCCCCGCCGAGTCGAGCCCAACCGGGCGGTGAAGTCGGTGGGCCACGAGGAGACCTACCCCACGGATCTCACCGATGTCGTCAGGGTGCAACGGGAGGTCGTGCGCATGGCCGAGGCGGTCGCCACCCGGCTGCGGGTGGGCGGCGTCACCGGCCGGACGGTGACACTCAAGGTTCGTTACGGCGATTTCACGACCATCACCCGGTCCAAGACGCTGCGGGCCGCGATCGACACCGGCCCGGCCATCGCCCAGGCGGCGGCCGGCCTGCTGGCTGGCGTGGACATCTCGGGCGGGGTGCGACTCCTCGGGGTGTCGGTCGCCAAACTGGGCGAGGGTGCTCCGCACCAGATGGCTTTGGCGTTCGACGGCGGCGGCGCCGCGGCGGCCGAAGGCGACGGTCGCGGCGACCGCTCATCGGAGTCGACCGACCAGTCCTGGCATGACGCCGCTCGAGCCGTCGATCTTGTCCGGGCCCGTTTCGGGGCCAAGGCGGTCGGGCCGGCGGTGCTGCTCGAAGCTGACGGGCTGCGCCTGAAGCGTCAGGGCGACAGCCAGTGGGGACCGGGTAGCACCGATCCGGAGAAGGGCGAAACCGGACCGTGACGCGCCAAAAGGGCCCATCTCCGCTCTGCCCGAGCGCACCGCATTGTTGTAGCGTGGAGGGAGCCCGAGCAGCGGATGGGCGCATAAGACAGACCTGTAAACCGAGGGGTTGAGCGGTGCCGCTCTCAGAAGACGAACAGCGGATCCTCCACGAGATCGAGCGGCGTTTCTACGAGCACGATCCCGAGTACGCCAAGTCGATCGAAAGCTCGACCCTCTACCGGTCGTTGGGGCGCAACTGCAAGTGGGGCGCCCTGGGATTCCTCGCCGGCCTCGTCATCCTGGTCTTCTCCTTCGCCACGAGCGTGTGGCTCGGCGCCTTCGGTTTCGTGGTCATGCTGCTTTGCGCCATCGTCATCACCCAGAACGCCCGCAAGATGGGCCGGGCCGGCTGGCAGCAGATGACGGAGCAGATGCGGGGTCACAACATGGGCGACCTGCTCGGCGATACCCGCCGCAAGCTGCGCGAGCGCTTCAAGCGCAACGACGGCTGAACCTGCCGCCTTCGTCCCGCCGCCACGTCGGCGGGGCGCGCCCGACGACCGGGGGAAAGGGGTGCGGGCCTCCGGGGCTTTGGGCCCCTGTGGGATCTGCGGTCGCAGGACGACCAAACGTGCCAACGGTTGCCGCGCTAGCGGGCTTTGATGGTGAGGCGGGGGTCGACGGCCAGCCTCAGGCGCTGGGCGGCGGTGGCCGAGCCGAGCAGGGCCCGCTTGATGGCGGCCAGGTAGGTGGCCGCGATCTCCGACTCCTCGGGCGTCAGTGAACCGAGCCCGAACTCGGCCTTGGTTGCCGACTCCGCCAGGTGCAGGAGGGCGGTGACCGCGTTCGGCTCCATGCCGAGGGGGACCCGGAGCTCGATGGCGGCGCGATGGGCCAGCTCCCGGTAGGTCTCCGCCGGCTGGCGGCGCACGCCCCACCAGGCGAGCAGGCCCAGGAGCTCCGTCCAGGTGAGCAGCAGCTCGGCCCGGGTGACGACCTCGGGGCGCAGGGGCGCGGGCCGGGGCCGCCACGGGAGGATCGGGACCAGCCAGCCGAGGAGCACGATCGCCTTCAGGCGGCGGGCGAAGGTGCGCGCCGCAGAGAGGCCCTCGGCTGACCACTCGTTGCGGAAGCGGGCGAAGCGGTCCCGGGGCGTGTTCAGGTCCTCCGATTCGAGCTCCGCGGCCTGGCTGACCAGCCGATCATTGGTGGCGACCTTCTGCAGCCAGCGCAGCGCGATGGTCATACCGGCCAGCAGGGCCGCGCCGGCCAGCACCGGTAGCAGCCACATGAGGGCCCGCAGCCAGCCATTGCCATGATGCTTGTGCGTGGTCGCGGTGGCGGAAGGGACGGTCGAGGTGGTCGTGGCGCGGGGGCCGGGGTTGACGGCGGTGGCCGCGGGAACGGTGGTGGCGGCGCCCGCGGCGTTGGCCGGGTTGACGTCGGATTGGGCCGCGGCCACGCCGGTGTAGTTCTGGGCGCCGGGGATGCCGCGCCCCGGGGTGGGCTCGAAGGCGACCCAACCGACGCGGCTGAAGTACACCTCGGGCCAGGTGTGGGCGTCCTGATCGGTGACCCGGTAGGACCCGGGGCTGACCTCGTTGCCCCACGTCCAGCCCACCGCCAGGCGGGTGGGGAGACCGACGACTCGGGCCAGCACCGCGAACGCCCCCGCGAACTGCTGGCAGTACCCCTGGCGGGCGGTGAACAGGAAATGGTCCAGCGGGTTGGGACCGGCATAGTCGTAGTTGAGGGTGTAGGTGAAATGGGAGGGGTCGCGGAGGTAGTTCTGGAGGGCCAGGGCCTTGTCGTAGTCGGTCGTCTTGCCCGCCACGATCTGGTGGGCCAGGTCGGTGACCTGGGAGTGCAGGCTGGGGAGGGCGAGGTAACGATCGGCCGTTCCCTTTGCCGGCGGGGCCGCGGCCTGCAAGCGGGCGGCCTCGGCGTCGCCTTTACTGATCAGTGACGTCACGTGGTACGTGACCCCGGCGAGGGTGTTGGTATCGGAGATCAGGCTGCCGGATTGGGGGTCGTAGGTGACACCCTTGACCCCGCTGACGTTGATCGGGCGGTAGGCGGCAGGGAGCCACGGGGAGTTGAGCCCGGCGATGTTGAAGTCCTGCTCGACCTTCTCACCACCGACAGTCGGTGTCGATCCGCCGCCGAGCGAGGCGCCGATGGAGTGGTACGTGCTGAGGGCGTTCCAGTCGGTGCCGTTGAAAGTGTCGAGCGCCGTTTCCCGCCAGTACTCCGGCTGGTCGCTCGTGACGGTGAACACCGGGTTGGGGCTCGGGTGCAGCAACCGCCCTCGGAGGTCGACGAGGGGGCTCAGCGTGCTGCGGGTTCCGCCGCTGCCGTTGTCCGACGCCCGCCAGGCGATGATCCCCTTGTGGGTGGCCCCGGGGAGGCGGAAGCCGAGGTTCAGGGCCACCACCAACGCCGCCAGGCCGATCACCGCCCCGGTGGCGACCGCGCTTTTGAGTGCCCCATCGGTTCGGTTGGCGAACCAGGCCGACGTCTCCTGGTCGACCGTGGCCTGGTGGACGACCACGAACGCGATCAGCGCCGCCACTTCGACCACCACGGCGGCGGTGCGCGACGACCGGCCGCCGATGGCGGCGCAAAAGATGAAGAGGGCGAACGACGGAACCGTCGCCTCGAGGGTGGCCCGCATCCGGAACGCGGCCCAGTCGGCCAGGGTGGCCAGGATCCCCACCCCGCACACTGCGAGCAGGACGAAGCCCTGCGTCACCGGCGCCGGCGCCGTCACCTGGTGGAAGTCCACGGTGGCGTGATGCACGGCCTGCTGGGCGGCATGGAACGTGCCGAGCAGCGGCAGGCCGAAGGTCGTCGAGCTCGGCAGCACCGCCCACGACGCCAGGACGACCAAACCGACAAGGGACAACGACGTCGCCACGATCGCGGGCCATCCCTGGCGCCGGCCCAACCAGGCAATGGCGTGGGCGCCGATCGCCATCAGGATCACCGGTCCCGCGAACGAACGATCGTTGAACAACCGGGTCAGGCTGAACACCCCCGCCAGGGTGAGGGCGGTGAGGGCGACGGTGGCGATGGCGTCGTTGCCCGCGGTCGCGTCGCGGGTACGGGGCCGTGACCGTTCTGGCCGCGGCGGTGACGGGGGTCCGGAGGAGTCCGGGAGGGGCCGGCCTCGAGTGACTGTGGCGGTCACCGGGGCACCGGCCGCAGCGGGCGGGCGCCCGGGGGGTCCTGCTCGCGGATCCGCCGCGGCTCGGCGCGGCTGACCGACCGCCGCGTTCCACGCCGTCGGGAAGGAGCGATCAGCGGTGACCCGCACGACCAGGCCGCGGCTGCGAACCGGCGGAGCCGGCCTGACCGCCGCCGCGGGATCCCAGGCCGAGTGCTCGACGATGACGAACGCCACCGAGCCGAACCGGGCGGGCAGCCGCCGGAGGCTGGCTAGGTCGTCGTCGGTGGCCGATTCGGTGGTGACGACCGCCACTCCGCCGGTCGTGCCGCCGCGGTCGAGCGTCGACAGTGCGAGGCTCATGGTCGAAGGCGGCCCGGGCCGCGCCGCGGCCAGCCGGCCGAAGATGGTCGCCAGCTGGGCGGGCCCGGCGCCGAAGCCGCTGTCGAAGCCGTCGGTTGTGACCAAGCGGACCTGGCGGCTGGCCGCCGAGCTGGCGTTGATGATGCTGGCGGCCGCCGACAGGGCCAGTTCCAGCGACGCCGCACTGTGCTGCGCGCCGCGCACGTCGGCCAACACCGAGATCCGGCCCTGCCACGGCAACTCGTCCTGGCGGATCATGATCTCGTCGGATCGCGCCGATGACGGCCAGTGCACCCGCCGCAGGTCGTCGCCGGTTTGATAGGGCCGCAGGGCGTAGAAATCGTCGCCCGCCGGCGCCAGCGACGGATGGCCCGTCGAACCGGTCGGGTCGGCGCCTCGGGCCTGGGAGAGCGGGGAGATGTCGTCGATGTGGGGGTAGACGACGAGGCGGGCGCCGGGCGCCGCCTCCCGGGTCTGGGTTGCCAGGCCGAAGGGGTCGGTCAGGCCGATGGTGAGGGGGCCGAGGGGGAAGATGCCTCGCTCGGCGGTCGGAAGGCGGTAGGCAGCCCGCACCCTTTCTCCCGGTTGCAGTGGGGCAATGTGAAATCGTGCCCACCGGCGACCGTCGTCGAAGGGGTCACGGGCGGACAGCACCGGGCTGCGGTGGCTGTCGTTGTTGCGCACCGACAGCTCGACGCGGCTACTCCCCCCGGCTTGGACCCGGGGCGGGCGGACCTCGCGGCGGGCTTCGAGGTCCCACGGGGAAAAGCGGACGTAGACGACTGCCCCTGTCACGAGGGCCAGCGCGACCACCGCCAGGGCGTACAACTCCGGTATCCCGAGCAGCCGGCCCGCGGCCATGAACGCCACCGCGGCGCCGCACAGCGCCCAGCCCCGCCGGGTGAGCGCCGAGATCACCGGGTTCTTCCGAGCGCGCGGCTCACGCTCCAACGCGGCCCGTCGGCACCGGCACCGAGGCGAGGATCTCGCCCAGGATGTCAGGGGGCCGGCCACCCGCCAGCTGGCTGTCGGGGGAAAGGGCGAGGCGGTGCTCGAGCACCGGGCCAACGAGGGCTTTGATGTCGTCGGGGACGACATATTCCCGGCCCCGTGAGGCGGCGTGGGCCCGGGCAGCGCGCTGCAGCGCCAGAGCGGCGCGCGGTGACATGCCGAGCGCGAGGCCGGGATGGCGGCGGGTGGCGGCGGCCAGATCGATGATGTAACCCTTGAGGGCGGGCGCGACGTGGACGGCCTTGGTGGTCTCCACCATGCTCTCGACGTCGGCGGGCGACAGGACCGGTGTCAGCTCGTCGACGGCGCTGCCGCCGCCGTGGGTGTCGAGCATGTCGATCTCCGCGGCCCGATCGGGATAGCCCATCCGGATCCGCAGGAGGAAACGGTCCAGCTGGCTCTCCGGCAGCGGGTAGGTCCCCGCGTGCTCGACCGGGTTCTGGGTGGCGATGACCATGAACGGCGACGGCAGGCGGTAGGTGGTGCTGTCCACCGTGACCTGGTGTTCCTCCATGGCCTCGAGGAGCGCGGACTGGGTCTTCGGCGAGGCCCGGTTGATCTCGTCTCCGAGGACGACGTTGGCGAAAATGCCCCCGGGTCGGAAGGTGAAGGTACCGGTCTGGCGGTTGTAGACGGTGACCCCGGTGACGTCGGACGGCAGGAGGTCGGGCGTGAACTGAATCCGGTGCCAGTCGCAGTCGAGCGACCGCGCCAGCGCCTTCGCCAGGCTGGTCTTGCCGACACCGGGGACGTCCTCGATGAGAAGGTGCCCCTGGGCGACCATGCAGACCAGCGCCAGCCGGATGGCTTGCTCCTTGCCCTGGATGACCCGGGTCACGTTGTCGACGGTCGCTTCGAAGAGTTCCGCAAAGCCGGCAACAGATCGAGTCGCCACCGCCCGTTGTCTCACTACCAAGTGCCCTCCCCGACCACGGTCGCTTGAAGCGTACTGCCCGACCGTTTGCTTTCGGAGCCGCGCCCGGCGCGTACCGTTTGCATGGTGAACGTGCTGGCGGTAGATGTCGGCGGGACCAAGCTGGCCGCCGCCGTCGTGGACGAGGCGGGGCGCCTGTCGTGGCGGGCGACGGTTCCGACGGCCGCGGGCACCGACGCCGAGCACCTGTGGTCGGTCTTGGCCACGCTGGTGTCGGCCGCGCCCCTGGACGACGTGACGGTATGCGGTGTCGGCAGCGGCGGCCCGATGTCGTCCGGAGGCGAGCTGATATCGCCGCTCAACATCCCGGCGTGGCGGGATTTCCCTTTGCGGGCGCGGCTGGCCACTTTGACCGGGCTGCCGACCTTCGTCGACAACGACGCCAAGGCGCTGGCGCTGGGCGAGGGATGGGTCGGCGCGGCAGTGGGCTACGAGGACTACCTGGCCATGGTGGTGTCGACAGGTGTCGGCGGCGGCATCGTCCTCGACGGTCGCCTCCTCGACGGCGAGGCCGGCAATGCCGGCCACATCGGCCATGTCATCGTCGTGCCCGGGGGTCGTGGTTGTGCGTGCGGAGCTTTCGGGTGCCTCGAGGCGGAGGCGTCGGGGACGTCGATCGCGGCCATCACCGGCGCCCCGGCGGCCGCCGCGCCGCCCGACGTGGTGGCCCGCTGCGGCCGCCTGGTCGGCCAGGCCGTCGCCTCGGTCGCCAACCTTTTGGACCTGCGCCTGGCGGTGGTGGCGGGATCGGTCGCCCTCGGGTATGGCGGCGCCTTCTTTTCCGCCGCCCAGGAGGAACTGGACCGCCTCGCCCGGTTGACATTCTCGCGGGGCGCCAAGATCATTCCCGGGGGACTCGGCGCCGATGGCCCGCTGGTGGGCGCGGCCGCGGTGGGCCGGCGGGCGATGGGATGCCGGGACCTGGGAGGGCCGGCTACCGACTGTTAACCGTCAGGCCCACTCTCGTTTGCCGTCGTGTCGGTCGGCGGTCATTTCCGGTTGTCAGCATTGGGAAATGCGATCTACTGGGCACCGGTTTCTGGCGAAAGGTTTCGTGCTGACGGCGGGGGCGGCCCTGTTGGTCGCGCTCCCCGGCCTGGCCTCCGCTCACGCCGGCTCGGGGGCGGCTCGACCGGCCACGGCAGCCGCCGGAGCCACGGCGACGCCGATCAAGCACTTGGTGGTGATCTTCCAGGAGAACGTTTCGTTCGACCACTATTTCGGCACCTATCCGTTCGCCGCGAACACGTCCGGCCAACTGTTGCGCACCGCACACCCGTCCTCTCCGGTAAATGGCCTCACCGCCGCGTTGCTCACCAACAACCCGAATGGTGTCAATCCCCGGCGTCTCGACCCGGCCAACCTGCATGACGTGCTGACCTGTGACCAGGGACACAATTACAACGCCGAGCAGAAGGCCTTCGACGGTGGCCGCATGGACAACTTCCCGGCGACGGTGGGTAACGGCACCAGCAAGGACCCGCTTGGCCAGCAATGCTCGGCCGGCGACGTCATGAACTATTACGACGGCAATACCGTGACCGGCCTGTGGAACTACGCCCAGAACTTCTCCATGAGCGACAACTCCTTCGGGACGACCTTCGGGCCCTCGGCGCCCGGCGCGGTGAACCTGGTCTCCGGCAACACCGGCGGGGTCGGCATCACCATCAACGGCGCCGACACGAATGGCGACACCGTGCCCGACGGGGTGGGTGCCAAGTCGCTCATCGAGGATCCGCAGCCCTACTACGACGACTGCTCGGTCCGCGACGCGGTCTCCCTGACCGGAGCGAACATCGGCGACGAGCTCAACGCCGCCGGCCTCAGCTGGGGCTGGTTCCAGGGGGGCTTCCGGCCCACGACCAGCTTCGCAGTGGCGTCGGGCGGGACGCAGCCGACCAGCGTGTTGACGCCTGACGAGTTCAAGGGCAAGTTCGCCACCCCGCCCGCCTCGGACCAGGGGCTGTGCAACGCGGTCCACCCGGTGGGCGCCGCGGTCGGCGGTACCGGTGGAACGGTGGCGGGCGGCAGCAATTACGGCAACAAGGACGATTACATCGCCCACCACGAGCCGTTCGAGTACTACGCCTCGACCGCCAATCCCCACCACCTGCCGGTGGCATCGCTGGCCGCGATCGGGACCGACTCCCAAACGGTCGTCGCCGGCCGGCCCCAGTGGGATACCGCCAACCACCAGTACGACACCAGCGACTTCGACTCCCTGGTGGCGGCAATCGCCCACGGCTACATCTCCCCCGATCATCTGCCGGCCGTCAGCTTCCTCAAGGCGCCCGGCTACCAAGATGGCCATCCCGGGTACTCCGACCCGATCGACGAGCAGCAGTTCATCGTCCAGGAGATCAACGCGCTGCAGAACACCCCCGACTGGGCCAGCACCGCGGTCGTCGTTGCCTACGACGACTCTGACGGCTGGTACGACCACGTCTACAGCGGAGTCCACAATCCGTCGGATACCGCGGGCGTCACCACCCCGCCGGGGCCGCAGGATTTCCTGACCGGGACCGGGCTTTGTGGAACCGGGACGCCGTTGGCAGGGGAAAACGGTCGATGCGGGTTCGGGCCCCGTTTACCGCTGGTCGTGGTCTCGCCGTGGGCTCGCAGCAACTTCGTGGACCACACCCTCACCAACCAGACGTCGATCACCAGGTTCGTCGAGGACAACTGGGGCCTGCCGCGCATCAGCGGGTCCTTTGACGCCACCGCCGGGACACTCCTCGGCCTGTTCGACTTCCGACACGGCAACCACACCCCGACGTTGTTTCTCGATCCGATCACGGGACAGCCGCTCAGCCGGCACTCCTAGCTCTTCACCGGTCCATGCGCTGACCTAGCATCCGCTCGTGATTTTCCCCACGGCGCCGGGGCGCGAGATGCGGGCCGGCCCCGTGATGGCGGCGTTGGCTCGGCGGCCGTGGTTGTGGCCCACGGCGGTGATGCTGGCGGGGCGGTTGGCACCTCGTGGGTGGTGGCGCCGCTGGCCACCCCGGCCCTGGCCCGACCGGGCCTACCTGCAGTTCCGGATGCAAACCGCCTACGGCGACGGCGGCGGCTCTGGCGACGGCGGCGGTGACGGCGGCGTCCCAGTGGCCTCGCCCGGCGAGTTGATCGACTACCTGGCGTGGTGCCGGCGGATGGCGGCGCTGCGGCGATCGTGAGCCGCCGCATGTCCCCTACGAACCGGCAATGCCGCGCTAGCGTGGCCGGCGTGTCACCGGAACCACCAGCCGCCGGTCCGAAGGACCAGCATCGACCTTGCCGGTCGGTCTGTCCCGACCAGGGGTGCAGACAGCACCGAAGGTTCCGGCGAAGGTAACGCGTTCGTGTCTCGAGCGCTCGTACTGAACGCGAGCTACGAGCCGCTCTGTGTCGTGTCCACGCGCCGTGCCCTGTTGTTGGTCCTCGACGAGAAAGCGGAACTCGTCCATGTCACCGACCGCCTCTTCCGCTCCGAACGTCACGCCTTTCCCGAACCGTCGGTCGTGAGGCTGGCCCACTACGTCCGGGTGCCGTACCAGGCTCGCATCGCGCTGAACCGCCGGGCCGTCTTCGCCCGTGACGGCCACCGCTGCCAGTACTGCGGCTCGGCCGCGGAGAACATCGACCACGTCATTCCCCGCAGCAAAGGCGGTCCCCACGCGTGGGACAACGTGGTCGCCGCTTGCCGGCTGTGCAATTCTCGCAAGCGCGACCGCATGCTCGAAGACAGCGGTATGAAACTGCGCCACAAGCCGGCGGTGCCGCGCGAGCGCACCTGGATCCTCGTCGCCAGCGGGAGCATCCAGCCCGACTGGGAGCCCTACCTGGGCTCGTCGGCGCTGGCGGCGGCAGAAACCCTGTCTGCTTGACGCGACCGTGGCGGGTCGAGGCGGTGGTCGGTCGCGCCCGGGACCTCCTCGACCCGCCGGCGTCCGTGGAGGCCGCGGCCTGGGAGCCGACGGTCCGCTTCCTTCACTGCCAGGACACGGCGGTGGTCCTCGGCAGCACGCAGCGGGAAACCGATATCGACGCGGTCGCGGCGAAGGCGGCCGGGACCGAGATCCTGCGGCGGCGCAGTGGCGGCGGGGCGGTGCTGGTGGGTCCGGGGATCGTTTTGTGGGCCGACGTGATCGTCCCGGCGGGTGACCAGCTGTGGAGCGCCGACATCGGGCATGCGTTCTGGTGGCTGGGTGACGTGTGGGCCGCCACGCTTGCCGCGGCCGGCGTGACCGGCGCCCAGGTCTGGCGGGGCGCGCTCGTCCGTACCCGGTGGTCCGACCGGATCTGCTTCGCCGGTCTCGGGCCCGGCGAGGTGACCATGGGCGGGGCCAAGGTGGTCGGCCTGTCGCAGCGTCGCACCCGCGCCGGCGCCCATTTTCAATGTGCCGTTGCCGTCACCTGGCGTCCCCGCGACCTTCTCGCCCTTCTTGCCCTTGACGAGGACAGCCGGGCCCGGGGGGCGATCGAGCTGGCGCCGGCCGCGAAGGGTGTAGGCCCGGGCGTTGCGGCGCAGCTGATCTCGTTGTTCGTTGACCGCCTTCCGTAGCGCCGCCCGCTGCCGGCCGGCGCCGCGAAACTGGCGTCAACCGACGCATCCACGATTCTGAGCACCATCTGGCGCGACAGGTGCCCTCAAATGGTGCCAAGAAACGTCAGGCGGCGGCGATAGGTGCGACGGGGGCGGTGCAAAAGGCGCAGCGGCTGGCAGCCTTGGGAATCTGGCTCAGGCATTCGGGGCACGGCCGGTCGGTGCTTTCCGGCTCCGGGGTAAGGGCCCGCCGGGCAATCAGGTAGTTGACCGGCTTGATCACCACGAAGAAGACGGCCGCGGCAACCGAGAGGAAGGCGATCACCTGGTTTATGAAGTCGCCGATCAGGAACTTGCTGCTGTTGACCGTGAAGCTGATAGCCGAAAAGTCGGGTTCGCCGAAGACGGCGGCGACCACGGGAGTGAGGAGGTCTTTCACCAAGGCGGTGACCACCGCCCCGAAGGCGACGCCGATGACGACCGCGATGGCGAGATCGAGAACGTTGCCCCGCAAGATGAAGTCCTTGAACTCCCCGACGAGCCCTCTTCCCCTTGCCATGGCGAATCCCCCCCTGGTTGTCGCTGGTATCGACAGGGTAGGGGGTTGCGATGGTTCGGGCCGGTCCCGGCGATCCCCTATTGAGCGGCTACTTCTCTGTCGGGTCGTCGGTGATGCGGGCCGAGCAGACCTGTGCGTACGCCGTCGCCAGGTCCACAGATGGCCCCGATCGGCGCCGACGCGGTGAGTTCCTCGATACGGCGCAGCAGCGCAATCTCGACCCGGCCGCGGAGTTCGGTGACCGACTCACGCCCCGCGACCATGGCCTTCAATCGGGCGCCAAGGTCGCTCAGCGATTTGGCGCTGTCGCCCTGGCCGGCGAACTGCTCCACCAGCGCCTTCAGGGGTTTGAACACCTCGGGCCCCCGGCCATCGTTGCGAGCCGCATCGAGAGCGTCGGTGAAGGCGCTCACATCCGTGACGCCGAGTTCCTTGGCCACCCCGGCAAGCTTGCGGAGGCCGGCCAAGGGGTCGTCGGCCGACGGCGGTTCACGATCGGGTGGCGATGATCGGTCGTTGGGCATCACCTTCGAAGCTACTGTCCCCGGCGCGGGTTGGCGGATGGCCGCCGGGGCTTTGCGAGAAAGGGTGGGGAAGTGGGAAAAGGGGGGGCTCGTCCCCTCGCGGCTGTCGATGTCGCCGGTCACGCTCCGTTACGGCTCATCGTCTTCGGTTTCGGGGCTCTGCCGGCGCCGGGTCACCGCCCGCGTTTTCGTCCTGGCCGGCCGCCGGCAGTTTGCCCGGCCGCGGGCGGAGCAGGTCGGGGCCACCGGTGCCCGAGGCTCGATCGGGGCACCTGAGAGTCCCTGACCAACCCCCGAGATGCTGGGACTTGTGCCGGGCGCCATACCGAGTCCCGAGTTCCCGCCACGCAACCGTCCGATGGTGTAGAGGTTGGTGCTGTTGGCTTGGAAGGCGATCTGGTACCCGCCTGCCGCGAACACGGTGATGCCCGGGCTGGTCCCGGCCGCCATCCCGAGCCCGGTGTCGCCGCCGCCGGCGGCTCCGATGGTGTAGAGGTTGGCGCTGTTGGCCTGGAAGGCGATCTGGTAACCGCCGTTCGCCAAGGTTGTGATGCTGGGGCTGGTCCCGCCCATCATGCCGAACCCGGAGTTCCCGCCGCCCGCGGATCCGGCGGTGAAGAGGTTCCCGGTGTTCGGATTGGAACGCGATCTCGAATCCGCCGCCCGCCAGCGCGGTAATGCCCGGACCGGTCCCCGCCTTCATCCCCAGTCCGGTGTCTCCGGCACCCGCCGTCCCGGCGATGAAGAGGTTTCCGGTGTTGGCCTGGAACGCGATCTCGAATCCGCCGCCCGATAGCACGGTGATGCTGGGGCTGGTACCGGGCATCATTCCCCACCCGGTGTTACCGCTACCGGCGGGCCCGGCGATGAAGAGGTTCCCGGTGTTGGCTTGGAACGCGATCTCGAATCCGCCGCCCGCCAGCGCGGTGATGCTGGGGCTGGTACCGGGCATCATTCCCCACCCCGTGTCGCCCGTAGCCGCGGACCCGGCGCTGAACAACTCTGCGGTGTTGGCCTGGAAGGCGATCTCGAATCCGCCGCCCGCGAGCCCGGCGATGCTGGGGCTGGTGCCGGGCATCATCCCGAATCCGGAGTCCCCGCCGCCCGCCGTGCCGGCGGTGAACAAGTTGGCGGTGTTCGCCTGGAATGCGATCTCATACCGGGGGGGCGGAGGTGGTGGCGGTGGCGGCGGAGGTGGTGGCGGTGGTGGCGGGGGCGGGGGCGCGTGCCCACGAGTGTCCACGCAGGAATTGGATGAGTTGTCCCAGAGGAACGTCACCGCGAATCCGAAAGCCGGCGCACCGGGGTCGCCGAAGCAGAGGTCGCCTATTTCGGTGATCGGTGTCGTATTGGCCAGGCAATCCGAGGTGCACCAGGCCCGGGCCGCCGGTGTCGGGTAGGTGTCAGGGTCGGTCGCGATCTCGGCGTACTCATGGGAGTTGAGCCGCGTCATCGCGTTGGCATTGGCGTCCTGGCGCTGGCACGATGCCCCGGCATCGGCGGCAAAGGGAACCAAGCCGAATAAGAATGTCGAACCGCTGACGGTGCCGACGGAATGGAAGGCACAGAACTGCGTCCCGAAACCGGGCACAGGGCTCCCCCGCTGCGGGAGCACCAGGTACATGGTGTCCGACGTGTCCTGCCACCCGTTCACGGCATTGGCCCGCACCGCTTCGTTCAAGGCGGCGGTGGCGTCGACCGGGCCACCCGGGCCCGCCGGGTCGATCCAGGCCCCGGCCAGGCGGATGTCATTGGCGACGCGACCCCCGCCGTCGCCGTATTGCGTGAGGATCTCGTTGTAGGCGCTGCCGGCCAGGGCCTGGAACACCGAGATCAGTGCCGGGCCCGCCCCCGTCGGGTCACCGGACCACCGGGGCCCCCAAAAGACGAGATAGACCCGGGGGTTGTGCAGCACGCGGCCACCGAAGTAACGCAGCGGGGGGTGGCACGGTAAGCCGCCGCATGCGGGGCCCGTCGCAGCCGCAACCGAATCGTTCGGCGTCATCGAACGGTACCGGGAAAGCGACGGTGTCGCCGGTACATCTGCCGCCGTTCGTGATGGTGCGCCCGCCATAAGGAGCGTGACCACAAGGGGAACAATTGTGCCCCTCATAGCCAAGCATCTCATCGGATCCCCCTCAGTGGCGACGACGGGACGGTACGAACCGTTTATGCGGTACGCCGCTCTCCCGGTCCGATACCTGTGACAGGGCCTACCATGTTCCGCACGAACAGAAACCCAGGGGACCGCTCAAGGGCGGAAGTGCCCGATGACGGTGGCGACAGAGCGGCGACGCCGCCTCGACGACGCGGGCAACTCCTTGTGGCCGCGGTGATCGCCATCGTCGTGATCGCGGGGTCTCTCGTCGTGGCCTTCGGTCGAGGTGGAGAAGGCAAGAAAAACCCTTCGGCGGCACCGCCAACGAGCGTGAACGCCACGACAGGGAGCATTGCCATCACGACGAGCACCACCGGCGCCCCGGGGCCGGTACCGGAGTGCACCCCCGCCAACCTGAGCTCGGCCACCGCCACCGACCGGAGGAGTTACTCCGCCGGGGCGATGGTCACCATTTTGGTCACCGTGCGCAATGTTTCACCGAGCCGCTGTCAGACCACCACGCCGTTTCCGAATACCTTCGCCAGCGCCATCCGGATCGTGGCTGCGAACGGGACACTGGTGTGGTCACCTGCCCCTTGCTGTGTCGGCATCCCCCCTGTGCCAACTCCTGAGGTCCTCGCTCCCGGACAGTCCTACGTCTGGGCGACGGTCGAGTGGAACCAGCATTTCTGCACCGCTACGTGCACCGGTTCCGCCGCCGGAACCCCACCGGGTTCACCCATCGACGGCGGCCCCGTGCCGCCCGGCGATTACATGGCCGCGCCCAACGCCGGGTTGAACCCTCCAAGCCCGGCGGCACCCGCGACGTTCGCAATCGCGGGATAAGGGGTGGATCGGTCGCTTCGGCCGGATTCTCTGGGGGGATGACTAGTTCGTGTGACTAGAAGTAAATCACCTGAAGTAGTCAGAGACATTCACACCGATTTCGGTCAGAATGCAATTGCGCAACAAAAAATAACGCCGTGATGTCGACCCACTCGCCGCAGCGAATTTGGGGCATGTCGGCGGTGCCGTATCAACGCCGACAGAGAGGTCTGACATGTTTACGGCTCGGAATATTCGACTGGCCGCGGTCGCGGCAAGTCTCGTCGCGGTCCTCGCCATGGCGACACCGGCGTCGGCGACGGCCCTCACGGCGGCGACCCCCGCGTCTGGCGCGGTCGCCATGGCCACGTCGGCCGCCGCCGCCACGGCCTCCCCGGCCCGGCTGACCCGTCCGATCGCGGGGCTGATTCCCACTCCGATGCTGTCCGGCCAGCGCTTCACGTGGGTTGAGCCGACCACCGCGGGCGAGGCGTTCTACCTCCAGATCGGGACAGTTCCCGGCACGAGCGACGTGGCCTCGATCTTCGTGCCCGGCACCGCCCGCTCGCTCCAAGTGGCGCACCTGCCGCGGTTGAAGGTGCTCTACGTGTCCCTGTTCTCCGAGTCGTGCGGGTGGTGCCACACCGCTTCGGTCCCATTCATCATCGTGGCCGTCCTGTAACCACAGCGGCCTACGCCCCCGAAGACGCGGCTTGGGGGAGATCCTGGGCTATTTCCCAGATGTAGCCGTCGGGGTCGGTGAAACTGGCGGTGCGTACTCCCCACGCCCGGTCGACGGGACCGTTGAGCAGCGCCATGCCGAGTCCCGCCAGCTCGGCACTGACGGCATCGGCGTCGGCGACGCGTACGGTGAGCATGAAGCAGGACCCCGCCTCACGACTCCCGATGGCTGCGGGAGCGACGACCTCTTCGGCTGCGGTGATCGCCAGCAGGTTGACGAGCAAATTGCCGAAGCCGAACACCGCCGAGTCCTCGTCTTCGTAGACCACCGGCATATCGAAGACCCGCTGATAGAACGCCTTCGAGACGGGCACGTCGGCCACGAACAGAGAAATGACATCGACACCGTTTAGCCACGCCCGCATTCCGCACCTGCCTCCGGTCGATCGGGGCCGTCACACTAGGGCGGCGGCGTCGAGGTGAGCGAAAATTCTTGAGCGGGGTACGGTGCGCCATGCGCGCCAACCGTCTCGACGAAGTGGGCGCCGGCGATGGGTGGCGCTGCTGGCTGTGCGACGAGGCCGTCGACCCGGAAATGTCGGTCAACGACCCTCGAGGACCGAGCGTCGACAGCCTCACGACCCGCACCAAGGGTAAGGGGGTGCGCCCGGAACGGCTCGCCCATCGCGGGTGCAATACCAAGAAGGGCGCGGTCGCCGCGGTCGTGCCCTGGCCGGATCGGTTGTTCGTCGTCGACCCGGCGCCGATCCTGCGCAGCGTCGAACGGCTGCAGCAAAAGGGCGGCCGGGAGATCATGGCCCGCTGCCCGACGCTCGCCGACGGGGAAGAGGCCGCTCGCTGGTTGGTGGACCGGGCGTCGCGGCTGTGCCCCGACCTGGTGCTGACCGGCGAGGTGGAACACGGCGGTGGTCAGTTTCTCGTCGTTCTGCGTGCCTCGGGCACCAGGCGGCCATGACCGGGCGGTGTTTCCGGGCAACGATCGCCGGGTGGAACGCGCTACCTGAGCCACGGGTCGGGAAACCCCCTTTTTCCCGCGCCAGCCGCAAACTGGTGCGATGATCCCGACTGCGCCGTCCCTGCCGGTCGATGCCGTCATTGCCGAGCTGCTGGCGGCGTTGGATGGGCCCGGGGTGGCGGTCCTGCAGGCGCCCCCGGGGTCGGGCAAGACCACCCGCGTCCCCCTGGCGCTGCTCGGCGCCCCGTGGCTGGGCGGGCGGCGGATCCTCGTGCTCGAGCCCCGGCGGGTGGCGGCGCGGGCCGCGGCCCGGCGGATGGCGTGGTCTCTCGGCGAGGAGCTCGGCGGTCAGGTCGGCTACCGGATCCGTGACGAGCGGGTCACCGGCGCCGCCACGCGCGTCGAAGTGGTCACCGAGGGCGTGCTGACCCGGATGCTGCAGGCCGATCCCGCCCTCGACGGGGTGGGGGCGGTCGTGTTCGACGAGTTCCACGAGCGCACGATCACCGCCGATCTCGGCCTCGCCTTGAGCCTCGACGCCCGGGCTGCCTTGCGGGGGGACCTCCGGATCGTGGTGATGTCAGCGACGCTGGATACCGCCGCGGTGGCCGCGCTCTTGGACTCCGCGCCGGTCGTCGCCACGTCGGCGTTCGCCTACCCGGTCACGACCGTCTGGGTGGGGCGGCCCGCCGGCCGGGTCGACGCCGCGGTGGCACGGACGACGATGCGGGCGCTCGGCGCGGCCAGCGGCGATGTCCTGGCGTTCCTCCCCGGTGCGGCCGAGATCCGCGCTGTTGCCCGGTTCCTGGAGGCCGACAACGGGGCCGCCTTGGCGGCGGCCGGGGTCGATGTCGTCACGCTGTTCGGGGCCATGTCCGGCCCCGCCCAGGATGGCGCGCTGCGCGCCGCCCCGGTGGGCCGGCGCAAGGTCATCCTGGCGACGTCCATCGCCGAGACCAGCGTCACCATCGACGGGGTCGGGATCGTCGTCGACAGCGGCCTGATGCGGGTTCCCCGGTTCGATCCGGCGGCAGGGATGACCCGCCTGGTCACCCTGCCGGTGTCCCGGTCGGCCGCCGAGCAGCGTCAGGGGCGGGCCGGTCGCCAGGGCCCCGGGGTGTGTTTCCGGCTGTGGTCGGAGACGGACCATGCCGGCCTGCCCCGGGTGTCGCCCCCCGAGATCCTCGTCGCCGACCTGGCCCCCCTGGCGTTGGATCTGGCGGAGTGGGGCGTCCGCGACCCGGGCCAGCTGCGGTGGATCGACCCCCCGCCCAAGGCGCCGTTGGCGGCGGCGCGTCGGGTATTGACGGATCTGGGCGCAATCGATGACTCCGGGCAGATCACCGCACATGGCCGGGCCATGGCCCGATTGGGGGTCTCGCCCCGGCTGGGGCACATGCTCCTGGGGGCCCGTGAGGCGGACGCAGCGGCACCGGGCTCGTTGGTCCTCGCCTGCGAAGTGGCGGCGGTGCTGAGTGAGGGTGACCCGGACCGGGGCGGCTCGGGGAGTGGCGGCTCGGGCGGCGGCGGTGCTTCGGGCGGCGGCGGCTCGGGCGGCCGCAACGCCGATCTGGCTCGGCGGGTGGACGACGTGCGCTGGGGGCGGGCACCGCGCCACGCCGAGGCGGCGCGCCGCTGGCAGCGCCTCCTCGTGGCCGCGGGCGCCGCCACGCCGGGGCCCTCGGGTGCCGTGGCTCCCGAGGATGTCGGCCGCCTGGTCGCCACTGCCTACCCCGATCGGGTGGGCCAGCTACGTCCCGGCCGGCGGGGTCAGTGGCTCCTGCGCAACGGCCGGGGGGCGTGGGTCCCCGAGAGCGATCCCCTCGCCGGGGCGCCGTGGATCGCGGCGGGCGAGCTCGACGGTGACCGCACCAACGCACGGATCTGGCTGGGGGCCCCCCTCCATGTGGACGATCTCGAGGAGCTCTTCGGTGGCGACATGACGATCACCGACCGCTCTGGCTGGGATACGCGGATCAATGATGTCGTGGACGTGCGGGAGCGCCGGCTGGGCGCCATCGTCGTGAACGCCACCCGCCGGCCGGCGGCCGCCGGAGGTGCGCCGACGGCGTTGATCGAGGGCATCCGCGTGCTCGGCCTCGGTGTCTTGCCGTGGACGGCGGAACTGGAACGCCTTCGTTGGCGACTGGCGTTCGCCCGCCGCGTGGCCGGCGACGATTGGGCTGATGTGAGTGACGAGGCCCTGCTGGCCGACCTCGAAGCGTGGCTGGAGCCGTGGCTGGCCGGGCGGGCCCGCCGCGCCGACCTGGCCGGCGTGAACTTGGGCGAGGCCCTGTGGAACCGTGTCGGGCGGGGGCGCCGCGCCGAGCTGGACGTGCTGGCGCCGGCGCAGCTCACCATGCCGAGCGGCCAGCGCAAACGGGTTGAGTACCCGCTCGACGCATCGCCGTACGTCGTGGTGCGGGTCCAGGAGCTCTTCGGCACGACGGTCACCCCGACGGTCGCCGCCGGCGCCGTGTCCGTCCAGTTGCACCTGACGTCGCCCGCGGGCCGGCCGGTGCAGGTGACGTCGGACCTGGCCAGCTTCTGGGCCACGACCTATCCCCAGGTTCGAGGCGAGCTGCGGGCCCGGTACCCCCGCCACCCGTGGCCTGAGGACCCGCTGGCGGCGACGGCGACCAGCCGGGCCACGCCCCGGCGCCGGTAGCGGTCAGCCGCCCTTTCGGGCGGCTCCAACTGAGGAGTCGCACTGGCTTTGCCGCGACACGGCGGCGGCCAAGACCGGGATGGCTCTTGCCTAGATGGCACCTGAGTCGCCTGCGAGACGGCTGACAAGGGGTGTTCAGTGGCCCGTCGGAGGCTTCTCGTGGCTCTCGGGGGCCACGATCTCGTAGACAGGGTTGATCATGGCCAGGCGGTCGTGCTCGAGACCGACCACCGCTTCGACGATGAGGCGGGTGCCGGGGATGATGCCGGCGATGCGCTTGCGGCCAAGAAAGGTGACGTTGATGCTTCCCGTGTCGTCCACCAGGGTCAGTTCCAAGGTGGCGACGCCGGCCCGGGGCTGGACCCGCAGGGAGTGGACCCGGCCGCAGAAGCGGCCCCGGGCCCGGTGCACGGCGCTGGCGATGGGCTGGGTGCCCGCCGGCCGGGCGACCACGGTCCCGGCGCCGTTGGCGTGGGACCTGCCATTCCCCTTGCCGTTGGACTTGCCATTCCCGTTCCCGACGCCCGCAACTCCGCCGCCGTCGCCGCGGGTGCCGCGGGTGCCGTCGCCGTCGCTGTCGCCGCCGCCGCGTGTGGCGCGGGTGGCGCGGCTGGCGCCGCGGGACCGCCTGGCCTGAGCGGCGCCCACTGCGAGTGCCTCGGCGGGCGAGCGCCGAGGCACTCGCCGCGCCGGCCGACTACCGCCGGGAGAGGTCGGCGCCTTGGAAGAAGTAGAAGAAGCGGAATGGCCCAGGTGGTAGGGCACGATCGTGACGTTGGCGTGGGGCAGGACGCCGACGGACTCGGCAATGGCGTTGGCGGTGCGGTCATGGAGGAGGCGGTGCCAGATCCGGTTGTGGGCGATCCGGGGCAGCAGGACGGTGACCTCGGTGTCGCCGTCACCGAGCGCCTCGGCCACTACTTCGGCCGCACCTCGGGTGATGCGCCGCTCGGGGCACTCGACGACATCCAGCGGCAGGCGGTCGAGCCCGAGTCGGCCCCAGGCGGCGATGAGATCCTCGGTCTCGATCGGGTCGAGGTCGAAATGTACGGCCCGCAGCTCGTTCGGGGCGAGGGCCCGGGCGTATTGCATGGCCCGGGCGGCGGCCACGTTCAAGGTGTCGACGAACACCAGCACGACGTGGCGGCGCAGCACCGGCGCCTCGGCGGCGGTGGGCGCGTCGGCGATGAGCTCGGCTTCCTCGGCTTCGTACTGCCGGTTGAGCCGCACGAGCAGTGCCACCATCACCGGCACCAGCACGACCACGATCCACGCGCCGCGGGTGAACTTGGTGACGCCGATGATGATGTCGACGAGCAGCGACAGCACGGCGCCGGTCCCGTTTATGAATAGGCCCATCCGCCAACCGGGCTCTTTGTGGGTGATGTGGTGCTTGGCCATGCCGGCCTGCGAGAGGGTGAAGCTGGTGAACACCCCGATGGCGTACAGGCCGATGAGGTTGTCGACCTTGGCTCCGGAAACGATGACCAGGACCGTCGAGGCGATAGCCAGGAAGATGATCCCGTTGGAGAACACCAGGCGGTGACCCCGTTTGGTGAGCTGGCGGGGCATGAAGTTGTCGCCGGCGTGGAAGCTGGCCAGGCGGGGGAAGTCGGCGAAGCTGGTATTGGCCGCCAGGATGAGGATGAGCGCCGTGCCCGCCTGCAGCGCCAGGTAGAGCCCGGTTCCGATGGGCGATTTGCCATAGACCAATCTCCCGATCTGGGAGATCACCGTCGGGGTGCCCTTTTCGAACGGAGCTACGTGCATTTTGGCGGCGAGGATGGACAGGCCGAGAAACATCACGCCGAGCGTGCTGCCCATGATCACCAAGGTCTCGCGGGCATTACGCCATTCGGGAACCCGAAAAGCGGGCACCCCGTTGGAGATGGCCTCGACGCCGGTTACCGCCGAGCCGCCGTTGGCGAAGGCGGTCATGACCTTGTAGAGGGCGGCGCCCATGAGAAGGCCGCGGCCGGTGCCGTTGCCGAAGGGAACCATCCCGGAGCGATGCACATGCTCTACCGGCAGGCCGGTGAAGATCATCCGGTACATCCCGTAGATGAGCAGGATGACCATGTCGACGATAAAGAAATACGTGGGGACGGCGAAAAGGCGACCCGATTCCTTCACGCCCCGCAGGTTTCCGTAGGCGATGACGGCGATGAACGCCACCGACATCGGAATGACGTAGGGGTCCAGGGCGGGCGCAGCCGATGCGATGGCCGCGCTCCCGGCGGCCACCGAGACCGCGACGGTGAGGATGTAGTCGGTCAGAAGGGCGACTCCGGCGACCTGAGCCGGGAGGAGGCCGAAGTTGTCCCTCGTCACGATGTAGGCGCCACCGGCGGTGGGGTACGCCTTGATCGTCTGGCGGTAGGAGAGAATCAGGAAGCCGAGGACCACCAACAGCGCCACGGTGACCGGAACGACCAGGGCGAAGGCGGCCACGCCGACGGCGGGGACGAGGACCTTCAGGATCTCCTCGGTGGCATAGGCGGACGAGGAGAGGTTGTCCGAGGCGAAAACCGCCAAGGCGGTCGGCTTGCCGAGGCGCTCGTGCTGCAGGCGGTCGTTGTTGAGCGCCGGGCCCAGCAACTTGTTCTTCAGGCGGAAGCCGGGCGTCTCGTCGAGGATGACGGGCGGGGCGACCGGCTTCGGGGCGAGAAACGAGGGGCCCTGTTCTTTGAGGGCCTCGGCCGCCTTCATCGCTGCGGGGAACTCCCGCAGACAGCGCCCACAGGTCGATCGTTCACGGTGCCCATCCCTCCGAAACCAAAGTCCTGGGACAGACCTACAGTCCGGGAGCCGCCGCCTCACCTGCCTTTACGGGACTTATACGCGCGACGGCAGAACTTTTACGGGATCTTGATGGAGAACGCTCACATTGAGGTAGGAAGCGTAAGGATGGATGAACTCCCTGAAGAGGCGATCGAAGTCGCCGAAGAAGTCACCGTGCCCCACTCCCACGACGGCGTGTCGTCGGCCGACGGCTCCCTGATCGAGCATCTGCGCACCGAGCACCAGCTCGACACCGAGCCTGCGATAAGCGCCGGCACCCAGGAAGGGCTGCACGATCGCCTCCACCACGAGCGCGATGCCGCCGACGATTGAGCTGGGTCGCGCCGTCGGGTCGGTACCGTGGAATCGATGGAAGAGCCGATGGTGGAGATCGACGACGGCGACACCCGGTGGCGCTTCGACCGGTCCTTCCTGACATCGAACTGGACCTGCATCTGGGGCCGGGGCTGCCTGGGAATCCTCCCGGTTGCCGCGCCTGAGCTCGGCCACGGCTGCTGCTCCATCGGGGCCGATCTCGACGGCGACGATGAGGCCCGGCTGATCGCAGCGCTGGCCGCGACCCTCGAACCGGCACTGTTCGAGCACCATGGCGACGCTCGTGATGGCGGTGTCTTCGGCGATTCGGCCAGAACCTGCACCCGGGTGGTCGACGGTGCCTGCATCTTCCTCAACCGCCCGGGATTCGCGGGCGGCGCCGGCTGCGCGCTGCACCTCGCGGCCCTCGCCGAGGGGGAGTCACCGCAGGGGTGGAAGCCGTCGGTCTGCTGGCAGCTGCCCATAAAGGTGGAGTGGGAGGCTCGTGACGACGGCGGTGAGGTGGCGACGGTGCGGCGCTGGACTCGCGGCGACTGGGGCGCCGAGGGCGAGACGATGGCCTGGTGCTGCACCGAGGGCGACCGGGCTTACGTCGGCGAGCGCAGGGTGATCGATTCGCTTGGCGAGGAGATAGCGGCGATCACCGGGTCGGTCGTGTTCGTGGAGCTGGGGCGCCGGCTTGGCCAGGCCTGAGAAAAAGGGTTTTCGCTCTGCCGGCCCCGTCGACGAAAGGGCCGGGGGCGACCCCGAGGAGTGGGACTTGTCGTCGTAGAGCACCCAAAAGTCCCGCAGGTGGGCAGCGACGTCCAACCGTAGGCATGCCCGGGGGGCGGTCCTGTTCGGCTCGCGCCAAAGTCGCGGCCCGGCATCAGGATGAGGGATTGTCTCCGCCAAAGACCGCTGCCCCGGTCCGCCGGCCCAAACGGTTACCCCGCCGCCAAGTCGTGGAGCTCGGTCCCCGACAACCGGAAGACGGTCCAGTCCTCTTGGGGCCGGGCCCCGAGATGGCGGTAGAAGCCGATCGCCGGTTCGTTCCAGTTGAGAACGGACCATTCCACCCGGGTGTAGCCCCGCGCCACCGCGATCGCGGCCAGGGCGCCCAGGAGCGCTCGGCCGGCACCCAGGTCCCGGGCGGGGGGACGGACGAAGAGGTCCTCCAGGTAGATCCCGTGATGCCCCGTCCACGTCGAGAAGCTGACGAACCAGATGGCCATGCCCACCACGGCACCGGCGTGCTCCGCCACATGGGCGAAGATCGCGGGCGAGGGGCCGAACAGCGCGGCGGTCAGTTGGGCCGTCGTCACCTCGACGCTGCCGGCGGCTCGTTCGTACTCCGCCAGGTCCCTGATCATGGCGACCATCTCGGCGACGTCGCCCACGCGGGCGGGACGGATGACGACATCGGGGGCCTGCGCCATGGCGCCAGCATGCCCGCTCAGTGACCGAATCAGTTCCCCGGGATCATGCCGGCGGGACGGATGACGACATCGGGGTCTGCGCCATGTCGCCAGCACCCCCGCTCAGTGCCCCGAATCTGTTCCCCGGGAGCACGCCGGCATGCCCGCCCAGTGGCCGCCCGTCATTTCCAAGACCGCACCGCCGGCATGGCCGCCCGGCCGCGGGAGTCGGGAACGACGCCGAGCACCTGGTGAATGGAGACACCCCCGTCGTCGAATCCCACCGCCGAGGCGGCCATGTACAGGCGCCACACCCGAGCCCGGCCGGTGCCGACGAGCGCCACGGCCTCGTCCCAATGCCGGTCGAGGTTGGCCACCCAGTGGCGCAGCGTCCGGGCGTAGTGTTCCCGGAGCGACTCGACGTCGCGGACCTCAAAGCCGGCCCGCTCCATGGCGAGGACCACTTCGCCGACATCGAGCAGCTCGCCGTCGGGAAACACGTAACGGGCCAGGAAAGAACGCCCGCCCAGTTTGGATCCGCCGATCGACGAAATGGCGTGATTGAGCAGCCGGCCTCCGGGGCGCAACAGCGGCCGCAGGGTCTCGAAATACTCCTCCGCCCGGGCCGCGCCGACGTGTTCGAACATGCCGATCGAGGAAATGGCGTCGAACTCCTCGCCCCGGAGGTCGCGGTAGTCCTGGAGCCGGATCTCGACCTGATCGGCCAGACCGGCGGCGACCACGCGCTGGCGCGCGAGCTCCGCTTGGGCCTCGCTGATGGTGATGCCCACGACCGCCGCGCCATGCTGGGAGGCGGCGTGCAAGGCCATGGAACCCCACCCGCAACCGATGTCGAGCAGCCGGGCGCCTCGGCGTTCGGGCAGTCCCAACTTTGCAGAGACCAGCTCGTGTTTTCCCGCCTGCGCCTCTTCCAAGGTGGTCGTGTCGTCGGCGAAGCGAGCGCAGGAATAGGTGAGGCTCGATCCGAGAACCAGCCGGTAGAAGTCGTTCCCGACGTCATAGTGATGGCTGATGGCACGGGCATCGCGGCGCTTTGAGTGGCGCCAGCCGCGGGGGTGCACCTCCTCGGCGGGCGCCGCCAGGGGCCGTCCCAGGGCACCCATCCGGCCGGCCACCTCGACGGCCGCCCCGAGGCCCCGAGGCCCGAGGCGGCGATGAGCCTGGGAACCCTCCTGCATCGCCCGCAGCACCATAAATAGGTCGCCTTCAAAGTCGAGGTCGCCAACGACATAGGCGCGGCCGAGGCCCAGGTCCCCGGGGGCCCACAACAGTCGTCGCAGCGCATCGGGACTGCGGACGATCACTGTTCCCGGACCGCCGGCGGGCCCGATCACGCTGCCATCCCAGAACCGGAACTGGACCGGCACCTCGGTGGCGAACAGGGCATCGAGTAGGGGCGTGATGGTCGTGGCCGCCGAGCGCCCGGTCCCGCGCCGTCCGGCCGGGTCAGCGGGGGGCGGCTGTTGCTCTCGGGCGCCGGTACTGGTGTCGACGCCGGCCGCGGGATCGTCGAGGGCGAGCCCCGCGCCACCGTGGCCGTTCGCCTGTCCCGGCGGAGGTGGTGGCAGGTGGTGTCGACTGAATCGTTCCCTCGGCCGCGTACCCACGAAGCATCCGCTCCCTGTCCGAATGTCGGAGTGGAAGCCCGCCGCCAAGTCGCGCGAGGCCAGCCGTCTCCCACCGGCTGCTCGCTCAACCGAACACGGTGATATCACCGCTTGGCGAACTCGTCAACCATTCCGCCCGTGACCGGGACATTGCGTCCAGACCAGCCAGGACGGCTGCCGGTCCCTCCCGGGGTCGCTCACGGTGTCGTGAGGGGCAGCACCCACCTGATTCGTGTCCAAACCGGCTGTTCGGGGTTGACCGGTGGGGGATTGGGGCGTACCGTGGTGCGAAGTGGTGGGAAGGGGAGGGCCCTTCCCCCATAGAGGGATGGAACGAGCACTGAGTGGCGCCGCGGTTCTTTGGCAGGTACGAGCACTCCCTCGATGCGAAGGGACGGATCATCCTGCCGGCGCGCTTCCGCGGCCAGCTGGGCACCCAGGCCTATGTCTCGCAGTTTCAAGAGGGCTGCCTGGCGCTGTGGACGGCCGAAGAGTTCGACCGGCAGATGGACGAGGCAGAGGCGAAGCAGGGCCTGGGGCTGGCCGAGCGCAACGCGGCCCGGATCCTGGGATCGGGCTCGGTCGAAGTGGAGGTCGATCGCCAGGGGCGGGTGGCCATTCCTGCCTTCCTGCGGGAATTCGCCAGCCTGCAGCCCGAGACCACCATTCTTGTCATGGGCGCTATCAATCGCGTCGAGCTGTGGAACCAGGCGGAATGGGATCGCCGGGTCAAGCCGGCGGAAGCCGAATTGGTGGGCGAGCCCGCCAAACCTACGACCGCCGTCCCCGCGGCGGCGCCGTGACCTGTGTCAACCATCGCGACCCCATATCCGTCCCGACCGCAGGCGCCCCTCGGCGCATGCGCAGCCCTTCGACTGGCGAGGTGGAAGTCCCCTTCTCCGCCCGCTTCCATCTTGCACGATCGGGGAGAAATCCCGACGGCAGGCTGGTCGAGGGGCTGCCCATGAGCCGGGCCGGCGCCGACGGCGCGGAGACTGACGGACCGGAGGGCGCCTTCTCCCACCTTCCGGTCATGGTCGCCGAAGTGGTGGCGCTGTTCGAGCCGGTACCGCCGGGCGTGGTGGTCGACGCCACCATCGGCGGCGGCGGCCACGCCGGAGCCATCCTGGCCGCCCACCCCCACCTCCGGATCATCGGCCTGGATCAGGACCCCGCAGCTGTGGCCGCGGCCCGGGAGTTCCTGGCCCCGTACGCAGAGCGCGCCGAAGTGCACCGAGCACGTTTCGACCGGCTCGACCAGATCGTCGATGGTGCCGGGGGTATGGCCCTTTCCGGCGTCCTGCTCGATCTCGGGGTCAGCTCGCCGCAGCTGGACCGCCCCGAACGGGGCTTCACGTTCCGCGTCGACGCCCCCCTCGACATGAGGATGGACCCTGACCGGGCCACGACCGCCGCCGACCTGATCAACACCATGCGCGAGGACGAGCTCGTCCGCCTGCTGCTCGACAATGGCGAGAGCCGCTTTGCCCGCCGCGTCGCTCGCGCCATCATCGCCGCCCGCCCGCTCACCACCACCGGCCAGCTGGCCGAGGTCGTCCGCACCGCCATCCCCGCCGCAGCCCGGCGCACCGGCGGCCACCCCGCCCGTCGTGTTTTCCAAGGCCTGCGGATCGCGGTCAACGACGAGCTGGCGGTCCTCCCGGTGGCGCTCGACGCTGCCATCGAACGCTTGGCGCCGGGGGGCCGCGCCGTCGTGCTCGCCTACCACTCGGGGGAGGATCGACTCGTCAAGCAACGGTTCGGGCTGGCCAGTACGGGCGGCTGCACCTGCCCGCCGGGACTGCCCTGCGTGTGCGGCGCGACACCGACCGTGCGCCTCGTCAACCGGGGTGCCCGCAAGCCGTCCCCGGAGGAGCTCGAGGCCAACCCCCGCTCGGCCAGCGCCCGCCTGCGGGCCGTTGAACGCCTACCGAAGGAGGACGACCAGCCATGAGCGTCACCGAACTGATCGCCCCGGCCGCCAAACCCCGGCCACTGCCGCCCGAAGCGCCCCGCCACCTCCGGCTAGTCGGCAACGAGGAGTACGCCGCCATCCAGCGGCGCCGGCGCATGCGCGTCGGCGGGGTCGTCCTCGCCGCCTCGGTCATCATCCTGCTCTTCGCGGCCGTCGCCATGCACGTGGTGCTTGCCCAGAACCAGTTCCGGCTCAGCCAGGTCGACACCCAAGCGGCGGCCCAGCAAGCTCGATACCAGCAGCTGCGCCTCCAGGTGGACCGGCTGGAGGCGCCGTCGAGGATCATCGGCATCGCCGAAGGCCGCCTGGGGATGGCGCCGCCGGCGACGATCACGTTCCTCAACCCCTCGAGCGCCACGTCGGGTCCCGCCGGGCCCGCCCGGGCGACCGGCGGACCCGCCCCCGCCACCCCGCCCGCGGGCTGGTCGACGATCAAACCTCAGCTGGTGGCCAGTCCGTGACCGACCGACCGGCGGGACGCCGTCTGGTTCCCCGCCGGGAGATCACCGAGAGGGGACAATCGGCCCGGGGGACGCCAGTAGGGATAGAACTCGGACACAAGAATCGCCCGGTTCCGGCCCGGGCCCGACGGGCGCCTGCGGCGGCCGCCGTCCGGGACTTCGGGTATCCGGTGACCTCCGGCACCTCCCGTGGCCGGGTACGGCGAACCGCCACCGACCGCAGCGGCGCCCCGGCCCCGCGGCGGGCCGTACCTGCCGCCAAGGCGACCCGGGCGCCGGCGATGCCACGCCGGCGCCCGAGTCCTGGTTCCGGTCGGGCCGCGGGCGATGTTGCGTCCCGCCGGCGTCTGAGTCCTGGTTCCAGTCAGGCCCCGGGCGAAGTTGCGCCCCGCCGGCGACCGAGTCCTGGTTCGGGTCGGGCCGCGGGCGAAGTTGCGCCCCGCCGGCGACCGAGTCCTGGTTCCAGTCGGGCGGCGGCCGATGTTGCGCCCCGCCGGCGTCCGGGTGCTGGTCCTGGTTCCGGTCGGGCGGCGGGCGAGGTTGCGTCCCGCCGGCGGCGGGCGCCACGCCCGGAGGTGAGCACTCCGGTCGGGGCCGCGAGCGCGAGGAGGCGGCCAGGGCAACCGGCCGCGGCCGGGGCGGTACCGGCCGAGCCATATGGCGCCGCGGCGGCCCGGAGTGCCGTTGAGCAACCGGAAGCGGCTGGCCGCCCTGCTGCTCGCCATGGCGGTGTTCTTTCTCGCCATCGCAGGCCGCCTGATCTCGATCCAGGGCGTGTCCGCCGACCATTATCTGGCGGTCGGGCTGTCGCAACGGATCACCACGGTGAGCCTGCCCGGGCAGCGGGGCACGATCTTCGACCGCAGCGGACACGAATTGGCGGTCTCGGTCCCCCAGAAGACGATCTGGGTCGATCCCCAGCTGGTGACCGATCCCCGGCAGGAGGCGGCGGTGCTGGCGCCGGTCATCGGGGTGGACGTGGCGACGACGGAATCCAAGCTGCGCAGCCGCGGGCAGTTCGCGTACTTGGCCCGGACCGTCGACGACGCCGTGGCCGCCAAGGTGACCGACCTCAAGCTTCCCGGCGTCTACACCATGCCGGAACCGAAGCGGTTCCTTCCCGCCGGGCCTCTGGCCGTTTCGCTCCTCGGCGCGGTCGGCAATGACAACACCGGCCTTTCCGGCCTGGAGCAGGAATTCAACCTGCAGCTGGCCGGCCGCCCCGGCCGGCTCATCGAAGAACGGGACCCGAAGGGTGTCCAGATCCCCGGCGGCTTCCGCCAGTACCAGCCCGCGGTCAGCGGCCAGGATCTCGTCCTCACCATCGACGAGGCACTGCAGGCGCAGACCGAACAGACGCTGGCCGCCCAGATCAGCGCCGCCCACGCCAGGGGTGGTGTCGCTGTGCTGATGGATACCACCACGGGAGAGATCCTGGCTATGGCCAGCCTCACGACCGATCCGACCCTCGCGGCCACCACCGCGGGCGGCGCCGCCGCCGGCCCGGCCGCCGCCGCCCATCCGCAGTGCTCGCCGGGCGGCGTCGCCCCTGCGGCGTCCACCACCGCCGCCAAGGCGCCCGCCGCGACTTGCCCTCCGGCGCCGACCGCAAACGCGGCCGCCTTCACCGGTGTGTTCGAGCCGGGATCGGTGAGCAAGCTGGTCACCATCTCCGCCGCCCTCGGCAGTGGCGTCGTCGCCGCCGCCGACCATTTCTCGGTGGCCGACTCGCTGAAGCTGTCGGACGCCGTGTTCCACGACGCCGAGACCCACAAGGTCGAGAACTGGACCGTCACCGACATCCTGGCCAACTCGTCCAACGTCGGGACCATCACCATCGCCCAGCGGCTCGGCAAGGACCGCCTGGCCGCGGCACTGGCGGCCTACGGGTTCGGCCAGACCACCGGCGTCGGCCTCCCCGGCGAGTCGGCGGGACTGGTGCCCGACCCGGCCAAGTGGTCGGCCACTTCGATCGGCAGCATCGCCATCGGCCAAGGTGTAGGGGTGACAGCGGTCCAGATGCTGGCGGCGTACAACACCATCGCCAACGGCGGCGTGTACGTCGCCCCGAAGCTCGTGGCCGCCACCGTCGACACCGCGGGCCAGACCCACCCGACGGCGCCGTCGGCCGAACACCGGGTGGTGTCGGCGGAGGTCGCCCAGCAGATGACGACCATGCTGGGCGAGGTGGTCCGGGTGGGGACGGGCCAGGCGGCCAAGGTGGATGGCTATACCGTTGCCGGCAAGACCGGCACGGCCCTCATTCCCCTGCCCAGTGCCCGCGGTTATATGAACGGCATGTACACCTCGAGCTTCGCCGGCTTCGTCCCCGCCGAGCACCCGCAGCTGACCGGCATTGTCGTCCTCGACCAGACGCCGTACTTCGGTGGTGTCGCCTCGGCGCCGCTGTTCGCCACGGTGGCGGGCTACGGGCTGCGCGAGTTCAAGATCGCGCCGGTGCCGCCGCAGCCCCCCGCTCCCGGCGTCCCCCTGGCCACGGCGGCCACGGCGCAGGCGGCAGGGGAGAAGCTGACGCCCAACAGCGCCGGCGTTGCCATCACGACCGTCGCCCCGGCCACGGCGAAGAAGAAGGCGACCCCACCGACGACCACCGCGACCTCGCTCGCGCCCATCGTCGCCACCACCACGCCTCAGCACCGCGGGGTCGCAGCCACGACCACCACCGCGCCGGCGAAGCGCTGAGCTCCCATGAGGCTCGCGACCCTGCTGGCTGGTGCTGACCTGGGGGCCGCCGGCACCCCGCCGGGGCAAGTGGTCGGTGACCTCGACGCCACCGACGTCACCCGCATCACCTGCGACTCGCAGGCCGTGACGCCGGGCACCCTGTTCTGCTGCGTCCCCGGCGGCCGCTTCGACGGCCACGACTTCGCCCCCGCCGCCGTGGCGGCGGGCGCGGTCGCCCTGCTGTGCCAGCGGGTGCTCCCGGTCGCGGTGCCCCAGGTCGTCGTGGCCGAGGCGCGCCAGGCGGTCGGGCCGTTGTCGGCCGCCCTCTACGGTCACCCGTCGCGGGAGATGACCGTGGTGGCGGTGACGGGGACCAACGGCAAGACCACCACGACCCATCTCCTCGAGGCCATCTTCGCCGCCGGCGGCCGGCCGGCGGCCAGCATCGGCACGCTCTCGGGCACCCGCACCACCCCCGAGGCTCCCGTGCTCCAAGCCACCCTGGCCGCCTTGCGCGACGAGGGCCGGGTGGCGGTCGCCATGGAGGTGTCGTCCCACGCCCTGGTCCAGCACCGAGTGGACGGGACGTGGTTCGCGGCCGCGATCTTCACCAATCTGACGCAGGACCACCTCGACTACCACGCCACCATGGAGGACTACTTTGCCGCCAAGGCCCGGCTTTTCGAGCCGGGACGCGCCGCCATGGCCGTCGTCAATGCCGATGACCCCTGGGGCCGGCGGTTGCTGGAGCGGTTGCGGACTCCGGCGGCGGGTGGCAGCCTTCGTCCCGTCGTCCCCTTTTCCCTGGGCGAACTGGAGGACCTCACGATCGCGCCCGACGGGAGCCGCTTCCGGTGGCGCGGTGCCGATGTCCGCCTCCGTCTCGGTGGCCGGTTCAACGTGCGAAACGCGCTGGCGGCCGCCACCGCCGCCGCCGCCCTCGGGATCGACGTGGCCGCCATTGTCGCCGGCCTCGAGCAGGTCGCCGCCGTCCGCGGTCGCTTCGAGCCGGTCCGGGCGGGACAACCGTTCACGGTCCTGGTGGACTACGCCCATACGCCCGACGGGCTGGAGCAGGCGCTGACATCGGCTCGTGAGCTGGTGGGAGGCAACGGCCGCCTCATCGTGGTGTTCGGGGCGGGCGGGGACCGCGATCGGGCCAAGCGTCCCCTCATGGGCGCCGTGGCCAGCAGCCTCGCCGACCTGGCGTTCGTGACATCGGACAATCCCCGCAGCGAGGACCCGGCCGCCATCATCACCGAGGTCGCCTCCGGGTCTAACGGTAAAGGTCAACTAGAGATTGAGGTCGATAGAAAAACAGCCATCGGAGAGGCGCTGGCAACCGCGAAACCGCAGGATGTGGTGGTGATCGCGGGCAAGGGCCACGAGCTGGTGCAGGAGATCGGCGGACACGCCGTCGCCTTCGACGATGCCGCCGTCGCTCATGAGGCGCTGGTCGCGCTCGGCCGCCAGCGGGGAACGTGGTGAGGGCGTGACCGCAGTCCTCCTCGCCGGCGGCATCGCCCTGCTCGTGTCGATGACGACCACCCCGCTTCTCATCCGCTGGCTGCGGTCCCACCGCATCGGCCAGCAGATCCGCGAGGACGGCCCCCAGGGCCACTTCAGCAAGGCGGGCACGCCGACGATGGGTGGCCTGGCCATCATGGCGGCGGCCTTGGTCGGTTACCTGGCCGCCCACTTCAAGACGGTGTTCACCGAGCGGGGCCTGCTCGCCATGCTGATCATCGGCGGTGCCGCCTTAGTGGGCTTCGCCGACGACTGGATCAAGGTCAGCCGCCAGCGCAGCCTGGGCCTCAACAAGCGGGCCAAGATCGCGTCGCAGCTGATCATCGCCATCGCGTTCGCGGCGGCCTGCGCCTACTGGCAGGGAGTCGACACCCACCTGTCGTTCACCAGCGCCCGGCCCCTGGCGGTCGGCCTCGGCCGCATCGGTTGGATCATCTTCGCGGTCCTGGTGATCGTGGGCTGCACCAACGCCGTCAACCTGACCGACGGCCTCGACGGATTGGCGGCGGGATCATCGGTGTTCGGGTTCGCGGCGTTCACCGTGATCGGCTTCTACCAGTTCAAGCACCTGAACATCTACCACAACCCGGCGTCGCTCGACGAGGCCGTCATCTCGGCCGCGCTCCTCGGGGCCTGCGCCGGCTTCCTGTGGTGGAACGCGGCCCCGGCGGACATCTTCATGGGCGACACCGGCTCGCTCGGCATCGGCGCCGCGCTGGCCGCGCTGGCTCTGTTGCAGAACGTCGACCTGCTCCTGCCGATCATCGGGGGGCTGTTCGTGATCGAGACGCTGTCGGTGATCATCCAGGTGTTCACCTTCCGCGTCCTGCACCGCCGGGCGTTCCGGATGGCGCCTATCCACCATCATTTCGAGCTGCTGGGCTGGCCCGAGACAACGGTGATCGTGCGGTTCTGGATCCTGGCCGGGATGTGCACCGCGGTCGCCCTCGGCCTTTTCTACACCGACTTCCTCGCCCACGGCGGCACCGGGTGAGCGGGGCCAGTGACGGCGCGGTGGTCGTGGTCGGCTTCCGGGTGACGGGCCGGGCGGTCGTCGCCTACCTCCGCCAACGGGGGGACCGGGTGGTCATCGTCGAGGACGACCCGACCGACGAGCGCCGGCAGCAGGCGGCGGCGCTCGGTGCCACCTTCGTCGCCCAGCCGGACCGCGACGAGCTGCGGCGGTTACTCGCCGGCAGCCGCCTGGTGGTGCCGAGCCCCGGCATCCCGGTGCGCCACCCGGTGTACGCGGCCGCGGCCGCCGCCGGTGTCGCAGTGCACTCCGAGCTGGAGCTCGGATGGGAACGCCTCCGCGACCGCCCTCCCGCCGAGCGGCCGGCGCTGGTCGCCATCACCGGGACCAACGGCAAGACGACCGTGACCAGCCTGGTCGCGGCCATGCTCGTCTCCTCCGGTCTGGTGGCGGTCGCGGCCGGCAACATCGGCCTGCCGTTCATCGACGCCGCCGCCTTGGCGGCCGACGTGCTGGTGGCCGAAGTGTCGTCGTTCCAGTTGCAGTACACCGACGCCTTCCACCCCGCGGTGAGCTGCTGGCTCAACTTGGCCGAGGACCACCTCGACTGGCACCCGACGGCCGCCCACTACGCCGCCGCCAAGGCCCGGGTGTGGGCCCGCCAGGGCCCCGGCGACACGGCGGTCGTCAACGGCGAGGACCCTGCAGTGGGCGCCGCGGCCGCCGACGCCGACCACGGGGTGCCCGCGGGCGTGGAGGTCGTCACCTTCGGCCTCGCCGCCGGCGACTACCACCAGGACAGCGAGGTGCTGATGGGACCTGGGGGGGTGCCCATCGTCAAGTCCTCCGAGCTGACCCGGTCCCTGCCCCTCGATGTCGCCAACGCCTTGGCGGCGACGGCCACGGCCCGGGCCGTGGCCGCGTCGATGGAGGGCTGCCGGGCGGCACTGCGCCAGTTCAGCGCGTTGCCCCACCGTGTCGAACTGGTGGCCGAGCGCGACGCAGTGCGCTGGTACGACGACTCAAAATCGACGACGCCGGCATCGGTGCTGGCCGCGGTGGCCGGCTTCGAGTCGGTGGTGCTCATCGCGGGCGGCCGGAACAAAGGCCTCGATCTCGGCGTCTTAGCCCAGGCGGCGCCCCGGCTGCGGGCGGTGGTCGCCATCGGCGAGGCGGCGGCGGAGGTCGAGGCGGCGTTCTCCGGGCTGGTGCCGGTGACCCGGGCCGCGACCATGGCGGCGGCGGTGGCGGCCGCCGCCCATGTCGTGGTCCCCGGCGACGTGGTGCTGCTGTCACCGGGATGCGCGTCGTTCGATTGGTACCGCTCCTACGCAGAACGCGGCGAGGAGTTCACCACCTTGGTGGCGGAGTTGGTCGGCCAAGGTTCGCGAAGCAATGAGGAGAACCGACGATGAAGCAACTGACCGGCGCCCAGCGGTTGGCGGAGATCGACCGCATTCGGCCCGACGCCGCTGGCAACCGGGGTTGGGCCGACTGCGACCTGGTCCTGATGGCGCTGATGACGGTCCTGTGCCTGATCGGCCTGGTCATGGTGCTGTCGGCGTCGTCGGTGCAGAGCCTGCGGCAGTACGGCAGCCCCTGGCACTACTTCGAGCGCCAGGCCCTTTGGCTCGGCCTCGGGCTGGTCGCCTTCGTCATCAGCGTCCGAGTCGACTACCACCGCTGGCGGCGGCTGGCGGCGGTCGGCGTGGGCGCGTCGCTCGTGTTGCTGCTGATGGTGCTGCACTCGAGCGCCGCGGTCGGCGGCGGCGGCGCGGCCCGATGGATAGGTGTCGGGCAGTGGCGGCTGCAGCCGTCGGAGCTGGCAAAACTGGCGCTCGTCATCTTCGCGGCCGACGTCGGCGACCGGCGCTGCGAGCGGATCCGGGAGTGGCGCTACAGCATGACGCCCGTGGTGGCGGCCTTCGTCGCCCTGGCGCTTCTGGTCATGGCCCAGCCCGACATGGGTACCACCATGATCCTGGCGTGCATCGTGCTGGCCACGTTGTACGTCGCCGGCGTGCCGCTGCGCCCGCTCAGCGCCCTGGTACTGCTGGGCGGCGCCGCCGCCGTCGTGGCGGCCAAGGCGGCCCCCTACCGGTGGCGGCGGATGACGGCGTTCTGGCACCCGTTCTCCGATGCCGCCAATACCGGCTACCAGTCGGCGCAGGGCGTCGTGGCGCTCGGCTCGGGGCGGCTGTTCGGCCTCGGGCTCGGCGCGACCCGGGCCGCGACCGGCTACCTGCCCAACCAGTACACCGACTTCATCTACGCCATCATCGGCGAGGAGACCGGCCTGCTCGGCAGCCTGCTCATCGTGGGGCTGTTCGTCGCCCTCGCGGTCGTCGGTGTCCGGGTGGCGTGCCGGGCGCCCGACCTCTTCGGCAGCATCCTGGCGGCGGGGATAACGGCGTGGTTGGTCGGCCAAGCGGTGATCAACATTGGCGCGGTCGTGGGCCTCGTCCCGGTGACGGGCGTGCCCCTGCCGTTCGTGTCGTTCGGCGGCTCCTCGCTCATCATCGCCATGGCGGCCACCGGGATCTGCTGCAACGTGGCCAAACAGGGCCTTCGGGTCGAACGGCCGGGCCGCACTGCCGCCCATCTGAGCACCGCCGCCCGCTGAGCACGGCGCCGGGGACCCACATCACAAGAAACCGCCGACCCGGCGCGAGGATGGGGCGGTGACCCGGACCGCCCCGAGCGACGCAAAGCGGTCCCCGACGGTGGCTCGGCGTCTGTTCGCCATCATCTGCGGAGGCGGGACGGCCGGCCATGTCGTGCCCGCCATCGCGGTCGGCCGGGCCCTGGTCGACCGGGGCCACGCCCCCGAGTCCATCCATTTCCTGGGCGCCGCCCACGGCATCGAGGGCCGCCTGGTCCCCGCCGCCGGCTTCACCGTGACCCTCCTGCCCGGGCGGGGCATCGAACGCCGCCTCACCGCCCGCAATCTGCCCGCCGCCGCCGGGCTCGTGGTCGCCGCGGTGCGCGGCGTCGCCCATGTCGCCCGCCACCGGCCGGCGGTGATCGTCTCGGTGGGCGGCTACGCCAGCCTGCCGGGGGCGCTCGCCGCCGCCCTCCTGCGGATTCCCCTGGTCGTCGTCGAGCAGAACGCGGCACCAGGTGCCGCCAATCGGATCGCGGCGCGGGTGGGCCGGGCGGCGGCGGTGGCCTTCGCGGGGACCAAGCTGCCCCGGGCGGTCGTAACCGGCAATCCCGTCCGCCGCGAGATTCTCGCCGTCGACCGCAGCGGCGCGGGCCGCGCCGCCGCCCGCCAAGAACTGGGCCTTCCCGGCGAGTCCACCGTGATCGTGGCGTTCGGCGGGTCCCTGGGCGCCCGCACGATCAACCGCGGCGTGCTCGACCTGGCCCGCCGGTGGCGCCAACGAGGCGACGTCGCCATCTACCACGTCGTCGGGACCCGGGACTGGGACATGATCACCGCCGAGCGCCCCGACCTGCCCGACGGCGGCCTGTGGTACCGCCAGGTCCGCTACGAGGACCGCATGGAACTCCTGTACGCGGCCGCCGATATCGCGCTGTGCCGGGCCGGCGCCGCCACGGTGTCCGAGCTGGCCGCCGTGGGTTTGCCGGCGGTGCTGGTGCCCCTGCCCGGTGCCCCCAACGACCATCAGACGGCCAACGCCCAGGCCCTGGTGGCGGCGGGCGGCGCCCGCCTGATCCCCGACCCCGAGGCCACCGGCGAGCGGCTGGGGTCGGAGCTGGAACGCCTCTTCGCCCCCGAGACCCTGGCCGCCATGGCCACGGCGGCGCGCTCCGTCGCCCATCGTGACGCCGCCGCCGAGGTGGCGGCGCTGGCCGAGCGGGTCAGCGGTGGCAGGGGTGAGATTGGTGGCTGACGAGCCGGCGGCGCCGGCCGAGTCCGTGGTGGGTGAGACGGACCGGGGAAAAGGGGGGGTGGTGGGGGGCGAGCCCCCCGCGGCCGGGGGGTCGTCGGTGGCGGCCAGCCCTGCGCTGCTCGACCTCACCGAGGCCCATCGCATCCACGTCGTGGGCGTCGGCGGCGTGGGCATGAGCGCTCTGGCCAGCGTGCTGGCCGGGATGGGGCAACAGGTGAGCGGGAGCGACCTGAAGGCGTCAGCCGAGATGGAGCGCCTGGTGTCGCTCGGCGTCGACGCCCGCCTCGGGCACGACCGCGCCCACCTCGACGGCGTGGATTTCGTCACCATCTCGTCGGCCATCCCGGCCCGGAACATCGAGGTCCTCGAGGCTCGGCACCGGGGCATCCCGGTACTGGCCCGCGCCGAGGTGCTGGCCGCCATCGCCGCGACCCGCAGCTCGATCGCGGTCGCCGGCACCCACGGCAAGACGACCACCTCGTCGATGCTGGCCCTGGTGCTGGTCGAGGCGGGGATGCGGCCGTCGTTCATCATCGGCGGTGACCTCAACGAGGTGGGCAGCGGCGCCGCCTGGGGGGCGGGGGAGTGGCTGGTCGTGGAGGCCGACGAGAGCGACGGCACCTTCCTGGCCCTGGCGCCCGAACTGGCGCTGGTGACCAATGTCGAGCCCGACCATCTGGACTACTGGGGCGGTCTGGCGGCGATGGAAGCGGCGTTCGGGCGGTTCCTGCGTTCGGCGGCCTCGGCGCTGGTGTGCGCCGACGACCCCGTGGCGGCGGCCTTCGGCCGCGAGGTCGGGGCCACGAGCTATGGGATGTCGGAGTCCGCCGACTACCGCATGGTCGACGTCACCACCGCCCGCAGCAGCAGCCGGTTCTCCGTGATCCACGGCGGCGAGAGCCTGGGCGAGTTCAAGCTGGTCGTCCCCGGCCGCCACAACGCCCTCAACGCCTGCGGGGCCGTCGTCGGCGGCCTGCTCGTCGGGGCGCCGGTCGAAGCCGCCCGCCGCGCGCTGGCGCGCTACGGCGGTGTGGCCCGGCGTTTCGAGTTCCGGGGTGAGGGCGGGGGCGTGACATTCGTCGACGACTACGCCCACCTGCCGAGCGAGGCTCGTGCCGCCCTCTCGGCGGCCCACGACGGCGGCTGGGACCGGGTGGTGGCGGTGTTCCAGCCGCACCGCTACAGCCGGACGGCCTCGCTTTGGGCGGACTTCGCCGACGCTTTCGGCGACGCCGACATCCTGGTGGTCACCGACGTGTATGGCGCCGGCGAGGCAGCACGGCCGGGCGTGTCGGGCCGTCTCGTGCTCGACGCGGTCCTCGCCGCCCACCCCGGCACCGACGGCCACTACCTCCCGAGCCACCACGAGTTGGTGAACTTCCTGCGGGCAACGCTGCGTCCCGGGGACCTCTGCCTGACCCTGGGCGCCGGCGACCTCACCTTGCTGCCCGACGAGTTCCTGGCGGACCCGGACTGAGTACCGGCGACGGGGCGTCCGGTACCGAAGGCGTGGGTGCGCTGGACGCAGTGGAGGCGGTAGCCGCCGCGCTCGGGGCCCGGTGCCGGCGCAATGTTCCCCTCGGGGCCCGGACCACCTACCGGGTGGGGGGCCAGGCGGCATTGTGGTACGAGGCAGCGAGGATCGACGACCTCCTGGCGGTTGCGGCTGCTGTGGCGGCGGCGCCTGGCACGATTCCCGTCCTTGTGCTCGGGAGGGGATCGAACCTCCTGGTGGCCGATCGGGGGTTTCCGGGCCTGGTGGTCTCCCTGTCCGGTGAGGAGGCCTTCGGGGCTATCACGATCCTTCCTGCCGAAGGCGACATCGAGCTGGGCGGCGGTGGCGGGGCCGGCGGTGCGGGCGGGGGCGGAGGCGGGGGCGGGGGCGGGGGTGCGGGCGAGGGCGGGGCCGACGGTGCGGGCGGGGGCGGAGGTGCTCTCCGGGTGCGGGCCGGCGGCGCCGTGGCCCTTCCGGTACTGGCCCGCCAGACGGCGGCGGCGGGCCTCACCGGGCTCGAGTGGGCTGTCGGCGTGCCGGGATCGGTCGGGGGGGCGGTGCGCATGAACGCCGGCGGGCATGGCGCCGACACCCGAGGGGTGCTCATCAGCTGCCGGGTCATCGACTTGGCCGCCGGGGCCGTCTCGACCTGGTCCCCGGCGGAGCTGGCTTTTGGCTATCGCCGCTCCGCCGTCGCCGCCCACCAGGTCGTGGTCGAAGCCGAGTACCAGGTCGTGCTGGGGGAGCGGGCCGAGGCGGAGGCGACCATCCGCGAAATCCTCCGGTGGCGGCGCGAGCATCAACCCGGTGGCCAGAACGCGGGCTCAGTGTTCGTCAACCCGCACGGCGACCCACCGGCCAACTCGGCCGGGTGGCTGGTCGACGCGGCCGGGCTAAAGGGTCTTCGCCACGGGAGCGCCATGGTTTCCACCAAGCACGCCAACTTCATCCAGGCTGACCCCGGTGGGTCCGCCGACGACGTGTTCGCGCTCATGGCCGAGGTCCACCAGTTGGTGAAGGAGCGCCTTGGGGTGGACCTAAAGGCGGAGACCCGCCTCGTCGGCTTCCCCGAAGACTCACTCTCTTCTTCAGGGTTAGGTTCAACCGAATCGTGAGTGGCGTTCAGATTCGGGAGATTTCTTCGCCGTCATCGGGGCCTCAGCTGCCCATGGACCCGCGAATTCTGGCCCGCTGGGTCGCGGTTCGCCAAGGGGAGCGCAAACGGCGTTGGCGCCTCGCCAAGGTGGCGCTGGGGGTGACCTCGGTGATCGCCGGCGCCTGGCTGGTGGCCCGCTCACCCGTCCTGGCGATGCAGCGAGTCGAAGTACACGGCGGTGTCCACACTGCCCGGGGGGCGGTGCTGGCAGCCGCCGGTCTCGACCGGCGCCAGCAGATGATCGACATCGACGCGGGCGCGGTGAGAAGGAAGGTGGCGGCGCTGCCCTGGGTCGCCCAGGTGAGCGTCGGTCGCCACTGGCCGACGACAATGACCATCGGGATCACCGAGCGCGTGCCCCGCGCCAAGGTTGCCGAAACCGCAGGTCACCTCCTATTTGTCGACGGCGAGGGGAGGGTGCTGGGCCCGGTCGACAATGTCACGGCCACGCTGGGAGCACGAGGCGATGGGCTTGCGTTGCTCGTTGGCTTTGCGCCCGCAGGAGCCCCCGGCACGACCCTCGACCGGTCCAGCAGGCCTGCTCTCGCGCTCCTGCGGTCACTGTCCACCCTGCCCGTCGACGCGGGGGCGTCACCGCCGCCTGCGATCGGGCATACCCTGAGTGCTGTGCTCCGCGACACCGACGGAACATTGCATGTCGCTTACCTGCCGGGGCCGATCGATGTCGTGTTCGGCTCGGCCGATGCGGTGGCGGCCAAGCTGGTTGACATCCGATCGTTGCTTGCCGGGCTCGCTCCAGGAACACCGGCGACGATAGATGTCCGGGTCCCCGACGCTCCGGTCTTGACCAATGGAAAGATCGGCAGTATGGTCTCGACCACTCAACGAGGTTGACATAACTATAAACCTCAACTACAGCTTCAGTTCAGGGTTGAGAATGGCGGATTGCGCCATTTTCGACCGCTTCATGTCCACCGGTGGGGGTCGTTTTGCCCCACCGCCGTGTCCGGGAGGATTCCAAGATGGCCGGTGCCGCGCAGAACTACATCGCCGTGATCAAAGTGGTGGGAATAGGTGGCGGCGGCGTCAATGCCGTCAACCGCATGATCGACGCCGGACTTAAAGGCGTTGAGTTCATCGCGGTCAACACTGACGCCCAGGCGCTGCTGATGAGCGACGCCGATGTCAAGCTCGACATCGGGCGCCAGCTCACCAGGGGACTGGGCGCAGGCAGCGACCCCGACGTGGGCCGCCAAGCCGCGGAGGAGCACCGCGAGGAGATCGAGGAGGTCCTGAAGGGCGCCGACATGGTCTTCATCACCGCCGGCAAAGGCGGCGGGACAGGGACCGGTGGGGCGCCGGTCATCGCGGAGATCTCGAAGGCGCTCGGAGCGCTGACGATCGGCGTGGTGACGAGGCCGTTCAGCTTCGAGGGGCGGCGCCGGGCGCTTCAGGCCGACGCCGGGATCCTGAAGCTCAAAGACGAGGTGGACGCCCTCATTGTCATCCCCAACGAACGGCTGCTCACCGTGTCCAACGACAAGACGTCGATGGTCAACGCCTTCAAGATGGCCGACGAGGTTCTCCTCCAGGGCGTGCAGGGCATCACCGACCTGATCACGACCCCCGGCTTGATCAACACCGACTTCGCCGACGTGAAGATGGTGATGCACGACGCCGGTACCGCGGTCATGGGAATCGGGACCGCATCGGGCGATGGCCGGGCCGTCACCGCCGCCAAGCTGGCCATCACCAGCCCGTTGCTGGAAGCGTCCATCGAGGGGGCCCGGGGCATCTTGCTCAACATCGCGGGCGGCAGCGACCTCGGGCTTTTCGAGGTCAACGAGGCCGCCGAGATCATCCACGGGGTGGCCCACCCCGATGCCAACATCATCTTCGGCCAGGTCATCGACGACGCCATGGGCGACGAGGTCCGAGTGACGGTGATCGCCGCCGGGTTCGACCGCTGGGACGAGTCCCGCGAACAACCCGTGGCCGCCAAACCCGGACTCGGGCTCGGCACGGCGGCGGGAGCCCGCCAGTTCGCGCCCAGCATTGGCCTCGTCGACGATGACGACGACTTCGACGTCCCGTCGTTCCTCAAGTAGACGCCGCCTTCTGTGGCCGTGACCCAATCACCGAGCCCTGCCGGGGCTCCGCCGCCTATCGCCGCCGAGGGGACTGACGCGTCATTCATCGTCGCGCTCGGGCCCGCCATGGTGCGTTTCACCGGCCGGCGCGAGGGCGACATGGCTGACCCGACCACCGAGGATGGAGACGTGGGCGACCGGCGCCGTGCCGTCGTCGACCGGCCCTGGACGGTGTTGCGCCAGATTCACGGCGCCGACGTTGCCGTCGTCGATGAGCCGGGGGGTGCCGCAGGCGAGGTGGGCGACGCCGCGGTGAGCAAGGCACCGGGAGTGGCCTTGGCCATACTGACCGCCGACTGTGCGCCCGTGGCCTTCGCGAGCCCCGAAGGGGTGATCGGCGTGGCCCACGCCGGCTGGCGGGGCCTGGTGGCCGGAGTCCTGGAGGAGACGGTGGCCGCCATGCGCCGCCTCGGCGCCACCACGGTGTACGCCGCCCTCGGCCCCTGCATCCACGCCGAGTGCTACGCCTTCGGGCCGGCCGACCTCGAGCAGGCCACGGCCCGTTTCGGGGGCACGGTACGGGCCGAAACGAGCGAGGGCCAGCCGGCATTCGATATCGCCCAAGGGGTCCGCGTAGCCCTGCGCCATGCGGGCGCCGACCTGCAGTGGGACTCCGGTGTCTGCACGTCGTGTTCCCCGGACCACTGGTCGTGGCGGGGCCACCGGGATGCGCAGCGCCAGGCGACAGTGGTGTGGCGCCCATGAGTGTGAGCCACCACGACGCGCCGGGCGCGCGCCGCGACACGGTCCTCGCGCCGAGTGCTGGGTCCGGTGGTGCCGGCACCGCGGGGGCCAGCGGCTCTGGTGACTTCGCCGGCTCGGGTGGCTTGACCGGCTCGGGTAGCCTCACCGGATCGGGTGGCTTGACCGGATCGGGTGGCTTCACCGGCTCCAGTGGGTTCACCGGCGTCACCGGGCCGGCTGGGCCCACGGAGGCGACGGTGGGCGCCAATCTGGCCACGGTGCGACGGCGCATCGCGGCGGCGGGGGGCGATCCCGCCCGCATCACGGTGGTAGCGGTCACCAAGGGTTTCGGAGTGGCGGCGGTGGACGCGGCGGTGGCGGCGGGGATCGCTGATGTGGGGGAGAACTTTGCCCAGGAGCTCCTCACCAAGGTTGACGCGGTAGACCCAGCAGTCCGCTGGCATTTCCTCGGCCCTGTCCAGCGCAACAAGGTGGCGGCCCTGTCGCGTCACGTCGACTGCTGGCACACCCTGGACCGGGTGAGCGTGGGCGAGGCACTGGCCCGGCGCCAACCAGGCGCCCGGGTCTTCGTCCAGGTCAATGCCACCGGCGAGGCCACCAAGCACGGCTGCCGGCCCGATGAGGCAACTGCCCTGGTTGTCGATCTGCGGCGCCTGCCCCTCGACGTGGCCGGCCTGATGACGATCGGCCCCACCGGGGCGCCCGAGCTGGCCCGCCCCGCCTTCCGCCTGGTGGCCGATCTCGGCCGCCAGCTGGGCTTGGCTGAGCTGTCGATGGGTATGACTGATGATCTCGAAGTGGCGATCGCAGAGGGCGCGACCGTGGTCCGAATTGGGCGCGGCCTGTTCGGACGTCGTGACCGAAATTCCTTGCCGGCAACGGTAGGCTCGTGAACGGAGGCGACTGATGGCGTCAGGGATCATGCACCGCGCAATGGTGTATCTCGGACTCGTTGATGATGACTACGAGGAGTACGACGCCTACGATGAACCGCAGGCCGTGGGTCGCCCGGGACCCCACTCGTACGTCCCCGAACCGCAAGATGGAGGTGGTGGTGCCGTGGCTATCCGCACGCTGCCCCGCGAGTCGCCTACTGAGACCATGGGCGGGGGCGGCAGCCTGATCACCTCGAGGCCGATGACCGGCGCCGCCAGCGTCCGGCCCATCCCGGCGCCGGTGCAGAACGCCAAGGTCCACGTGGTAGCCCCAGCCAAGTTCGCCGACGCCCAGGAGATTGGCGACCGGTTCAAGAACGGCCAGCCGGTGATCGTCAACCTGCAGAGCGCCGACCGCGAGCTCGGCCGGCGGATGATCGACTTCTGCAGCGGCGTCACCTATGCCCTCGGCGCCAGCATGGACAAGGTGGCCGACCAGGTCTTCCTGCTGACCCCGTCGAACGTCGAGGTGTCTGCCGAAGAGAAGCGGCGGCTTCAGGAGCGCGGGCTGTACCGCTCCTAATCGATGCTCTCACTAAACGGCAATCCCCTTTGCATCTTGGTGCAGCTCTACGTGGTCGTCCTGTTCGCGCGCGCCATCTTGAGTTGGTTCCCATTGCGTTCTGACTCCCCGTTCGTCCCGGTGGCCCGTTTCCTCAACACGATCACCGAACCCGTCCTGGCGCCGTTCCGCCGGATCATCCCACCGATGGGCATGTTCGACGTGTCGTTCATCATCGTGCTGTTGCTCTTCGAGATCATTCTCAGGCCACTCATCTGCAGCCTCTGATCGGCGGCTGAGCCGGGGCCGCGCCGCGGTGATCGCCCACCGTGGCGACAGGTCGGACCCGGCGATCTAGCATCGGGGGCATGGACGTTTCGCCCAAGACCCTGCGGGAGGTGGAGTTCCGCGAGAAGATGCGCGGCTACCACCCCGAGGACGTCGACCAGTTCCTCGAGCGAGTAGCCGCCGGTATCGAGGTGTTGCAGGACCGGCTCCGCCAGGCGATCGAGCGGGCGCAGCGCGCCGAGCAGGAGGCGACCGAGGCCGGTGGCAATGACGACGCACTGCGCCGGACGCTCCTACTGGCGCAACGGACGGCCGACCTTGCCGTCCAGGAGGCCCGGGATCAAGCGGCGCGGATCGTGGCCGCCGCCGAGCAGCAGGCCCAGTCGTTGGTGGCAGAGGCCGAGCAACGGGTCCATGCCATGGTCGCGGAAGCCGAGCATCGGGCCCAGACCACGCTGGCAGAAGCAGAGCGGCGGACGCAGTCCATGATCAACGACGCGGAGCAACTGGCCCGGCGAGGCCACGAGGACGCCCTGGTGGACGTCCGGGCCGAGCTGGCCAAGCTGGAGGCGACCCGCCAGCGCATCCAGATGGATATCGACTCGTTGAGCCGCTGGATCGCCGATCACCGCAACCAACTGCGAGCCGCGCTCGAAGATGCCTTGACCAGGATCGACCACATCAGCACTAGCGCGCCGCCGGCATCGGGAGCGCGGTACCCGGCCGCCAGTGCGGTGGCAAGCGCCCCGGCCCCGGCGCCGGCGCCGGCAGCCGTGGCCAGCCCGGTGTGGTCGAACGACGACGGTCCTCCCACGATCTGGGCGCCCCCCCCGACGGGCGCTGTGACCTCGGCGCCGGCAGCCGTCCCCGACGCCGTGGCGGCGCCCGAGGCCCCGGCCACGCCGGCGCCGGCGCCCCGACAAGATGCCGTGGCCCGGCAGCCCGACGAGGCCGCGGGCGGCGACGAAGGCGGCGACTCCGACCCCTATTTTGCCGAGCTGCGCCGGGCGATCAGCGACGGCGACCCCATAGGAGCATCGCCTGACGGGAACCCTCAGGGCGCGAGCGGCTCCGGCGGGCACGCGGAAACCTGAATCACCGCGCTCCGCCAACGTTCACCAGCGGCTCACCGGTGTTTCGTCGGCGGGTGACTCCGGTACAAACGACGCGTACTCGTGCCGCATGGCGCAATTACGCCTAAGCTCCCAGTCGCTCGGCCCCCTGCCCCGCCCCTCCGGATGGTGATTCTGTGCTGCTTCTCGTGACCATCGGCTTGGTCTTAATAGCTGCGGTGACGCTCGTGATCGGATTCGTCAGCAACTCGCTGACGCCTATCTACATCTCGATCGTTTGCAGCGCCGTGGCCGCACTCGTCCTGTACCTCTTCTACCGGATGAACCGCCGGCGCCCCGCCGGGGCGGGAGGTCGCCGTCCACTGGTCGACTCCACGCCGCCGGTGTTTTCCCGGGGATCGTCGGCGCCCGCGCCGCGGCGGCAGTCCTCCAAGGTTCTCACCGGTTCGGGATCCACCGCTCCCGGGGCGTACGACGACGACGCCTTTGCCGCCGATCAACCCCGCTTCGCCGAGCCCCCCGTTGCTTCGGACCCCCCGACCCAGCGGTTCCGCAGGGTCGCTCCGGCCGCCGCCCCGCCCGCTGCGCCCCCGCGTCCGGCGCCGGCACCGGTTGCCGCCCCGGCCCCGGCGCCCGAGCCCGAAGTAGTGGCCGCCGCTCCGACCCGGGGCCGACCGGAGCCTCTGGCTGTCGCCGAGACTGCTCCGGGCGCCGGTCCCGCCGGCTCGACCTCGATGGCGTCGCCCCCGGCTCCCGTGGCCGTTCCGGCCGCCGCCGCGGGCGCAGCCGCGGCGGGCTGGTCCGAGCCGCTGCCCTTCCCGATCGAGGAATACGACGACCTGCGGGTCGTCCAGATCATTCCTCTGCTGCCTGAGCTCGACGACCAGGAGCTGCAGGCCGTCAGGGAATACGAGCTGGGCAACCGCAATCGCATGGCCATCGTTTCGCGCATCGACGGGCTCCTCGCCGACGCCGGTGACGAAGACGACGGTGCCGACGAGGCGGAAGCGCCCGCCCCGGCGACCGCCGCTGACGACCTGCCGATCGCCGACTACGACTTCTTGGGCGTGTCCGAGATCCTCCCGTTGCTGGGCGAGCTCGATGCCGACGAGCTCGAGCAGGTCCGTGACTACGAGGAAACCGGGCGCGGTCGGGCCACCGTCGTGGTCCGCATCGACTCTCTGCTGGCCGCCATGGCGGAACCCGAGCCGGAACCGGAGCCTGAGGCGGCGCCGGAGCCCGAACCGGAGCCCGAAGCGGCCGCCGGTGCGTCGTTGCCCATCGCGGGCTACGACAAGCTCCGCGTGTTCCAGATCCTGGCCATGTTGCCCGAGCTCGACGACGCCGAGCTCGAGGCGGTCCGGGAGTACGAGCAGGCCAATCGCAGCCGCATCACCATCCTCAACCAGGTCGAGGCCCAGCGCAGCGGCGCGGCACCGCCGGCCGCCCCCCAGCCGTCAGCGACCCCGGCCGCCCGGCCGGCACCGCCTGAGCCGGAACCGGAGCCCGAGCCCGCCGTGGATGCCGCCGGCCTTCCGATCGCCGACTACGACGATCTAGCCCAGGGCGAGATCCTCCCCCTGCTCGACGAGCTGGAGGACGACGAACTGGCCGATGTCCGGGACTACGAGGATGCCCACCGTTCCCGCGTGGCCATCCTGTTCCGCATCGACGCCCTCCTCGGCCCCGCGGAGGCCGAAGCAGGCGGCGAGGGCGACGAGGCTGCGGAGGCTGCCGAGGCCCCCGACGGCAACGAAGCGGAGGCAGCCCCGCAGGACGAAGCGGTCCCCGACAGCGCCCCCGAAGCGGCCGCCGAAGAAGACGAAGAGCAGTGGGGCGAGCTGCCGATCGCCGACTACGACGACCTCTCGCAGATCGAGATCCTGCCCCTGCTCGATCAGCTCTACGACGACGAGCTCGACGACCTCCGCGACTACGAGGAGACCCATCGCGCCCGGGTGGCCATCTTGTTCCGTATCGACGCCCTATTGGCCGGCGAGGAAGAAGGCGCATCCGAGCCGGAGGCCCACGCCGCTGAGCCTGGGGCCGAGGCCGCCGAGGCCGCCGAGGCGGACGACGAGCCCGAGGCGCCCGCGGCTGAAGCCGGTGAAGGTGCTCAAGGCGCTGAAGGCGTTGACACCGCCGGAGCGCAAGGCGATGCCGACGCCGGCGACGCCCTGACCGCCGAGGACCTGCCGATCGCGGACTACGACGAGTTGACGGTGAGCGAGATCCTCCCGCTGCTGGCGGAGCTCGACGACGACGAACTGGCCGACGTCCGGGACTACGAGGATGTCAACTTGGGCCGGGTCGCCATCATCGCCAGGATCGACTCGATGTACGAACCGTCCGACGAGGCCGACGCCGAGGGCGCCCCGGGGGACGAGCCTGAGTCCGAGGCCGCGGCCGCGGCAGAAGAGCCCGAGGCCGGCGCCGAGGAAGCCGCCGCCGGGTCCGAGGCCGGCGCCGAGGAAGGCGCCGCTGAGTCCGAGGACGAACCCGAGTCCGAGGACGAGCCCACGGACGAGGCCGAGCCCGAGGCAGAGGCGGCTGCGCCCGCGGCGGACGACGAGGCCTTCGACGCCGACGAGGCGTACGACGACGAGACCGACGAGTTCGAAGAAGAGGAAGAAGTCGCCCCGGAGGCGCCCCCGGACTTTCCGATCGCGGACTACGACGAGCTTCGCGTCGCCGAGATCCTTCCCCTGCTGTCGCAGCTCCAGGCCGACGAGCTCGAAGTCGTCGCCCTCCACGAGGAGCAGATGGCCAACCGGTCCACCATCTTGAACCGGATCCAGAGGCTGCTCGACCTGGGGGACAAGAAACCTTCGTAGATTCCGAGGGGGTAGCGCTACCCCTTCACCGCGGGACCACTCGGATCAGCAGCCACACCGCCCGGCCGTCAGGGAGCGTGCCCCCGTGCCAATAGGCGCCTTCGGGGGCCGCTTCGGTCTCGGTCGCGACGACCTCCAGTGACGTCGCCAGCACCTGCTCGCGTACCGCGTCGCGGTGGGTGGCCACTGCCGCGGTGACGTCGGCCGGTCCCGCCACCGTGAGGGCGATGCGGTCGCTGACCTTCAGGTTGCGCTCCCGGCGGGCTTGTTGCACCAGGCGGACGACGTCGCGGGCGTCGCCCTCGGCTCTCAGCTCGGAGGTGAGGTCCACGTCGAGCAGGACGACGCCGTTGTCACCGGGGAGGACCCGGCTGACATCAGCCTCCCGCGGTGTCAGGCGCAGCTCCCACTCGCCGGCGGTGAGGACGGCGGGGCCGACCCGGGCCTGGCCCTCGCCGAGAAGCTCCCAATCGCCACGCCGGGCCGCGGCTGCGGCCTGCTGGGTCACCGGCCCCAACCGGGGGGCGGCCACCTTGAACACCACGGTGAGCGCCTGGTCGGCCACGTCGCCGACCGACGTGGTGAGTACCAGGTCCTTGACGTTGACCTCGTCCATGATCAGGTCCCGGAAGGGGGCCAGGAGGGCCGCATCGGCGGCCGCCACGGTCAGCGCCGGCAGGGGGAGGCGGGCGCGCAGGCCGCGCGCCTTGCGGACGGAGTGCGCCGCCGAGCACACCTGGCGGACGCGGTCCATGACCGCCACCAGCTCCGGGTCGCCCGAGAGCTCGCCAGGGTCGGGCCAAGTAGTGAGATGGACGCTTTCGCCGCCGGTGAGACCCCGCCACACCGCTTCGCTGATGAGCGGAAGGAGGGGAGCCGCCAGGCGGCACAGGGTGGCAAGCACAGTGGCCAGGGTGTCGAAGGCGTCCTGCTGGTCGGCTTCCCCGGCGCCGCCGGGGCTCGCGCTCGGTGCCCCAGAACCGGTCGCGGCTGCGCCGGATGTACCAGTTGGTGAGGGCGTCGAGGAACCCTTCGATGGCTCCGCAGGTGCCGGCCACGTCATAGGCGGCCATGGCGGCGCCGGCATCGGCGACGGCCTGGCTCAACTTGGCCAGCACGTAGCGATCCAACACGCCGGGCGCGGTGGTGCGCGCCGTGTCCGCGGTGACCCCGTCGGCGTTGGCATAGAGCGTGAAGAAGTACCAGGCGTTCCACAGGGGGTGGATGGCGGAGCGGACGGCGTCGCGGATGCCCTGTTCCTTTACGGCCATGTCGCCGCCTCGCACCACGGGTGACGACAGGAGGAACCAGCGCATGGCGTCGGCGCCGTATTTCACGAACATGGCTTCGGGATCGGGGTAGTTGCGCAACCGCTTCGACATTTTCTGGCCGTCGTCGCCGAGCAGGATCCCGTGCGCCATGCAGGTGCCGAACGCGGGCCGGTCGAACAACGCCGTGGCCAGAACGTGCAGGGTGTAAAACCAGCCGCGCGTCTGGCCGATGTATTCCACGATGAAATCGCCGGGAAAATGGCTGTCGAACCACTCGCGCTGCTCGAACGGATAGTGGACCTGGGCAAAAGGCATTGATCCCGACTCGAACCAGCAGTCGAGGACGTCGGTCACGCGCCGCATGGTGGAGCGTCCGGTCGGGTCGTCAGGATTGGGCCGCGTCAGCCCGTCGATGTAGGGGCGGTGCAGATCGGTCGGGCGAACCCCGAAGTCGGCCTCCAGTTCGTCGAGCGAGCCGTAGACATCGACGCGCGGATAGGTGGGATCGTCACTTTTCCAAACAGGTATCGGGGAGCCCCAGAAACGATTACGCGAGATGCTCCAGTCGCGGGCATTTTCGAGCCATTTTCCGAACGAACCGTCCTTTACGTGGGAGGGGACCCACGTGATGTCCTGGTTCAACTCGACCATTCGATCCCGGATGGCGGTGACCCGTACGAACCACGAGCTCACCGCTTTATGTATGAGCGGGGTGTCGGTCCGCCAGCAGTGGGGGGTGCTATGGACGAACGAGTCGTGGCGCACCAGCGACCCGCGGGCCCGCAGGTCGCGGATGATTGGCTGGTTGGCGTCGAACACCTGCACGCCCCGGTAGTCCGGCACTTCGTCGGTGAAGCGGCCCCGGTCGTCGACCGGGCAGACCACCGCGATCCCGGCGGCCTCGCACGTCCGCTGGTCGTCCTCGCCGAAGCCCGGCGCCATGTGGACGACGCCCGTTCCCTCCAGCGTTGTCACGAATTCCCCGGCCAGCACCCGGAAAGCTCCCGGCTGGTCCAGGAAGTAGGGGAAAAGGGGCCGGTACGTACGCCCGACCAACTCCGCCCCTTTTACCAGGCCTACCTGCTGATACTCCGCCAGTTCCTTCTCATAGCCGGCGGTCGTACCCTCGGCCACGATGACCCGGTGGCCGCGGGACTCGAAAACGGCGTAATCGATGTCGGGGCCAACGGCGACAGCCAGGTTCGACGGTAGCGTCCACGGCGTGGTCGTCCAGATCCACAGCGATACCGGGGGGTCACCGGCGGCGCCGTCAAGTTCGAACGCCACGGTGACGGCGGGGTCCTGGCGATCGCGGTAGGAATCGTCCTGCCGGGTCTCGAAATTGGAAAGGGGTGTTTCGCATTCCCAGCAATACGGCAGGACACGGTAGCCCTCGTACAGTAATCCCTTGTCCGACAACTGCTTGATGGCCCACATGACGCTCTCCATATAGGTGAGGTCCATGGTCTTGTAGTCGTTTTCGAAATCGACCCAGCGGGCCTGGCGCGTGACGTACCGCTCCCATTCGTGGGTGTACCGCAGGACCGACGTCCGGCAATGATCGTTGAAGCGGTCGATCCCGTATTGCGTGATCGGCCCGCGCCCTGAGACACCGAGCTCCTTTTCCGCCTCGGTCTCTGCCGGTAGGCCGTGGCAGTCCCATCCGAATCGCCGCTCCACCCGGTGACCCTGCATGGTCTGGTAACGCGGGATGGCGTCCTTGACGAATCCCGTGAGCAGGTGGCCGTAGTGCGGCAACCCGTTGGCAAACGGGGGCCCGTCGTAGAACACGTATTCGTTGGCCCCGCCCGGGCGCCCCTCCACCGAGGCTGCGAAGGTCTTGCCCTCGGACCACGACGCCAGGATGTCTTCCTCGATCAACGGGAGGTCGGGGGCGGCCGGGACGTCAGGGTAGGGGCGGTGGCCTTCGGACATGGCTCCACGATAAGCCCGCCTACCGGGACTCCCGGCGGGATTGCCGCGCGGTGGCGGTAGGGTGCGGCGAATCGAGCGCCGGATGAGCACCAGGCGAGGGAGAATCAAGGTGGGGAAAGACGCGGCCGATCAGCTGTTCGACGTGATCGAGCGGGAGGATCCCGACGCTGACGAGGCGGTAATCGTCCTGCGGGTCCACGTGCAACCGGGCCCCGGCCGCATCGCGATCGTGGGCCGCCACGGCGACGCGGTCACCGTCAAGGTGGCGGCGCCTCCCGAAAGCGGCCGCGCCAATGAGGCGGTGGCCGAGCTCTTGGCCTCCAGCTTCGGCCTACCCATCGCCCAGGTCACCCTGGTGTCGGGGGCGACCAGCCGGGCCAAGCGCTACCGGCTCGGCCCGGTGGACCTCGATCTGGTGCGGCGAGTCATGGCCAATGCGGGCTCGGCCGTCAAAGAGACCGGTCCTCCACCCGCTGGGAATGTGCGAGGCCGCGGCGGCGTTCGATGAGCCGCCGGGCGAAATCCGGGGCGCGACGCCCGTGCTAGGGTCCGGCCCCGCTGAGATGCAGTGATAGGTCAGACCATGACAAATACCAACAAGTCCTCTGAACCGGCCGCCGAGACCGCGGCACCGGTGTCCCTCGCCACCGAGGAGGTGAGCGTGTCGCCCGACGAGAGCGAGCCCACGCCGGCGACGGGCACCAAGTCGACCCCCGCCAAGAAGAGCGCGGCCAAGCGGCCCAAGGATCCCAACACCCCCGAGTTCCTGGTCGAACAGCGGGCCCTGCTCCTCGAGGAGCGGGCGAGCTACACCAAGCAGGCCGAGGAGCTGAAGGCCGAGGCCGACTCGCTGGCCCTCGAGCACGAACCGGGCGATGTCCAGTTTGACGAAGAGGGGGGCGAGGGTGGCACGTCCAATGTCGACCGCGAGCTCGACCTGCTCCTGTCGGCCCAGGCGCGCGGCGCGGTGGTCGAGATCGACCGGGCCCTCGCCAAGATCGACGGCGGGAATTACGGCGTGTGCGAGCAGTGCGCCCAGCCCATTCCCCAGGCCCGGCTGAAGGCACTCCCGTACGCCTCGTTGTGCGTGGCGTGCAAGAGCGGCGGATTGTCACGCCGCTGATGGCTACCGGCCTCGGCCGGCGCCGCGCTGACGAGGTGCCGCCGGCGGCGTCGGCATCGTCCCCCAGAGCGGGAAAAGGGTCTATCCGTCGCCTCGCCATTCTCGCCGTCGCGGGCTTGGTGCTGCTGGTCGACCAGGCCAGCAAGACCTGGGCCCTTCATCACGCCGCCGAGCCCCGCCACGTGGTCTGGACGTTGCGCCTGGCCGTCACCTTCAACTCGGGAACAGCCTTCGGGCTCGGCCAGGACAGCACCGCGATCATCGTGGCCGGAGTCGTGGTCCTGGTGGTGGTCCTGCTCGGGCTCGGCCGCAAGGCCAGCCGCACGGCAACCTGGCCGGCGTCGGTCGCCATGGGCGCCCTTCTCGGCGGCGCCCTCGGCAACCTGGCCGACCGCTTGATCCGCCATCACCATGGCGCGGTGATCGACTTCATCGACCTGCGGTGGTGGCCGGTGTTCAACGTGGCCGACGCCGCCATCACCTTCGGCGCCGCCCTGCTGGCGCTGGTGCTGTTCCGAGCCCGTTCGGGGGTTCCTTCGGCGGCGGAGGCGGCGGAGGCTGCGGAGGCTGCGGCGCCTGCGGGACCTGCGGCTCCCTCGGGTCCCGCGGCGGGGCCGGAGGTGGGGGCGTGATCGAGGTCGTCCCGGTCGCCCTCGACGGCGAACGGGTCGACCGGGTCGTGTCGCTGCTGACGGGGATGACCCGCAGCCAGGTGGCGTCGTTGGTCGACCAGGGCGAGGTCCACCTCAACCAGGTGGCGGTAAAGGCCCGCAGCCGCCGGGTGGCGGCGGGCGAGACCCTCGAGGTGCCCGACGCGCTCGCCCCGGTGCCCGCGGAACCCGAGGCCGAACCCGACGTGGTCTTTCGCGTCGTCCACGCCGATCCCGCGGTCATCGTGGTCGACAAGCCGGCCGGCCTCGTCGTCCATCCCGGCGCCGGCCACCAGACGGGCACCATGGTCGGGGGCTTGCTGGCCCGGTTCCCGGATCTGGCGGTGCTGGCGGTCGACGGCGCCGAGAGCCGGCCGGGGATCGTCCACCGCCTCGACAAGGGCACATCGGGGCTGCTGGTCGTGGCCCGCACGGCGGCGGCGCGCACGTCGTTGCAGGCCCAGATGGCGTCGCGAGCGGCCGAGCGTCGCTACCAGGCGCTCGTGTGGGGCACGGTGGAGAGCAACGAGGGGCTCATCGACGCCCCCATCCGCCGGGCAGAGGCGGACCCCACCCGCATGGCGATCCGCGCCGGCGGCAAGGAGGCCAGGACCCGTTACCAGGTCGACCGGCGCTTCACGTTGCCGGTCCCCGCGACCTGGCTGGAGTGCCGGCTGGAGACCGGTCGCACGCATCAGATCCGCGTCCACCTGTCCGCAATCGGCCACCCCGTGGTGGGCGACAGCCGCTACCGACGCCAGGGCCGTTGGCCCCCGGGGCTGGCCCGAATGGCCCCCGAACGCGTCGCCCTCCATGCCGCGTCGCTGAGCTTCGACCACCCAACGACGGGGGAGCGGACCTCGTTCACCTCACCGCTACCCGACGACCTGACCCGGCTGCTGGCCCAGTTCTCCTCCGAGGCGGTGGAGGCGGCTCCCGCCGATCCCGAGGGTCAGATCAGCGGGTAGACGGGCACGCTGTTGGCCTGCGCCTGGGTGACCATGTCGGCCAGGGTGAAGCCGTCGAGGTGGGTCCGCATGTGCTCGCCCACGTCGGCCCACACCGCCAGCAGGACACACTGACCCTCGTGGTCGCACGCCCCGTTCTGGTGGGGCTCGCCGAAATCGCCGGCCACGATGGGCCCCTCGACCGAGCTCACGATCTGGCCGAGGGTGATGTCGTCGGGGGAACGGGCCAGGACGTAGCCGCCGCCCACCCCCCGCTTGGAGCGCACCAGGCCGGCGCCCTTCAGTGCCAGCAGGATCTGCTCGAGGTAGGGCTGGGGGAGACCGGTGCGAGTGGCTATGTCGCGCACCGACGTTGGCCGCCGCTCGCCATCGTGCAACGCCAGCGACAGCAAGGCTCGACTGGCGTAATCGCCCCGGGTCGACACTTTCACGGTGCACATGGTACGCCGCGCCGGCGCCCGCGCCAGGGTTTCCCCTAGCGGGCGGTGACGGTCTCACGGGCGGCGTACCGTCGACGGTCATGGACCACCTGTCACTCGACGCGCAACCGGTCCGGCCTGCCTACGGAGGGCCGTGCATCGACAGCCTGGTCCCCGCCCTCATGGCGGCCGCGGGCGAGCGGCCGGAATGGCTTCCGTCCCCGGCTCGCGCCGCCGCCCAGGTCGTCCTGCTGGTACTCGACGGGTTGGGTTGGGACCAGTTGCAGGCCCGGCGGGATCTGGCCCCGGCGCTGGCCGCCATGGCGGGCGGCCCCATCACGTCCGTGGCGCCCACCACCACCGCCACCGCGCTGACCTCCATTGCGCTCGGCCAGGCACCTGCCGCCCACGGCATCGTCGGGTACCGCCTGCGCGTCGCCGGGCCGTCCGGCGCCGAGGTGCTCAACGTGCTGCGGTGGCGTACCGTCTCGGGCGACGCCCGGCCGTTCGTGCCGCCCCGCGTGTTCCAGCCCCAGCCGGCCTTCGGCGGGCGGCCGGTGCCGGTCGTGACCAAGGCCGAGTTCCAGACGACCGGCTTCACCATCGCCCATCTGAGCGGCGGCCGTCCCGAGGGATGGTGGCTGCCCTCGGGGATCGCGGTGGAGGTCAGCCGCCTGTTGGCCGGCGGCGAGCCGTTCGTGTACGCCTATTACGACGGCATCGACAAAGCCGCCCACATCCACGGCTTCGGCGCCCACTACGACGCCGAGCTGGTCGCCGCCGACCGGTTGGTCGCCGATCTCCGGGCCGCGCTACCGGCGGGCGCGGTCCTGGTCGTGACCGCCGATCACGGGCAGGTAGCGGTGGGCGACGCCGTGATCGCGCTGGCGCCCTCGCTGGCCGCCGATATCGAGATGGTGAGCGGCGAGGGACGCTTCCGGTGGCTGCACGCCCGCGACGGCCGGGCGGCAGCGCTCGCCGTCGAAGCCCGCCGGCTCTACGGCGACGACGCCTGGGTGTGGACCGTCGACGAGCTCGATGCGGGCGGTTGGTTCGGGGGCCCGCTCAAGCCGGTCCTGCGGGCCCGCCTTGGCGACGTGGCCGTCGTCCCCTTCGCGCCGGTCGCCTACGCCGATCCCGCCGACACCGGCGACGCCCGGTTGGTGTGCCGTCACGGCTCGTTGACGGCCGCCGAGATGCTTGTCCCTTGCCTGGCGGCTCCGGCGTTCGGCTAGATCCCCGGGGGAATGGGTAAGGACGAGACATGTCCACCAGTGATCGGGTAAGCCCGGACCTCGTCCTGCCGGGGGGCCGGCCCCAGGGCGGCGGCGACGGCGATGGTTCGTCGGGGAGCACCGAAGCAGTGTCGGAGCCGGCCAAGGTCATGCGCATCGGCTCCATGATCAAGCAGTTGCTCGACGAGGTCCGCCAGGCCCCGCTCGACGAGGCCAGTCGCAACCGCCTGCGGGAGATCTACGACACCTCGGTCCGGGAGTTGGCGTCGGGCCTGTCACCCGACCTTCAGGACGAGTTGCGCCGCGTGACGCTGCCCTTCGGCGACGAGAGCACCCCGAGCGAGTCGGAGTTGCGCATCGCCCAGGCCCAGCTGGTCGGCTGGCTGGAAGGCCTGTTCCACGGGATCCAGGCCACCCTGTTCGCCCAGCAGATGGCGGCCCGCAACCAACTTGAAGAGTTGCGCCGGCGGGGCCTTCCGCCCGGTGAGGACAACCGGCCGCCGGCGGGCGGCACGTACCTCTGACCTTCGGGCTGCGCCCCCCAAAGCCCCCCCGCTGCGTGGTGCTGGCTGACGGGGCGCTGCGTCCCGTGAACACTCCGGGCTTCCGGGCTGGCCTTTTGTGTTCAACAGTTGGGGGGCTGGGGTGCGGCGGCGTTTCGTGAACGCTTTGGGCTGGCGGGCGGGCCATTAATGTTTAGGGTTCGGGCTGGTCTGGGGGTGCGGCCCGGCGCCGGGCGTTCCGTGAACGCTTTGGGCTGCCAGGCGGGCCATTACTGTTCACGGTTCGGGCTGGTCTGGGGGTGCGGCCGGGCGCCGGGCGTTCCGTGAACGTTTTGGGCTCCCAGGCGGGCCATTAGTGTTCCCGGTTCGGGCTGGTCTGGGGGGTGCGGCCGGGCGCCGGGCGTTCCGTGAACGCTTTGGGCTGGCGGGCGGGCCGTTACTGTTCAAGGTTCGGCGCCCGGTGCGGCTGGTCTCGGGAGAGGCCCCGTGGCGGGCGTTTCGTGAACGCTTTGGGCTAGCGGGCGGGCCACTACTGTTCACGGTTCGGGGCCGGGGCCGGGGCCTGTGCCGCTCCTGGAGATCGTGCGGGGTGCCTGGTCGGGCAGTAACCCTTGGCCGTTCGGAACCCCGAGCTGGTGCCGGGCGCCCGCTGTCGGTGGGGTCGGATAGAATGACATTCCTGTAAGTATCCACAGGTCCCTGTGGACGACGGTCGAGGGCACGGAGGGTCGGCGCCGTGGGGGATTCGTTTACCCACCTGCATCTGCATACCGAGTTCTCGATGCTCGACGGCGCGGCACGGGTGAGCGATGTGATGGCGGCGGCGGCCGCCGACGGCCAGAAGGCCATCGGGATCACCGACCACGGCAACATGTACGGCGTCCTCGACTTCTACGCCGCGGCCCGGGAGGCGGGCATCAAGCCCATCATCGGGACCGAGGCGTACATGGCGGGCGAGTCCCGTTTCGAGCGGCCGGTGCGCCGGGGCCGGGTCGACGACGGCGGCGGTGAGGCAGGCGAGGGCGAGAAGCTCTACTACCACCTGACGCTGCTGGCGGAGAACAACGCCGGCTACCAGAACCTCATGAAGCTGTCGAGCCAGGCGTACCTGGAGGGCTACTTCTACAAGCCCCGGGCCGACTGGGAGCTGCTCGATCGCTACCACGACGGGGTCATCGCCACGACCGGCTGCCTGGGTGGAGTGGTGCTCCAGGCGCTGCTGCGGGGCGATTTCGAGGCGGCGGTCGGCCATGCCGCCCGGCTGCAGGAGATCTTCGGGCGCGACAGCCTGTTCGTCGAGCTTCAGGACCACGGCCTCGAGAAGCAGCGCAAGACCAATCCCCAGCTGATCGACATCGCCCGGCGGATCGGTGCCCCGCTGCTGGCGACCAACGACAGCCACTACACCCACCGCGAAGATGCCGTTGCCCACAACGCCCTGTTGTGCGTGCAGACCGGCTCGACCATGGACGACCCCAACCGCTTCAAGTTCGACGGCGCGGAGCACTACTTGAAGTCGGCCGCCGAGATGCGCTCGCTGTTCGCTGACCAGCCCGACGCGTGCGACAACACCTTGTGGATCGCGGAGCGCGCCGACGTCGAGATCGACTTCGGCAAGCCCAAGCTGCCTTCTTTTCCCCGGCCTGCCGGCTTCGACGACGCCGACAGCTACCTCCGCCACCTGACCATGGAGGGGGCGGCCGAGCGCTACGGGTCGCCCCTGCCGGCGGCCGCCCGGGAGCGCCTCGAGTACGAGCTCGGCGTCATCTCCGACATGGGTTTCTCCGACTACTTCCTCGTGGTGTGGGACCTCATCCACTACGCCCGCGGCAAGGGCATCCGGGTGGGGCCGGGCCGGGGGAGCGCGGCGGGCTGCTGCGTCGCCTACTGCCTGCGCATCGTCGATCTCGACCCGATTCGCTACGACCTGCTGTTCGAGCGGTTCCTCAACCCGGGCCGCAAGCAGATGCCCGACATCGACATGGACTTCGACGAGCGCTACCGCGGCGAGATGATTCGCTACGCCACCGAGCGCTACGGATGGGACCATGTCGCCCAGATCGTCACCTTCTCGACCATCAAAGCCCGGGCCGCGGTGCGCGACGCCGCCCGGGTGCTCGGCCTGCCGTATGCCGTGGGCGACCGCATCGCCAAGGCCATGCCGCCGCTGGTGATGGGCCGCGACACCCCGCTCAGCGCCTGCCTCGACCCGGTGGCGGGCCATGAGGACGGCTACAAGGCCGCCATCGAGCTCCGGGACATGTACGTCCTCGACCCCGACGCCAAGAAGGTCATCGACGTGGCCCGGGGCCTCGAAGGGCTGCGCCGCCAGGACGGGATCCACGCCGCCGCGGTGGTGATCTCGGCCGACCCCCTCACCGACTACCTGCCGATCCAGCGCAAGCCCGAGCCCGGGGGACTGGCCGAGAACTCGCCCATCGTGACGCAGTACGAGATGCACGGCGTCGAGGCGCTGGGTCTGCTCAAGATGGACTTCCTCGGCCTGCGCAACCTGTCGGTCATCGAGCGGGCCCTCGACCTAATCATGGCCAACACCGGCACCCGGCCCGACATCGACGCCATCGCCCTCGACGACGAGGCGGTGTTCGAGATGCTGCGGCGAGCCGACTCGATCGGGGTGTTCCAGCTCGAAGGGTCGCCCATGCGGGCCCTTACCCGGGCGCTGGCGCCCACCAGCTTCGACGACATCTGCGCCCTCATCGCCCTGTACCGCCCGGGACCGATGGCGGCCAACATGCACTACGACTACGCCGACCGGAAAAACGGTCGCAAGCCCATCACCTACCTCCACCCCGACATGGCGGAGGTCCTGGCCGAGACCCAGGGCCTCATGATCTACCAGGAGTCGATGATGCGGGTGGCCCAGCGCTTCGCCGGTTACACGCTGGAAGAGGCCGACAACCTGCGAAAGGCGGCGGGCAAGAAGAACCGGATCATCATGGCCCTGGAGCGGGAGAAGTTCGTGGCCGGCGCCGTCGCCACCGGCTACGGGGCCGACCTCGGTTCCAAGCTGTTCGATGTCATCGAGCCGTTCGCCGACTACGCGTTCAACAAGAGCCACAGCTACGGCTACGGCCTCGTCAGCTACCAGACGGCGTGGTTGAAGGCCAACTATCCCCTGGAGTACCTGGCCGCCCTGTTGACCAGCGTCAAGGACGACAAGGACAAGACGGCGGTCTACCTGTCGGAGTGCCGGGCCCGGGGCATCGAGGTGCTAGTGCCCGACATAAATCTGTCGATCGCCGAGTTCGCAGCCATCAGAGGCGCCGGCGCCCGGGCGGCGGGCGCCATCCCCTTCGGGCTGGCGGCGGTGCGCAACGTCGGCGAGGGCCTGGTCGAACGCATCATCGTGGCCCGCTCCGAGGGCGGACCGTTCGCCAACTTCTACGATTTCTGCGAACGAGTGGACCCGGTGGTGCTGAACAAGCGCACCATCGAGTCGCTGGTCAAGGCGGGCGCCTTCGACTCCCTCGGCCATCCCCGCCAGGGGCTGTGCCAGGTCGCCGAGCAGATCGTCGAGCGCACGCTGGCGCGCCGGCGCGAGCGCGAACAGGGGGTCATGAGCCTCTTCGGGGACTTTGGAGACTTTGGGGCCGCCGCTGGCGACGATCAGAGCAACCCGGTCTTCGACGACACCCGAGTGCCCATCCCCGACACCGAGTTCGACAAGCGCATGAAGCTGACCTTCGAGAAGGAGATGCTGGGCCTCTATGTCAGCGATCACCCGCTGATCGGCGTCGAGGCCGCCCTGCGCCGGCACGTGGACGTGAGTGTCCGGGAGCTACGGGAACTAAACGAGGGCGACCTGCGCTGGGTCGGCGGCGTGATCACCGGCCTCAACCGCAAGTACACCAAGCGGGGCGAGTTGATGGCGACGTTCAACCTGGAGGACCTCGAAGCGGTCGTCGACGTCTGGGTGTTCCCCCGCACGATGACCGAGATCGGGTACCTGCTGGCCGACGACGCGGTGGTGTGCGTCCGGGGCCGCCTCGACCTTCGGGAGGAGGAGCCCAAGCTGATCTGCATGGACCTCAAGGTCCCCGAGTTGGTGGTCGACGAATCGCAGCCCCTCCACCTGGTCCTGCCCCTGCACGCCCTCTCCGACGACCGCGTCCTTCGCCTGAAGCAGTTGCTGTCGGACCATCGGGGCCAGGCGCCGGTATTCCTCCATGTCGGCAGTAAGATCATCAGGCTGGCGGCCGAGTTCAATGTCAATGCCCGAGCCGGTCTGCTGGCGGAGTTGCGGGTCCTCTTGGGGGCCGGCTGCCTCCCCACATCGGACTAAGCGGTTCCGTTGCGGCCTCGTTCGCCTGCACCTTTGGAAAGAAGCGACCGGAACCACGTAAACTTGTGGGGAAGCACCAAGCGGAGGAGACGAGCTGTAGGGAGATGGGGATCGACGTCGGAACCAAGGACTGCACAGCCCTCAGCGATGCCGAGTTGGCCGAGATGGCGGACATCTGCACCGATGGACCAGCGGGCTTCGACATCGGCCTGTTGTCCAAGCAGCGTGACGCCTGGGTCCTGATAACCCAGGCCTACGAATCGGGCAAGCTCGTCGGCTTTTCCTTCTGCACCCTGGAGCGCATCGGCGGGACGCCCTGCCTGCTGTGGGGCTTGGCCTCGATCAAGCGCACCGCCAAGCGGGGGACCACCCTGGCGGCGCTGACCGCCGACCAGTTCCGGCGCGCCGTTCTCGCCTTCCCCGACGAGGATGTGCTGATCGGGACGCGGTTTATCGACCCCGGGGCGTTCGCCGCCTTCGACGGCCTCGAGGACATCTGCCCCCGCCCGGGCCACAAGGCGAGCGGCGAGGAGCGGGCCTGGAGCCGGCGCCTCGCCAAGCGCTTCGGCGCCGAGGGCCGGATCAACGATCGCACCTTCGTGGTCGAGGGCGATGGCAACGCGGTGGGGATCTTCGACTACAGCGCCTCCGACGACGACAAGGTCGACGAGGGCATGATCGACTTCTTCATCCCGATCGACGCCGGCCGCCGCGACGTGCTCATCGCGTTCGGGTGGGGGATGGCCGAAGACCTGGCCTCCCGGTACGGGCCGTAGCCCTGACTGGCACAACCGCCGATTAGGGGCGGGGAAGCAACCCGGCGACGACCTTGTGGCAGTGGCCGTCGACCGGCGGGGCCAACTCGACGAGGAGGCGCTCGCCTTTTCCCGAGTCGATCCGGGTGCGGCCCGACGCCGCCAGTGCGCCGGCCAGGCGGCGATCGACGCACGGCAGTTCCACCGGCAGTCCCCGCCAGCGGAACAGGCACACCAGCGCCCCGTCGCGGCGCCGTATGACCGCCGGGCCCTCGGGCTCGACGACCGCGATCGTCGGGTAGTCGGCGGTCCGCTGCCAGAACGGGATGGCAGGGCCGTGAATGGCCAGCAATGGTTGTCCCGGCGGATGTAACACCGCCCGCAGGTACCGCTCGGCCCGCCGCCCCGTGATCCGGCCGATGCGCTCGGGCGCCTCCGCGAGGGGCACCGCCTCGGGCTCGGTGGGATCGGGGAGGAGGTCGATGGTGTCGTCGAGGGTGCAGCCGATGACGTCGTACGGGCGCAGGTCGACGGCGATCGGCGCCGGGGTCCAGGCCCGCACAATGGCGCCGGAAACCAGATCGATCCCGGCGCAGTGAGCGACGTCGGCGGCCAGCACCAATAACTCCAATGTGGTGCCCGGAATGTTGCTGCGGCGGGGAAGTGCCTCAGCCTCGGGGGCAACCGGCACGAAGAGTGAACGGGAGGACATCGATTGCACGGGATTATCTTGACCGGCGACGCTTGCCGGCTGGTGGATACCCGCAAAAACAGTGTCCTCGAGAGCGCCAAATGCGCCGGGCCGATCAGCCAACGGTAAGGCCGGCCAACTGCTCGAGCATGCTGTCGATATCGGTGACGGGCGCGCCGCAGGTGTAGTTCCGGCATATGAACGCCTTGTGGGCCGCCTCGGGTCCTGTCCGGCCCTCCCACAGCGGTGAGGGGTACGGCTGGCCCCAGGCCAGGACCACATTTGGCAGATAACGAGCCGTCACCGCCTCGACCAAATCCTGACGTTCGCCGGTCACCGCCACCTCCGTCACACCGGAAACGACCATGTCGACCGCCGCCAGGAAGTTGGTAAATCCCGTCGGGTAGCGGGCCAGCAAGGGAGCCATTGCCGTCAGCAAAGCGGCGGACGCGTCGCCATAACGGGCCTCGCCGGTCAGCGCCGAGAGACGGAGCAAGGCCACCGCGGCCACCGAATTGGCCGACGGCGTGGCCCCGTCATAGCTGTCCTTGGACCTTACGATCAACGCTTCGGCATCGTCGCCGGAGGTGAAGAAACCGCCGTCGACGGGATCCGCGAACAGCCGCAGCAGGTCGTCGGCCACCTCCCGGGCGGCGACCACCCAGCGGGCCTCGCCGGTCGCCTCGGCCAGGCGGGTGAAAGCTTCGACCAGCCAGGCGTAGTCGATGGCATAGGCGAGGTGGCGGCCCGGCCGGCCCCCCTGCCAGGCCCGCAGCCAGCGGCCGTCGCCCGGGCGGCGCAGTTGCGACAGGAGGAACTCCGCCACTTCCACCCCGGCCGCCACCCAGTCGCTGCGCCCCATGGCGGCGCCCGACTCGGCCAGAGCGGCGACCGCCATGGCGTTCCATTCGGTGACCACCTTGTCGTCGAGGCCGGGGCGGACCCGCAGCTCGCGGGCCGCGAGCAGCCGTTGCCGGGCCGCCTCCACTTCGGGTAGGCGCAGGAGGTCGCCGCGCACCGGCCGCCACAGGATGTTGGTGCCCTCCCAGTTGCCCTCGGCGGTGACCCCGTACCACTCGACGGCCGCGTCGCCCCCCGTTGCCCGGACCTCGTCAAGCGACCACACGTAGAACTTGCCCTCGACGCCCTCGCTGTCGGCGTCCTCGGCGGAGTTGATGCCGCCGCCGGGGGCATGCATGGGCGGCCGCAGCAGGTAGGCGACGGTCTCCTCCACCACCTGGCGGTAGCGGTCAGCCCCGGTCACCTGCCACCCGTGGGTGTAGAGGCGGATCAGCTGGGCGTTGTCGTACAGCATCTTCTCGAAGTGAGGCACCAGCCACGTCCGCTCGACGGCGTAGCGGGCGAAGCCGCCCCCCAGGTGGTCGTAGATCCCCCCCGAGGCCATGGCGTCGAGGGTGGTGGTGACCACGTCCCGGGCGCCGCCGCGCAGCGCCAGCTCGACCATGGCCGCCTGCGGGAACTTGGGCGCCCGGCCAAAACCACCCCATTGCTCGTCGAACGCGTCCCGCAGCGCCTGGACCCCTTTTACCACCAGGTCGGGGGAAAGGGGCGACGGGGTCGCCGAGTCGGTCCTCGACATTCCGGTCATGCGGATCCCCGAGCGCACGGCGTCGGCCAGGCGGTCGGCATCGCGCTCGATGTCGGTGCGGCGCTCCCGCCAGGCGGTGTCGACCTGGGCGAGGAGGTCGAGGAAGACGGGCTTGGGGAAGTAGGTCCCGCCGAAGAACGGGCGGCCGTCCGGTGTCAGGAACACCGTCATCGGCCAGCCGCCCCCGCCCGTCTGGGCCTGCACCGCCTCCATGTAGATGGCGTCGACGTCGGGCCGCTCCTCGCGGTCCACCTTGATGTTGACGAAACGGTCGTTCATGACCTGGGCGACGGCTTCGTCCTCGAAGGATTCGTGGGCCATCACGTGGCACCAGTGGCACGCCGAGTAACCGATCGAGAGGAGGACCGGGCGGTCCTGCTTCTGCGCCCGCTGGAGGGCTTCGTCGCCCCAGGGGAACCAGTCCACCGGGTTGGTCCGGTGTTGGCGTAGGTAGGGGCTGGTCTCGTCCGCCAAGTGATTCACGCCCGCCAGCCTACGGTTGCAGGTCTTCCTCGGGGTCGGCGGTTCACGGGTATAGCGTCGGCTCAGGGTGACTTGAGAAGGGTGGACCCAGTGACCGACTTGCCCGTGGACGCTTCGCCCGAGGACGTTGTCGAGCAGAGGACCGGGGCGGTGGCGGCGCCCGCGCCGGTCGTCGACGTGAGCGACCCGGCGCTCGAGGCCGACCCCGCCGACGTGGCCGACCAGTTGGCCGAGGTGCCGCTCGACGACGAAGATTGGCGCTGATCGTCGCCGATGGATCTGCGCCTCGACGGCAAGACAGCGCTGGTCACCGGTGGTTCACGCGGCATCGGCCGGGCGATCGCCACGGCAATGGCGGCGTCGGGGGCGGCGGTGATGATCTCGAGTCGCAAGGCTGAGGCACTGGAGGCGGCGGCCAAGGCGATGCCCGGTGAAGTCGCGTGGTTCGCGGCCAACGCGGGCGATGACGGAGCGGCGGCGGCGTGTGTCGACGCCACCGTGGCCCGCTTCGGCGCGCTCGACATCCTGGTCAACAATGCCGCGACGAATCCCTATCTCGGTCCCCTCATCGAGATCGATGCGCCCCTGGCCGCCAAGACCGTCCAGGTCAACCAGTGGGCCGTACTTCATTGGACCCAGCTCGCTTACCAGGCGTGGCTGAAGGCGCACGGTGGGGCGGTCATCAACCTGGCCTCGGTCGGGGGCATCGGCGTCGAGCCCGCCATCGGGTACTACAACGCAACCAAGGCGGCCGTGATCCACATCACCAAACATCTGGCCAGCGAGCTCGGCCCTTCGGGGGTGCGGGTCAACGCCATCGCCCCAGGACTGGTCAAGACCGACCTCGCCCGCGCCCTGTGGGAGCACTATGGCGACACCATTGCGTCGCGCCTGCCGTTGCGCCGGCTGGGTTCGCCCTCGGACATCGTGGGGGCGGCGGTGTTTCTGGCGTCGGATGCCGCCAGTTGGATCACCGGCACGACGCTCGTGGTCGACGGCGGCGCGCTGGTCAGTCCGATCGGTCTGATCTGAGGGCGTTCTTCTGCACCTTGCCGATCCCCGTTCGGGGGAGCTCTGCGAGCAGGACAAGCTGGCGGGGGGCGGCCCAGGGCGCCAGCTGTTCTTTGACCTGACGGCGCAGGTCCTCGAGGGTCGGGGGCGAGGCGGGGTCGGCGGGCACCACCCAGGCCACGACCCGTTCGCCCCATTCCGGGTCCGGGCGGCCCGCGACCGCCACGTCACTGATGGCGGGGTGCTTTCGCAGGACTGCCTCGACCGGGGCCGGCCAGATGTTCTCGCCACCGGAGACGATGAGGTCCGAGAGGCGGCCATCGATGTGCAGCCGACCGTCGGGGCCGATCCTTCCGGCATCGCCGGTCGCGAACCAGCCCTCGGCGTCCAGGGGTGTCGTCTCGCCCTCGTCGCGGTCGCTGCGGCCGTCGCGGTCGCGGTCGCTGTGGCCGTCGGGGTCGCCGTCGCTGTGGCTGTGGCTGTCGGGGTCGCTGTGGCTGTGGCTGTGGCTGTGGCCGTCGGGGTCGCCGGCGCCGTCGCCGTGGCGGCCGCGGTCGCGGTACGCCCGCAGCAACATCGGGCCGCGGAGCCTCACCTCGCCCCGGGCGCCGATGGCCACCTCAACGCCGTCGAGGGCAATGCCGTCGTAGACCACGCCGCTGCCGGTCTCGGTCATGCCGTAGGTGGTGACCACGTTGGCCGCCAGGCCGGCGGGCGGCGCCGACCCGCCCAGCACGACCGTATGGAAGGCGCCGGCGTCTACTCGTCCTAGGGCGACGGCGACCAGGGAGACCAGGACCTCAGGCCCCCCACGTTTGGTGACCTCGGCGGCGTCGAAACCGGGAAGGACCTCCAGGGGCGTGCCGGTTATCAGGGCGCGGGTCACGACCGAGAGGCCGCCGACATGGCTGAGCGGGAGGCAGGCCAGCCAGCGGTGCGCAGAGGGTTCGACCTGCAGCCTGTTGGAGGTGGCAACCGCCGAGGCGCGGATGGCGGCGTGGGTCAGGACGACGCCCCGGGGTGTTCCCGTCGTGCCACTGGTGGCGACCACCAGGGCGTCGCCCGGCTGAACCGGGCGGCCTCCTGCTCGGGCGGCCATCCCGGCCTGGCTGACCACTCGGCTCGGGGCCATGGCCTCCATCAGCTGTTGCTTGGCCGGCATTGGGAGGCGCTGGTCGACCGGCAGCACCGCATCGCCGGTGTCCCACGCCCGTCGCAGGGCCTCGACGAATGCCGGTCCCCCCGGAAGGTCGAGAGCAACCAGCGACGCCACGAGGCCGCAGGCTACCCAGCGTCGGCGGGTGGTCAGTAGTGGGTCCTACAGGCGGGGTTTGTGTCCAGGGGTGGGGCGGCCCTGGTGGGGGGTGGGCGGTAGGGGGTGGTATAGGCCGGGTTTGTGTCCAGGGGTGGGGTGGGTCCGGTGGGGGGTGGGCGGTAGGGGGCGTTATAGGCCGGGTTTGTGTCCAGGGGGTGCCAGCCGGGCCGGCCGGCGCCCCACGGCGAGGGCCAGGGGGCGGGTCTGGTGGGGGGTGGTCAGTAGTGGGTGTTATAGGCCGGGTTTGTGTCCAGGGGTGGGGTGGGTCCGGTGGGGGGTGGGCGGTAGGGGGTGTTATAGGCGGGGTTTGTGTCCAGGGGTGGGGCGGGCAGGTTGGGGGGGTGGGCGGTAGGGGGTGTTATAGGCGGGGTTTGTGTCCAGGGGTGGGGCGGGCAGGTTGGGGGGGTGGGCGGTAGGGGGTGTTATAGGCGGGGTTTGTGTCCAGGGGTGGGGCGGGCTGGTTGGGGGGGTGGGCGGTAGGGGGCTCTTACAGGCCGGATTTGTGTCCAGGGGTGGGGTGGGTCCGGTGGGGGGGTGGGCGGTAGAGGGTGTTATAGGCCGGGTTTGTGTCCAGGGGTGCGGTGGACGTGGTCGGGGTGTTATCGGCGGGGTTTGTGTCCAGGGGAGCGGGCCGGCGGGGTGGGGCGGTTGCCCTGTAGGTGTTGGGGCGGCCGCCGGCGCCCACCGGGACGGGGTGCAGAGGCGGTACCGGGCGAGGGTTGAGTAGCTTGCGCCACCATGAACCGCTGGGTCGCGGGCGCCCGCCCCCGCACGTTGCCGGCCGCCGTGATCGCGGTGGTCGTGGGCACGGCCGTAGCCGCGGCCCAGGGCAGGGTTATCTGGTGGCGGGCGTTGGCCGCGCTCGTGGTCTCGGTCGCCATCCAGGTCGGGACCAACTACGCCAATGACTACAGCGACGGGAAGCGGGGGACCGACGCGGTGCGGGTGGGCCCGGTGCGCCTCGTGGCGTCGGGCCTGGCAACGCCAGAGGCGGTGAAGCGCGCCGCCCTCCTGTCGTTCGCGGTGGCGGCGGTGGCCGGCGTGGCCCTCGCCAGCGTCGCCGGGTGGTGGCTGATCCTCGTCGGCGCCGCCTGCCTGGCGGCGGGCTGGCTCTACACCGGGGGGCCCCGGCCGTACGGCTACGCCGGCCTCGGTGAGGTGTTCGTGTTCGTCTTCTTCGGGCTGGTGGCCACCGCCGGTTCTGCCTATGTCCACCTGCAAAGAATCACCGGCCTGGCGCTGCTCGCCGGCGTGCCGGTCGGGCTGCTGGCCGTGGCGCTGCTCGTGGTCAACAACCTCCGGGACATCCCGGGCGACACCACCGCGGGCAAGAACACCCTGGCCGTGCGCCTCGGCGCCCCCGCCACCCGGATCTTCTATGTGGCCACCCTGGGCGTGGCCTTCGTGACCGTCCCGCTGATCGCCGTTTCCCGGCCCTGGGCCCTCGTCGCAGTGGCGGCGGCGCCGCTGGCGGTCACGCCCGCCCGGCGGGTACTGGCGGGTGAGGCGGGCCGGGCCCTGGTGGAGGTCCTCCAGGCCACGGGAAAGCTCCAGCTGGCCTTCGGCTTCCTCCTTGCCGTGGGAATCGCGCTCTAGTGACCGAGGAAGTCGGCCAGCACCTGGCTGAACGCCTCGGGCTGCTCCAGGTGGCAGGCATGGCCGGCACCGGGGATCAGCACGACCGAGGCATTGGGCCCGACGGCGGCCGCAGCCTCGCGACCGAGCGCCGCGAACTTGGCGTCGGCGGCACCTGCGACGAAGAGCACGGGCATGGAAAGCTCCGCTAGCCGGTCCCAGAGCGGTTCCTGGCTACCCGTGCCCGCCAACCGCAGAGAAGAGGCAAGGCCGGCAACGGTGTTGGTCAGGCGATCTTCGACCCCCGCGGCGGACGCCGGCAGGGTCGAGAAAAGGGGCTGTTGCAGCCACCACTCGATGAACGCGGGGAGCCCGTCGGTTTCCAACCGTCGGGCCAACCTCTCGTCGTCGGCGTGACGCGCCGCCCGCGCCACAGGGTCGGCGATGCCGGGATGGACGCCGACGAGCACCAACCCGTTCACCAGGTCGGGCCGGGCCAGGGCCAGGTGCAGGCACAAGCGGGCCCCCATGGAATAGCCGAGGTAGGCAGCCGGGCCGCCGACCGAGCCCAAGAGCTCGGCACCCTCCCAGAGGCCGGTGTGGACGCCGGCCGAGCGGCCGTGGCCGGGGGCATCGACAAGGATGAACTGGTGGCCGGAGTCCAGCCGCTCGACGACCGGCGACCACGCGAGACGGGTCTGGGTGAACCCGTGCACGGCGACCACCCGCCCCCCTTTTCCCCGGGCCTCGGCAAACAGCACGGGATGATCCTGGCATGACACCTGCAGACATCCAGGCCAGCTTTGCCGCCACCCTCGTCGACGAGTGGGTGCGGGCCGGGGTTGCCGACGCCGTGGTGGCCCCCGGCTCCCGGTCGACGCCGATGCTGGTGGCGCTGGCCGGCGACGGGCGCCTGCGCATCCACGTGGTGCTCGACGAGCGCTCGGCGGGCTTCTTCGCCCTCGGCATCGGGCTCGCCACCGGACGGCCCGCAGTGGTGGTGACGACCAGCGGCACCGCCGCCGCCGAGTTGCACCCGGCGGTGGTCGAGGCGCATCAGGCCGGGGTCCCGTTGCTGGCCGTGACCGCCGACCGGCCCCCGGAGCTGCACGGCGTCGGGGCGCCGCAGACCATCGATCAGATTGGCCTGTTCGGGGCGGCGCTCCGGTGGTCGGCGGCACCGGGTGTGGCCGACGCGGCGACGGCGTGGAGCTGGCGTTCGCTGGCGTCTCGGGCGGTGGCCGAGGCGGTGGGCGGTCCTGGCGGTCCCGGCCCGGTCCACCTCAACCTGGCGTTCCGGGAGCCGCTGCTGGGCACGGCCGACACGGTCCCCGAAGGTCGCGGCGACGGAGCCTCGTGGCACCGGGCGCCGCCCCAGCCGGCGCCGGCACCGGAGGACATGGTGGAGCACCTCCGAGCGCTGGCGGGCCGGCGGGGCGTCATCGTGGCCGGGGCGGGTACCCGCGGTCCCGTGGCCGAGCTGGCCGAGGTGCTGGGCTGGCCGGTGCTGGCCGACCCGCCGTCGGGCGCCCGCGTGCCGGGACGCCTCACGGTGGCCGCGGCCGACACGCTGCTTCGGGTCCCCACGGTGTTCGGCTGGCAGCCGGAGGTGGTGCTACGGCTCGGCCAGCCGTGGGCGTCGCGGGTCGTGTCGAGCTGGCTGGCGTCGTTGGACGGCGCCGAGCAGATCCTGGTGGATCCCCACGGCCGGTGGTCCGATCCCGAGCGCCGGGCGGCGCGGGTGGTGCGGGCCGACATCGCCCTGCTGTGCCAGGCGGTGGTGGGCGCCTCGGGGGCGGCACCGGTGGCGAGCGAGTGGGCGGCGCAATGGACGGCTGCCGAGGCGACGGCCCAGCAGGCCATCGACGCTGTCTTGGCGCCTCTCGCCGCCATCACCGAGCCGGCGCTGGCCCGGACGGTGTACGCCGCGGTCCCCGACCGGGGGACAATGTTCGTGTCCTCGTCGATGCCGGTACGGGACCTGGAGTGGTACGGGCGCCCCCGCCACGGGCTGCGGGTGCTGGCCAACCGGGGCGCCAATGGCATCGACGGCATCATTTCCACCGCCCTCGGCGCCGCCACGGCGGGCCCGGTCACCGCGGTCCTCGGCGACCTGGCGTTCCTGTACGACGCCGGCTCCCTGCTGTGGGCCCGCGATCGTGGGCTCGACTGCACCCTGGTCGTGGTCGACAACGACGGCGGCGGCATCTTCAGCTTCCTGCCTCAGGCGAGCGGGGTGGCGCCCGAGCAGTTCGAACGGTTCTGGGGCACGCCGCACCACATGGACCTGGCGGCGGTGGCGACCGCCTACGGCATCGGCGTGACGGCGGTGAAGACCGCCGGCGACCTTTCGGGCGCACTGTCGGCGGCTGCCCACGAGGGCGGGGTGCGGGTCATCCATGCCCGCACCGATCGGGCGGCCAACGTCGCCGTTCACCGCGAGATCGAGCGGGCCGTGCGCGAGGCCCTGGAGCGGGACTAGACGGGGGGGTCGGCGGGCCCCAGTCGAGCCGACCGTTCCTCGGGGTGAGCGATTGGCAGTCGCTTCGACCGGCCTAAGCGGCTGCCCGGGAGGTCGTCACGGTCGCGGTCGTTCCGGTCAGGGCGGCGGCTGGACAGATCCGTCGGGGCGGATGCAGCCGTACATGAACAAGGGCGTGGCCGGTGCGCCGAGCGAGCACGAAGGCAGTTGGATGCTGGTGGGGTTCGTCGCCGGCGAGGTGGGAACCGTGGTTATCACGGTGACGGGCGCCCCCGTTGGCGTCGTGGTCGCTGGTCGTGCCGCGGTGGTCGGCGTCGTGGGAACGGGGTTGGCAGTAACCACGCTGTCGGGGAGCCAGGCGACCTCGAAGGCGTCACTGAGAACGACCCGTGGCTTGGCGCCCGCGTCAGCGAGCGACAGCAGCGAGACCTGGCCGCTCAGGGAACGGGTGTCGAGTGAATAGAGGGCCCAGCCTCCCGTTGGGTCCACCGCCAGGTCGGCGACGAGGGCGTCGGGCGCCGTCGCCAGCGGCCAGGACTTGATCCTGGTGCCGGTCACGGGGTCCAGTAGCAGCAGCGCCACCGTGGTCGCGGCCGTCGCGCCCTTCGCGGTGGCCGGAAGGCACTCTTCGGTGGCATAGAGGCTGTGGCCAGCGAAGCGGGACATCCCCGGGTGGCAACCGGCATCGGGGGCCGTAAGGATCCGCGGCCCGCTCACGGTGGTGGCCCCGATCGACCACAGCGAGAGGTCGCTGCCGGGGAGTCGTCGGTCCCGAACAGCGGCGGGCGCTGGCCGGCGATCAGCTTTATGTGAACTTGGACCTCTCCGCCGACAACGTGCGGTGAAACCGGCAATCGGCAATTGGGATTTCCCGTGCTGGGAACGCCCGTCGCCCGGATGCGGGGGGCGTCAGGTCTCGGCGGGGAACCGGCGCCGGCGGCTGAGGCGGTCGTAGACCGCCAGGGTGTTGGGGTGGAGGCTCGTGAAATCCCCACCGAGCTCGAGAACGATGTCCATCTCGTCCATGATCCGCTCGATCTCCTGGCTCTCCCCTAGCTCGTCGGCGGCTTCCATGAGCCGCACCCAGAGCCGCTCGGTATAGGGCTCGGCGAGGAGGCCTCGGCGGGCAGCCCAGCGGGCGGCGAGGGGGTCGCCACCCTTGAGATAGAGCGACGCCGCGAGATCGGCGGCATCGGCGACCTCGGCCTCGATATGGCGGCCGTGACCTTCGGTGTGGATCCAGCCGTAGGTCCGACCGGAGATTACGGCTTCGAACGGCCGGCCCCGCACCAGTTCGAGGGCCTTATGCAGAGCCACCGTGGATTGCTGCTCACGCCCGAAACGGTGAAGGGTGCAGAATTGTTGCCAATCCGACTGCACCTCGGGGCCAAGCTGGTAGCGCTTCTCCCGGCCCTGGCCCTGCGCGGGGAGGAGCCGGGGGGCGCCCCCGAGTGACGTGCGGGCGACCGACACTGTGGAATCCCGGGTCGACGAGAGCACGATCCGCCCGCCATTCGATCCCCAAAGAGCCTCGTCGAGCTCGGATTCCCCCACCCCATTTGGATGCATCGCCAGGTAAACGACCAACTCTCGGGACTTTGCTCGCTTGCATTCCAGCGCGCCATCGACCTCGACCGATCCCAACACCCGGACGAGAATCGGGGGGTTCCCAAGATCGGGTAGATCGGGGCCCGGGATCGTGGGAACCAAGCGGCCCTGTTCCGACTGGTGTGCGGGGTCCACTCGGGCCGTCAGGGGGCGGTCGACGCTCAGCTCGATGGTGTCGTATGGCGGATCCTCAAGACTGGCGCCGCCATCGTCCTCGGCCACGTTCAGGATCTCGGCGATATTGGCCATCGTCTCCGCATCGACGACGGTCGGGGCAACCGCGAGACGCAGAGGGTTTATCGGGCATGGCGAGGCGTCAACGTCCACCTCCCAACGGGCAAGAGGACCGGCATTGGCCACCACCGCGAGGACGCCGCCACCGGACCGGGCAATACGTGCGAGCATCTTCAGCTCTTTCGCTGTCGGGCGTTGGGCGCAGAGAACCACCACAGGTGGCCAACCGTCACCCGCCTCTCCTCGCAGCCGGCCCGAAAAAAGGTCAGCACATCCATGCTCGCGGGCGGTGACGTCCATTATCCCGGCGGTCATCTCCAGGTCGACGAGGATCTCGGCAAGGGTGTTCACCTCGCGCACGTTGTCCCGCATGGCCAGGCCCGGGGGAAATGCGACCAGGTTGAGCGTTATCGCGGCCGCCCACGGCGCCCCGACCAGCTGCAGGGCGAGGGAGTAACAGAACCCCGCGGCCCGTGACGCATCGCCGGTGACACCAAGCACTCCCGCCGCCTCGAGGTTGACGAGGACGTCGGCGGCCCCTGCGGCCACACGCCCGACCGAGGCCAGCGCGGGGAGCGGGGCCGAGTCCGCCGAGAGCTGATCGGGCAGCATTTCCGCCAGGATCCGCCAGCGAAAGCCATCGGCGGTTTCGGTCCACGGCGCCGGCGCTGGCTCCGGCCGGTCCAGGAGGACCTCGACCGAGGCGCGGTCTACGAGGACGCCCAGAATCGTCGGCGGTGCCGCCAGGTCGTGCATGGCCGTCGCAAGGGAGGCCATTCCTCGTTCTACAAGCGCCGCACGGTCGGGAGTTTCGCTGCGGCTCAAGGCCAGTTCGGTTTCCGAAGCCGGCCGCGAGGGCAACCGTATGCGCCGCCCCGCAGGCCGGTGTTGTGCCTGCCGGCGGCGCAGTACCTGGATGACACTCAGCAAGGCGGCGCCCAAGAAACCCGCCTCGACTAGGGCGCCGACTTCGGATCTGGCGCTCGTTGCCCGGCCATGCGCGGCAGAAAGTGCCACCATCGTGGGCGCATTGGGGTCTTCCGCCGGGGTCGACACCCCGGGGTGAGCAGTCGCCCGGACCGGTGCCGACACGCCAGGGTGCGCGGTCGCGTTGGACGACCCGGTCGTCACGAGCGGCCCCGAAGTCCCGGCCGACCCAGCCTGAGCCGGAGGCGACCAGCCGGCGGGCATCAGCAAGTCCCAGCCGGGCAGGATCAGCCTCGGGTCCTCGAAGAACCGTTGCCCGCCGTCGCTGTCCACCATCGGTCGACCTTGATTGAGTTCCCAGATCGTTCGCCACTGAAGAGGGTCGTGAAGATGCGTGCCGGCGATATCCCATAGCTCGTCACCGGGCTGGACGCGGTAGGTCACCTTCGGGGCGGTGGCTGGCGCGTGACCGCCAACTTGGTTGTTGGAGGTCAAGGCGACAGCGGAGGGCGAACGAACAGGTAGGCGATAAGCAGCAGTCAGAGCGACCGTAGCGGCCGGGCGAGCCGGTGCCGACCACGCCGGCGAGCGGCTGAGCAGGCCGGACAACAACACCAACACCGCCACGGCCCGCCGTACCATCGATTGCAACCACGCCGCCGGCCCGCGGGCGGGCGAGGCACGGTCGTGCCAGGCGTCGGCGCCCATGCGCACGACGGTCACCAATAAGTACGCAAGGCACGGCCACCCAACACAGGCCGCCAATTGCGCCACCAGGTGGGGGGAAAGGTAATGAAGGTCGACAGCAATCCGTAGCGCCGGGCCGCTCGGCAGCGGCCATCCCGCCATAAAGACCAAACCGGCACTTGCTCCTGCAAAAAAGCCTACGATCGCCAGTAGCGCGACCATCCCACTGACGGTGCGTCTCATGGTTCCGGTCCTCTCACTCCGAAGACGGCGCGGGCACTGCCTTGGCCGGTTAAGGTGAATGGTCCCGCTCCCACCGCGGCCAGAATCGTGGCCGGCGAGCTCAGGTGGACGGTCACGGTCACCACCGCCCCATTTACCGTCACGCTGGCGTGGTCGGGTGCAACACCGACCTGGGAAAGAAAAGACAGGGCCGCGCTGTTCGCCGCTGCCGTGTCGGGAGCGGGCGCGCCGCCGCGGGCGAAGCTCGACTGATCGAGCGCTTCTGCGCCCGCCCGAGCGGCGCCGTAGGCGTCGGCGATTGCCTCGCCCCTCACCGCGAGGGCGGTGCCGCCGTCAAAGACGAGCCCAATGGCAGCCACCATCGCCACGGTCACGACGACGAGCCATACCGTCACCGACCCCATTTCCCTGGTCATGGAGTTAGCTGCCGGTATGTGTCGATCACGGCCGCGCCACGAGCAACGACGCTGCGACTCCCGCTGAGGATAGGCACGCCGAGGTCGGCTAGCTGGACGATGCAGGTCAAGGTCACACCGACGTTTCCTCCCGGCCGCCAGTTCGAGGTGTCGACGCTCACAGCCATCGTGGTGCACGACACGCCCCGCCCGTTGAGGCTGGTCGACGCGACCTGCACGGCCGCCCCTCGTGCCGCCGCGACGCTGCGGGTCGTCGACGCGGCCCTGGCGGCGTCGCCCGCCGCGTCATCAACGATCTGGTGAGCGTTGGCAACGCGGGCGGCGCCAATCAAGGTGACCAGCAGCAAGATGATCACGGGAGCACCGACGACCGCCTCAAGAACGGCACTCCCGCGCTCTCGATCCCTCATGGCGGCGGGCGGAATTGTTCTACCGGTCCCTGAGCTCGGGCGCTTATGCTGAGAACCACGCCCGGCACGAGTTGATGCGGACGGCCGGACACCGTCGCTATTACCACACCGTTTTGGGTGGCAACGGTGACACCGACGCCCTCAAGCGGCGATCCGAGCTGGGAAAGGACGGAGTGGGCGCGAGTTGTCCCGTCCCTTGGGCCGGCGCCAACGAGTCGGGCCGCGTCGACCGCCTGGCGGGCCGCGGTCTCGGCCGCCTGGCGCGCCCAGTAATACTCCATGCCCTGAAACACCATTGTCATGGCGAGGAGAACTGCCGGTAGCATGATGACCGTCTGCAGCGTGGCCGAGCCCCACTGGCGCGCTATTTGATCTTGGTTTGATGGCTCTGGACCGCGGCCACGATGGCCGCTCCGGCGGCGATCGCGGCGGCGGAAAGAACGGCCGTTATGATCACCTGCTCCAGTGTCAGCGAACCGCGCTCGTCGCGTCCGGTTACTGCCATGCGAGCATTCAGATACAGAAACAACATCTGGCAGAACTCCAATGTTCCCACTGTTTCTCCTTTGCTGAGTATTGGCAGGCATTTATAACCTGGCCACCGCGGGATAGCCGATGACCAGCAGAAAGCCGGCGAGGAGCATGACCATCGGGAAACTCATCCGCTCGGTCATCGAGCCTGCCCTGGCTTCCACCTCCGACGCCGCCTCCTCGCGCAGCGTCTTGGCCTGGGAGTTGAGCGCCTCGCGAACCTTGGCGCCCTTTTCCTCGGCCAGACCCATGTTCTGGGCCAACACCGTCAACTCCTCGACCCCGAGCCGCTCGCCCAACCTCTCGAGGGCCACCCACGCGCCTTGCCGACCGTCGCCTGGGAGGCTGGCCCTCACGAGTTCGAAGGCCCAACCGGCGCCGGCACTCGCAGCCGCCGCTAATGCACCGTCAACGTCCTCACCGGCGGCGACCAGCACCGCGGCCAGGTCGCAGATCACCGCGACGGCCTCGCGCATCGCATCGCGCCGCTCGCTCGCCTGGCTCCGCACGGTTGCCCGAGGCACCCCGGCTCCCACGACCGCCGCCAAACCCGTAAGCATGATGTCGACCGCCGCCGGCAGGTGGAAGCCTTCGACGACGAGCGTCGCACAAACCGAAACTGCGAGTGCCGCGATCAGGGCGGCAGTCGTGAGGATCTGGCGGACGAAATCCGCCGGAGTCTGACCCGTCACCGTCAGGTCCCGAAACAACTGGGGAAAATGGGCGCTGTCCGGGTCGAGTGTCGCCCGAAGGGATCGTCCGAATGCGTCCCAGAAATCGCCGGGTGCCGGAACGGATATTGTCCGCGGCGACAACAATTCGTCGAGTTCAGCGGCCAAGGATGGGATACGGGGCACCAGCGCCCAAGTCAACAAGGCGACACCGAGGGTGAACGCAAAGGCGCATGCCAAAACCAGCGTCATGAACCCTCCGAAACCCGCAAACGGAGGTGTCTCGGTCCGCCAATGCTGTCCATCTTGGCCATGCCGAGCAGGCCGACGGCGAACGCCGCCCCCGCGAGCGCGATCACGGCTTGTCCTTGCGGCGCGTCGTAGGGAGCGAGGTAGGAGCCGGACAGCAGGTAGATCACGACCAACCACACCGTGACTGCGGTGATCACGCTCCACATGGCTGTTCGCAACCGCCGCCGGTCTTTTTCGATTGACCGGCGGGTACGGACTTGTTCCTCCGTAGCCCGAGCAACCTCGTCGAAAAGAGCTGCGAGTTTCGCGGTGCGTCGGGTCAAGGCAAAGCTCAGGCTCACGGCCAGAAGCTCCGCCATAGGGTCGTTCACCTCGGCAGCGAAAGCCGAGAGAACTCGATCGGGATCCTCGCCGCGCAGTCGCTCTGCCATTTCGGCGACGGCAGGAGCAATCGCGGTAGGAGCCATCGCGACACATCCTCGTATCGCTTCCGCGACATCAGCGCCGACCAAAACCTGATCACGCATCATTCCCGCCAAGCGGGCGACGGCGGTGGCAACGGCCATTTCGTTCCGGCGCTGCCGGCCTCTCGCGACCAGCGACGGAAGCCAAAAGGCGAGCGCGCCCATCCAAGCCCCGGCAACCGGCCAGCCGGTCACGGCCCAAAGTGCGACTGCGACGGCCACACCCAGGGTTACCCGCCACCAGGTTGTCCGACCTTGTCCGCTCGATCGCTGGAGAGCAGGTTGTGGCGAGCCGGTGACCGCGATCGTGATAAGGGCGGCGCCGATCGCGGCAATTGCCGCGGAGAGGGCCACGATCGTGAGGGTCACCGGCCGCCCTCAGCCGCCACGAGGGCGCGGTCGACGCCGGCACTGAACAGGTCGGCAGCCAGTTCAGGCGTCATCGAGACATTTGATCGCCGGGCCACTCCGTCCCCGTCGGCTCGCCACAGTTCTCGCGACGCGGGGATTTGCGATTCGACGCTTCCCGTCACCTCACGGACCGAACGCACGATCGGGCGGTGATCTCGGGGACTGCGGCCCAGATGAATGACTACGTCGAGAGCGTCGGCGATGTCATATATCACGTCCTCACGGCGCGGTGCTTCGGGGGCGCGAGACGCGTATTTGGCCAACCGAGTGAACACCTGCATGGCGGAGCTGGCATGGATCGTGCAGCAACTTCCGTCGTTGCCCTGGCTCATGGCGTCCAGCAAGGAAACGCACTCGCCGCCGCGAACCTCGCCGACGATCACTCGTGATGGATTCAGGCGCAGGGCCAGACGGGTCAATTCGAGCATAGTGACCTCTCCGACGCCTTCGACATTGGGACGGCACGTCCGCAGCGGGACCACGTCACTGTGGCGGCCATCGAGATGCAGCCCGAGCTCATAGGTGTCTTCGACGGTGACGATTCGCTCCATGCTCGGGATCTCGTGGGCCCAGACGGCTTGCATGGTCGTCTTTCCGACCCCGGTACCCCCGCCGATTACGATATTGCGCTTGCAACGGGCGAGTCCGGCGAGAACCTCAGAAAGCTGCGGGGTGATCATCCGCCAGCGGACGAGATCCGCTCGGTCGACATCGATGGTGTGATGAACCCGGATTGACACCACCAGGAATGGCGCGACTTTTCCCATGGCGACCGTCACCCGGCTCCCGTCGGGCAACGATAGGTCCACCTCGGTGGGGGATCCCTCAATAGTCACGCCCGACCGTCGTGCCATCTGTCGGACCAGATCGTCGAGTTCCTTCGCCGACGAGACAATTGCCGGCACCCGATGCCGCGACCCGTCGCGGTAGGTGACATGTACAACATCGGGGCCGTTGACATCGATATCCGTCACTTCGGGATCGCTCAAATAGCGTTGGATTCCTGGGGATCCGACAAAATCACTTATTATCTCACTCTTTAGCTGTCGTTCCTGTTCGGGCGAAAGCAGTTCCCTCCCGCCGGCCAGCCGGTTGGCAGCCTCCTCCCGCAACGCTTCCGCGGCCAGGCTCTGGCGCAACATGGTTTGGTCTTCCTCGGACAATGGGCGGCCGAGTCGGTGGAGCTCCTCGATGAGGCGTGTTTCGACGTGACCGTGCAACCGCGTCCGCGTGTCATCGACGAGTGTCAATACGCCATCCCCTTCTCCGAGGCCTCGGTGGCGCAGCTCGGAACTTGGGGGATGCGCCCGAGCATCGCACGTACCGAAGCGCCGAGCGGGCATCGGCCCGCCCAATGGGCCATGAGCCGTTCGGCCATCGCCACCCCGAGGGGATCGAAAGGGACCCGCCCCAGTGTCGTCACCTGATGGTGTGCGCGCTCGGCGACGGCGCTGGCTATGAGGTCGTCGCGATGGGTTCGGCGACCTCGACGGGCTGACGCCACAACCAATCCCACTGGAATTCCGACCTCCCCGAGGTCTTCGACCAAACGGACGGCATGGGCGATCTCGCCCGCGTTGGGTCGGACGACGACGGCGACGAGGTCGCAGGTCGGTGTCGTTGCCCATGCCGGCGATCCTGCGTCCAACCGTCCAACATCCCAGAGCCCAGCCACTCCGACCGAACGCGCCGCTTCGGGTAGACCGGATGCCAACACACCGACCGTCCCTCGACTCACGACGGGATCCGCTGGCCCCAGGAGTAGCGAGCACATCTCCGTGACCGGCTGGGCGTGGGCGGCCAGCCGTTCCCAGTCGATGGTGTGCCGGGCTGCGGCGGCCAATGCGGCTAGACCACCGCTGCGCTTGAGGGGCAGACGGGCGACGAGGTCGGCGCCCGCCGGGTCGAGCTCGCCGACGAGTACCGGTTTGGGCCATACGAGGCCGAGGGCCAATGTCAGCGTGGTGACGCCTGGCGACCCCTTCGCCGACGCCAGCGCGACCTGGAGCCCGGGCGCAAGGGCAGGTGCCTGGGTGCCCTTTACCGCGTTACCCACACCAGGCTCACTGAATCAGAGGCGGACGCCGCTGCAACGGCGTCGGCGGTCGACGTCGGCACGACCAACGCGATATTCATCCGCGTCCCGTCTGCCGTGCGGGCCACATTCATTACCCGGCCCAGAGCGAGTTCCACGCCGGGGCCCGACTTCGTCGTTGCGACCGGCTGATTCGCGGCGCCCGAACCGGGCGTGTCGACGACGACGACGGTGTCGCCCGCTGCCAGACCGTTCGGGAACCGGCCGTCAGCCAACGCGACCCCGACGACCGCTTCGCCGGCGCCCGGTCCCGGCGCTCCCCCGAGGTCGGCGTCCACGAGCGCTTGGCCGGCGCCGATATCCAGGCCCGCTCGATGGCCGACGACACCATCGCGGCTCGAAGCCGGAATACCGGCGAGCTGTGACGATGCCACGGTCACCGCTTTCACGTCGGCGGCGGCCATGACTTCGCCGGCCCGAATCGACCGAGTAGCCACCAACACCGCCCTTGAGCCGGGCGCTTTTGGCACCATCGCCTCGAATACTGCAACCGCCAAGGCGAGAACCAGCAAACCTACGGCGCCCACCGCCAGACGCCCGCGTGGTTGCCGCCGAGAACGCGCCCCCGAGGGGCTGGCGCCGTTCACGTGCGCCGCATCCGCTGCAGGTTTCGGAGGCCGCATCCCCGTCGTCGTCACGAATGGCTCCTCGCCATTATTGGTTCACGATCTGGATCTCGCCGACGGTCACCGGCACGGATACGCTGCGATCGATTGGACCCAAGCTTCCGCCTCCGGGCGCTCCCATTACTGTCCATGTCGCGGTGTAGTGAACGGTCGCTGTGACCTGGAACGCCTGTCCGGGCTGGTTCGCCGATGAGGCGGAATACTTGTATCCGCATGGCGCCGGTAGTTGTGCCGAAAATGACCGGGACGGGTCGTAAGGTACTCCCGGCCCTTGACAGGTCACCGAATGCCCGTCTCCCATCTGCCACCTCACGTAAGTCGGCACGATTGATACCGTTGAAGTAACTCCGCTTGCCGACGCCGATGCCACAACCGTTGCATAGCCCGATATCGACAAGAAGATCGGGAAGTTGACGGCCTCCCGTCCTGCAGGAGGCGACATCGCGATTGCCAATGGGGTGAACGGTGCATGATCCGTTGCTTGTTGCGCCAGCCTCATGGGATTCACCACCGGTCCGCCGGGTCCTCCCGTACCATGAGGAACGAAGACGGTGCCCGTGTACACGCCATTGCAATAGGAGTCGTAATATTGACCGGGGACGCCATTCTGCGACCCCGGATCGGACAGCCCGTCGCCGCTTCCCGTACCCCTCGGCAGCCTCGGGATATAGGCGCACGAAGCTCCGCTTCCACCCCCACCGCCGGTGCCATGTCCACCGTCACCCGCGACTGAAACAGGTGTTCCTCCTCCATCGCCCGCTCCAGCAGTTCCCGCCAGTCTGGTCAATGCTGCCACTCCCTCCCGGGTCGGTAGCCCCGGCGCGATGTACCGGAAATATTGCCAAACTCGCAATGACCAACGCTGAAATCACAGCCCGTCGCACGATCCCACCTTGAGTGTGTTCATGGAAACCTTCCACTGATTGGATGGCGACAATGCGAGCTCTGAGCGAATTTCCTCGAGCGCCGTGTTCGTATTTGTCCCAGGCAGGGGCTTCCCTGTCGCTTTGTCGACGAGGACGAGGCGGTCGGTCATGCATGAAACGACGACTGCAGTTCTGTCATTGATGGTCGTTACGTGGGGTTGTCCGAGATCCAAATCTCCCGTGTCGGCCAAGCCATCCCGTGCGCGCGCAGCGTACTGATTCCGCAAATATGAGAGAACTGGATCGACGAAGTAGTTGGCTAACTGAAGATCCAATCCTTCGGAGGTGGGATCTTTACTCGCGGCGACACTTGCGATCATGGCCGCTCGCCATTGGCTGAGGATCACCGCGGCCAGTTGCGCCTGGGAAGTGGTCGTAGTGGTAGTGATCGTGGATGGGAGGGCGGTTGGCTTCGGGGTCTTCGATGAGCAGGCCAGCAGCATTGGCAGGATCATCGCGCTGGCCCCGAGCCGGGCCCACCGACTACCGGTGTGGGACCGCACGGTAACTTGAACTAGCCGACATCGGGCGTTGGCGTGCCCCCCCGGCGCAATAGAGCAACGCCGTTAGGAGTGAGATGGCCATTGCGGCGTCAGACTCACGGAGTCTCGTCGAGGAGGATGGTGGCCAAAACCCGATGCCGCTATGGCGATGACATGCCCGGGGCGGTACGGCGAGGCCAGTCGACCTCGGTCCGGACCGACGAGCGAGGGGCTCAACGATGCTCAAGGACCGCCGGCGCTGTCGTTCGATTCCCAAGACCATTTGTTCTCTGACCACCTGTTCTTCACTCGTTGGGTGAGAAGCCGCGTTCGTTCAGCGCGACCCACCCGTAGCGGATCAAAACATGGAAGGTGTTCCCTTCGAGGCGGCAGACGCCGAGTACTACCAGCTGCCAGCAATATCATTGCACGAGACAACTGGCTTCATCAAGCGGAATGTCAGTCCGTTGGTGCTAGTCGGACCTCATCCGCGCGCACATTGGGGGGTGCGCAGATATATACACCTGCACGAGTGCCCTCCTCCTAGGATTGAGAAGGTCGAGCTGCGTTTTAGCCAACCGTCGCTAGTCCTGCTCTTCTGGTCGGAGCGTATTACCTCCGCTGGCCCGTGACAAGAGGGCACTTTGACAGATCGGTTCAACGGCAAGGCCAAGCTGGGCGAACCCGGCTATCCAGCGCTGCGGATCCGACCGCTCGGAATCGGATCCGCCGCCGGACGGCCGAAGGCTTGGATGGGGGGACTGTGCCGTTGTATGCGGATGTCTATTCACTGTTGAGGCCAAAGAATGGAAGCTCCAAGGGTTATTGACTCGAACCGAGTCGATGTCTCTGGGGCCGGAACTGCTTTGGTGCCCGGCGGCAGTCGACCGCTTCGCCGCCTGCGAGCCGCAGTCATCTGCGATGGCGCGCATTGCCGTGCCGGCACTATGCAGGACACGTGGCGCCTGCTGGTTACGCGGGTCTGGTGGAGGCGTTGGATGCCGCTCGGTTGTGGAATCCGCAATGCGGCCGTTGTCTTGGGTACTGGGGCCGCCCGCGGAGTGACGACGATGTGATCCCGTCTGCATTCGTCAGAGGGCTCCTCGCAGAGGGGGTGGAAGCATTCTTGATTGCGCACTTCGAGGCGCGGCGGGTGGCGCCGGTGAAGAGGCGGCGGTTGCCCCCGACCTGGGCGACCCTCGATGGGCCGCCGAAGACGATGCGTTCGATCTTCCAGGTGGCGCAGCACGATCATCGCCCCTTTGATCGGGCCGGAGAGTCAACTGCGCAGCGTGCAACGAGTGACGGGCCTCGACGCCGTCCTCGAACCGTCCACAGCGCCTCGTTGTGGGGGCGCTGGGTTTCGTGTAGGCCCGCTCGACCCGTCGATCAGCTTATGTCGATTGGAGCTCTCGGCCGACAACCTGCCAGCGGGCAGCCGGCCGGCCATCGACGGCGCCATCATCGAGATCAGCGGGCAACTGCATCTGGGGTACACCAAGGTCGTGGCTCGTTTCCGGCTGGAGGCCATGCGCTTCGTGAACTCCGAGGCGGGACGGGCGCTCAACCTCCGGGGCGTCCAACGCCCTTATCGTCCGCAGAGTCACGATCAACAAGGGCGACGCGGTCCACCGGCAACCGTCGGCCTAGGCGGGCGGAAGTCGGTGATGGGAGGGTGGGGAGCGCCAGCGGTCATGGGGACACCGGAGCACTTACCTGGCGTGGCTCCTCGGGGACTTTGCTGCGTCCGCGGCCCGACGGGGCCGGGCAGGCCGGGCGCGGCCCACCCAGGCCAGGTCAAGCCCAGGCCCGGGCAGGGGAGTTACGGGCGCACGACAGCCGCGAGGAGCGCCTGCAACTTGAGCTGGGTCTCGGCCAGCTCGGAGGCGGGATCCGAGTCGGAAACAACCCCCACCCCGGCGAACAACCGCGCCGTATTGCCCTGGACCTCGGCCGATCGCACCGCAACCGCCCACTCGCCGTCGCCCCGGCTGTCCATCCAGCCGACCGGGCCGGCGTAACAGCCGCGGTCGAATCCCTCGACACCGCCCAAGTACGACACCGCCGCGGCTGTCGGCGAGCCTGCGACCGCCGGCGTCGGGTGAAGGCGGGACACGAGCTCGAGCGCGGTCACCGAGTCGCCCTCGAGCTCGCCCTCGATGAGGGTGCCGAGATGCGAGACATTGCGCAGGCCGACGATGGTGGGGACCGACGGCACGTCGAGCGCCCGGCAGACGGGGCGGAGGGCGGCCGCGACCTCGTCGACGACCAGGCGGTGCTCTTCGCGCTCTTTCGCCGACTCCAGAAGCAGGCCGGTCAGCACGGCGTCGGCGTGGGGATCGCCGCTGCGGGCCACCGTCCCCGCCATGGGGTGGCTCCGGACCCGCCGGCCCTGGCGGCTCACCAGCAGCTCGGGGCTGGCGCCCAGGAAGGTGCCGGTGGAGAACACCATGCACGACGGGTAGAGCGTGTTCAGCCGGCGGAGGATATCGGCGGGCAGGAAATGGCGGTTGGCGGTGACCCGCACCTCGCGGGCCAGCACGACTTTGTCGAAGCGCCCGCCGCGCACTGCGGCGACGGTGACCGCCACCAGCTCGGCCCACTCGTCGTGGGGCCGGGGCGAGACCAGGGTGAAGCTGTCCGGCGGGGTGTAGGGGGGCAGATCGGCGAGCATCTCGAGCGAGGGGTTGAGGTCGGCGTCGCGGGCGCCGGGCGAGGTGACCGTGGTGAGCCACCGGCGTCCCGTCACATCGCGCCCGACGGTCCACGCCGGGATGGTGAGGGTGGCCGGTGCGCCGCGGTCGAAGGGCAGGGCGGCGAGCACGACCGGCCCGCACCCGGGTCGGCCCACCTCGTCGTCGGTCGGGATGGCCTGGAGCGCCGCCAGGACGCCGGCCGCCGCCCCGGAGTCGTCCAGCCCGGCGGGCAGCACCAGCCGCAACGCCACGCCCCGGCCCGCCAAAGCGAATGCCTCGCGGTGCCACAGCAGCGAATCACGCAGCCCGCCGACCGCCAGCAGGTCGATGTCGGCGTCGTCGGCAAGGGCGACGGTGCGGGCCACGAGCCCTGCCGCCGCACGCACAGCCGAGCCCATGGGGACGGTCACGGCGGGATCCGACGCATCGGTGGACAGGGCGGAAACGGTGGATGTCATCGCAAGCCCCCTCGGGTGGCGGTGTAGAGCTGGGTGATACCCCCCGAGAGCAGCCGGCGCTCGGCGTCGTCGAAACCGGCGGCCGCCAGTTGGGCCAGCACGGTCGGCGCCGGCGGCAGGTAGGCGAGCGAACGGGGCAAATAGCGGTACGCCGTCCTGTTCGACAGGACGCCGCCGATCAGCGGAGCAACGTGACCGAGGTACACCGAGTGGCCGGCGCGCATCAGCCTGCCCTCAGGGCGGGCGACGTCGAGCAGGGCGATGCGGCCACCGGGGCGTAGCACCCGGGCCAGCTCGGCGAACACGGGGGGCAGCTCGACGAAGTTGCGCAGGCCGAATCCGCTCACCACGCCGGCGATGGAACCGTCGGGCAGCGGCAGGTCCAAGGCGTCACCTTGGACGAGTGGGCTCGGCGTGCGGGCGTGGAGCAACATGCCGAGCGAAAGGTCGATGCCGATGGCCCGGTAGCCCGCCGTCACCAGGTCGCGGCAAAGGTCGCCGGTACCGCAGGCGAGGTCCACGACCGCTGAGCCGGGCACCAGCGAAAGGGCCCCGACGGTGGCCCGGCGCCAGCCGCGGTCCATACCGAAGGTCATGATCCGGTTGACCAGGTCGTAGCGCGGGGCGATGGTGTCGAACATCGTGCGCACCGCCGCCACCTTTGCCTCACCCTGGGGGAGGGGCTGGTCCGGCGCCGGGAGGCCCGTCGCCGTCGTGACCCGGGCCCGGGTCACAGTGCCCGCTCTGCGGCGGCGGTGACCAACTGGCGCTCGCCGGCGGTGCCGACGCGCTCGATGTGCTCCTGGGCGACGGCCAGCAGGGTGCGGCGGAAGTGGTGGGTCACAATGGTCAAGGTGGCGGGCAGGATCTCTTCGAAGGCCGAGACCAGCCGCTCGGCCGCCACGTCCTCCGCCAAGTCTTCGGAGCGCAGGTGCTGGCGGATGTACCGGTCGAACAGGGCCACCGCCCGCTCTGCGGTTGCCCGCATGGCCAAAGTGTGCTGGCGGGCCAGCTCGAGCAGCTCGGGAAGCGGGAGGCCGTGTTCGAGCAGCTTGAGGCCCGCCGCGGCGGCGGCGACGTCGGCCTCGGAGTAGCGGTCGGCGCCGTTCACCTGGTGCGGGATCAGGAGGCCCTCCCGGATCACCGCCTCGAGGACGGGTAGGGGTATGCCGCTGCGGTCGGCCAGCTCGTCGAGGCTGAGCCACGCTTCGCCGCCCTCTGCCGCCGGCACGGCCGCGATCAGCGCCTCGTCGGCGTGATCGAGCTCCCCGTCGAGGAGGCGTCGAATCACCGCCAGCGCGAATCCCCGAGCCTGCAGGCGCCGGATCCGGGCCAGCCGTTCGACGTGCTCGTCGCTGTACCAGGCGACACGCCCGGCGCGCCGCGGCGGCGGCAGGAGGTTGCGGGCCTGGTAGTACCGGATGGTGTCGACCGAGGTGTCGGCCTTGGCCGCCAGCTCTTCTACCCGATAGGACACTCCTCGTACTCTAGGAGTGTTTGCTCGCAGAGTCCAAGCGGGAAAAAGGGGGTCTAGTTGAACCGGCTCCCGGCCGCGTTCCCGGGCTTCACGCCTTCTGCTCGTTGGCTGGAGGCCAGTACGGCTCGGATGGAGGTGTTCGCCAGCCAACGGTCGAGGCGTGGTCGATCAGAGTCCGGGTGGCGCGAACCACCATCGGCCGGGTGTCGTCGGCGCGGTGAAGGAGCGCCCATGCCCATACGGGCAGCGGGAATCGGACCCGCCGGCGTGTCAACGTCGGCGGTGTCGGCGCCGAGTGGCGCTTGGGCGACTCGAGCACCGGCCGCCGCAAGCGGGTGACGTGGTCGAAAAATGCCGGCCCGGCGATGCCGCCATCGTGGATATTGGTCACTGACGCCTGGTTTGCTTGGGCGAACGCGGTGGCGTAGCGGTTCCAGGACCCCCACGACGCTTCATCGACATCGACGAGCGCGGTGAGCTCCGATGCCGGAATGCTTTCGTGACGAGTCGCCTGATGAGCGCGTGGCATGACGGCGCCGAGGGTCTCGTATCGCAAGAGGTGGGCAGCCAGGTTGAGCCGTTCGATGTCGGCGTCGGCAATCCACGCGATGGCCAGGTCGAGGCTGCCTTCGGCTACCCGTGCCGCTTGGGTGTGGGAGGGCAGGACCCATTCGTCGACCCGGATCCGCAGGTCGGGCATTGCTGCTGCCTCTGGGGGAAGCCAGCTGACATAGCCCAGCCGCAGAGGTAATCCTTCGTCGCCTTTGCGGGTTCCATCCACCGCCCGTGCCGCCGCGTCCAGCACCTCTCGGGCGTCGGTCAGGAACTTGCTGCCGGCGGGGGTCAACTCGACGTGTCGGCGGTCGCGCACGAGGAGCTGGATCCCAAGCTCACGTTCGAGATTGCTGATCTGCTGAGAGAGCGAAGGTCCGGCAAGGTGAAGCCGCGCTGCGGCCCGACCGAAATGCAGTTCCTCGGCGACCGCGACGAAGTAGGTCAGCTGCCGGAGCTCCACAAAGTCGATGGTAGGGGTGCGGTGATAGGCGGGGCCTACGACAGTTTGGTCATAAGTCGTGGACTCAAAGGGCGAACCGGCATTGACTCAGATGCGAGAGCTCACTGCGAAGCGCAGGCCGAGTCGAAGCTCCCGACCCAACCCAGAGAAGGCACGAGGCAGCGATGAGCCAAACCGAAGCCACCCGCGAGACCAGCGTTCGCAGTGTCACCATGAATCTCGAGATCGACGTCATTCCCGTGTCCGACGTTGACCGATCGAAGGGGTTCTATCAGCGACTGGGTTGGAGATTCGACGATGACGCCGCGCCGCTTGAGGGACTGCGCATCGTCCAGTTCACGCCCCCCGGCTCGGGGACCTCGATCACGTTTGGCACGGGTCTCACCACCGCCGCGCCGGGCTCGGCCGAGGCCGGGCTCACCGTCTCCGACATCGAGGCGGCCCATAAGGGACTGGTGGACCGTGGCATCGACGTGAGTGACATCTGGCACGGCCCGCCCTTTCCCCTCGAGGCGCGCCAACCCGGCCCCGATCCCGAGCGCACCAGCTACGGGTCGTTCTTCTCCTTCAACGATCCCGACGGCAATCTGTGGCTCGTCCAGGAGGTCACCACCCGCCACCCAGGCCGCATCGAGCCCACGCAAACGGCGTTCGCGTCCGCGGACGACCTTGAGAACGCGCTGTGGCGCGCCGAGGCCGCCCATGTCGAGCACCAGAAACGCATCGGGCGCTCGCACCTCCTCGACCGGTCGAGCCAAGACGAGAGCTGGCCGGCCTGGTACGCCTCGTATCTGGTGGCGGAGCAGACCGGCAGTGATCTGCCCGCCTAACGGTTTTCGCCCCCACCCCCCCCAAAAAGGAAGTGATGCGATGCCTTCTCTCACCGTCGCCACCGCAGCACCTGCGTTCTCTGTCGAGCGCGTGCCGCTCACTCGCAAGGGCCAGTTCGTCGCCGCCGTCGCAGTCGCCGACACGACGACAGAGCAGGACGTTGCCATCGTCGACTCGGCGATGAGATAGGTCGCGCCATGGAATTCCTCGTCGCCTTCGCCCTTGACATTCCTGCGGGAACCTCGAAGTCCGATATCAGTGACCGCCAGAACGCCGAAGCAGCCGCCACCGCCAAGCTGGCCGACGAAGGGCATCTCGTCCGAGTCTGGAAGTCGGGCACACAGAGCGACACAACGGTCCTCGGGTTGTACCGCGCCGACAACAAAGCCCAGCTCGATGGTCTGCTCGGCGCCCTGCCGCTCGCCGATTGGATGCACGTCACCGTCACACAGCTCGAGGCCCACCCCAACGACCCGGCGTCGCGCCGGCGGGTGACCGGCAATCAGGTTCCCGAGCCGCGCCTGTCGCTCACGTTCCGCTTGGACGCCACTCTCGCCCCACCATCTGATCTCGGCGACACCGCCCGAGGCCGCCGGCGCATCGTGGCCCTGACCGGCGGTACCTTCACCGGTCCTGAGCTCAACGGGACGCTGCTTCCCGGCGCCAGCGCTGACTGGCAGATCGTGCTGGGCGACGCCACCGCACTCGGCGACATCCGCTACACACTGCGCACCGACGGCGGTGATCTGCTCTACGTCCAATCACGAAGCGTTCGCCACGGTCCCGCCGATGTCCTCGCCCGTCTCGGCCGCGGCGAGGAGGTCGACCCCCGCGAGTACACCTTTCGCGCCGTGACGCAGATCGAGACCGCCGCCGCCGATCTCGACTGGCTGAACAAGGGCGTGTTCGTCAGTGTCGGCGGCCGACGCTCCGGAGGCGTGACGTACGAGACCTACCTCGTCGCATGACCGCAATCAGCTTGTAGAGCGGTGTCCTACTTGAACCAGATCCGCTGGTACTCCCGGCTTTGCGGGTGCAGGAGCAGGGCAACCAAGGCGACCTCGAACATCAGCGTGACCAGATCGACGCCCCCGAAAGGGTTGTGGATCAGCACGAGGCGGTAGACGAAGGGCAGGACCGCCATGGCGATGCCGAGCCCGTAGCCCCACTTCTTTTCGTTGGCGATGCCGAAGGCGCCACCCACCTGGCCGACGATGAGGACCAAGCCGATCACGGAGAAGAACCCGCCGAAGAGGATCAGGAAGGCGGCCTGGATGTACAGCAGGATGACTGCCATGAGAAGCGTCTGCGGCTGAGTGGTGTCGATCCACCGGTTGGCGGGCATGTCTTCAGTTTGGCACCCGTATGCGGACTTGCGGCGGCAAGATGACCGAACCCGCCAACTGACCGCAGGCAGCATCGATGTCCGTCCCCCGGTTTCGCCTCACCGTGGCGTTGATCCCGTGCTCGACGAGGAGGTTGCGAAAGGCCCGCACCCGCGACGCGTCGCTGCCGCGCACCGCGTACCCGGGGGTCGGGTTGAGGGGGATGAGATTGACGTGGGCGCCGAGGGGCCGCACCAGCGACGCCAGCTCGTCGGCGTCGGAGGGGCGGTCGTTGACCCCGTCGATGAGGGCCCATTCGAACGACAGCCGGCGCCCCTTCATCGAGCGGTACTCGTGGCAGGCGGCAATCACCGCCGCCAAGGGCCACCGCTTGTTGATGGGGACCAGCTTGTCGCGCAGCTCGTCGTTGGCGGCGTGCAGCGACACCGCCAGGTTGACCGGCAGGGCCTCCTTGGCCAGGCGCCGGATCCCGGGGACGAGGCCCACCGTCGAGACCGTCAAGTGGCGCGCCGAGAAGCCGAATTCGTGGTGGAGCCGTTCGACCGCCGCCCACATCGGGACGTAGTTGGCCAGCGGCTCGCCCATCCCCATGAACACCACGTTGCCGACCCGGCGGGGCCGGGCCTCGCCGATGGCGGCGACCACTTGCTCGACGATCTCGCCCGCGCTGAGGTGGCGGGTGAACCCCGCCTGGCCGGTGGCGCAGAAGCTGCAGTTCATGGCGCAGCCCGCTTGGGTGGAGACGCACACCGTGGAGCGGTCCGCGTAGTGCATGAGGACGGTTTCGATCGTCGCCCCGTCGTGGAGGCGCCACGCCCATTTCACCGTCTCGGCGCGGTCGGACACCGATCGGGCGGACAGGGTGAGGGCGGGATGCAGCGCCGGCTCGACGGCCAGGCGCTGGCGCAGGGGGAGGGGGAGGTCGGTCATCTCCGTGACCGGCAGCGCCCGGCGGTAAAGCCCGTCCCAGACCTGGCGCACCCGGTAGGCGGGCTGGTCGGCCATGAGGTGGCTCAGCTGCTCGCGGGAGAGGTCGTAGGGGCCGGGCACCGCTACCAGACTACGGGGCCTCGGTTGCCTGGCCGGTGGTGGGTCCACCGGCGCCGGCCGGCGCCGGCTTCGGGGCGACGTCGCCGACATAGGCCCGGTCGATGTGGTCGATGTCGAAGCCCAGGTCGATGTAGAGCTTGATGGCGGACCGGTTGGCGGCGTCGACGTAGAGCATGCCATCGCGCAGGCCGAGCGCCGCCAGGTGGTCGAGGCCGGCCAGCACCAGCCGGCGACCAAGGCCCTGGCCCTGGAAGTCGGGGTCCACCGCCACCACGTAGATCTCGCCCAAGGGCGGCTCGTGATCGGTGTGCACCTTGGTCCAGCAGAAGCCTGCCAGCCGGGTCTGCCCCGCCACGACCTCGTCGTGCAGCAGGAAGCCTTCGGGGTCGAACCACGGCTCCGCTTGGCGGGCCTTGAGGGTGGCCTCGTCCCAGCGGCCCTGCTCCGGGTGCCAGTCGAAGGCGCGGTTGTTGACCGCCAGCCATGCCTCGTCGTCGATGCCGGGACGGAAGGCCCGGGTCTCGAGCTCATACACCTCGGCCACGGGGAGCTGGCGGCGCATCTGATAGAGGTCGCGGCCCCGGCGCAGACCGTTGTCGGCCGCGATCTGGTCGTTTTCGGGACGGGGCTTGTTGACCCAGACGTGGACGTGGCCGCCGCCTTCGGCCGCCACGATGTCCAGGGCCGCGGCAACCAGGTCGTGGCCGATCGAGTTACCCGGGACCCGGTGGTGGGGGTCAATCACGTACTCCAGCGCCCAGCTGCTCGGCCCCCGGGTGACCTGGGCGTAACCGACCGGGTGACCGTGGCCCCGCTCGAGGGCGATCAGTCCCGCAAAGCCTTCCCGGCCCCCCTCCACCAGGTCCAGCCAGGCGTGCTCGCCCAGCGGATTGTGGCCGTCGGCCAGGTTGGCCAGATCGAGCAGCTCCTGGACCGCCGCGATGTCGTCGGGGCTCATTTCCCGCCGAACCTCGAGCCGGTGCACGAACAGCAGGCTATCGGCCCCTCGCCAAGCGCCCCCCGGGGGGCCTTCGCCCACGTCATAGCCTGGCGGCACCATGACCCGGCCGCGGACACCGAAGGGGCGGGCCCGGGAAACGGCGGCCCGGTTGGCGGTCGAATACCCGGGCAGCGCGAAAGAGCTATGCGCCCTCGACCACGACAACCCGTTCCAACTTCTGGTCGCCACCATTCTCTCGGCCCAGTCGACCGACGTCCGGGTCAACATGGTGACGCCGGCGGTGTTCGCCCGCTATCCCACCGCCGAGGATCTGGCCGCCGCCGACCCTGCCGAGGTGGAGAAACTGGTGGCGTCGACGGGATTCTTCCGGGCCAAGTCCCGCAGCCTGATCGGGATGGCCAATGCCCTGGTGGAGCGCTACGGGGGCCAGGTGCCCGTCGCCATCGAGGACCTGACAACCCTCCCCGGGGTGGGCCGCAAGACCGCCAACGTCATTCGCAGCGTCGACTTCGACGCCCCCGGGCTGCCGGTCGACACCCACGTCCTGCGCCTCGCAGGGCTGCTCGGTCTCACCACCAACAAGGATCCGGAGAAGGTCGAGACCGACCTGACGGCCATGTTGCCGGCCCGGGAATGGGGTGCCATGAGCCTGCGCCTGATCCTGCACGGGCGCCGGGTGTGCATCGCCCGCCGGCCCCGTTGCGAGGAGTGCGTGCTCGCCGACTTCTGCCCCTCATCCCGGGTGCCGACCGTGGGCCGTCGGCCGGCCAAGCGACTAAACGGTCAAGCGTAGAGGGGATCTGGGCGTCGGGACACGAATATGCGGCAAAAACCGCCGGGAAAGAGGCGGACAGAAAAAAGAGGATGTATCTTTCGTGCTTGAGGAGCCAGGTCCCGCCACCTGCTCCCCTGAGCGGTTCCGGGATCCGCCGCCCGGACCGCTCCCGTCGACGGCGCCCGCCTAGCGGGCGCCGTCGGCATGTCTGCCCCCATTCCTGGCGCATCGCCTAGCGGGCGCCGTCGGCATGTCTGCCCCCATTCCTGGCGCATCGCCTAGCGGGCGCCGTCGGCGTGTCTGCCCCCATTCCTGGCGCCGTATCCGAGGGCCCAGGGGTCCCGGGCTCAGTGGCCGGCGATGGCCCGGTTGAGGCGTCGCGAGGCGGTGCCGAGGGCCCGCTCGACCTCGAACAGGTCAGCGGAGAGCGCCTCGCGCTCGTCACCGGAGAGGGCGTCGGCGATGTCCGCGATTCGCTTCGCCATCTCGTCGAGAGCGGTGGCGACCGAGCTCAGTTCTGCCTTGGCGCTCACGGCGCATGTCTACCCCAAGTCGGCGGCGGCGCCACGCCCGAGATATGGGCGGGGATGTCACAGGGGGCAAAGTACGATCGCCTCCGCATGACCGCCCTCCTGCAGCGCCTCGATCTCCGCACGGTCACCGGTGACCCCGAGCCCCACCTGCCCCGTCCCGAGGTCGCCGGTGACGGTCCCGTCGCCGCGGTGCGGGAGATCCTGGCCCAGGTGCGCACCGGCGGTGATGCGGCAGTCGTCGCCCTGACCGAACGGTTCGACGGGGTCCGCATCGACTCCCTGCGGGTCCCGCCCGCTGAGGTCTCCGCCGCCCTCAACGTCATTCCCGACGCGCTGCGGGCGGCGCTGGAGGCGGCGGCGGGCGCCATCGGTGACCATCACCGCACCCAACTGCATCCCGACAGCTGTCACCTGCGCGACGGTGTCGAGGTCCGTGACGTTCGCCGCCCGGTGGCGCGCGCCGGCGTGTACGTCCCGGGAGGCCGGGCCCCGCTGGCCAGCACCGTGCTCATGACCGCCATTCCCGCCAAGGTGGCCGGGGTTCCCGAGGTCGTGGTGTGCTCGCCGCCCCAGGGCGACGGGGCGGTGGCGCCGACCATCCTGGCGGCGGCCGCGCTCGCGGGCGTGGACGAGGTGTACCGGGTGGGCGGCGCCCAGGCGGTGGCGGCCATGGCGTATGGGACCGAGTCGCTCCGGGCCGTCGACGTCATCGTGGGCCCCGGCAACGCCTATGTGTCGATCGCCAAGCGGGAGGTCGCGAGCGCCGGGCGGGTGGCGGTGACCTCGGCGTTCGCAGGCCCGTCGGAGGTGGTCGTCATTGCCGACGAGACGACCCCGGTGGAGGCCGCGGCCATCGATGTCATCGTTCAGGCCGAGCACGGCCCCGACGGCCTGGCGTGGCTGGTCACCTGGTCGCCGGAGGCTGCCGACCGGATCAGCGCGGCGGTCGATCGCCTCACCGCGGAGGCGGTGCGCCGGCGCGACATCGAGTCCACCCTCGCCAAGAACGGCTACTGCGTCTTGGTCCGCGACGCCGCCCACGCCATGGAGGTCGCCAACGCCGTGGCCCCCGAGCACCTGGAGTTGATGTGCGCCGATCCCGAGGCGCTGGTGCCGCTGGTGACCAACGCCGGCGCCGTCTTCTGCGGGCCGTTCGCCCCCGCCAGCGTGGGCGACTATGTGGCGGGGCCCAGCCACGTGTTGCCCACCGACCGCTCGGCGCGCTTCGCCAGTGGCCTGCGGGTGGACGACTTCTGCAAGCACATCCACGTGGTCTCCCTCGACCGCCCGGCGCTGGCCAAGGTGGCGCCCCACGTGATCGCCATCGCCGAGGCCGAGGGCTTGGCCGCCCACGCCGACTCGGTACGCATCCGCGAGACGATGGCGGATCCGCCGGCGCGGCCATGACCGGCGGCACCGGCGACCGCCGACGGCCCCTGCCCCGGGCGGACCTCTCGCTGCGGGAGGGCTACCACTCGCCCCAGGTGGCGGTGGAGGTGCGGCTCAACACCAACGAATCGCCCTTCCCGCCGCCCCCCGGGTGGCGCTCGGCCCTCCTCGCCGAGATCGACGCCATCGAGTACAACCGCTATCCCGACCGGGGGGCGTGGGGGCTGCGCAAGGCGCTGGCCGACCTCCACGGGGTCGTTCCCGAAGCGGTGTTCTGCGCCAACGGCTCCAACGAGGTGCTGCAGAGCCTCTGCCTGGCCTACGGCGGCGCTGGCCGCCGGGCGGTGACCTTCGAGCCGACCTATGCCCTCCACAGCCACATCGCCCACCTGACCGGAACGGCGGTGGCCAGCTTCGAGCGGCGGGCCGACTTCACCCTCGATGCCGACGTGGTGACCGCCGCGCTTCACTCGGCGCAGCCGGACATCACCTTCCTGTGCTCGCCCAACAACCCGACGGGCGGCGCCGACGATCCTTCCGTGGTCGCCGCCGCGCTGGCGGCGGCGCCCGGGCTGGTGGTGGTGGACGAGGCCTACGGCCAGTTCGCCGACTGGTCGGCCATCGACCTGGTCGCGGATGACGGGGCGCTGGTGGTAACCCGGACTTACTCCAAGACCTGGGCGATGGCGGCTGTCCGGCTGGGGTATCTCGTCGGGCCCCCCGAGGTGGTCGAGATCCTGGAGCGCGTCGTCCTGCCGTATCACCTCGACGCTATGAAGCAGGCCGCGGGCCGCCTGGCGCTGCGCTTCACCGACGAGATGGAACAGCGGGTGGCCACCATCGTGGCCGAGCGGGAACGTCTGCTGGCGGCGCTCGGCCGCCTGGGCGCGACGACGTGGCCGTCGCAGGCGAACTTCATCCTGTGGCGTCCGCCGGCCGACGCGGCGGTGGTGTGGCGGGGCCTGCTCGACCACTCGGTCCTGGTGCGGGACTGCAGCAGCTGGCCCCGGCTCGAGGGTTGTCTGCGGGTGACGGTGGGCACCCCGGAGGAGAACGGCCGCTTCCTCGCCGCCCTCGAGGAGGTGCTGGCATGAGGACGGCGTCGCGGTCGCGTCAGACCAAGGAGACGGCGATCTCGATCGATCTGCTCGTCGAAGGGGAGGGAAAAGGGGAGGTCTCGACCGGGCTGCCGTTTTTCGACCACATGGTGGCGCAGCTCGGCAAGCACGCGGGATTTGACCTCACCGTCCACGCCGCCGGCGACCTGGCCGTCGACGCCCATCACACCGTGGAGGACGTCGGGATCTGCCTGGGGGAGACGTTGCGCGACGCCCTCGGCGACAAGGCCGGGGTCCGGCGCTTCGCCTCGATCTCGGTCCCGCTCGACGAGGCGCTGATCGACGTCGCCCTCGACCTGTCGGGCCGTCCGTTCCTCGTCTACGAGGTCGATCCGGGCGCCGGCGGCGAGGCCTACCCCCTCGGGGATCCGCCGTTCGACCCGCAACTGGCCGAGGAGTTCTGGCGGGCCTTCGTGACCAGCGCGGCGGTCACCTTGCACCTGCGGATGCGCAGCGGTCGCAACACCCACCACATCCTGGAGGCGTCGTTCAAGGGGGTGGCCCGGGCCCTGCGCGACGCCGTCCGCATCGACGGCGTCGGCGTTCCCTCGACCAAGGGCAGCCTGTGATCGCGGTCCTCGACTATGGGATCGGCAACCTGCGCTCCGCCGAGAAGGCGATGCAACGCGTCGGCGGCGACGCGGTGCTGACCGACGATGTGCAGGTGGCTTCGGAAGCCGACGGTGTCGTGCTCCCGGGGGTGGGCGCCTTCGGGCCGTGCATGGAGGCCTTGACGGCCAGCGGCCTCGACAAGGTCGTCATGGCGGCGGCGAAGAGGGGTAGCCCGTTGCTCGGGATCTGCGTCGGGATGCAGATGCTGTACGACGGCTCCGACGAGAATCGTGGCGTCGCCGGCCTCGGCGTCCTCCCGGGCACCTTGCACCTCCTGCCCCCGGGGGTCAAGCGACCGCAGATGCAGTGGAACCGGCTCGACCGGGTGGGGGAGTCACCATTGCTGGCCGGCCTCGGCGCCGAGCCGTGGGTGTATTTCGTGCACTCCTACGCGGCCGAGATGTCGCCGGACGTGGTGGCCACCTGCGACTACGGCGGGACGATCGTGGCCGCGGTGGCCCGCGGCGCGGTGTGGGCCACCCAGTTCCACCCGGAGAAGTCAGGAGCGGCGGGATTGCAGCTGCTGGCCAACTTCGCGGCCCGCTGCCGTCCGTGATCCTCTACCCCGCCATCGATTTGCGAGGCGGCCGCTGCGTTCGCCTGGTGCAGGGCGACTTCGCTCGCGAGACGGTCTACGACGACGATCCGATCAGCGTTGCCCGCATGTTCGCGGCCGCGGGCGCCGAATGGCTGCACGTGGTCGACCTCGACGCCGCCCGCCGCCAAGGCGACAACCGGGACCTGATCGAGGCGCTGGCCGCCATCGTTCCCATCCCCATCCAGGTCGGTGGCGGGGTACGGGACGCGACGTTGCTGGATCGGGGGGTGGCCAGGGTCGTGGTGGGCTCGCTCGCCGTCGCCGACCCCGCCGCGGTGCGGACGCTGGCGGCGCAGTATCCCGGGCGCGTCGCTGTCGGCCTCGACCACCGGGCGGGCGTGGTGCACGTCCGGGGGTGGGCCGAGGCCTCGACGTTGACCTTGGCGGCCGCGCTGGCGGCGGTCGACAGCGCCGACCTGGCGGCGGTCGTGGTCACCGAAATCGAGCGCGACGGGATGCTCACCGGACCCGACCTCGACGGGCTGGCCGCGGTGCTCGACGTGACGGCGACGCCGGTGATCGCGTCGGGGGGCGTCGGCAGCGTGGTGGACCTGCGGGCCCTGGCCGGCCTGCACGGGGCGGCCGGCGGGGGGCGCCTCGCGGGTGTCATCGTGGGCAAGGCGATCTACGAGGGCAGGGTCGAGTTGGACGCCGCCTTGCGGGCCGTACGGGTCGGGCCGGTGGCCCGGTGAGGACGGTTCGGGTCATCCCGTGCCTCGACGTGGACGGCGGCCGGGTGGTGAAGGGGGTCAGGTTCCAAAACCTGCGCGACGCCGGCGACCCCGTCGAGCTGGCGGCGCTCTACGACGCCCAGGGCGCCGACGAGTTGGTGTTCTACGACATCACCGCGTCCTCGGGCGGGCGCGAGACGATGGTCGAGCTGGTGGCCCGTACCGCCGAGCAGCTCTTCATCCCCCTCATGGTCGGCGGGGGCGTGCGCACCCTGGCCGACGCCCGCCGCCTCCTGCGGGTGGGCGCCGACAAGGTCGGGATCAACACCGCCGCGGTGTCGCGCCCCGAGCTGATCACCGAGCTGTCCGACACCTTCGGCGCCCAGTGCATCGTGGTGGGCATCGACATCCGTCGGGTCCAGGGCGGTTGGGCCGTCTTCACCCACGGGGGCCGCAAGCCCACCGGACTCGACGCCGTGTCCTGGGCGGCGGAATGCGAGGCCCTCGGCGCCGGCGAGGTGGTGCTCAACTCGATGGACCGCGACGGCACGCGGGAGGGCTTCGACCTTGAGCTGACGCGTGCGGTGGTCGACGCCTGCGGGATCCCCGTCGTTGCCAGTGGCGGGGTGGGCACGCTCGACCATCTCGTAGCCGGGGCTACTGTGGGCGGCGCGGATGCGGTGTTGGCGGCTTCCATCTTCCACTACGGCGAGGTCACCGTCGGCCAGGCCAAGGCATACTTGGCGGCGGCAGGCGTGGCTGTCCGCCCGACAGCAGAAGGAGAGATGCCATGAGTGACCAAGGAGGCTGGTCGCCGACCAACCGCCCGGCACCTGCTCCTCTCCCGCCCCGGCCGCGCCACGGCAGCCAGCCGCCAGCCGAGGCACCGTCGGAGCCACCCGACGCCGAGGTTCCCGCCGGCGCCCCGCCGCCGGCCGGACCCGGCGAGTGGTCGCCGCCACCACCGCCGCCGCCCTCCTATGGGCCGCCCCCCTCCTACGCCCCGCCACCGCCGCCCTCCTATGGGCCGCCTCCTAGCGGCGGGTGGCAACCGCCTCCCGGACCGCCGCCTCCTGGGGGTGGCGGCGGATGGGACGCGCCGCCACCCAACTACTACGCGGCGCCGGGAGGCCAGAAGACCGAGCCGCTGTCCACTTTGTCGCTCGTCTCCGGGGTCTTGTCGTTCGCTATCTGCCCGGTCATCGGCGGGCTAGTGGCCATCATCACCGGCGGTCGGGCCAAGAAGGCGATCGACGCCTCGGGCGGCACCAAGACCGGGCGGGGAGCCGCCGCCGCGGGCCAGATCCTGGGCATCGTCAACCTCGTGCTGTCGGTCCTCGGGATCATCGGCATCGTGGCGCTCGTCAGCCTGGCCCACAACCATGTGCAGTACACCGACCTCCAGGCCGGCAATTGCTACAACCGCATCAGCGCCAACAGCATTTTCAGCGGCCGTGTCGACAAGGTCGACTGCACCAAACCCCACGACACCGAGGTGACCGGGAAGTTCACCGCCACCGATCCCGGCAACTTTCCCGGCGCCGAGGGTTTCCGCGCCCAGTCGGAGACGCAGTGCACGCAGCTGGGCGACACCTACCTCGGCAGTAACTCGGCCGGCAACCTGCGGGTGGTGTGGCTGGCGCCGGACAAGAACACTTGGAACAACGGCACCCACACGATCGTCTGCGGCCTGCAGAACCTCGATCGCAGCAAACACACCGGCACCGTCCGCGGTTAGCGACCCATGTCGACGCCGGGGAAGCTCGCCATCCAGATGCTGGCCGACCGGGTCCTCGTCCAGCAGCCGACCAACGAGGGCGAGCGCACGTCCCGCTCGGGCATCTTGATCCCGGCCACGGCCGAGGTTGCCAAGCGTTTGGCCTGGGCCGAGGTGATGGCCGTCGGTCCCAACGTCCGCATGATCAAGCCCGGGGACCGGGTGCTGTTCAACCCCGAAGACCGCTTCGAGGTCGAGGTCAAGGGCGACGACTATCTCATCTTGCGCGAGCGCGACATCCACGCGGTGGCGTCGGAGCGCATGGACGGCAGCACCGGTCTCTATCTGTAGGGGGACATTTGTAGGGGGATATGTCGTCGGCGGCGGCGCCGGCAGCCCGTACCATGCCCCCATGCCTGTGGCCACACCGATCGCCGCGTCAGCCGAGGACTTGGCGGAGGTGCGCTTCAACGCCGATGGCTTGGTCCCGGCCATCGTGCAGGAGGTGGGCACCGGAGTGGTGCTGATGATGGCGTGGATGAACGATGAGTCCCTCCGCCTCACCCTCACCACCGGCCGGACGTGGTTCTGGAGCCGTAGCCGCCAGGAGTACTGGTGCAAAGGCGAGACGTCCGGGGACCGCCAATGGGTACGGGAAGCCTTTTACGACTGCGACGGTGACACCTTGCTGATCGTGGTCGAGCAGGAGGGCGCCGGGGCGTGCCACACCGGCGCCCGGTCATGCTTTTTCCGGGCCTTCGGGGCGTGATCCGGCCGACCCGGGAGGAGTTCCGGGCCCTGGCCGAGCAGTACTCGGTGGTGCCCGTGTGGCAGGAACTGCTGGCCGACCTGACGACGCCGGTCGCGGCCTTCGCCCGGGTGGTGGGCGACGAGGCCGGGTTCCTGCTCGAGTCCGTCGAGCACGGCGACCGCTGGGGCCGGTGGTCGTTCATCGGGCGCCGGCCCACCGCCACCATCGTCTCGCGCTGCGGTGTTCTGGAGGTGCACGGCGTGCTGCCCGACGGGGTACCGCGTGACCAAGGCGTCCTCGAGGCCGTGGCCGCGGTGCTGGCCGCCTACCGTTCTCCCCCGGCCAGCGCTCTGCCCTCCCTCGCCACCTTGCCGCCGCTGCACGGCGGCATCGTCGGCTACCTGGGGTACGACGTCGTCCGCGAGATCGAGCATCTGCCGAACGTGGCGCCCGACGAGCTCGGCTACCCCGACGCCATGCTCTCGGTCATCGGCCAGCTGGCGGCCTACGACCACTGGCGCCAACGGGTCACGCTGATCGACAGCGTGCCGTTACCTCCCGGCGCCACCGATCTCGACCGGCGCTACGACGAGGCGGTGGCCCGGCTGGAACAGATGGCCATCGACGGCACCCGGGCTCTCGACGAGCCCCTCGTCGAGCCGCCGCTGCGCGAAGACGAGTTGCCGCCGGTGACGCGCCGGACGTCGCCGCAGCAGTACGCCGATGCCGTCGAGGTGGCCAAGGAGCACATCCTGGCGGGCGACGCCTTCCAGGTCGTCCTGGCCCAGCGCTTCGACCTCGACCTCGACGCCGAGCCTTTCGACCTCTACCGGGCACTGCGCCAGGTGAACCCCAGCCCGTACATGTACTTCCTCCACCACGACGAGCTCGATGTCATCGGATCCTCGCCCGAGCCCATGGTGCAGCTCCTCGACGGGCGGGTCATCTCCCGGCCGATCGCGGGGACCAGGCGCCGGGGCCGCAGCGAGGAGGAGGACCGCCGCATGGCGGGCGAGCTCCAGGAGCACCCGAAGGAGATCGCCGAGCACATCATGCTCGTCGACCTGGCCCGCAACGACGTCGGCCGAGTCGTCACCTTCGGGACCGAGCAGGTGGACGAGCTCCTCACCTTGGAGCGCTACAGCCACGTCATGCACCTGACCTCGCAGGTCTCCGGCGCCCTGCGGCCGGGCCTCGGCCCGATCGACGTTCTGCGGGCCACCTTGCCGGCGGGCACGGTCTCGGGGGCACCCAAGGTGCGGGCCATGGAGATCATCGACGACCTCGAGCCGGCCAAACGGGGGCCCTACGCGGGGATCATCGGGTACTTCGATTTCTCGGGAAACCTGGACACCGCCATCGCCATCCGCACCATGTTGGTCGCCCCTGGCGGCCGGGCCAGCGTGACCGCGGGCGCGGGCATCGTGGCCGACAGCGACCCCGCCCAGGAGGATCTGGAGTGCCGCAACAAGGCGGCGGCGCTGCTGGCCGCGGTCCCCGGCGCCCGGCGCATTACCGCCGCCCGGAAGGCGGCCGCGGCCGCCCGGTCCGCGGGCATGGCCGGAGGCGCCGGCGCTGGGGCGCAGGCCCTGGCGCCGATGCGGGCGGCGGCCGATGCCCTGGTCGAGGCCGATGCGCCGGCGGGCGATGCCCTGGTCGAGGCGCAGGTGCCGGTAGCCGATGCCCTGGTGGAGACCCAGGCGGCGGGCGGCGCCGCCGCAGCCCCGTGACCGGGCAGACTGGCGGCGTGGTCGACCTGAAGACGGAGTATCAGTTGTTGCAGGACAGCCTCGGCGCCTGCTGGGTCGAGCGCGACGTGGTATCGGTGAGCGGCCCGCAGGCGGTGACGTTCCTGCAGGGCCAGACCAGCCAGGATGTGGCGGCGCTGGCGGTGGGGGCGTCGGCGTGGACATGGGTGCTGCAGCCCCAGGGAAAGGTCGAGGCCCTGTGCCGGGTGACCCGGGTCGCCGACGAGGAACTGCTCCTCGACACCGACGGAGGCTGGGGCGAGGCGCTGGTGGCCCGCCTCAATCGCTTCAAGCTCCGCACCAAGGCCGATGTCGTCCCCGTGGCGTGGCGCTGCCTGGCCCTTCGCGGCCCCGGTGTCGCCGCGCTCGGCGTTGCCGCCGGGCACCACAGGCCAGGGGTTGGCCGTCGACGCCGAATGGCCCGGCCTCGCAGGCATTGATCTCCTCGGGCCCGATCCAGCCGTCCCCGACGGGATTGTTGTCGTCAGTACCGCCACATTCGAGCTGGCCCGCATCTGCGCGGGCGTACCCCGCATGGGCGCCGAGCTGACCGACAAGACGATCCCCGCCGAGACCGGGCTCGTGGCCCGGACGGTCAGCTTCACCAAGGGTTGCTTCACCGGCCAGGAACTGGTGGCCCGGATCGATTCGCGGGGTGGCAACGTTCCCCGCCACCTGCGCCTGGTGGTCCTCGACGAGGTGGCGCCGGTGGGCGCGGCGGTGATGATCGACGACAAGGCGGTCGGAAGCTTGACCAGCGTCGCCGAGCACCCCGACGGCGGCGCGCGGGCGCTGGCCTATCTCGGCCGCGCCGCCACGGTCCCCGGCCCGGTGACCGTCACCTGGGATGGCGGTGCCATTGCGGGTCGGGCCGAGGCCCTCGCCGCCGCGCCATGATCGGCTCCCGGAGCCGCTTCGGAGTGCTGGCGGTCGCGACCGGGCTGCTCCTGGCGGGGTGCACCGGGATCGCCAACCTCCACATCCCCACCCCTCCGAACACCCAGGCGGGCCAGGGCGCCACCACCACCGTGACCCAGGTGTTGTCAGGCGTGAGCCTGGCTCCCGTCGCCCCGGCGCCATCGACGACCGTGGTGCTCGTCGGTGGCCAGGCGTCGCTGTCCGGCATCGTGGTCGGTCCGTCGGGCCCGGTTCCGGGCGCCACGGTGTACGTGGAGCGCCTGGTGGGCGACTCTGTGGGGGCAAAGGCGGTCCCCACGGCGCCCGACGGGACCTGGAAACTCCCCGGGATACTCGGCGGGCGCTACCGGATCCGCGCCTGGCACGCCCCTGATCTAGCGTTGACGACGCCGCAGATCCTGCTCCTCGGGGTCAAGGACAATCCGAACGTCACGCTGACCCTGATGGCCTACAACGGCCAGAACCTGACCGCCGCGGTGGCGCCCAGCCCGCCCCAGGTCGGCCAGGTCGCCAGCCTCGTCCTGCAGGCGACGCAGCAGGTGGTGGGCGGCGACGGCGTGGTACGGGGGGCGCCGCTGCCCGGCGCCAGCGTCTTGGTCTTCGCGGCCGGCAACGTGGTGCTGGCGGGCACCAATCCCGGCATCACCGACGCCACCGGCCGCATGGCATTGCAAATGGGGTGCGCCACGGTGGGCCCCGTCGGGCTGTCGGCGACGGTCAATTCGCTGACGTCGTTCCCCCTGACGGTGGCCGATTGCTCGATCTTCGTGCCTCCGGTCACCACGGCGACGACGGTGAAGCCGCCGTCATCGTCGGTGCCGTAGCCGAGGACCACATCGGCAGGGTCACCACGACCCGGGTCCCGCCGGCGCCGGCCCGGCCGGTCGGTGATTCCGCCCGCACCGCACCCCCCATGGCCGCGACCAATTCGGCGACGATGGCCAGGCCGAGGCCGGTTCCCACCTGGCGGGCGGGGTAGCGCGACGAGATGAACAGCCGGTCGAAGACCCGGGGCAGGTCGTCGGCCGCGATGCCCGGCCCGTCGTCGTCGACGCTGATGATCGCCCCCTCCGGTGACGACGCCACGGCCACCTGAACCCGGCTCTGGGCGTACTTGAGTGCGTTTTCGACCAGATTGGCGACCACCTGCGCCAGCCGGTCGGGATCGGCGTTGGCCACGATGGCCCCGGCCCCCGCCGCCACTCCCGCCGCCACCGGCGTCGCGGTCACGTCGAGGCGCAAGCCCAGCTCCTCGGCCGCGGGCCGGAACCCCTCCCCGGCGTCGGCGACCACTTCGGCCACGTCAATGGGCCGCAGGTGGAGGTCGAAGCGCCGGGCGTCGAAACGAGCGAGGTCGAGCAGGTCCTGCACCAGGCGCTCCAGCCGGCGAGCCTCGGCGGAGATGATCTCGCCGGCGCGGGCGTTGTCGGGCGCCGCCCCTTCCGCGATGGCGTCGGCGAAACCCCGGATCGACGTCAGCGGGGTGCGCAGGTCATGCGACACCGACAGCAGGAACTGGCGCTCGAGGCCTTTCGACCGGGCCAGGGTGTCGGTCATGCGGTTGATGGAGTGGGCGAGCGACTCGAGCTCGGGGTAGGCGTGGTCGGGCAACGGAACCTGCGCCGTCAGGTCGCCGGCCGCGATCCGCCGGGTGACCGCCTCCGCATCGCGCAGCGGGCGGCTGATGCGCCGGCCCAGGCGGTCGCCGACCAGCGCGGACACCGCCAGGACCAACGCCGCCGACAGCAGGAACCACGGCAGGGCCTGACGGATGCCGGTGGCCGGGTTGCGGGTGAGCACGACCACCTGGGTGACGTCGGCGCTCCGGGCGGTCAGCTTGGATTGGTACGGCGCGGCCGCGTAGACGACCTGGCCCCGGGTGCCCGAGACGATCTGGCCCTGCAGCAGGCGGTCGGGGTGCAGGGCGGCGGCGGTCAGGCCGGCGGGGAGGGCGGCGGCCTTGCGGGGCTGGTTGACGTCGATCAGCTGGCCCCCGGGGGCGACGACGAGCACGACGTCGTTCTCGTCTTTCAGCGGGGTCCGCAGGATGCGCAGCAGGTTGAGGGCCGGGCGGCCGGCGTCGATCTCGGCCTTGATGGCGGCTGCCACGTCGGCCGCTTGGCGGCTCAGCTCGGTGCGGGTGCGGTTGCGCGCCGCGTGGGCGGCGAGCGCGAAGGTGACGGCGCCGGTCAGGAAGATGGCTCCCACGACGACGCCGATGATGGTGGTGGTGAGGCGGCGCTGCACCCGGTCCTTTACTCAGCCCAGCCGGTAGCCGATGCCCCACACCGTTGCCAGCGGCAGGCCCGAGCCGAGCTTCTTGCGCAACTGGCGGACGTGGACGTCGACGGTGCGTTCGTCGCCGCACCACCCGACCCCCCACACTCCGTCGAGGAGTTGCTGGCGGGTCAGGGCGAGGCCGCTGTTGGCGGCCAGGAACTGGAGGAGGTCGAATTCGCGCGCCGCCAACGGGATCACCGTGCCGTTGACCCGTGCCTCGCGCCGGCCGGTATCGATCTCGACGGTGCCTGCTTGCAGCAGCCCCGAGGCGTCGCGGGGGCCGTCGGTGCGCCGCAGGATGGCCCGGACCCGGGCGACGAGCTCCCGGGGCGAGAAGGGCTTGGTCACGTAGTCGTCGGCGCCCAACTCGAGGCCGAGGACGCGGTCGATCTCGCCGTCTCGGGCGGTCAGCATGAGCACCGGCACCGGCAGGCGAGCCCGGACCCGGCGGCACACCTCGAGGCCGTCGATCGCCCCGGGAAGGCCGACGTCGAGGATGGCGAGGCGGGGCCGTTCCCGGTCGATGGCGGCCAGGCCGGCCTCGCCGTTGGCGGCCTGGATCACCCGGAACCCCTCGCGGCGGAGGTAGATGTCGACCAGATCGGCGATATTGGGGTCGTCTTCCACGACCACGATCGTTCCCAGGTCGGAGTGCACCACGTCGTAGCTTGGCACCGAGTTGTGAGGAGGTTGTGATCGGGGGGCCGCCCCGGAGGGCTTACTAGGCTGGCGACCGCCGTGGCTACTTATCTGGACCGCATCCTCGCTGCCCATCGCGCCGCGGCTGCCGCCGACCCCCGATCCCTCACTCTCCTTCTCGGCGAAGCGGAATCGCGCCCGGGCCGACCCCCGCGGGGCTTCCGGGGCGCCATCGAGGCCCGCGCCGGCGGCGTGGCGGTGATCGCGGAGATCAAGCGCCGGTCGCCGTCGAAGGGCGATCTGGCCCCCGATCTGGTGCCCGAGGTGCAGGCCAAGGCGTATGAGAGCGGCGGGGCGACGTGCTTGTCGGTCCTCACCGACGCCGAGTTCTTCGGGGGGTCGCCCGATGACTTGGTGGCCGCGTCGATGGCCACCGGACTACCGGTATTGCGCAAGGATTTCACCGTCGGGCCCGCGGATGTGTGCGACGCCGCGCTGATGGGGGCCGACGCGGTCCTGTTGATTGCGGCCGCCCTTTCCCCAAGCCTGCTGGCAGAACTGGCCGGCCTGGCGGCCCACCTGGGCCTCGATGCGCTGGTTGAGGTGCACGACGAGTCCGAGGTGGCGGTGGCGGTGGCGGCCGGCGCCACCCTCATCGGCGTCAACCAGCGGGACCTGGTCACCTTCGAGGTGGACGCCGACCGGGCGGTGCGGGTGGCGGCCAGCATCCCGCCGGGTGTCGTGCGGGTCGCGGAGTCGGGGATCCGGGGGGCCGGCGACGTGACCCGGCTGGCCGAGGCCGGCTACGACGCCGTGCTCGTCGGCGAGTCGCTGGTGCGCTCGGGCGACCCGGCCGCCGCCGTCGCCGCCCTGCGGGGCGCCTGATGTTCGTCAAGATCTGCGGAACGACCAGCGAGGAGGACGCCCTGCTGGCGGTGGCCATGGGCGCCGACGCCGTCGGGTTCATCTTCGCCCCCTCCCCCCGCCAGATCGCCCCCGGCCTGGCCCGGGACATCGCGGTGCGGCTGCCGCCGGAGGTCCTGACTGTCGGGGTTTTCCGCGACGAGCTCCCCGAGCGGGTGGTCGACATCTGTCTGGGGGCGGGGTTGAAAGCGGCCCAGCTGCACGGCCGGGAGCAGCCCGAGCAGGCCCGCTGGGTCCGCCAGCGCCTGCGCTGGGTGATCCAGGCGTTCGCCGCCGGCGACCCGGCGGTGACCCGGGCGGCGGAGTACGGCGTCGACGCGGTGCTGCTCGACAACCCCACCCCGGGGTCGGGCGAGGTCTTCGACTGGAAGCTGGCCGGGGAGGCCCCGACCGGTACCCGGCTGATCATTGCGGGCGGCCTGACGCCGGAAAATGTGGGCGCCGCGGTGGCTGCGGTGCAACCGTGGGGCGTGGACGCGGTGAGCGGCGTCGAGAAGTCGCCCGGTCACAAGGACCCGGTGAAGCTACGGGCGTTCGTGGCCGCGGCCCGGGCGGCCGCGGCGCCGCCCTACGCGGGCGACTTCGACGACCGGCCCTACGACTGGCAGGAGGACCCATGACCACGTCGGCGGGGGCGGCGCACCCGGCGGCGGTGGAGATGGCCGAGCCGTCGCCCGATGGGCGCTTCGGAGAGTTCGGGGGCCGCTACATCCCCGAGTCCCTGATCCCGGCCTGCGTCGAGCTGGAGGCCGCCTTTCGATCCTCCTGGGCGGACCCCGCCTTCCGGGCCCGCCTGGACGCGCTGCTGCGGGACTACGCGGGCCGGCCGACGCCGGTCACGGAGTGCGGCCGGCTGTCCGAGCGCCTCGGTGTCCGCATCCTGCTCAAGCGCGAGGACCTCACCCATACCGGCTCCCACAAGATCAACAACGTGCTCGGCCAAGGCCTGTTGACCGTCGGCATGGGCAAGGGCCGCATCATCGCCGAGACCGGCGCCGGCCAGCACGGCGTGGCGACGGCCACCGCGGCGGCCCTGTTCGGCCTGGAATGTGTGGTGTACATGGGCGAGGTGGACACCGAGCGACAGGCCCTGAACGTCTTCCGGATGCGCCTGCTGGGCGCCGAGGTGCGCCCGGTGCGCTCGGGCAGCCGCACCCTGAAAGACGCCGTCAACGAGGCGCTGCGGGACTGGGTCGCCTCCGTCGAGGGCACGCACTACTGCATCGGGTCGGTCATGGGGCCCCACCCGTACCCGTGGATGGTGCGGGAGTTCCAGCGGGTGGTGGGGGAGGAGGCCCGGGCGCAGTGCCGGCTCCTGCTCGCCGGCGCCGATCCCGACTACGTCGTCGCCTGCGTGGGCGGAGGGTCGAACGCCGGCGGGGACCTTCGCCGGCTTCGTCGACACTGCCGCCGTGCTGGTGGGCGTCGAGGCGGCGGGCGGCGCCGCCATCGGCCGAGGGGTGCCCGGCGTGGTGCACGGGATGAAGTCCTACCTGTTGCAGGACGAGTACGGCCAGGTCTCCGAGGCCCACTCCATCTCGGCCGGGCTCGACTACCCCGGGGTGGGTCCTGAGCACGCTCACCTGGCCGCCGCCGGCCGAGCCCGTTACGTGCCCGCGGGCGACGGCGAGGTGCTGGTGGCGCTGCAGATGCTGGCCAAGACCGAGGGGATCATCCCCGCCCTCGAGCCCGCCCACGCCCTGGCGTGGGTGATCCGGGCCGCGGCCAGCGGCGACATCCCGGCGGGGGCGACGGTGCTGGTCACCATGTCGGGGCGCGGCGACAAGGACGCCGAGCAGGTCATGGGGCTCCTGGGATGACGCAGCTCGGGGCCCAAGGGGTCCTTCGCGCCGGGGGAGTCCACCGCGTCGAGGCCACCCTCCGGGCTCGCCGGGCCGAGGGCCGCAAGCTCCTGGTGCCCTACGTGACCGGCGGCCTAGGCCCACACTGGATCGACGTGATCCACGCCATGGTGGCGGCGGGGGCCGATGCCGTCGAGGTGGGCATCCCGTTCTCCGACCCGGTGATGGACGGCCCGACCATCCAGGAGGCGTCGCTCAAGGCGCTGCAGTTCGGGGCCACGCCGCCGGGAATCCTGGCCGACCTGGCGCGCGTCGACGTCGGCGTGCCCCTGATCGCCATGACCTACTACAACCTGGTCTTCCGGGGCGGCCACCGCCGATTCGCCCACAGCCTGATCGACTCCGGTGTCGCGGGCATCATCATCCCCGACGTCCCCCTGGAAGAAATGGGCGACTGGTCCCGGGCGGCCGATGACGCCGGCGTCGAGACCGTTCTGCTGGCGGCGCCGGTCACCGGCGACGACCGGCTGGCCGAGCTGTGCCGCCGTTCACGGGGCTTCGTCTACGGCGTCAACATCATGGGCGTCACCGGCGAGCGGGCCACCGTCGCCCGCTCGGGCCGGCTCCTCGGCGAGCGCCTCAAGGCTGCGACCGACAAACCGGTGCTCATGGGCTTCGGTGTTTCCAGCCCGGAGCAGGCCGCTGAGGCGGCGTCGTTCGCCGACGGGGTCGTCGTCGCCTCCGCCCTCATGCGCATCCTGCTCGACGACGGCACGCCCGAACGTGTCGGCGAGCGGGTGGCCGAGATCCGCGCCGCGCTCGACGCCTGAGCGGGGGTTTCCTCGCCCGCTACTGGGAAAAAGAGAGGACGGTCTTCACATCGTCGGGTTGGCGGGTATACGCGTCGCGCCACTGATCGAGGGGAACCGTCCGCGTGATCAGCCGCCGCAACCAGTTCGGGTCGGCCGCCGCCAGCGCCGCCGCCCCCGCCTCGTAGTGGGTGCGGTTGGCGTTGACCGAGCCGAAGACCACGTCGTTCTGCAGCACCATGGCCCGGTTGAGGAGGCCGGCGTCGACGTCGAAGTCCCGCCCGCCGCTCGACACGCCGGTCAGGCAGACGATGCCGTCGGGGGTGTTGTGCAGCATGGCGTCGAGCACCAGCTGGGCGACGCCGGTGCACTCGACGACGATGTCCGGCGTGATGCCGGTCTCGGCCAGGCTGCCATGGTGGTAGGTGGCGCCCAGGGCCGCGACCAGCTCGGGTTTCAGGCCGTCGCTCACCTGGTCGAGCACGTGGGTGTCGAGGCCGCGTTGCACCCCGAGGAGGGCGGCCAGTAGCCCGATGGGCCCGGCGCCGGTGACGAGGACGGTCTTCGGTGCCCAGTGGGCCCGCCGGCCGATGCGCTCGATATGGTCCCACGCCTTGGCCACCACCGTCGTCGGCTCGAGCAGGACCCCGAGCGGGCCGAGAGTCGGGTCGACCTTGACGGCGTACTCGGGATGGATCCGGTAGCGCTGCGACGCGTAGCCGTGCCGTTGCTTGATACCGCGCTCGGTGTACTGGCCGTTGCGGCACATGTCCCACTCGCCCACGGCGCAGTTGGCGCAGGGAACCGGGTCGGGGCGGCGGACGATGCCGACCACCAGGTCACCTTTTTCCAAGCCGGACCCTTGCGGGGCCTCCATGACCCGGCCCAACGATTCGTGCCCGATGGCCAGGCGGGTTTCGCCGGGCGGGGCCCAGCCGTAGTCGCCCTTGATGATCTCGAGGTCGGTGCCGCACACCCCGATCGACAGGGTCTCGACGAGCACCGGGCCATCGGCCTCGGGCGGCTCCGGCAGTTCGGTGAGGTCCACGGAGTTCGCCTGCAACGGCACGACGGTGACGGCTCGCATGCGCGGGAGCGTAGGCGCGTTCGACCGCGCCGGCGACGGCGCCGGCGGGGCCACGGCGGCCATCTGCGAGTTCCTCGTCGGCCGGCGGGCCTAATCTCAGCACCATGAGGGCGCTCGGGACGGGGCAGATGCCATCTCCGCTTCGCGGCCGCCTGGTGTGGATCTACCGGGCCCGGACCGACCTGTTGATCTCGTTGTGCTGGCTGCCGTTGTTCGCGGCCGGCCACCAGCTGGCCGCGGCCTCGGGTATCGCGGCCGATTCCCGGCTGCGCTGGGCGGTGGCGGCGGTCCTGCTGGTGAGCTTCTTGCACCAGCCCCTGACGTTCGCCCTCGTCTACGGCGACCGAGGCCAGTTCGACCAGCGCCGGCGGTTGTTCCTCTGGGCCCCGCCGATCGCGATCGCGGTCATCGCACTCGGAGTGTTCCGCCACCTCTGGGTGGTGGTCCCGGTGGCCGCGCTCTGGAACACGGTGCACACCCTCCAGCAGCGCTACGGCCTCTCGCGGATCTACGCCCGCCGGGCGCGCCGGGACCCCGGCGCCCGCGTCGGGTCGGCGCGCCTCGATCGCGGCGTGCTCTACGCCGCGATGACGGCCGCGGTGCTCGCCGTGGCCGCCGCGCCGGGCACCCGAGGCCTGGTGGCGCGGGTAAGCCTGGGCGGTGTCAACGGCGCCGGCGTCCGGCTCCTGACCGATGCCCGCCCCGTCGCCGCCGTGCTGCTGGTGCCGGCGGTGGCGGTGGTCGTGGCGGTGGTCGTGGCCATCTTCCGCCAGGAGGCGGCGGCCGGCGCCGCTGCCAACCCGGCCAAGTGGATCTACCAGGCTTCGTCGCTCCTGCTGATCGCCAGCATCGCCATCGATCCCATCGCCGGGTTCATCGCCTACGTCGGGGCCCACGCCATCGAGTACGCGGTGGTGGTGTACAAGACCACCGAGGCCCGATACGGACCGGGCAAGGACGATCGCAGCCCGTTGGGTCGCGTCGCCCACCGCGCCGGCGGGCGCGTGGCGGTCCTGGCCGCGGTGTCGGTGGGCGCGCTGGCAGTGGCCAGCCGGGTGCACGGCGACGCGGGCAACGTGGTGCTCTTCACCGTCGGGGCGCTGCACTTCCTCTACGACGGGTTCATCTGGAAGCTCCGCAAGCCGACGCTGGCCGCCGACTTCGCCATCGCTTCCCCCGCCCCCGCGACCGCGACCGCCTAGACACCGGCCTCCCAATCCCAAAGTGCTGCGAAACGACGGTAGTACGTCGTTTCACAGCACATTGGGTTCCCGACTACGCCGAGGCGCTGCTCTCGGCGATGATCGGGGGCTCGGAGACGCGCTGCAGGACCCAGCCTTCGCCCCGGACGCCGCGGATCTCGAGGCCGAGGGGCACGATGAGGCGGCGGAGGCGGTGCAGGTGGACCCGCAAAGCGTTGGAGCTCGGGTTTCCGCCCGGCCAGCCCTGTTCGAGCAGGTCCTTTTCCGTCACCACTCCCTCGCCCGCGCCAACCAGGCGCCGGGCCAGGCGTTCGTGGATCGGCGACAGCTGGACCCATTTCCGGTGGAAGAGAAGGCGACCATGGCCGTCGATGGCCGGGGTGGGGTCGAGGTCGGCGGCGCGGCGGCGCAGGCCGCTCAGCCGGGCCCGGAAATCGCGTTCGTCGCCCGGCAGGCGCACCCAGTCCTGGAGGACGTCGCCCGTCTCCGGTGGGTCCGCGGTGGGGGCGACCAACAGGAGACGGGGGACGCCTTGTTGGGCCAGGCGGGGCAGTTCGTCGCGTTGCTCCGGCCAATGGACGACGACAACGTCAGGCACCGGCAGGCTCGCAGCACTCCGCCGTGCTCCGGACCATCAGACGGCTTCATCGCCCAACTCGCCGGTACGGACCCGCATCAGGCGGTCCAGGTCGAGAGCCCAGATCTTGCCGTCGCCGATCTTGCCGGTTCGGGCCGCGTCGGCGATGAGATCGACGATCTTGTAGGCCTGGCTGCTGTCCACGATGACCTCAATTTTGACTTTGGGCACGAACTCGGTCTTGTACTCCGAGCCGCGGAAGACCTCGGTCTTGCCGCCTTGGCGCCCGAACCCCTGGACCTCACTCACCGTGAGGCCCCCGACGCCCGCGGCGCGTAGCGATTCTTTCACCTCCTCCAGCTTGAACGGCTTGATGATGGCGGTAATCAAGTGGGGCACGACAGCTTCTCCTCGCGGCTCGAAATGGTCGGCGGGCGCCGGTTAGACGGGGATGTCTTCGGCGGGGTCGGACACCGGCGTCATGCTTGCCGGTACTCTGACGCCCTTGGTCGGCAGGTTGGGTGGAGTGGAGTACGTCATGCCCTGCCCGAACTCCACGTGATAGGCCGCCGTGCCGTGCTCGTGGAGGTCGAGACCTTCGAGCTCGCCGTCTTTGGAGACTCGCAGCGTCCAGCTACCGGGGATCTTGTTGATGAGGAACATGATGAGCAGCGCCGCGCCCCCGACCACCACGACGCAGGTGAGGCTTCCGATGAACTGGGCCCGCAGCTGGCCGGTGCCTCCGCCGTAGAAGAGGCCGTTGACGGTGGTGCTGGTGTCGCTACCGGTTGCCGTCGGTACGCCGTATTGCCCGGTGGCCAGCAGTCCGAGGCTGAGAGTGCCCCAAATACCGGCGAACATGTGGACCGCAACCGCACCAATGGGATCGTCCCACCGTCGCCATTCCATGAAGTCGATAGCCAGGGGCACGACAATCCCGGCGCCCGCCCCGATGAGAACCGCACCAAATGGCGATACCCAGTAACACGGGCAGGTGATGGCGACGAGGCCGCCCAGGAAGCCGTTGACCGAAATCCCGAGGTCCCATTTCTTCGATCGGGGATAGACGAACAGCACGGCGACCATCCCGCCCGCGCAGGCGGCCAGGGTGGTGTTTGCTGCCACCCGGCCGATGCCCTCCCAGTCCATGGCCGACAGCGTCGAACCGGGGTTGAAGCCGTACCAGCCGAACCAGAGGATCACGCCGCCGATGGCACCCCACGTCAGATCGTGCGGCGCCAACGGGCCGCCGCCGTCGCGTTTGAACACCCGGCCCAGGCGGGGCCCGAGGACGATGCAGCCGGCGAGGGCGATGACGCCGCCCACGGTGTGCACGACGGTCGAGCCGGCGAAGTCACGGAACACGACACCGCTCGGCACGAGGCCCTTGAACCAGCCCATGGTGTTGCCCAGCCAGCCGCCGGGCCCCCAGACCCAGTGCCCGAAGATCGGGTACAGGAAGCCGGAGACCGTGCAGCTGTAGATGATGTCGCCCTTGAAGCCGGTGCGGCCCACCATGGCGCCCGACGTCACGGTGGACGCGGTGTCGGCGAAGGCGAACTGGAAGAGGAAGAAAGCCAGGAACGAAACCTGCGTCGAACCGTAGGCCGCGGTCATCCCGTGCAGCAGGAAGAACTGGTGGCCGATGATGCCGTTGCCGGCACCGAACTGGAAGGCGAAGCCGAATGCCCAGTAGAGGAGGCCACACAGGCAGGTGTCGAAGACGCACTCCATGAGCACGTTGACCGTCTCCCGGGAGCGGGCGAAACCGGCTTCGAGGCCCATGAAGCCGGCCTGCATGAAGAAGACGAGGAATGCGGTGACCAGTACCCAGACCGTGTTGATCGGGCTGACGAGGTCGCTGGCCTTGGTGGCGGCTTGATGTACGAGAGGTCCTGCGTGGGCTGACGATTCGAAGTACCAGGCGAAGCCCTTCATGGCTCCGAGGATCGTCATGAGGCCGATCATCTTGCCCGCCATGATCGTCGCGATCAGTTTGCGGGTGTCTTTCTCTTTCAGGCGCTGCAGGCGGGTTCTGATCATGGGCGCTGAAGCTATTGGGGGTGTCTTTCGCTTCCGTGTCCGTCGCGTTAGCAGTAAGCGTCGGTTGTCTTTACGAGTTCTTTACGGCATCAAATATGCGAACATGATGGTCTGACCGCCCTTTCCGAGACCGTGACACCGGCGCTGGCTCGGGGTCCCTTGCTGGCCGACACCTCCCGCACCGGCGTTGCATGGTGCCGGGCCTACAGCGACGTCGTGGACCAGTGGCTGACGGATCTGCTGGCCGCGGCGGGCGGCGAGGGTCTCCGGGGCGGGGGCGTGGCGCTGGTGGCGGTGGGCGGCTACGGCCGGCGGGAGCTGTGCCCGCAGAGCGACATCGACGTCATGCTGCTGCACGATCGCAAGGTCAATCCCGCCGACGTGGCGAGGATCGCCGACCGGATCTGGTACCCGATCTGGGACGAGGGGTGCCATCTGGGCCACAGTGTTTGCACCGTGCGCCAGGCGCTCGCCTTGGCGGGCGACACCATCGAAACGGCCACCGCGTTGCTGAGCTCGCGGCACGTGGCGGGCGATCCCTCGATGTGCCCGCCGCTGGTCGAAGGCGCCCGGCAGAACTGGCAGAAGCGGGCCAGCCGAGTCCTCACGGAACTGGCGGCGTCGGTCGAGGCGCGCCACCAGCACTCCGGCGACGCCGCCTTCCGCCTGGAGCCGGACCTCAAAGAGGCACGCGGCGGCCTGCGCGATGTCCACGCCCTGAGTTGGGCGAAGGCGGCGCACGCCATCCTCCTCGACTACGACGAGGAGGACCTGGCCAAGGCCTATGCCGTGCTGCTCGATGCGCGGGTGGAGTTGCAGCGCCGTACCGGCCGGCCGGGCAACGTGCTGCTGCTGCAGGAACAAGACGGCGTCGCCAAGGCTCTCGGGCTCCCCGACGGCGACCACCTCATGGCCGACGTCGCCGATGCCGCCAGGCGCATCGCCTGGACGAGCGACGACACCTGGCGCCGGGTGGTGTCGACGTTGCGCGGTCCGGTGGCCCGGGGCGGCCAGCGGGCCCGGGACTTGGGCTGCGATGTGTTGCTGGCCGACGGTGAGGTGACCATCGGCCCCGATGCCGTCGCCGCCGAGGACCCGACGCTGGCTCTTCGAGTGGCGGTGGCCGCAGCCCGACACGCCTGCCCCGTCGACCGCCGAGCGCTCGAGGCGCTGGCCGCCGGGTCGCCCGCGCTCGGCGATCCATGGCCTGCTGACGCCGCCGCGCTCTTCATCGCCCTGCTGGCCACCGGACGTCCCGCGGTGGCGGTGGTCGAGGCGCTCGACCACTACGGCATCTGGGCGCAGGTACTGCCGGAATGGCGCGCCGTTCGCTCCCGTCCCCAGCACAACGCATTCCACCGGTTCACCGTCGATCGCCACCTCCTCGAGACCGCAGCCAACGCCGCCGGGCTGGTCGAGCGGGTGAATCGCCCGGATCTGCTCGTGTTGGCGGCGTTCCTGCACGACATGGGGAAAGGCCAGCCCGGTGACCACGCCACCGTCGGCGCCGGCCTGGCCCGGAGGATCGCGGCGAGGATGGGCCTGCCCGACGACGACGTGGACACCGTCGAGTGCCTGGTCGTGAACCACCTCCTGCTGGCCGATGTCGCCAGCCGCCGGGACCTCGATGACCCGGTGACCATCCGCCGCGTCGCCGAGGAGTTGCGTACGCCCGAACGGGTTCGCCTCCTCGGCGCCCTGACCGAGGCTGACTCGCTGGCGACGGGCCCCTCGGCGTGGAGCCCGTGGAAAGCGGGCCTGGTGGCGACCTTGGTCGACAGGGTCGTGGAGGCCCTGGACGGCACCGGCGCGGCGCCAGGCGCGCCGGGGGCGGCAACAGGGTTGGCACCCGGGGCGGCATCGGGGGCGGCACCAGGGGCGGCATCGGGGGCGGCATCGGGGGCGGCATCGGGGGCACCAGGCGCGGCACCCGGGGCGGCATTAGGGGCGGCACCCGGGGCGGCAACAGGTTCGGCACCGGGGGCGGCAACAGGTTCGGCACCCGGCACGGGATCGGCGGCGGCAACAGGGGCGGTGGCAACGGGCACCGGCGCCTTCCCGAGCGACGCCCAGGTGGCCCGCCTGGCCGAGGGCGGCCGCCACATCGAGCCCCGGGGGAATGTGCTGACGGTCATGACCGACGATCGCCCCGGTGTGTTCAGCCGGGTTGCCGGCGTCTTGGCCCTGCACGGCCTCGACGTGGTCGCGGCGTCGGCATACTCGAGCGAGGACGGCCGGGCCCTGGCCGAGTTCCGGGTGACGGACGCGGTGCGTGACGCGATCCCCTGGCCGCGGGTCATCGCGGCCCTCGACCTGGCCTTCGAGGGACGGCTGGCCCTGTCCGCCCGGTTGGCGGAACGACGCCGTACCTACGACCGCCCCCCTTTTTCCCGGCGGACTGTTACCGCCCGCGTGAGTTTCGACAACGCCGCCTCGGACACCGCCACCGTCATCGACGTCTACGCCATGGACCGCACGGGACTCCTGTACGCCATCACCCGGGCCCTGGCGGAGCTCGACCTTGACATCCACTCGGCGCGGATCCAGACCGCGGGTCCCGAGGTCGTCGACGCCTTCTACGTGCGCGGCCGCGACGGGCGGAAGGTGACCGATGCCGCCACGTTTGGCGAGATCGAGCGGGCGATCCTGTTCGCCCTCGCCGACTGACTCAGTCGCAGGCCAGCAGGGTGTACTCCGGGTTCAGCATCTCGAGGTGCCCGGCGCGCTCGCCGATCACCGCGGTGGCCGACATGTAGGTTCCGGGCACGATCCCCGGAATGTGACGGCGGCCGAGGAACACCACCCGCACATCGCCGGTCCCGTCGGCCAGGATGACCTCGACAGTGGCGACGCCGTTGCGGGGCTGGACCCTCACCTGGCGGACCCGCCCGGCGACGGTGACCTTGTCGCGATGATGGACCTGGCCGATGGGCACGGTGCCCTCGGGGAGCACGACGTGCGCGGGGAGGACGGCGGTGACCGTCTTGGCCTTGGCGGGGCGGCGGGGGGTGGGGACCTCGGGGCGGGCCCCGCCGTTGTTGCCGAGGTGATAGGGGATGACGGTCACGCCGACGTGAGGCAGGTTGGACAAGGCGGCCGCGATCTGGCGGGCGGTTCGGTCGTGGAGCAGCCGGCGCCAGCTGCCGCCGTACTCGACGCGGGGGAGGAGCACGGTCAGCTCGGTCTCCTTTTCGTCGAGGACCTCGGCGACGAGGTTGACGGCGGCGCGCGTCAGGCGCCGGTCGGGGCATTCCACGATGTCCAGCGGGATGCCGGCCAGGCCGAGGTCGGACCACGCCTGGCGCAGGTCGGCGGCGCGCTCCATGTCGAGGGCGAAGTGGACGGCCCGTAACTCGTCGGGGCGCAGGCTGCGGGCGTAGCGGATGGCCTGGGCGGCGGCCAGATCCAGGCGATCGACGAGGATCAGGACGATGTGGCCCCGCCGGATGGGGGCGACCGCGGCCCGGGGGGCGTTCTCCCGCAGTTCCTCGGCCTCGGCGATGTACTGGCGGTTCAAGCGGAGTAGGACGACCACCAGGACCGGCACCGCCACGATCACGACCCAGCCGCCGTCTTTGAACTTGGTCACCGCGATGATGACGTCGACGACGAGCGACAGGAAGGCCCCGAAACCGTTGATCGCCAGGCCCCGGGCCCACCCTTGTTCCCGCCGGGTCCAGTGGTGCTTGGCCATCCCCGCCTGCGAGAGCGTGAAGCTGGTGAACACCCCGATGGCGTACAGCGGGATGAGGCGGCTGACCTTGGCGTCGGTGGCGATGACGAGCACGATGGCGCTGCCCGCCAAGGCGAGGATCCCGTTGGAGAACACCAGGCGGTGCCCGCGTTTTGTCAGCTGCCGGGGCATGAAACCGTCGGCGGCGGCAAAGCTGGCCAGCCGGGGAAAATCGGCGAAGCTGGTGTTGGCCGCCAGGATGAGGATCAGGGTCGTTCCCGCCTGCAGCATGTAGAACAAGATGTGGCCGCCGGCGCCGCCGCCGTACACGACCTTGCCGACCTGGGAGATCACCGTCGGCGTCCCCTTTTCGAACGGCAGGGCGTGCATGGCCGCCGCCAGGATCGACAGGCCGATGAACATGACGCCGAGCAACGACCCCATCACGACCAGGGTGGAGCGGGCGTTTTTCCACGACGGCTCCCGGAATGCGGGCACCCCGTTGGAGATCGCCTCGACCCCGGTCACCGCGGCGCCGCCGGAGGCGAACGCCTTGAGGACGACGAACAGGGCGGCGCCCATGAGCAGCCCGTTGCCGGCGGAGCCGATCTTGACGAGACCGCCCTGATGGATGCTCTGCTTGGGCAAACCGGTGGTGAGCAGCCGGAACATGCCCCATCCGAGCAGGACGCCCATGTTGACCAGGAAGAAATACGTCGGGATGGCGAAGACCTTCCCGGACTCCTTGACTCCCCGCAGGTTGCCGAAGGCTATGACGATGATGAACACCACCGACAGCGGCACGACCCACGGCTGGACCGCGGGAATCGCCGAGGCCAAGGCGGCGGCGCCGGCGGCGACCGACACTGCGACGGTCAGTACGTAGTCGGTCAGCAGGGAGACGCCGGCGATCAGCGCCGGGACCTTCCCGAAGTTGTCCTTGGTGACGATGTAGGCGCCGCCGGCGCTCGGGTACTCCTTGATCGTCTGGCGGTACGACAGGATCAGGAAGCCGAGGACGACCAGCAGGGCGACGGTGACTGGCACGACCAGCGAGAAGGCGGCCACCCCGACCGCGGGGATCAGCACACGGAGGATTTCCTCGGTGGCATACGCAGAGGAGGAGAGGTTGTCGGAGGCGAAAACGGCCAGCGCGGTGGGCCTGCCGAGCCGCTCGTGGGCCAGCTCACTGGTGTGCAGCGGGGACCCCAGCAGCCGCTTCTTTGCCCGGTAGAGACCGGTTTCGGGGACGTCGAGTTTGACGTTGGGTTGGGGCTCGGGGCTCGCGAGTTCGTCACCGGGGGGACGGACGAGCTCCAGACGGTTCATGGCGGAGAGTATAAGGACCGGGTAAAAATAGGTGTTACGACCGGATGAACCCTCGCGAGTGGGAACATAGGGGTAGTGACGTCTTTGCGAGGCCGGCTGTTGGTGGCCAATCCGGCGATGCCGGACCCCAATTTTCACCGCACCGTGATCCTGGTGCTGGCCCACACTGACGACGGCGCGCTCGGCGTCGTGCTCAACCGGCCGAGCGAACTGGACGTCGATTCGCCGCTGCCGCGGTGGGAGCCGTTGGTTGCCAACCCGCCGGTGGTGTTCGTGGGTGGCCCGGTGGCGCCGGGGGCCGCCATCTGCCTGGCCCGGGTTCCCGACCCGCCGTCTTTGGGCGACGAGATTGCCGACGGCATCGACCCCGCCGGCCTGGGCGGGTGGTTGCCCCTGGTGGGTGAACTCGGGACCCTCGACCTCGAACGCGATCCCAACGACCTGGCCATCAAGGTGGAGGCGATCCGGGTGTTCGCCGGTTATGCCGGCTGGGGACCCGGGCAACTGGAGAGCGAGCTCGATGCCGACGCCTGGTTCGTGGTGTCCGCTCTGGCGAGCGATGCCCTGGTCGGCGACCCCGAGCAGCTGTGGAAGCGGGTGCTGCGGCGCCAGGGGGGCTCTCTTGCCCTGATCTCGGCCTACCCGATGGACCCCAGCCTGAACTGAGCGCGCCCGGGCGGGGCCGTGGCGCGGCTCTCGGCTACCGGCTACCGGCTACCGGTTCTCGGCTCTCGGATCTGGGCTTGGGTGAGGAGGCGGGAGAGGAAGGCGGTTCGGTCATCCTCGTTGTCGCCCAGCGCGGCGTCGGGCACCACCCACTCGTCGACGCCGGCTGCGGGGTAGGGGGCCGACACGGTGATGGTGGCGGGGTCGCGGCCCGCCTTCGCGCAGGACTTGTGGAGCGCGGCCAGTTGGGCCTCGACGTCGCCTCTGATGCTCCAGTGGTCGGCGACGTGGGCGGCCAGGTCGCTGTCGCCGCCGACGAGCATCAGGGGAAACGGCTGCTGCCGGGGCTTCGGGTCGAGGGGCGCCTCCTCCAGCCGGTAGAACTGCCCGGCCAAGGTCGTGTGCGGTCGGGTGGTGAGGCTTCGCGCCACCGCGAAGGCTTCGGCCAGCCGGGCATTTGCGTCGGGGTCCGCGCCCGCGTCCGCGTCGGCGTCTGCGTCGGCCCCCGGGGACATGCCGAGGAGCAGTCGGCCCCCGCTCAGTTGATCGACCGTTGCCGCCAATTTGGCCACCACTGCGGGATGGCGCCCCCGGCCAGCAGCCACCACCGCGTCGAGGCGGATCCGGGCGACGGCGCCCGCAAGCCCGCCGAGCACCGTCAAGCACTCGCCGCCTCCGGGACCGTCCGCATCGCCGACCCGTACCGCGTCCCATCCGGCCGCCTCGGCGTGGCGGGCCAGTTTCACCAGGTCGGGCCAGGGCCTACGGGCGTCGAGGCAGAGGGTGGTGCGCACGCGCAGGAGGCTATTCTCGCCCAATGCGTCGTCTGGCAGTTCTCATCACCGCACTTGGCCTGGTGCTGGTCGCCGGGTGCGCCAGCAAGGGAAAATCCTCAACCACCGGGACCACCGCCGCGACCACAGGCACGACGGGTCTCGGCATTGCCACGACGACGACGCCAAACTTCTCGGGTTCCAAGAACTCGAAATACTGCACGGTCGCCCGCCAATTTTCCTCGGTCGACGTGTCGAAGCTCTCGAGCGACCCCCGGGCCCTGTTCCAGACCTTCGATTCGCTGGCGTCGCAGTTCCAGTCGGTCGTCCCTTCGGAGATCAAGTCGGACGCGGACACGGTGATCAACGCCATCAAGCAGTTGGAAACGGCCGTAAAAGCGGTGAACTACGACTTCACCAAGGTCGACCCGAAGGCCTTGGCACCTATCCAGGACCCGAAGTTCACCGCCGCCACCAACCGGATCGACGCCTACGACACCCAAGTGTGCGGGCTGACGACGTCAACGACCTGAGCGGGTCCGGGACCCGGGCCGCCGGCGCCGGGTGTGGCTCTGGCGGGCTGGCGATGTCAGCGGGTTGAGAGGGTGCGGATCCCTGGCGATGTCAGCGGGTTGAGCGGGTGCGGATCCCGGGCCGCCGGCGACCGGTGTGGCTCTGGCGGCCTGGCGATGTCAGCGGGTTGAGCGGGTGCGGATCCCTGGCCGCCGGCGCCGGGTATGGCGGCTCTCGCCCATACGTTTGCGGATGATCTCCCGGCGGGCCTGAAGGTCGCGGTAGGTGAGCTTGTCGATGTCGTTGGTCAGGCCGAAGCTGGCCTTGACCCCTTCGAGGTCGACCGCCTGGGTCCTCGGGTCGATGCCCACGTCATGAGCGATGCGGTCCCCGTAGCGGGTGGCGAAGTACATGGCGACGGACGTGATCTCCGAGAACAGGTCGACATCGGGCGCCAGGGTCGCAAGGGCGCTGTCTAGGAACAGCAGGTCCTTGACGAACAGCATCAGCTCCTTGGGCATGCGGGCGCCATAGGCCAGCAGCGCCTTGGTCAGGTCGCGGATCTGGGCGATGAGCTCGTCGGGTTCCATGGTCGTCGGGTCCTTGACCGGCTGGTCGATGCCCAGGTCGTGCATTACGGCGTCGAGGTCGGTGTCAGGCGGCAGCGCGCCAAGGTCGCGCAGGGCGGTCATTTGTAGCTTGACGTCGTTGAGGGTGCCACCCATCAGCAGGCGCAGGAAGGCCAGGCGCCGGGTCTCGTCGAGGCGGCCGGTGATGCCGTAGTCGAGCAGCACGACCTTGCCGTCGGGGCGCACGAACAGGTTGCCGCCGTGCAGGTCGCCGTGGAAGACCCCGTAGAGCATGGCGCCCTCGAGGAAGGCGATCATCCCGGCGTGGACGACCGCAGAGGTATCGACGCCGGCGTTGTGCATTCCGGTGACGTCGTCCCAGCGGAAGCCGTCGAGGCGCTCCATCACCAGGACCCGGCGGGTGACGAGGTGGGGGTGGGGGCGGGGCACGATCAGAGTCCGGGCGTCGGTCTCGGCCAGGATGTGGGCGATGTCGAGCATGTTGTCGGCTTCCAGGCGGAAGTCGAGCTCCTCGACGATCGTCTCGGCGAAAAGCTGCACGAGGGCCGGGGGATTGGCCAGTGAGGCGACCGGGATGCGCCCGACGAGGGCGGGGGCGATCCAGCTCATCACTCCCAGGTCGCGCCGGACCATGGTCGCCACGGTGGGGCGCTGGACCTTGACCACCACCGTCTCGCCGGTGATCAGCACCGCGGCGTGGACCTGGGCGATCGAGGCCGCGGCCAGCGGCACGGTCGAGAACTCCTTGAACACGTGGTCGAGGGGCTCACCCAACTCCTCCTCGACGATCGCTTTTACGCTCTCGAAGGATTCTGCGGGCACCTGGTCACGGAGCAACTTGAACTCGGCGACGAGGGGCTCGGGGAAGATCCCCTGGCCCGACGACAGGATCTGGCCCAACTTGACGTAGGTCGGCCCCAGACGCTCGAACGCCTTGCGCAGCCGGCGGGATAGGCCCCCCTGCGATATCTCCGGGCGATGGGTCCAGCGGGCCCGCCAGCGGTCGAGCAGGTACCAGCCGCCCAGGGCCCAGCCGAGCATGGTCACGACCAGCAGCAGCCGGCGGATCGGGGGCACACGGTGCTTTCGGAGCAACTGCGGCACCTCACCGGCGGTGGCCTGGCGCAGCTCGTCCAGGTCATGGCGCCAGGTCAGTTCCGCGGGAACGACCAGCCAGGGCGGGGTTTCGCTGAACGCCCCGACCTCGAGGTCGCTCGGAGGCCCTCCGTCGGGGGCTTCGGCCGGCGCCGGCGGGGAAGTCACCTGGTGACCGTACCTCGGGTCGGCGGGAAAGCGATCCGCACTGGTGGGTGGTCAATAGCCGTATGGGGGGTGGGGATGGTCAGGAGCCGGTGTGGGGGGTGGGGTTTGTGACCAGGGCGGGAGGGGGGTGGGGGCGCGGTGGGGGGCGGATGGCGTCGGACCGTGAACAGTTGAGGCTTGCCGGGGAGCCGGTTGTGTTCAAGGGTGGGTCCGGTGGCGGGGGTCGGTGGCGGGTGAGGTCGGACCGTGAACAGTTGGGGCTTGCCGGGCGGCCGGTTGTGTTCAAGGTGGTCAGTAGCCCGTGTGGTGGAGGCGGTTTGTGACCAGGGGGGCAGGGGGATTTCTCGACCGGCAATACTGGCGGCCATGAGCGACAAGCGTGCGGTCGGCCAGCCTGCGCCCACCTTCACCCTGTTGGACCAAGCGGGTGGGCCCGTCGATTTGGCGAGCTTCGCGGGTCGGCGCGTCCTGATTTACTTCTATCCCAAGGCCGACACGCCGGGGTGCACGACCCAGGCCTGCGGACTGCGCGACATCCTCGGCGAAATTGGCGAGACTGTGGTCCTCGGCATCAGCCCCGACGCCCCGGCCAAGCAGGCGAAGTTCGACAAGAAATACGGGTTGGGATTTCCGTTGCTCGCCGACGAGGACCACGCGGTGGCGGAGGCCTACGGGGTGTGGGTCCAAAAATCCATGTACGGCCGGACCTACATGGGGATCGAGCGCTCGGCGTTCCTCGTGGACCCGTCAGGCAACCTCGAGCAGGTCTGGTACAAGATTTCGCCGAAGGACACGCCGCTCAAGCTCATCGACGCCTTGGCGGGAAAATAACTCAGGCCGCGTGGGCGGCTACGGACTCCCTATGCTCAACAATTGTTTGGGGACTCGACGCCAATTCGGCTGCCGTCTTCACCATCGGGTTGATGGTGACCTTGTCTGCCGCCGGCGGCGGGCTGAAAGGGCCTTCCCATGCGGCCATTTCGTGTCCTCGTTGGGCTCGGTTGTGCAACCTGCGCATCTCCCACCGTCCTTGTTGACCCCCCGTAGTAGGGAATCGGCACATCTGGTCCATTCCTTCAGTGCATCCATTACAACGGCGGATATTCGCCCGACATTCCAAGATCGGGGGGTGCTCTGCCCTCAGGTCCCCCGATTGCGTCGTCGCCGGCGGGCCGGGATGGCGTTGCGATGAGTGACCTCCCCACGCCTCCCGGCGGGCAGCCCATTTTCCGGTCGGCCGACCGCACGATCGTGGGATTCGGGCCGCCCGGTGGGGCGCCTCGCCCCCGGCGCCCCCGGCGTCGACCTCGTCAACCGAGCCAACTCCGCCAACCCCGCCTCGGGGGGCGCCGCCCCCTCGATCTCCTGATCGTGGCGGTGGCCATCGCGGTCGTTGCCGTCGTGCTGCTGATGGTGTTGGTCCGCGGGGGTCCCACCAAGGGGAAGGTGTCGCTGACAGGGACTTCGTCGACGACCGCCTCGACGCTGGCCTTCCTCCCCGGGACCCCGGGCGGCAGCGTGGCCGGCGACACCACCACCACCGCCGCGACGACCCCGTCGACCACCGTCGTCCCCACCACGACCACGACCACCACCACGACCCCACGAGCCACCACCACGACCGCGACGACGGCGCCGGCCACGACGATCGCCATCGTGGCCGATTGCCCCGCCTCGGCCTTGCAGACGCAAACGGCGACCGACCAACCGTCGTATTCGTCGGGGCAGTTGGTGAGTATCACGGTCACGGTCCACAACTCTTCGGCCCGCACCTGCCTGGTGCAGCATCCGTTCCCCGTTGGCACCAAGTCCCCGATCGGCGTCATCTCGGGTTTAAATCCGGTATGGGCACAGCCGCCGGGCAGTTCCGGAGTGATCGACAGCCCCAAGGCGCTTGACCCGAACGGGTCGTACCTCTGGGCCAGCGCCAGTTGGAATCAGAAGGACAATTCCGGTGTCCAGGTCCCGCAAGGGATCTACCAGGCAGCGGCGAACAATCCGCCCGGCGGCGGAACCCCGCAGGTCACCTTCACCATCGGGCCCTGAGGCTCAGGCCGGGGAGATGACCAGGCAGCCGTTGTGGCCGCCGAAGCCGAACGAGTTGGAAAGCGTCGGCCCGGGAGTCCAGGCCCGCGCCGAGCCGGCGACGACATCGAGGTGGATATCGGGGTCCAAATCGACGAGGCCCGCGGTCGGCGGGATCATCTTGTGACCCATGGTCAGCACCGATGCCACCGTCTCGAGGGCGCCTGCGGCGCCGAGGGCATGGCCGGTCACGCCCTTGGTCGACGTGACCGGTGGCCCCGGGGTGCCGAAGACCTTGTTGATGGCCTCGGCCTCGGCGGCGTCGTTCAGCGGGGTGGACGTTCCGTGGGCGTTGATGTGGGCGATATCGGCCGGCGTCAGGCCGGCGTCCATGATCGCCTGCTCCATGCAGGCGGCGGCGCCCGGGCCGCCCGGCGACGGCGCGGTGATGTGATGGGCGTCGGCGTTGGATGCCGCCCCGGTGAGCTCGGCGTAGATCGTGGCGCCGCGGGCCACCGCCCGGTTCCACTCCTCGAGGATCACGACCGCCGCGCCTTCGGCGATGACGAATCCGTCCCTGGTGGCGTCAAAAGGCTTGGACCGCCCGCTGCGCGACAGCGCGGTCATGTTGGTGAAGGCGGCCACGCCGACCGCAGTGCAGCCGGCCTCGGCGCCGCCCGCCAGCATCACATCGGCGCGGCCGGTGGCGATGACCCGGGCCGCGTTGCCGATGCTGTGCGTCCCCGCCGCGCAGGCGGTGACGGTCGTCTCGCACGGCCCCCGCATGCCGTAGCGCATGGAGACGTTGGCGGCGCCCGCGTTGGCCATGATCATCGGGACCATGAACGGGGTGACGCGGCGGGGTCCCTTGTCGTGGAACACGATGATCTGCGTTTCCAGGGTTTCGAGGCCGCCCACGCCCGTGCCGATGAAGACCCCGATACGGTCGGGGTCGGCGGCGAGATCCTCGAGGCCACCGGCGTCGCCGATGGCCTGCTCGGCGGCGGCGACCGCCAGCTGGGCGAAGCGGTCGACCCGGCGGACCTCCTTGGCCCCGAAGTACGGCGTCCCGTCGAAGCCCTCGATGCGGCGGATCCCGTCCTCGGGCGTGGCCAGTAGCCCGTTCCAGAACGCTTCCTTGCCGATACCGCAGGAGGCGATGACGCCCAGTCCGGTTATCGCGACGCGCCGACCAGGCACCGAGCCGGTGCCGTCGGCTGCGCCCACCAAGGCCAGCATCAGAGCTTCGAGGTGACCAAAACGAACGCTTGTTGGACGGTCTCGATTCCTTCGAGCTCCGTCTCGTCGACTACCACGTCGAAGGACTCTTCGAGCGCCATGACCAGCTCGACGAGGTCGAGGCTGTCAGCGTCCAGGTCATCACCAAATCGTGCCGTTGGGGTGACCTTCTCGGGGTCGACCTGCAGTACTTCAACGGCGCACTGCTTGAACTTGTCGAACGCGGCTTGGTCGTCCATCACAATCCTCCGGTCAGAATCCACGCGAATCTACTTCGTCGGGTGGGCGCGGGTTTCGCTGCTTGTAGGAAAAGGTCGTCGGAACAGGTCGGGCGAGGGTCCAACTAGGCGCCAACCGGGCGGTCGGCGTCGTCTTGGAACGGGTCGGCGGACCAGCGCCATACCGCCGATGCCCAGGTCATGCCAGCGCCGAAGCCCGACATCAAAATGAGATCGCCATCGGCGACCCGGCCCGCCTCGACCGCTTCTACGAGGGCAAGGGGAATCGACGCGGAGCTGGTGTTTCCGGTCCGGTCGAGCATGATCGCGGCTCGCTCCAAGGGGATCTCGAGGCGGGAGCAGGCGGCCTCAATGATGCGGGAGTTGGCCTGATGGGGGACGAACAGGGCGATGTCGTCCGCGGTCACCTTGGCCCGCTCCATAGCGGCCAGCGACGACTCGACGGTGGCCCGCACGGCCCGGCGGAAGACCTCTTTGCCCACCATCTGCAGGTAACCGCCGAGGTCGGCATAGAGGATCGGCTGCAGCGTGCCGTCGACACCGACGTCCCATCCGAGCAGCGAGCTGTCGCCGGGGACTTCCTCCACCACGACGGCTCCGGCGCCATCGCCGAAGAGCACCGCGGTGGAGCGGTCGGTCCAGTCGACGATCCGAGATAGCGTCTCGGAGCCGATGACCAGCACCCGATGGGCGCCGCTGGCAATGAAGCTGGCGGCGGTCACCAGCCCGTAGACGAACCCGGCGCAGGCGGCGTTGAGGTCGAAGGCGGCGCAATGCAGCCCGAGCTCGCTCTGGATCACCGACGACGTGGCGGGGATGATCTGGTCGGGGGTGCTGGTGCACAGGATCAGGAGGTCGATGTCCTCGGCGCCCAGATGGGCCGCGGCCAGCGCCTTGCGGCCCGCTTCGACCGCCATCTGGGCGGTGGTACCCACGCCGCCCCGAGGAGACGTCCACATCGAGGGGTCGGCGGGCCGGGGGGCGAAGGGGCCGTAGATGACCCGCCGTTCCCGGATCCCCGTGCGATCCTGGATCCAGCGATCGCTGGTATCGAGGTAGCGCGAGAGATCTTCGTTGGTGACGACGGTTTCCGGGAGAGCCGTGGCCCACCCGGTGATGGCACTGCCTCGATTAGGAGTCATATCGTCGTGGTCGCCTCAGCCGGCTCGCAGCCAGGCAACAGGTTGGCCGGTCTGGACACGCTCACCGGGTAGAGCGAGCATACCCATCAGCCACCCTGCGAACGGTGAGCGGACATCGGTGTCGCCCACCCGCCCGAGGACGGTGCCCACCTTGATGGGCTCGCCCTCGGCGGCCGCGGCCGCGCTGTCGGTGGTCGGTTGGAAGACACCGGCGCAGGGGCTGATCACCATGCGCTCCGACACGTACAGGTGCTCGCCATGGTGGCTGGCGGCGTAGGTATGGAGGGGGCCGTAGCCGGCGATGGCCTCGACCAAGGAGTCGAGATCACCGGGTGTCGCCACCGAGATGGTCTGGGCGCCGGGGACGATCCGCCGGGTCAGGGCGGTGAGGACGCCGCCCGAGCCCAGTTCCACGAACAGGCGCTCGCCGGCGTCGTAGGCGGCGGCCATCTCGCTGGTCGGGCTGTTGCCCAGGCTGGTGAGCCCCGGGTTGGTGAAGGTGGCACTGCTGAGGCCGGCCAGGCGGAGAATGCTCTGGCACCAGCGCACCGGGCTGCACAGCTGGGCCGACGACAGCGCCTGCCAGTCGTCGGCGGTCTCGTGCGCGAGGGCGTCGACGTTGGCCACCACCGTGACCTCGGGCTCGCGGAAGGTGGCGGCGCGGATGGCCTTGCGCAGGCGGGGCCGGGCCGACGCCATGAACGGCGTGTGGAAGGCCCCGCCCACCGGCACCGGGATGGCCCGCTTCGCCCCGAGGACAAACGCCTCATCGAGCGCCGCGGCCACCGACTCGGTGTCACCGGCGATGACAACGTCCTCGGGGGCGTTGTAGTTGGCGACCCACACCTCGGCGTCGGCCCGGTAGCAGGCCATGTCGGCCTCGTCGTCGTCAAGGCCGACGATCATCATCATGGTGCCCGGCTGGGCGTCGGCGGCGGCCTGCATGGCCTCGCCCCGTTCGGTCACGATCGCCACGCCGTCGTCGAACGACAGGGCTCCGGCAGCGACCAGGGCGCTGTACTCGCCCACGCTGTGGCCGGCGCAGGACGTGGGCTCGATGCCGAGGCGTTCCACCGCGTCGAGGACGATGAGGCTGAACGTCAGCGTCGCCAACTGAGCATTGCGGGTCTCCATCAACTCGTCGCGCCCCGCGGCCAGGAGCAGGTGGGCGATGTCGCGCCCGGCGACGTCAGACGCATCGGCGACGACGTCCCACGACGGGTGGTCCCGCCATGCTTCGCCCATTCCCGGTCGTTGTGATCCCTGTCCGGGGAACACGAATGCAGGCACGCCTGGATCTCCCTCCCGTTGCCCTCTTGTGTTGTCTGACCACCCGATGATGGCGGAGGTAACACACCAAAGCTGTTGCGACGACGTTGAGATCGTGTTGCGTTTGGTTACTGGTGGGTCACTTCTTCGGGCCCTCGTCGTGAAGGTGTTCGTTGCGGGCGATCATCCGGTTGCGCCACACCGCAAGGGTGATGGCCAGCACGGCAAGGATCGACAATCGCCGCAGCCGGTGCCCCCTTGAGATCACGATCCGATCATATGGTCCGGGGCTCGACGCCCCCTTTTCCCCGGCTCAGCAGGCTATTCACGTGCCGGCAACAAGTCCGAAACGTGAGCCGCGGAGACTGCCGTTGTCTGTGGACGTGCGCTCCACAGCGTGACAAGGGGCGTCCGACCGGCACCAGAGCCGTACCGTGGCCGCCCCCACTGACCGAATGGAGATCTCGTTGAGCTATCAGGCCGAGTACATCTGGATCGACGGCACCGAGCCGTCGCCGCTCGTGCGCTGCAAGACCAGGGTCGTGGCGGGCGGAAAGGAGCCGGCCACGTGGGGATTCGACGGCTCGAGCACCAACCAGGCGCCGGGGCACAACTCCGACTGCGTCCTGCAGCCGGTCTTCACCTGCCCCGATCCGATCCGTGGGGGCGACAACGTCCTGGTGCTGTGCGAGGTGGAGTTGCCGGATGGCTCTCCCCACCCCACCAACACCCGGGCGGCGTGCGTCGAGGTGGCGGAGCGCTTTGCCGAGCAGGAGCCCATGTTCGGCATCGAACAGGAGTACACGTTCTTCCGCAACGGCGCGCCGCTGGGCTGGCCGGAGCAGGGCTTCCCGGCACCCCAGGGGCCGTACTACTGCGGCGTCGGCGGGGGAAAAATGGTGGGGCGCGAGATCATCGAGGCGCATACCAAGGCCTGTATCGATGCCGGGCTGTCCATCGAGGGGACCAACGCCGAGGTCATGATGGGCCAGTGGGAGTTCCAGATCGGCGTCCTGCCGCCACCGCGCATCGGTGACGAGATCTGGATGGCCCGCTGGCTGCTCTACCGCATAGCCGAGCCGCACCACGTCGAGGTCAGCCTTGACGCCAAGCCGATCCCGGGCGACTGGAACGGCGCCGGCGCCCACACCAACTTCTCGACCAGGGCCATGCGGGAGGGTTACGACGCCATCATCTGCGCCGCCGACTCCCTCGGCGAGCAGGTCGAGCTCCACATCGAGAACTACGGCGCCGGGATCAAGGAGCGCCTGACGGGCGCCCACGAGACGGCCAAGTGGGACACGTTCAGCTGGGGCGCCTCCGACCGGGGTGCCTCCGTGCGGATCCCCTGGGCGGTCGAGAAGGCCAAGAAAGGCTGGCTCGAGGACCGCCGGCCCAACGCCAACATGGACCCCTACGTCGTGACCCGCCTGGTCGTGGATACGTGCTGCACGGCGCTGGAAAAAGAGGGTCTCGTCTAGCCGCCCGCTCCGTGGGGCCAACGCGGTCGGTCCGGGAAGCGCCTTGTCAATGGGCGCTTCCCGGACTGCGGGCGCCTTCGGGCCCGGTACCCGAGACCTGTCGCGCTACGATTCTCCCGGCGCCCGAGTGAGGGAACCGGCAGACCTGAAGGACTCAAAATCCTTTGCTCGAAAGGGCGTGCGGGTTCGAATCCCGCCTCGGGCACCGCAGCGCTGACCGGCTTCAGGTCGCGCCGAGATGCGCCCTACAGGAGGATGTCGACGGGATCGCCCGTCGATGACGTCGGGCCGTGGTGACCGGCGGCCCGGGCCTTGGCATCGGGGTCGGCGGTGTCGTCGGCGCGGTCGGCAGGCTCGGCCGCGGGCAGGAAGATCCCGAGGACGGCGCCGCCTTCGGGTGAGGTGGCGGCGGTGACCGATCCACCGCTCGACTCCACCACCTGACGCACGATGGCCAACCCGAGCCCCGAGCCGGGGAGGGAACGGGCGCCCGCCGAGCGGTAGAACCGATCGAACACGTGGGGCAGGTCCTCGTCGGTGATCCCCGGCCCGTGGTCGCGAACCGCAAGGCGCCACCGGGTGGCGTCGCGGGTGATCGAGACATCGATGGAGGATCCCGGAGGGCTCCATTTGACCGCGTTGTCGAGCACGTTGAGCACGGCGCGCTCGAGCAGGTTCGGCTGCGAGCGCACCGTCGCTTCGGTGACCGAAACGGTGAACAGCGTCGCCGGGGCCCGGCGCCGGGCCCGGTCGATGGCGTCTTCGACCACCTGGTCAAGGCGCACGTCCTGGGGTTCGGGCCGTTGCTCGTCGTCGCGCGCCAGTTCGACGAGGTCGCCAACCAGCGTCGTCAGTTCTCCCAGTTGGCCGGTGATGTCGGCGAAGAGGGCGGCCCGATCGACTTCGGGGAGGTCGTGGCCCCGCAAGAGCACCTCGATGTTCGTCCGAAGGCTGGTGAGCGGCGTGCGCAGCTCGTGGCCGGCGTCGGCGACGAGCTGCGCTTGTTGGCGGCGCGACTCGTCGAGGGCGGCGAGCATCCGGTTGAAGCTGGTGGCGAGGCGTGACAGCTCGTCGTCGCCGGTCACTTCGATGCGATCCGCCAACTGCCCGGTCGCCCCGACCCGTTCCACCGCCTCGGTCAGGTCCTCGACCGGCTTGAGGCTGGCCTTGCCGACCAGGTACCCGCCGATGAGGGCGAGCACGACGCCGGTGACCGCCACCAGGACGAGGATCAGGGCCAGCTGGGCCAGCGTGCGGTCGATGTCGCCGAGGGACCGTGACAACTGCACCGCCACGCCGCCGCCGACCGAGAAGGTCAGCACCCGGGCGTGGTTGCCCTTGGCCACGCTGCCGATGGACCGGAAGCTCTCACCCCGCTTGGCTGCCGCCACCGCCCGGTCGGTGGCGTCGATCGGCAGCGACGGGGTGCTCGCCACCATCACCTTGCCGGCGCTGTTGATGACCTGGAAGGTCACGAAGCCGCTGAGGCCGCTGCGCTGCAGGGGGCCGATGAGGCTGGCCAACGACGGGATCTCGGAGCGGAACCGCCGGCTCTCGACCAGGTCGGCCTGGCGGCTCAACTGGTTGTCGGCCTCGCGCACCAGGGTCCGGCGCACGGCGATGTACGAGGCGGCCGACGCCATCGCGATCGATAGGCCGACGGCGAACGCGGCCGCGGCCACCAGCCGGGTCCGGAAGCTCATCCGGTGGGGCACTGGGCCTCCTGGCGACGGGCCGGCGTCAACCATCGTGCTGTTCGCGCACCACGTACCCTACGCCGCGCACGGTGTGCACCAGCCGGGGCTCCCCGTCGGCTTCGGTCTTGCGGCGGAGGTAGCCGATGTACACCTCGAGAGAATTGGAATTGGCCCCGAAGTCATAGCCCCAAACCCGGTCGAAGATGACCTCCCGGGGCAGCACCTGCCGGGCGTTGCGCAGCAGCAGCTCGAGGAGCAGGAACTCGGTTCTGGTCAGTTCGATGCGGCGCTCGCCCCGTGCCACCTCCCGCGTCACCGGATCCAGCGAGAGGTCGCAGAAGCGCAGGACCGCGTCATCGGGGGGCCCGGAGCGGCGCAGGAGGGCGCGGAGGCGGGCCAGGAGCTCCTCGAGGGCAAAGGGCTTGACGAGGTAGTCGTCGGCGCCCGCGTCGAGGCCGGCCACCCGCTCCGATACCGCCACCCGGGCGGTCAACAGCAGTATCGGGGTCTGATTGCCCGCCTCCCGCAGCCGCCGGCACACCTCGAGGCCGTCAACTCTGGGCATGGCAACGTCGAGGAGCACCGCGTCCGCTGGCCGTTCGCCCAGCGCGGCCAGGGCGGCGACACCGTCACCGGCCATTTCCGTCTCGTAGCCCTCGAAGCGCAGGGCGCGGTCGAGGGCCTGGCGGACCGCAGGCTCGTCGTCGACCACCAAGACGCGCATCGCCGTCAGTCTGGTCACTAAAACTGAAGAACACCTGAACCCCCGGCCGTTAGTGCGACAACGTCGTCGAAGGGATATTTCCCCGGAAACCGACGCCTCGGTGGGCGGCCACGAAGGCACCGATGGCCGTCACGGCCGCGGGCGCCATCGAGCCGCATTCCAGCTTCCAGGTCCACGCCGTGGCCACCACCGGGGCGGGGAGGGGCCCCGCCGGGGGCGCCACGGTCACCAGGTTGCCGGCCAGGTTGACCAGCGTTGCGGTCTGGTCGGCGGGCAGGTCGCGGTGCTGCAGGAGGATGTAGCCGGACTCCAGCATCGCGACCTGGCTTGGCCGGGGAATGGGCGCGCTGAGCACGCCCCGGTACGGCAGCCCCGGGAGATGCGGCCCCGAGGTCGGGGGGTCGGTCAGGTAGAGAGGCTCTTTGGCGCTGGCAAAGAGGTGGATGGTCGAGCGGGGATCGAGGCGCTCGTTGACCGCGGCGGCGCAGCCGGCGGCCGGCACGGCGCCGGCTGAGCTGGTTGTGTGGTGGGCGCAACCGGCCAGGACCACCGCTGGCAGGGCTGCGGCCGCCAGCAGCCGGATGGGGTGGCGCCTCGGGGCGGGGAAAGTTGCTCGCACGCTCAGCGAGTTAACACGGCAATGCGGGCGAAGAAGCCTCGGTAGACTTACCCAGCCGTGTCGAAATCCCTGATCGAGCGCCGTCTCACCGAGGTCGCCCAGCGGCTGAAGCGCGCCCGTCAGGACCTCGTGATCCTCGAGGAGCAGTTGTCGGTTCTGGTGGACGTGGCCGAGGACGCCCGCTTACGTGCGCTGGTGTCGGAGACCCCCCTGGCCAACAAGGAGTACCAGCAGGCGCAACGCCACGCCGACGCCATGGAGCGCAGCCGCAAGGCACTCGTGCTCACCGTCGCTGAGTTGCGGCAGTCCCAGGACGAGTTGCTCGATCGTCTTGTTATCGAGTCGCACTGAACACAACGGTCCCCGCAGCATCTCAAAGCAGCCCCACCTCAAACAGTCGAAGGAGCCAGCCCCCCGTGCCGGTGCATGTCGTGATCGCGGAGGACGAAGCCATCATTCGCCTTGACCTCAAGGAGATCCTCGAAGAGGAGGGCTACGAGGTCGTCGGTGAGACGGGCCGGGGCGACGAAGCCATCGACCTGGTGCGCAGCCTCAAACCGGACCTGGTGATCCTCGACATCAAGATGCCGGGCACCGACGGCCTGACCGCGGCCCGGGAGATCACCGGCGAGCGCCTGGCGGCGGTGGTCATCCTCACCGCCTTCAGCCAGCGGGACCTGGTGGACCAGGCCCGCGACGCCGGCGTCTTGGCCTACGTGGTCAAGCCCTTCCAAAAGAGCGACCTTTTGCCCCAGATCGAGATCGCCCTCGGCCGCTTCCGGGAGATCCAGAACCTGGCCAACGACGTCAAGGTCCTCGAGGACCAGCTCGAGACACGGCGCGTCGTCGAGAGGGCCAAGGGCATGCTCATGGACGAGCAGCGCCTCAAGGAAGCCGAAGCCTTCAGCTGGATCCAGAAGACGGCAATGCGCGAGCGCCTCCCGATGAAGGAGATCGCCCGCAGGGTGATCGAAGAGGGCCTCCGCCCCCCCCTCCCGACCGGGTAGGGCGGTCGCCCACCGGCGTTGCTAGACCGCGGTGACGTAGAGCTGCTGTGTCAGCGTCAGGCCGAGGGCGAACGAGTGGCCGTCGCGGGCCAGGGTCAAGGTCCCGTCGGGCGCCCGTGAGGTGACAGTGGCGTCCGCGCCGGGTATGAAGCCGGCGTCGGAGAGGTAGGCGAGGGCCTCGGAGTCGATCTCGACCTGCTCGGTGACCCGTTCCAGCCGGACCTGGCCGCCGGGCACCGAGCTGAGCGCCACCATGTCCTTCGGGACCTGGGCCCCGCTGCCGGGGATGGGGTTGCCGTGGGGGCAGGTCGTCGGATGGCCGAGCAGCACGACGAGGCGGTCCTCCACCTCGTCGGAGATGACGTGCTCCCACCGGCACGCCTCGAGGTGTGCCTTGTGCCAGGGGAGGCCGATGACCTCGGTGAGCAGCAGTTCGGCCAGGCGGTGCTTACGGACGACACTCTCGGCGCGGGCCCGGCCCTTGACCGTCAGCGCCACCGCCCGGCCCTCGACGGTGACGTACCCCTCGGCCTTGAGGCGGCGGATGGTTTCCGACACCGCGGGGGCGGAATGGCCCACCCGCTCGGCCAGGCGGGCCTGGATGATCTGGGTGCCCTCCTCCTCCAGCTCGTGGATGGCTTCCAGGTACTCCTCGAGGGGGGGATGGTAGCCAGCAGGCACGCCGTTATCGTATCGACCGATGCCTCTGTTCCTGCTCCTCGACGGCAACTCGGTCGCCTACCGGGCCTTCTTCGCCCTCCCCACGGACATGGCGACCGCGTCGGGCCAGGTGACCAACGCCGTCTACGGCTTCACCTCCATGCTCATCAACCTGCTGAAGGACCACCGACCCGATCGCATCGCAGTGGCCTTCGACCGCCCGGAGCCGACCTTCCGCCACGAGATGATCTCCGACTACAAGGCGGGCCGGGCCGAGGCGCCCGACATCTTGCGCCAGCAGATGGGTCTGGTCCGCCAGGTGGTCAACGCCCTGCACATCCCGACCGTCGAGATCGCAGGCTTCGAGGCCGACGACGTCATCGCCACCTTGGCCACCGACGCCCGGGACCGGGGCCTCGACGTGTTGATCGTCAGCGGCGATCGGGACACCTACCAGCTCGTCGAGGACCCCCACGTGAAGGTGCTGTACAACCGGCGGGGGGTGAGCGACTACGTCTTGTACGACGAGGCGGGGATCCACGAGCGCACCGGCGTGACGCCCGAGCAGTACCCGCAGTACGCGGCGCTGCGCGGCGACCCGAGCGACAACCTGGCCGGCGTCCCCGGCGTCGGCGAGAAGACGGCGGCCAAGCTGATCAACACCTACCGCGACCTCGACGGGGTCTTCGCCCACCTCGACGAGCTGACCCCCAAGCTCCGCGAGAACATGGCCGCCGCCGAGACCATCGTCCGCCGCAACGCCCAGGCGACGCCGCTGATCCGCGACGTGCCCCTCGGTGTCGATCTCGACGACCTTCTGATGGGGACGTGGGACTTCGAGGAGGTGCGGCAGCTGTTCAACTTCCTCGAGTTCCGCACCCTGTGGGACCGGCTGCTGGAGGTGTCGGACAGCGGGGAAAAAGGGGGCGTCGAGGTCATCGAGAGCGGCGCGCCCCCCATCGACGTCGAGGTCGAGGGCATCCCGTCGACCGCCTCGGCCATCGACCTGGTCACGTCGTGGGACGCCAGCGCCGCGCCCCTGGCCATGGAGGCGGCGTGGGCGGGACGCCCCGGCCGCTCGGAGATCGACGGGCTGGCGTTCGTCGAGCTGCCGCCGCCTGCGCCCGATGCGCCCGTCCCGGTGGTGTGGATCAGCGCCCAGCAACTGGCCGATCCCGGAGTCCGTGCCGCCGTTTCCCAGCTCCTGGGCGCCGACGGCGTGGCCGTGAGCACCCATGACGCGAAGGCGCTGATGCGCGGCCTGTCGGGCATCGGAGTCGATTTTTCCCACCTGGAACTGGACACCGCGATCGGTGCCTACCTGGTCGATCCGGCGGGCGATCAGTACCTGCTGGAGGACCTGGCCACCCGCTACGCCCACGTCGAGCTTCGGGCCCCCGACGCCCCGCCCGACGGGCAGCTGGACCTGAGCGGCGGCGGCGTCGAGCCCGCGGTCGAAGCGGCCCGGCGGGCGGCCGCGGTCGCCTTGCTGGTCGAGCCGCTGGGCGCCGCCCTGTCGGCGCGGGGGCTGTCGCCGCTGTACGACCGGATCGAGCGCCCGCTGGTGCGGGTCCTGGCCCGCATGGAGGAGGCCGGTGTCGGCGTCGACGAGGACTATCTCCGAACCCTGGCCAAGCGCCTCACCGAGGAGGCGCGGACCCTCGAGATCGAGATCCAGGAGCTGGCCGGGGAGCCCTTCGTTGTCAACTCGACCAAGCAGCTCCGGGAGATCCTCTACACCAAGCTCGGCCTGGCCACCGGGAAGCGGACCAAGACCGGCTTTTCTACCGACGCCCAATCGCTCGAGAAGCTCCGGGGCCAGCATCCCATCATCGAAGCGCTGCTGCGCTACCGCGAGGTCGAGAAGCTGCGCTCGACCTACGGCGACGCGTTGCTGGCCGAGGTGGCCGCCGACGGGCGCATCCACGCCACCTTCAACCAGACCGTTGCCCGCACCGGGCGGCTCTCGTCGGACCAGCCCAACCTGCACAACATCCCGATCCGCAGCGAGGAGGGCCGCGAATTCCGCCGGGCGTTCGTCCCCGCCGCGGGGTGCCGCTTCCTGGTCGCCGACTACAACCAGATCGAGTTGCGGGTGATCGCCCACCTGGCCGAGGACCCGGGGTTGATCGAGGCCTTCCGCCAGGGCATCGACATCCACAACGTGACCGCGGCCCGGGTGTTCGGCGTCGACGGCGGCGACGTGACCATGGCGCAGCGGTCGAAGGCCAAGATGGTTTCCTACGGTCTTGCCTACGGGATGGAGTCGTACGGCCTAGCCCAGCGCTTGGCGATCCCCGTCGAGGAGGCGGCGCAAATCCTGCAGGCGTACTTCGAGGCCTTTCCCAACGTGAAGGACTACATGGACCGCGTCGTCGCCGAGGCCCGCAGCCGAGGCTACACCGAGACGCTGTTCGGGCGCCGGCGCCTGATCCCCGAGCTCCAGGCGGGCAATTACCGGATCCGGCAGGCGGGCGAGCGCCAGGCCATGAACGCCGGCATCCAGGGCCTGGCCGCCGACATCTTCAAGGCGGCCCTGGTGCGCATCGACGTCCTCCTGGCGGGCGCCGCCATGGCGAGCCGCCTGGTGCTGCAGGTGCATGACGAGGTGATCCTGGAAGTGCCCCCCGAAGAGGAGGATTCCGCCGCCGCGCTGGTGGTGGAGGCGATGACCGGCGCCGCCGAGCTGTCGGTGCCGCTGGCCGTGCATTTGTCGTGGGGCGACACCTGGGCGCACGCCAAATCCTGAGAAATTCTCCCGCCGCCCGGTGGGTGGGGGCGCAGTAGTACCATTTTCGTCCGGAGCGAAACGAGTCGCTCCCTCTACTGCGCGCAGCTAAGAAGGCCACCATTCATGTCGGACGACACCGCAACCATCACCCCAACCCCTGCCGCCCCGCCGCCGAGCAACGGCATGGGCACGTTTGACGAAGCGGGGGTGTACACACCTCGCCAGGTCGTCGACGACGACCTCGGGGGCATGTCGCTGGAAGACGCCATCGCCGGCACCATCGTCGAGTTCGACGACGGCGACATCGTCAAGGGCACCGTCGTCAAGGTCGACAAGGACGAGGTCCTGCTCGACATCGGCTTCAAGTCCGAGGGCGTGATCCCCGCTCGCGAGCTGTCGATCCGCCACGACGTCGATCCCCACGAAGTGGTGTCGATGGGCGACGAGATCGAGGCCCTCGTCCTCCAGAAGGAGGACAAGGAAGGCCGCCTGATCCTGTCCAAGAAGAGGGCGCAGTACGAGCGGGCCTGGGGCACCATCGAGACGATCAAGGCCCGCGACGGCGTGGTGTCGGGACCGGTCATCGAAGTGGTCAAGGGCGGCCTGATCATCGACATCGGCCTGCGGGGCTTCCTGCCGGCGTCGCTGGTCGAGCTGCGCCGGGTCCGCGACCTCCAGCCGTACGTCGGTCGGGTCCTCGACGCCAAGATCATCGAGCTCGACAAGCACCGCAACAACGTGGTCCTGTCGCGGCGGGCGTGGCTCGAGGAGACGCAGAAGGAGCAGCGCGACGAGTTCCTGGCCAACCTGAAGCCCGGCGAGGTGCGCCGCGGGGTCGTCTCGTCGGTCGTCAACTTCGGGGCGTTCGTGGACCTGGGGGGCATGGACGGGCTGATCCATGTGTCCGAGCTGTCGTGGAAGCACGTGGACCATCCGTCGTCGGTGGTCACCGTCGGCGACGAGGTCGAAGTGCGGGTCCTCGACGTGGACCTCGACCGCGAGCGCATCAGCCTCTCGCTCAAGGCGACCCAGCAGGACCCGTGGCAGGAGTTCGCCAACGCCCACCGCGTCGGCGAGCTGGTCTACGGGCGGGTCACCAAGCTGGTCCCCTTCGGCGCCTTCGTCCAGGTGGGCGAGGGAATCGAGGGCCTGGTGCACATCTCCGAGATGGCCGTGCACCACGTGGAGCTGCCCGAGCAGGTCGTGACCCCGGGCGAAGAGCTGTGGGTCAAGATCATCGACATCGACCTGCAGCGCCGGCGCATCAGCCTGTCGATCAAGCAGGCGGCCGAGGGTGGCGAAGTGGCCGCCGAGTACCGGGAGCACTTCGGCGAGCACGCCTACGACGACCAGGGCAACTACATCGGTGCCGCCTACGACACCGAGTTCGTGCCCGAGTCCGAGGCCCAGGCGGCATGGGCGGAGTACCTGGAGGAGACAGGCGGCGTGGCCGGTCTCCCCGCCCCCGACGCGGCGGAGGCCGCTGGGGCCCCGGATGCGCCCGCGGCGCCGGCGGCGCCGGCGGCCCGGCCCGCCCCGGATACGGGCGGCGCCGAGCCCGCGTAGCACGAACAAGGAAGCGTCGTTGTTCCGGGGGTCGGGCTCACGCCCGGCCCCTTTTTTCGTCCCTTGGTTGGGGGGCGGGGGGGCCTGAGGCCCGGCCCCTTGTCGTTCGGTTCCCGGGTCAGCGAGGCTCGGGGCTGAGGACCGGCCCCTCTAGTCCGTACCACGAGGGCCGGTCGGCCCCGTCGACCAGGCGGCGGATCGGCTCGGCGGGATAGCGCCACTGGCCGCCCGGCGTGCGCATGCACGGAACCCGGCCCCGGCGGGCCCATTCCGACACCGTGCGGGTCGACACCTGAAAGAGGGCCGCGACGTCCGACGTTCGCAGCAGGTCCTGGTTGTTGTCGTAACCGTCGTGGGGTTCGGCGGGGGCGTAGTCAGGTTGGGACATGGGCGGGACAAACTCCATCGACGTTGTTTGGAGGTCCACGGTGACACGGACCCATCCGGCTGACAATGACCCGACTGGGCTATTTCCCTCTAGTCATTGCCCGGTGCCGAATCGTGCCCGCGGGTCGAGCTGCGGCGGCGGCACCAGGCCGGGCGCACTGGCCCGCCGCCCGCTCGGCTCGGGTCAGCGGTTGGTACCGTGCCCCGGTGATCGTGGTCGGCCTTACCGGCGGCATCGGCTCGGGCAAGTCCACCGTTGCCACCCTGCTGGCCGAGCGGGGGGCCGTCGTGATCGACGCCGACCAGATCGCCCGCCAGGTGGCGGCACCGGGGGGCGCGGCGTACGACGCCCTGGTGGAGCACTTCGGTCCCGCGGTAGTCGGCGCCGGGGGAATCCTGGACCGGGGAGCGATCGCGGCTCGGGTCTTTTCCGATCCCGCGGAACTGGCGGTTCTGAACGCCGTGACCCATCCCGCCATCGCGGTCGAGATGGCCCGGCGTTTGGCGCAGGAGGCGTCGGGGCCCGACCGTGACCGGGTGGTGGTGCTGGACGTCCCGCTGTTCGTGGAGGAGATGCGGGGCGGTTACGGCGTGGCCGGCGTCGTCGTCGTCGACACCCCGGTGGAGGTCGCCATCGCCCGCCTGGTCGAGCACCGCGGCATCCCCGAGGCCGACGCCCGGGCCCGGGCCGGTACCCAGGCCAGCCGGGAGGACCGCCGGCGCCTGGCGGACGTGGTCGTCGACAACGGAGGCTCGCGGGCGGAGTTGGAGGCGAAGATCGGGCCGCTGTGGGATTGGATCACGGCGCTCGGCGCGGCCGCGCCCGGTTGTCCGCTCTGAGACGTTTCGGGGCTCCCCGGGCGTCAGGACCGGGCTGTCACAGGCCCCCGGTAGCATCGCACCATGCCCCCGTTTCAGGTCGTCTCCGACTTCGAGCCGGCTGGTGATCAGCCCGCCGCCATCAAGGCGCTGGCCGCCGGCATCGAGCGCGGCGACCGTTTCCAGACCCTCCTCGGCATCACTGGCAGCGGCAAGTCGGCGACCATCGCGTGGACGATCCAGGAGGTCCAGCGGCCGACGCTGATCATCGCCCCCAACAAGTCGCTGGCGGCCCAGCTGGCCAACGAGATGAAGGAGTTCTTCCCCGACAACCGGGTGGAGTACTTCGTCTCCTACTACGACTACTACCAGCCCGAGGCCTACTTGCCTTCGAGCGACACCTACATCGAGAAGGACAGTTCGATCAACGACGAGATCGACCGGCTGCGCCACGCCACGACCTCGTCGCTGCTGACCAGGCGCGACGTGATCGTCGTGGCCTCGGTGTCGTGCATCTACGGCCTGGGGTCGCCCGAGGAGTACGCCAGCCGCATCCTGCATGTCCAGCGGGGCAAGGAGATGGACCAGCGGGCCATCCTGCGCCGGCTGGTCGACATCCAGTACGAGCGCAACGACATGAACCTGGTACGGGGCAAGTTCCGGGTCCGGGGCGACACCATCGAGGTCCACCCCGCCTACGAGGAGCACATCGTCCGCATCGAGCTGTTCGGCGACGAGATCGAGCGGATCGTGACGATCGACCCGGTGACCGGCGAGCAGCTCGGCGACCTGGAGGACCTGGTCATCTTTCCCGCCACGCACTACGTGGCCGGTGACGAGCGGATGAAGTCGGCCATCGTGCGCATCGAGGCCGAGCTCCAGGAGCGGCTGGCGTGGTTCGAGTCGCAGGGCAAGCTCCTCGAGGCCCAGCGCCTGCGCATGCGGACGTCGTATGACCTGGAGATGCTGGCCGAGGTGGGTTCGTGCTCGGGCATCGAGAACTACAGCGTCCACATCGACGGCCGCGACACCGGCACCCCGCCGCACACCCTCCTCGACTTCTTTCCCCCGGACTGGTTGCTCGTGGTCGACGAGTCCCATGTCACCGTGCCCCAGTTGCACGGCCAGTACGAGGGCGACCACTCCCGCAAGGAGACGCTCATCGAGCACGGCTTCCGATTGCCGTCGGCGGCGGACAACCGGCCCCTCAAGTTCGACGAGTTCTACCAGCGGGTCAACCAGTGCGTCTTCCTGTCGGCGACACCGTCGCCCTATGAGATCGAGCAGTCGGCCCAGGTGGTGGAGCAGATCGTGCGCCCGACCGGCCTGGTCGACCCCGAGGTGATCGTCAAACCGACCCGGGGCCAGATCGACGACCTGATCGAGCAGATTGGCCTGCGGGTCGAGGCGGGCGAGCGGGTGCTGGTGACGACGCTCACCAAGAAGATGGCCGAGGACCTGACCGACTACCTGCTCGAGATGGGCCTGCGGGTGCGCTACCTCCACTCCAACGTGGACACCATCCAGCGCATCGAGATCATCCGCGACCTGCGCCTCGGCGAGTTCGACGTCCTGGTGGGCATCAACCTGCTGCGGGAGGGGCTCGACCTGCCCGAGGTTTCACTCGTCGCCATTCTCGACGCCGACAAGGAAGGATTCCTGCGCAGCGGGACCTCGCTCATCCAGACGATGGGGCGGGCGGCGCGCAACGTCAACGGCTCGGTCATCATGTACGCCGACTCGGTGACCGACTCCATGCAGCGGGCCATCTCCGAGACCCAGCGCCGGCGGGGGGTGCAGCAGGCGTACAACCTCGAGCACGGCATCGACCCCAAGACGATCATCAAGGCGGTGACCGACATCCTGTCGATGCTGCGGCCCGACGATGAGTCGGCGCCCATGCCGGGACGGGACCGGCGCAGCCGCCGGCGCGACCGCATGGCCAGCGACTTCGCCGAGCTGCCACGCGACGAGCTGGACCGGCTCATTCGCACCTTGGAGGAGGAAATGCACCTGGCGGCGGCCGAGCTGCGCTTCGAGTATGCGGCCCGCCTGCGCGACGAGATCTCCGACTTGAAGCGTGAGCTGTCGGAAGCGGGAGCGGGCAACAAGGGGGCAGGTGCCGACACCTCCCCTGCCAGGGGGCGAGGTTCCGCCCGCCGAACGTCTGTTCGGTCGTAGACTGGTGGGGCAATGTCGGAGAGCCTGATTGTTCGCGGGGCGCGCGAACACAACCTGCAGAATGTCTCCGTTGAGCTGCCGCGAGACCGGCTCATCGTGTTCACCGGTTTGTCGGGTTCGGGCAAGTCCTCGTTGGCGTTCGACACCATCTACGCCGAGGGCCAGCGGCGCTACGTGGAGTCGTTGTCGGCGTACGCCCGGCAGTTCCTCGGCCAGATGGACAAGCCCGACGTGGACTTCATCGAGGGCTTGTCGCCGGCCATCTCGATCGACCAGAAGTCGGCCTCGCGCAATCCCCGCTCGACGGTCGGGACGATCACCGAGATCTACGACTACCTGCGGCTGCTCTACGCCCGCGTCGGCGTCCCCCACTGCCCCAAGGACGGGACCCTGGTCCAGCGCCAGACCCCCCAGCAGATCGTCGACCGGGTCTTGGAGCTGCCCGAGGGGACCCGTTTCCAGGTGCTGGCGCCGGTGGTGCGGGGGCGCAAGGGCGAGTACGAGGCGTTGCTGGGCGAGTTGGCGGGGCAAGGTTTCGCCCGCGTCAGGATCGATGGCGAGTTGTACGAACTGGGCGCCGGCGCCGCAGCCGACCTGCCCAAGCTGGCCCGGTACGAGCAGCACACCATCGAGGTCATCGTGGACCGGCTGGTCAAGCGCGAAGGGATCGAGCGGCGGGTCACCGACTCCCTCGAGACGGCGCTGCGGCTGGCCGAGGGCGTCGCCGAGGTCCAGCTGGTGCCGGCGGGGGAGGGGGAGGCCCAACCGGAGGTCATGACGTTCAGCCAGCATCTGGTGTGCCCGACCTGCGGCACGTCTTTCGACGAGCTGGCCCCCCGCAACTTCTCCTTCAACTCGCCCTACGGTGCCTGCCCCAACTGCACCGGCCTCGGGACCAAGTTCGAGGTCGACCCGGAGCTGGTGGTGCCCAACGGCGACCTCTCCATCGAGGAGGGGGCCATCCAGCCGTGGGGCGGCGCCCGCAGCGAGTACTTCGGTCGGGTCCTCGAGGCGGTGGCGGTCACCTACGGGTTCTCGTCCAAGGTGTCCTGGTCCAAGCTGCGCAAGGCCGACCAGAAGGTGCTGCTCTACGGCTCGGGGAGCAAGCAGATCCACGTTTCCTACAAGAACCGTTACGGCCGCACCCGGTCCTACCAGACCCACTACGAGGGGGTCGTGCCCTACTTGCAGCGGCGCCACTCCGAGGCCGAGTCGGACCACATGCGCGAGACCATCGAGGGCTACATGCGCGAGGTGCCGTGCCCCGTCTGCCAAGGCGCCCGCCTGAAGCCCGAGTCGCTGGCGGTGACCATCGACGGTCGCAACATCTTCGAGCTATGCGACATGTCGCTGCGTGACGCCACCGCCGCCATGGCCACCCTCCAGCTGTCGGAGCGGGACCACCTGATCGCCGATCGCGTGCTCCGGGAGATCCGGGCCCGGATGCAGTTCCTGCTCGACGTGGGGCTCGACTACCTGTCGCTCAACCGCTCGGCCGCCACCTTGGCCGGCGGCGAGGCGCAGCGGATCCGCCTGGCGTCGCAGATCGGCAGCGGCCTCGTCGGAGTGCTGTACGTCCTTGACGAGCCGTCCATCGGGCTGCACCAGCGGGACAACCGCAAGCTCATCGACACCCTGCTGCGCCTGCGGGACCTGGGCAACACGGTGATCGTCGTCGAGCACGACGAGGAGACGATCCGCGTCGCCGACTACGTGGTCGACATCGGCCCAGGCGCGGGGGAGCACGGCGGCCGGGTTGTGGTCGCGGGCTCGGTCAAGGCCCTCCTCAAATCCAAGGAGTCCATCACCGGCGCCTACCTCACGGGAAGGCGGTTCATCCCGGTGCCCGCCATTCGCCGGGAGCCCGACAAGGGCTGGCTGGTCGTTCGGGGGGCGCGGGAGCACAACCTGAAGGGCATCGACGTCGAGTTGCCCCTCGGGTGCATGGTGGCGATCACCGGGGTGTCCGGCTCCGGCAAGTCGACGCTGATCAACGACATCGTGCTGCGCTCGCTGATGCAGAAGGTCTACAAGTCGAAGGTCGTGCCCGGCCGCCACAAGAAGATCGAGGGCGCCGAGGCGATCGACAAGGTCATCAGCATCGATCAGTCGCCGATTGGCCGGACCCCGCGCTCGAATCCGGCCACCTATACCGGGGTGTTCGACCACATCAGGAAGCTGTTCGCCCAGACGACCGAGGCCAAGGTGCGGGGCTACCAGCCCGGGCGGTTCTCGTTCAATGTCAGCGGCGGCCGATGCGAGGCCTGCTCGGGCGACGGCACCATCAAGATCGAGATGCACTTCCTGCCCGACATCTACGTGCCGTGCGAGGTGTGCAAGGGCGCCCGGTACAATCGCGACACGCTCGACATCGAGTTCAAGGGCCGCAACGTCGCCGAGGTGCTCGACATGCCGATCGAGGAGGCGGTGGAGTTCTTCGCCAATCAGCCGGTCATCGGCCGCCACATGCAGACCCTGGTCGACGTGGGACTCGGCTACGTCCGCCTCGGGCAGCCGGCACCTACGCTGTCGGGCGGCGAGGCGCAGCGGATCAAGCTGGCCAGCGAGCTGTCCAAGCGATCGACGGGCCGGACCCTGTACATCCTCGACGAGCCCACCACGGGGCTCCATTTCGAGGACATCCGCAAGCTGCTCAACGTGCTGTCCCGCCTTGTCGACCAGGGAAACACGGTGCTCGTCATCGAGCACAACCTCGACGTGATCAAGTCGGCCGATTGGATCGTCGACCTGGGCCCCGAAGGGGGCGACGGCGGCGGCTCGGTGGTGGTCGAGGGTCCGCCCGAGCGAGTGGCAAAGACACCGGAGAGCTACACCGGGCAGTTCCTGGCACCACTACTCGGTCTCTAAGACCTCAGTTCGGCCCTCGTCTTGTTCAGGTGATGTCCAGCATCCGCTGCAGGGCGACCTTGGCCCAGGCGGCGGTTTCGGGGTCGACGGTGATGCGATTGACCACGTTGCCTGCCACCAGGTGCTCAAGGACCCAGCACAGGTGGGGGGCGTCGACGCGGAACATGGTCGAGCACGGGCAGATCAGCGGGTCGAGGGAGACGATGGTGAGCTCCGGGTGCTCGGCGGCCAGGCGCCGGACCAGGTGGATCTCGGTGCCGATGGCGATGACCTCGCCGGCGGGGGCGGCGGCGACGGCCGCGATGATGAAGTCCGTCGACCCCACCTGGTCGGCCAGAGCGACGACGTCGTGGGCGCACTCGGGGTGGACGATGACCTTGCCCGCCGGGTGCTCGGCACGGAAAGCGGCGATGTGCTCGGGCCGGAACCGCTGGTGGACCGAGCAGTGGCCCTTCCACAGCAGGAAGGTTGCCTCCTTGACCTGGCGCTCTTCGAGGCCTCCGAGCTCCCTGCGGGGGTCCCACACGACCATGTCGGCCTCGGTGTAACCCAGCTGGTGGCCCGTGTTGCGCCCGAGGTGCTGGTCAGGGAAGAACAGGACCTTGTCGCCCCGGCCGAGGGCCCAGGTCAAGATGGCTCGGGCGTTGGACGAGGTGCACACCGCGCCGCCGTGGCGGCCCACGAACGCCTTGAGGTCAGCCGACGAATTCATGTAGGTGATGGGAACGACGCGCTCGCAGTCGGTGACGGTGGCGATGGCCTCCCACGCCTCCTCCACCGAGTCGATGTCCGCCATGTCGGCCATGGAGCAGCCGGCATTCAGGTCCGGCAGGATCACCTGCTGGTGGTCGCCGGTCAGGATGTCGGCCGACTCGGCCATGAAATGGACGCCACAGAAGACCACGAACTCGGCGTCATGGTTGGCGGCCGCCATGCGCGACAACCCGAAACTGTCGCCCCGGGCGTCGGCCCAGCGCATGACCTCGTCGCGCTGGTAATGGTGGCCGAGGATGAGCAGGCGCGACCCGAGCGTCGCCTTGGCGGCCGCGATCCTGGCAACCAACTCCTCGGGGGTAGCCGAGGTATAGCCGTCTGGTAGGGGGGGCTGGAGCCGAATCATAGGTGTGGACCTCCGTTGAGGAACACCTCGTTTGGCCGGCGGGGACAGCCCGGTCGCCCATCCGCGGGGATGTCGGCCTCGAGGGTTATGTAGCCGGATACCGGGCCGGCACGCGGAAGTGTACGTCGTCTGACAGCGCTTCGTCCGAGGCAAACTGGAGGCAGTGATTTCCCGCCCCCCCGGCACCATTCCCGACGCACCCGGCTCCTATCAGTTCAAGGACGCCGACGGGCGCGTCATCTATGTCGGCAAAGCCAAATCGCTGCGGTCCCGGGTCGGCAGCTATTTCCAGAATCCCGCCAACCTCCAGCCCCGGACGGCCCAGATGGTGGCCTCGGCCGAGTCGGTCGAGTGGATCCAGGTCGACAACGACGTGGAAGCCCTCATGCTCGAGTACAGCCTCATCAAGCAGCACCGGCCCCGGTTCAACGTGCGGCTGCGCGACGACAAGAGCTACCCGTTCCTGGCCATCACCGAAAGCGACGAGTGGCCGCGGGCCATGGTGAAGCGCGGGACCAAGGACAAAGGGACCCGCTACTTCGGTCCCTACGCCCACGCCTACGCCATCCGCGAGACGCTCGACTCGCTGCTGCGCACCTTTCCGGTGCGGACCTGCAGCGACAACAAGTTCCGGGTCCACGAGAAGCAGGGCCGGCCGTGCCTGCTCTACCACATCGAAAAATGCAGCGGACCGTGCATCAAGGCGGTCGCGCCGCGCGAGTACGAGGATCTGGTGGCCGACCTGATCGAGTTCCTCGAAGGCGACACCGACGCAGTGGTGCGCCGGCTGGAAGAGGAGATGCAGGGCGCGGCCGGCATCCTCGAGTACGAGCGCGCCGCCCGCCTCCGCGACCGGCTGGCGTCGGTGCGCAAGGTGATCGAGAAGCAGCAGATGGTGACCGAACGGATCGAGGACCTCGACGTGTTCGGCATCGCCGAGGACGAGCTGGAGGCGGCGGTCCAGGTGTTCTACGTCCGCCGGGGCCGGGTCGTGGGGCGCAAGGGTTTCGTCGTCGACAAGGTCGAGGACCTGTCCCGGTCGCAACTGGTGGCCGACATCCTCGAGCAGCACTACCACGAAGCACCCATGGGCGTCCCGCCGCTCATCGTGGTCCCCGACGCCCCCGAGGAATGTGACGTCATCGAGACCTTCCTGGCGGTGATGCGCTCGGAGACCGCCGACCGGGGCCGCAACAACGCGGTGGCAGCCGATGTCGAGTGGTGGGCGGTCACCGGCAAGTACCGGGTCGAGCGCAGCGTCAACCCGGCCGCCCTGCGCGGCTCGCGCGTCGAGATCCGGGTGCCCCAGCGCGGCGACAAGCGGGCGCTGCTGGAAATGGTGACCCGCAACGCGGGCGAGGAGTTCGCCCGCCACCGGCTGAAGCGGTCGAGCGACCACAACGCCCGGGCCCGGGCGCTCACCGCCCTCCAGGATGCGCTCGGATTGCCCGCGGCACCGCTGCGGATCGAGTGTTACGACATGAGCCACATCCAAGGCAGTGATTACGTCGGCTCCATGGTCGTCATGGAGGACGGCCTGCCCCGCCCCAACGAGTACCGCCGCTTCAAGGTGAAGGGGGTGGCCGGCAACGACGACTATGCCGCCATGGAAGAAGTGCTGACCCGGCGGTTGTCCGCCTACCTCATCGAGAAGGAAAAGCCGGTCGAGGAGCGCAAGCGCCGGTTCGCCTACCCGCCGCAGCTGCTCCTCGTCGACGGCGGCAAGGGCCAGCTGAGCGTGGCCATCCGGGTGGTCGAGGCGCTGGGCCTGTCCGGCGAGATCCCGGTGGCGTCGCTGGCCAAGCAGTTCGAGGAAGTCTTCGTGCCCGGACAGGCCGACCCCATCCGTATCAACCGGTCGTCGGAGGCGCTGTACTTGTTGCAGCGCATCCGCGACGAAGCGCACCGCTTCGCCATCACCTACCACCGCAAGCTCCGGGGCCGGCGCATGACGGCGTCGGTGCTCGACGACATCCCGGGGCTCGGTCCCGCCCGGCGCAAACGGCTGCTGGGCGAGCTCGGCGGTCTCCGGGGGGTGAAGGCGGCGCCGGCGGAAACGCTGCTCGACCTGCCGTGGCTTCCCGACAAGGTGGGCCAGGAGGTGTACGACAAGATCCACCAGCCTGTGCCCCTGGCCTCCGGCACCCGTGGTTGACGGCGAGGGCGCGGGAAAAAGAGTTCCAGGCGCCGAGGACGTTGGCCCGGCCGCCGGGGCCGCCGGCGATCAGGCGTCGGAGGGTGAGGGGCTGTGGAAGGGCTGGGACAGCGAGTTCGTCACGTCGTGGTGGGTCGAGGGCTTCACCGAGGGCGCCGATGCGGAGTACGCCGAGCAGATCCTGCCGATCGCGGCGGAGCACCTCGAGGGCGCCCGGTGCGTGCTCGACATCGGTTGCGGCGAGGGCCAGGTGTCGCGCGTGGCGGCCGCGGTACCGGGGATCCAGCGCGTCGTCGGCGTCGACCCGACCGCAGCCCAACTCCGCGTCGCCGCGGCGAGAGGCGCCGGCGTGGGGTACGCACGTGCCGGCGCCGCCTCCCTCCCTTTTCCCAGCGCTTCGTTTGACACAGTGGTGGCGTGCCTCGTGTTCGAGCACATCGGCGAGGTTGACGCCGCCATCGCCGAGGTCGGGCGGGTGCTGGCGCCGGGCGGGCGGTTCCTGTTCTTCCTCAACCACCCGCTTCTGCAGACGCCTGGGAGCGGGTGGATCGACGACCGCATCCTGGAGGAGCAGTACTGGCGGATCGGGCCCTATCTCGTCGAGGACACGACCCTCGAGCAGGTCGACAACGGGGTGTGGATTCCGTTCATCCACCGCCCCTTGTCGCGGTATGTCAACGCTCTGATCGGCGAGGGGATGCTCCTGACGGCGATGCTGGAGCCGGCGCCGCCGCCGGGTTTCCTGGCCCGCGCCGACGAGTACTCCGAGGCGGCGACGATCCCCCGGCTCCTGTTCCTGCGAGCCGAGAAAGTTCTCGGTAGCGCTCGGTGATCTGACGGGCCACCCTGCCCGGTTCCCGCACGATGTCGATCCAGGTGTATTCGTCGAGGTGCCAGCCGCGGGCCCGCAAGCGATTGCGGCGGGCCTTGTCATTCCTCGCGTGCTCGGGTGAGAAATGGTACGCATAGCCGTCGACCTCGACCGCGAAGAGGATGGCGGCCCAGGCGAGGTCGAGGCGGTAGCCGCCATCGACGTCTACCCGCAGCTCAACGTCGGGTAGTGGAAGGCCGGTGGCGACGACGAGACGGTGGGTTTTGGCTTCGAGGACGCTGGGGGGAGGTGCCCCGATGAAGCCTCGTTCGGCCAGGTGGTCCCGCAGCGCGGCGATACCGGGACGGCCCCGTCGGGCCAAGCGTTCGATTTCGGCGCGCAGACCTTCGGGGGTGACCAGCCGTGTCCCGACGGCGATGTCGACCGCATCGGTGAGCTCGGCCGGTTTCGCGACGGCCGCCAGGTCCACCAGGGTGCGCAGCGGATTGGTCACCAGGATGGTCTGGCGGGTCGCCAGTTGTATCAAGTGGAAGTCGCGTGACCGGTGGATCGTCCACGGACCGGCCGCCCGATTGCTCGTGCCTGGGGCCACGGTGAACGCCGGACGGTCAGGAGGCGTCCCCCGCAGGCCCCACAGCCACGCCGCGGCCCGGTGCGACCCCACCCCTCGGCCCCGAAGTGCGACAAAGCCGGCCCGTAGAGGTTGATACGGGGTCCGTGGTGCAGAGGCGTCCTGGTACACGCCCGGGCAGAACGGCAGCCAATCGCCGCGGCGCAACCGGATTCGGACGTCGTTCGGACCCGCGCCCATGCTAAAGGCTTCGTAGCGGGCGATGATCGAGTGGTGGGTACGCAGCCATAGCCGCAGCGCCTGGTCCAGGTCGTGTTCGGTGCTCATGCGACCTCTTATGCCGCGGTCGAGGTCAGATTCGGGCGTCTGATGGATTCTGAGCATCAAATGGCGCGACAGGTGCCCTCAGATGGTGCCAGGAATGCCCGTCGAGGCCGCGTCCTTGCCGCCACTCGGCTCGCGTCGCTCTGAGAAGCGGCGACAATGGAGGGAGATGGCCGAGTTCCTCATCATCACGGGGTTGTCCGGGGCCGGACGCAGCCAGGCGGGCGCGACCTTCGAGGACCTCGGGTGGTTCGTCATCGACAACATGCCGACCCCGCTGATCACCAAGGTGGCCGAGCTGATGACGACGCCCGAGTCGGGGGCCAATGAGCGGGTCGCGCTGGTGATCGGGCGGCGGGCCGGGCAGTTGCACGAGCTGACGGGCGCCCTCGCCGAGTTGCGGGCGAGCGCCGGCAACCGCGCCATGCTGCTGTTCCTCGAGGCGTCCGACGAGGTGCTCGTCCGCCGCTATGAGGGCACCCGCCGGCGCCACCCCCTCGGGGCGGCGGAGGGGATCGCCGAGAGCATCGCCATCGAGCGGGAGTTGCTGCAGCCGATCCGGGAAACGGCCGATGTCATCATCGACACCAGCGACCTCAACGTGCACCAGCTCCGGCGCCGGCTCATCGAGACGTTCACCCCGACGTCGGAGACCATGCAGATCCAGGTGGTCTCGTTCGGCTTCAAGCACGGCGTGCCCCTCGACGTCGACACCGTCTTCGACTGCCGGTTCCTCCCGAACCCCCACTGGGTCGACGAGCTGCGCCCCCTGACGGGCCTCGACGAGCCGGTGCGGCGCTTCGTCCTCGACCAGCCGGCGACCAACGAGTTCGTCAACCGGGTCGACCACCTGCTGGCGCTCGTCCTGCCCGCCTATGTCACCGAGGGCAAGTCCTACCTGACGATCGCGGTCGGCTGCACGGGCGGTCGCCACCGCTCGGTCGTGTTGGCCGAGGAGCTCTCACGGCGCATCGGCCGCTACGGGTTCGCGCCCCTCGTCCACCATCGGGACCTCGACCGCTGACCCGCGCCGGCCTGCGACGGCTGGCGCCGGACTCGCGCAAGACCGGGGCAATCGGCCATAACTGGCGCCGCGAGGCTCAGATCGACTGATATATCAAGGGTTCGCAACGTAGGGGAGGGCCGCATGGCTGTTCGGGTCGGTATCAACGGGTTTGGTCGCATCGGACGCAACTTTTTTCGGGCGGCGTTGAAGTCAGACGCAGATGTCGAGGTGGTCGGGGTCAATGACCTGATTCCCGCATCGACCAACGCCCACCTGCTCCGCTACGACTCCACCCACGGGCGCCTCGGTCTCGAGGTGTCCTGTGACGAGGACTCGATCACCGTCGACGGCAAGACGTTCAAGGTGTTCTCCGAGCGCGATCCGAAGGCTCTGCCGTGGGGCGACCTGGGCGTGGACGTGGTCGTCGAATCGACCGGTATCTTCACCGATGGCACCAAGGCCGCGGCCCACATCGAGGGTGGCGCCCCCCGCGTGCTGATCTCGGCGCCGGCCACCAACGTGGACGGCACCTTCGTCATCGGCGTCAACGACGGCGACTTCGACGGGGCAAAGCACAAGATCGTCTCCAACGCCTCGTGCACCACGAACTGCTTCGTGCCCATGATCAAGGTCCTCGACGACGCCTTCGGGGTCGAGAAGGGCCTGATGACGACCGTCCACGCCTACACCAACGACCAGAACCTGCAGGATCTTGCCCACAAGGACCTGCGCCGGGGCCGGGCCGCGGCCGCCAACATCGTCCCGTCGGCCACCGGCGCCGCCCGTGCGACCAGCCTGGTGCTCACGGCCATGAAGGGCAAGCTCGACGGCACCGCACTTCGGGTTCCGGTCCAGGACGGTTCGATCACCGACTTCACCGGGATCCTCAGCCGTGAGGTCACCGTCGAGGAGATCAACGAGGCCTTCCGGGCCGCCAGCGAGAGCGGCCCGCTCTCCAAGGTGCTGGTGTACACCGAGGATCCGATCGTGTCGTCCGACATCGTCGGCTCGCCCGCCTCGTGCACTTTCGACTCGCTGCTGACGATGGCCATGGGGTCGATGGTCAAGGTCTTCGGCTGGTACGACAACGAGTGGGGCTATTCCACGCGCCTGGTCGAGATGGCCGCCATCGTCGGCGCGGCCAACCACAGCTCCTAGGGCGCCGTGCAGCTACCGCAGCTGGAGGACCTCCCGTCGCCGGAGGGCAAGTCGGTCTTGCTCCGAGTCGACTTCAACGTCCCCATTACCGACGGCCACATCGACGACGAGCTGCGGATCCGCGCCGCCCTGCCGACGATCCAGTGGCTCGTCGAGCGGGGGGCGCGGGTCACCGCCTGCTCCCACCTCGGGCGGCCGAAGGGCAAACCCGACGAGCGCTACTCGATGGCGCCGGTCCGCGAACTCCTGAAGGAGCTGGCGCCCGAGATCGAGCTCATGGAGAACCTGCGCTTCGATCCCGGCGAAGAAGCCAACGATCCGGCGTTCGTCGACCGGCTGTGCGAGGGGCAGGACCTCTACGTCAACGACGCGTTCGGCGCCGCCCATCGCGCCCACGCGTCGGTCGTCGGGCCACCGACGCGGCTGCCGTGCGCCGCCGGGCGGATCCTGGCCTCCGAAGTAAACGTGTTCGACCGCCTCCTCAACGACGCCGCCCGGCCCTTCGTGGCCATACTCGGCGGTTCCAAGGTGAGCGACAAGCTGGGCGTCATCGACGCCCTGCTCGACAAGGTGGACGCCTTGATCGTCGGCGGGGGTATGTGTTTCACCTTCCTCGCCGCCCAGGGCCACTCCGTCGGCGGATCGCTGCTGGAGACCGACCAGATCGAGCACTGCGGCCGGATGCTGGCGGGCGGCCATCCCATCCTCATCCCGACCGACATCACGGCGATCTCGCCCGGCGGCTCCTTCGGCGGGGGGAAGGCGCACACGGGCGAGGTCCGCAGCTTCGGCACCGACATTCCCGACGGCTGGCTGGGCCTCGACATCGGTCCCGGCACCGCGGCCGCTTTTGCCGACGAAATCGCCGACGCCCGGACCGTGCTTTGGAACGGACCCATGGGCGTGTTCGAAGACCCTCGCTTTGCCGCCGGGACCCGAGCGGTGGCCGACGCAATGGCCGACTGCGCCGGTTTCACGGTCGTGGGCGGCGGCGACAGCGCCAGCGCGATCGCCAGCTTCGGCCTCGCGGATCGGATCGACTTCGTGTCCACCGGGGGCGGGGCAACACTCGAGTTCATCGAGCAGGGCGACCTGCCAGGACTCAAGGCACTGCGGGAGGGCAAGCATGGCTGAGCGCAAGCCGTTGATCAGCGGCAACTGGAAGATGAACCACACCCATCTCGACGCCATCGCCATGGTGCAGAAGCTCTCGTACCTGCTGACCGACGCCGACTACGCAGCGGTGGATGTCTCCGTTCACCCGGCCTTCACCGCCCTGCGCTCCATCCAGACGATCCTCGACGCCGACCGCATCCCTGTCGCCCTAGGCGCCCAGAACTGTTACTGGGAACCGAATGGCGCCTTCACGGGCGAGATCAGCCCGCTCATGCTGGCCAAGCTGGAAGTCGCCTACGTGATCGTCGGCCACTCCGAGCGCCGCCAGATCTTCGGCGAGACCGACGAATGGGTCAACCGCAAGGCGAAGGCGGTCCTGGCCAACGGCATGACGCCGATCGTCTGCTGCGGCGAGACCCTCGAGGAGCGCCAGGCGGGCGCCACCGAATCGTGCTGCCTGGGGCAGATAGCGGGCTCGCTCGACGGCTTGGCGGCCGCGCAGATTGCCGGCCTGGTCATCGCCTACGAGCCCATCTGGGCCATCGGCACCGGCGTGGTCGCCACGCCCGCCGACGCCCAGGCCGTGATCGGCGCCATCCGGGGCGAAGTGGCCCGGCTGTTCGGCGCCGAGGCGGCGGGCGCGGTGCGGATCCAGTACGGCGGGTCGGTGAAGCCCGCCAACATCGCCGAGTTGATGGCCAAGCCCGATATCGACGGGGCTCTGGTCGGAGGCGCCAGCCTGGACGCCGACGAGTTCTCGCGAATCGTCCGCTACCAGGCCACCTGAGCCTCGGCGCTGCCTAAACTGACGCCGTGACCATCTTCCTGCTCATGATTCACGTGCTCGTGTCATGCGCCCTGATCATGTTGATCCTGCTGCACAGCGGGCGGGGTGGGGGTCTCTCGGAGATGTTCGGTGGCGGCCTCGGATCGGCGGCGGCCGGCTCGTCGGTCGTCGAGCGCAACCTCGACCGCATCACCGTGGTGGCCGCCATCCTGTTCTCCTTCACCACCGTCATCCTGGCCATTCGCCTCCAATAGCGCGTCCAGTAGCGCCTGCCGGGGCGCCGCTTCCCGCAGTCCTCGGGCATGGCGGAGGAATCGGAACGATGACCTGTCCACCCACCAGGTGGTGCCGGCCAGTTCGAGCGCGACGCCGAGGCCGGCCGGCTCGGGCAGGGCGATATCGCGTTCGACAGGACCGGCCGCCGCCTCCGGCCACCCTTTCCGCGAGGCGACGAGGGCGACGTTGCCATGGCCGGTGAAGGCCAGCACCTGATGGCGGTTGGTGCTGCTCACCGCAGCGACAATCAGCGAAAGCACCACCAGCACGACGAAGGCGGCCACGCTGACGGTGGCAATCAGCAGGGCCAGAGCGGCCAGCTCGGCGACCGACGCAGCGAACACGACGTCGGGCCGATACCGCTGCAACGGAACGACGGCCTGCACCTCGACGCCGAGCAGTTTGGCGGACTGGGCTGCGATGCCCCCGCGCCGTTTGCGACCGAGGTGCCGCCGCCCCAGGGGTCCGAAAAGTTGCACCATCCCATGGTGGCATTCCTGGCGATCCACGCGTCGTCCCCGGTTGCTATCTGCTACCTTGAGCGTCCACGTTGTAACGGCCATGAGATCCCGGTAGGGGGAATGAGATCGGTCTCAAGTCGCTTTCGTGGTTCTTTGCCGTTGATGACGATGCACTGCAGCCCGTCGAGCCAATCCCGCCCGAGGGCAGAGACACAGGGAGGTTGAATGATAGGGCTTAGAGCCAGGGGATTATTCCTCAGTATCGTCGCGCTCGGAATGGTGGCGGTTTCGTGTTCCAGTAGTGGAACGAAGACCACCGGGACCACCGCCGCAGGCAGCGGTCCGACGACGACCGGCGTGGCCAAGCAGGGTGGCGACATCACCCTCGGCGCCGAACAAGAGCCGGACTGCATGGACTGGATTGGTAGCTGCGCGGGCGCCGCTTGGGGCGTGTACACCGTGCAAACCAACACCATGCCGCGGGCGTACGACTACACCGACAGTGGTTATAAGCCCAGCAACCTGCTGACCGGCGCCGCCACCTTGGTCACCACCCCCAACCAGGTTGTGACGTACCACCTCAACCCCGCCGCGGTCTGGGATGACGGTCAGCCCATCACCTCCCACGACATCAAGTACACCTGGGATCAGATCGCCCACGGCAAGGACATCTACGACCAGAGCGGTTACAGCCAGATCTCCGGGGTCGACGACACCGATCCGCACACTGCGGTCGTCACCTACTCGTCGCCTTACCCGGACTGGCGGGCCCTGTTCGGCGGCTTTTACGGCGTGTACCCGAGCCATCTGCTCGAGGGCAAGGACCGCGACGCCCTGATGAAGGACGGCTACACATTCTCCGGTGGCCCGTACAAGATCGACCATTGGACCAAGGGCAGTGAGGTCAAGCTGGTTCCGAACCCCAACTACTGGGGCAAGAAGTCCAACCTCGCCAGTGTCACCTTCAAGTTCATCACCGACACCGCGGCAGAGCAGCAGGACTACAAGTCGGGCCAGATCCTGGCGTCGTACCCGCAGGCCCAACCGGGTGGGGAAGCGCTGAAGGGAACTCCAGGCACCTACTTCGACGCCATCAGCGGCCTTTCCTATGAGGCCCTCTGGTTCAACGTCGAAAAGGCGCCTTTGAACAGCAAAGCCGTTCGCCAGGCCCTCGGCTTTGCGACCGACCGCAATGCCATCGTGCAGCAGCTGTTCGCCCCGATCCAGCCGGACATCAAGCCCATCCAGAGCATGTTCACCCCGGCGTTCGGCGCGTCCTACACCACGCCGTTCTCGAAGTACTCCCTCGACCTCAAGATGGTCGACACCCTCATGACCGGCGATGGCTGGACCAAGGGCGCCGACGGCATCTGGGCCAAGGGCGGTACCAAGGCGGCCCTGGAGCTCAAGACCACGACGGGCAACAAGCGCCGTCAGCTGACCGCACAGATCCTGCAGACCCAGTGGCAGTCCGCCGGCTTCGCGCTGACGGTCACCCCGGAGAAGGCGGGCGTCCTGTTCGGTCAGGACCTGCCGGGCGGCAACTTCCAGATCGGGCTGTACGCCCAGACCCCGGCGGACGACGATCCCGGCCAGTGCGTCATCTGGTGCTCGAAAAACATCCCGACGGCAGCCAATGGCAATAGCGGCCAGAACTGGGACCGTATCAACGACCCCAACCTGGACAAGCCATGGGCTGACGCCGATACCAACTTGAGCGATAGCGCCCGGGTCACCGATGCCTCGCAAGGCACCGCAATCCTGGCCGACCTGGTGCCCGCGCTGCCGGTGGATCCCTTCCCCGACATCCTGGTCATCAACAGCGACAAGTTGGGGACCCAACAAGGGACATTCCAGCACAATTTCGCCTACGGGCCTTTCACGTACCTGAACTACTGGTTCCTCAAGTAAGGGAGCTGAACACCGAATGACTTGGGGCCCGGCCGTGATCAACGTGCCGGGCCCCGGTCATTCCCGGGCGTCGACGCCGGAGGCGACGACTCGGTGATATCCTCCGGATCGGGATGCTGACATTCATTGTCCGGCGTGTTGCCTATTCGATCCCAGTGCTACTGCTGGCATCACTGCTTGTGTTCGTCTTCGTGCGGGCCACGAACGATCCTTTGGCCCGTTACGCCCAGAGCCGTGACCTGACCCTCAAGGCCCGACAGGGCCTGTCCCAGGGGATCTACCAGGAGCCCTGCCGGCACTTCATTACCGGCTCGCCTCCGACCCAGGCCGAAACCTGCACGAAGGCTCCCATCCTCAAGCAGTATTGGTACTGGCTGAGCCACTTCCTCCGGGGCAAGATGGGCCAAAGCTTCGTGACCAATCGCCAGGTCAGCTCCGACATCAAGTCATCGTTCGGGAACACGCTCCAGTTACTCATATGGGGCGTACTGATATCAGCCCTATTGGCTGTCTCCATAGGTGTCTTCAGCGCGGTCCGCCAGTACAGCCTCCCCGACTATCTCTTCACCGGCGTTTCCTTCGTCGGGCTGTCCATGCCGGCGTTCTGGTTCGGTTTGATCGCCATCGACCTCTTCTCGAGTCGATTGAGCACGCTCTTCCACGTCCACTACCCGATCTTCTACAGCATCGGTCTGCACGGAATTCACAAGCATGGCCTTTTGCCCGGACTCGGGGACTACGCCCGGCACCTGGCCCTGCCGGTGGCGACGTTGACGGTGCAGATCGTGGCGGAATGGAGCCGGTACCAGCGGTCGTCGATGCTCGACGTGATGTCGGCTGACTACATCCGCACCGCCACCGCCAAAGGCCTCCCCCGCCGGACCGTGATCTTCAAGCACGCGCTCCGCAATGCCCTCATCCCCCTCGTGACGGTGATGGCGCTCGATATCGGCGGCCTCTTCGGCGGCCTCGTCGTGACCGAGCAGATCTTCGCCATCCACGGCATGGGGGCCCTGTTCTTGAATGCGCTCGGTAACGGCGACACCCAGACGATCCTGCCGTGGCTCATGATCACCGCCACCTTCGTCGTGTTGTTCAACCTGCTGGCGGACGTCCTCTATGGCGTCCTAGACCCAAGGATCCGGCTGTCATGAAGACTCGCGGAGATCTGACCGGTACCAACGACGACGTAGTCGTCATCGATGCGCCCGAGCTGCCGGCCGAAAAGATCAGCATCGGGCCGCTGACGCCGGCGGTCAATGAGCCGCCCGCCCGGTCACAGTGGCAGCTGTTCTTCCGGCGTTTCCGGCGCCACAAGCTGGCGGTCGGCTCGCTCGTGGTGCTCGTCATCCTCTACGTGCTCGTGAGCTTCCCAACCCTGACGGCGCCCTACCCGCGGCACCTTCCACTGTCTCTTCCCAAGCCCCCGAGCGGGAAGCACCTGCTCGGCACCGACGACCTCGGCAACGACCAGCTGACGCTCATGATCTACGCCGCCCATCTGTCGATGACCATCGGGCTCCTGGTGGCCATCATCTCGACGGTGATCGGGACCCTGGTGGGCGCCATGGCCGGTTACTTCGGTGGTTGGGTCGATCAGGTCCTGATGCGGGTCACCGACCTGTTCCTCGTGGTGCCGGCGCTGGCCGTCATCGCGGTCGCTCAGCAGGGTCTGGAAAATAAGAGGTTGCCGATGTTCGGCAAGGTGAGCTCCTCGACGCTGATCGTCGGCATCGTGTCAATCCTCTTCTGGATGTACATCGCCCGGGTGGTGCGGGGGTTGTTCCTGTCGCTCAAAGAGAAGGAATTCGTCGAGGCGGCGCGGGCGTCGGGAGCGTCCAGTTGGCGGATCATGTTCCGTCATATCCTGCCCAACATCATCGGCCCGATCGTGGTCAACACCACCCTGATCGTGGCCCAGGCCATCCTGCTCGAGTCGACGCTGTCGTTCCTCGGGTTCGGCATCAAGCCCCCGGCGGTCTCCCTCGGCTCGATGATGTCCGACGCCGAGCAATGGGTGGGGACCCACAATGCCTACCTCATCTACTTCCCCGGCTTGATGCTCCTCCTGATCGTCCTGTGCGTCAACTTCCTGGGTGACGGCCTTCGAGACGCCTTCGACCCCCAGTCCTCGAAGCACTAGGTCGGCTGGTGGCGCAAGATCTCACGGCGGAGAAGCCGCTCGACGCCGGCCTTCCCCCGCTCGACCCGATTCGTGCGGGCGAACCGCTGCTTTCGGTCCGCGACCTCCGGGTGCAGTTCAAGACCGACGACGGCATCCTCAAGGCCGTCGATGGGGTCAGCTACGACGTCTATCCCAACGAGGTCGTCGGCATCGTCGGCGAATCAGGGTCGGGAAAAAGTGTCTCCTCCCTTGCCATCATGGGCCTGCTGCCGAAGAGTGCCAAGGTCACCGGGGAAATTGTCTTTCGGGGCCAGGACCTGCTGCGCATGGAGGAGTCTGATCGCCGGAAGCTGCGGGGCGGTCGCCTGGCAATGGTGTTCCAGGACGCCCTGGCTGCCCTGAACCCTGTCTTCACCGTCGGCGACCAGATCGGTGAGGCCATCTCGGCCCACCAGCCGCCGATGGGCAAGCAGGCCAAGCGGAAGCTGTCGATCGATCTGCTGGGCTTGGTCGGCATTCCCAACCCATCGTCGCGGGTCGACAATTACCCCCACGAGTTCTCCGGCGGTATGCGGCAACGAGCCATGATCGCCATGTCCATCGCCAACGAGCCCGATGTTCTGATCGCCGACGAGCCCACCACCGCCCTCGACGTCACCATCCAGGCCCAGGTGCTGGAGGTCCTGGAACGCATCCAGGAACGCACCAACAGCGCCATCGTCCTGATCACCCACGACCTGGGCGTGGTCGCAGGTGTCGCCGACCGGGTCATGGTCATGTACGCCGGCCGGCCTGTCGAGACGAGCGTCGTCGACGAGATCTTCTACCACCCCCGGCACCCGTACACGATCGGCCTGATGGCGTCGTTGCCCCGGCTGGACGCCGCGGGAGCCAAATCGGAGCGGCTCTACCGGATCAAGGGACAGCCGCCGTCATTGATCTTCCTGCCGTCGGGGTGCCCGTTCCATCCCCGGTGCGAGTTCGCCAAGGCGGAGGACGGCTGTGAAACCGTGCGGCCGGACCTCGAGCTGGTAGAGCACACCTATGGCCGCCATCTGGCGGCATGCCACCTACGCCACGAGATGGCCGACGTAAATCCCGACGAACTCCACGCCGACATCGGCGCCGAGCTGGAAGCGGTCGAAGATGCGGCCGCCATCTCTGCGGTCGAGGCGACGGCATTGCAGCAGCTCTCGGTGCCCGCGGAGGAAGAAAAGTGACCGAACCGGATCCCGGCGCTCCCGGCGCCGACGCTGCCGACACCGTGCCTCCGGGCGGCGATGCGGTGCCCACGGTGGCGTCGGCCGACCTTGTCGGTGGCGGGGTCACGGCGCAAACGGCAGCCACGGCCGAGCCCAGCTCCGACGCCGCGGCACCCCCGCCTGTGACCACGGAGGCGCCGGCACCTGTGACCACGGGGGCGCCGGCACCTGTGACCACGGGGGCGCCCGCACCCGCCGCACCCGCCGCACCCGCGACGCCGGCCACCGAAGCGCCGGTCGCGGCGACGAAGGCGCCGGCCGCGGCCACGAACGGGCACGTCGATCCCCGCCAGAAGATCCTCGAGGTCAAGGATCTCGTGCAGGACTTCCCGATCCGCGGTGGCCTGTTCCGCCGGGTCGAGGGCTACGTCCATGCCGTCTCGTCGATCAGCTTCGACGTGGCCGCGGGCGAGACGCTGGCGCTCGTGGGGGAGTCGGGGTGCGGGAAGTCGACGACCGGCCGGATGCTGATGCGCCTGCTCAATCCCACGTCTGGTTCGGTGAAGTTCGAGGGCGAGGAACTCATCGGCGCCAGCGCAGCGCGCATCCGCGGGCTACGCAGGCGGATGCAGATCGTCTTCCAGGATCCCTATGCGTCGCTCAACCCCCGGATGACGGTTCAGGCCATCATCGCCGAGCCCATGCGGGTCCATGGGATGTGGCGCCAGGGGGGTCCCGCCAAGGTGAAGGACATCATGGAGTTGGTCGGGCTGAACCCCGAGCATGTCAACCGGTATCCCCACGAATTCTCCGGTGGTCAGCGCCAGCGCATCGGCATCGCCCGATCGCTCGCCCTCGACCCAGCCCTTCTCGTTCTCGACGAGCCGGTCTCGGCGCTCGACGTCTCCATCCAAGCGGGCGTGATCAACCTGTTGGAGGACCTGCAGGACGCGCTCGGGCTGGCCTACCTTTTCATCGCCCACGATCTTTCGGTGGTCCGCCATATCGCCGATCGGGTGGCGGTCATGTATCTCGGCAAGATCGTCGAGATCGGCGACCGCGACTCGGTCTACGACCGCCCGGCTCACCCCTACACCCAGGCACTACTGTCGGCCGTGCCCGTCCCAGACCCGAGGAAGGAGCGGCAACGGCAGCGGATAGTGCTCGAGGGCGATGTTCCAAGCCCTGCATCACCGCCGTCGGGTTGCCGCTTCCGCACCCGGTGCTGGAAGGCCCGCGATATCTGCGCCACCGAGGAACCGGCCCTGATCGACCGCGGCCAGGGTCATCCCGTGGCCTGCCACTTCGCGGAAACAAAACAGGTCGTCTGATCCTCCTCGCCGCGGCCGGGCCCGGTGGGCGAAGCTGAACCGGCCGGATCCCACCGACATGCGAAGGAGACGCCGCCACTGGCTGGTGGTCGCGAGCGCAACCGCCGTGGCTGTGGTCGTGGCGGCGTGCACTGGGGGCGGATCTAAGCCGGTGGTCACGACGACGCTGCGACCGGCGGCGACCATCACCCAGGGCGGCGACATCACCGTGGCCGCCGAGGGCGAGCCGGGGTGCATGGACTGGATCAGCACCTGCACGGGATCGGCCTGGGGGGTCTGGACGGTCGAGACGAACACCATGCCCCGGGCCTACGACTTCAGCCGGGACAACCAGTACAAGCCCAGCATCCTGCTCACCGGTGAGGCCGATGTCCAGACCTCGCCAGAACAGGTCGTCACCTATCACTTGAACCCGCGGGCGGTGTGGAGCGACGGCCAGGCGATCACCTCCCACGATTTCAAGTACACCTGGGATCAAGTGGCCCACGGCCAGAACATCCAGGATCAATCGGGATACAAGAACATCGTGACCGTCGACGACTCTGACCCGCATGTGGCAGTGGTCTCTTTTTCCCAGCCCTTCGCCGATTGGCGGCGCCTATTCGGGGGCTCATCGGGCCTGCTACCGGCCCACATCCTCGAGGGCAACGACCGCGACGCCCTGATGAAGGACGGTTACGACTGGTCGGGTGGCCCATGGCGGTTGGCCCTCGGTGGCTGGTCCCGGGGCCAGGGCATCAAGCTGGTGCCGAATGTGAACTATTGGGGCAAAAAGCCGGATCTGGCCAGTGTCACCTTCCGGATCTTTCATGACGCCGCTTCCGAATTGCAGGCGTTCACCAACGGGGAGGTGGTCGCCGCCTACCCCGCACCCGAGCCCGCAAGCCTCGCTTACCGGAGCATCCCGGGCGCTGTGTACAGCCTGGCCGGCGGGCTCGACTACCTGGCGCTGTGGTTCGACGTGGCCCAGCCCGCGGTCGTGTCCAAGGCGGTCCGGGAGGCGGTGGCCTACTCGCTCGACCGGGCGGCGATCGTGAGCCAGACGGTGGGCCAGCTCTTTCCCGCCGCGGCACCGCTCCAGTCGTTTGTGACTCCCGCCGCGGGCACCTATTACACCGAGCCCTTCGCCAAGTACCACCCGGACATGGCCACAGCGGCCCAGCTCATGCAGAGTGACGGGTATGCCAAAGGGGCAGACGGCATTTGGGCTCGGGCGACCCAGAAGGCGACGATCGATGTGAAGGTGTCCACGGCCAGTGCGCGCGATCAGCAGGCGGCCGCCTTGATCAAGGCCCAACTGCAGGCGGCGGGCTTCGTCGTCACCGTGACGCCCGAGGACTCGCCGACGGTGCTGGCCAAAGATGTTCCCGCCGGGATGTTCACCGCTGCGCTCTATTCCTTCGACTTCCGCCGCCAGCTCACCGCCGGAGTGCCGGTCGGGGCCGGCATCGACGACAACGATCCCGGGATGTGCCATTTGTTCTGCTCGGGCAACATCGCTGCTACCGCGGGCGGGGGGGCTGGGTCCAACTACGACCGGATCGGTGACCCGACCCTCGACCGGTACCTTTCCGACCTCGACACCAACCTCGACGACGATGCCCGGCTCACCGATGTCACCCAGGCCGGCGTGATCCTCGCCGACCTCGTTCCCGCCATCCCCATTGCCGCCCTGCCCGACATCGTAGTGGTCAACACCTCCAACCTGGCGGTTGAGGGCGGGACCTTCAGCCACAACCTGGCCTACGGGCCCTACGGGTACCTGAACGAGTGGTACCTCAAGTAGCTGGACTGTCGGGAGCCGGAGCGGATGATCGGCGGTGCGTCAGCTACCATGATCGGTCGCCCCGGTCACCCGCCGGAGTCCACGTCGGAGTGGCGGAATAGGCAGACGCGCTAGCTTGAGGGGCTAGTGCCCGCAAGGGCATGGGGGTTCAAGTCCCCCCTCCGACACCAAGCGAATATTCGGCTATACGGAAACTACAAGGGTCCGACGAGCCGCTGATTGAGCATCGGGCTTCACTTGGCTCCGGGCCTTTCACGTTCGTCGCGTACCGCGGTCAGGACTTCGAGTTCGATCCGGTCCTTGGGTCTTCCAGCCGCCCGCTTCATGCGGATCAAGTCATCGAGGTCACAGACTTGAACGACCACTCCGTCGCCGAGGTCGAACGTCGCGGCGTTGACGGCGAGCTCATTGAAGTCCTTTACCCCTGCGGGCAGTCCGAGGATGTCGAGAGGACCGAGGTCAGTCGTGAAGGTGAAGTTCTGTCCCTTCGCCAAGGTCCCGGCGTCCAGCAGAAACGGCACTTCGTCGTCGACCCCTCGGAGTCGGGCGTGAAGTTCCGTGAGCGCGGCCGCAAGCCGTTCGAGATTGGTCGGGCTGCGGTCATAGCAAATATCCACATCGTTAGTCATGGTGGGCGAGCCCCAGATGCGGCCCGCGATGCCGCCGATGACGACGAAACGGACAGCGAAGCGCTGGAGGGTCTGGAGCGCACCGATGGGATCGAACCCCATCTCAGTCGATCCTCCGGGCGTGGGTAAGCCGATCCAGCACTCGCGCCTCGTCCGCCACTGATGCCACCCGCTGCGCAGGCGTCAGCGCCAGCAAAACTCGGATCTCGGTCCGATCAATGCCAGATCCGGCGAGCGGAACGGTTGCGAGGGTTTCGTCGCATGCCCGCAGTAATCGGTCAAGAGTCCCGACTCGGGGATCCTCCTGCCCACGTTCGATCCGCGCGATTGTGGGTTGCGCAACGCCGGTTCTCGACGCCAATGCTCGTTGCGACAAGCCGGCGCGCCTTCGGGCGTTGCGCAGTTCGCGTCCGGTTAGCATGGGGTGATGATAGCGTATCGGCTATCATAGGGTGTGGGCAAGGCACCACAGGTACTTGGTGTCGAACTCCTTCGAGGAAGAGAAGCCATCGTCGCGTCCTGGGACCGTAATCCCGGTCCGACGTATCCGCACTACTTCTTGCCAAAGGCCATCGGGTGTTCGTCTGCCCGTTGTTCGCCGTTTACCCGCAAACCGGAGTCCGCCGACCGATCGGCCGCAATGGCGCGTACAGATCCGATGAAGCCGTCGTCCTACCAAGCACAGTTGCGGCCGGATCCGTGGTCGGGATTGGGTCAGCATTGGACCCCACGAGGTGCATTTGTCGCAGATTCCCAGGTGGTTCACAGGTGGCGCTGTGTCCTGGCCAAGGGGCAGAGCCAATCCTGTGTTGAGTAGCCCGTTCCCGGTAAGGAAGGAAGACGTCATGCAGTGCACGCTCGGCCGCTCAGCGCTCCCGCCGGCAGCGCCGTGATGACCGCCGTGACGCAGGAGCGCCGGGCGGCTGCGCCCGCGCCTGAGGCGCCGCCCGCTGGGCGACCGAACCAGGTGCGGGCCCATCGGTCGGTGGTGCTCGCACTGATAGGGGCTGGGGCGGCGGCGACGATCGCGCTGTGGTGGCACGACACACCCGCGATCCACGGACTGGGTGACTGGCTGACCAACGCCGGGCGGGTCACGGGCCTGCTTGCCGGCTACGGCGTGGTCGTCCTGGTCGCCCTGATGGCGCGCATCCCGCCGCTGGAGCGGGGGATCGGCGCCGATCGCCTGGCCCGCTGGCACTCCAAGGGCGGCAAGTACACCGTCAGCCTGGTCGTTGCCCACGGGTTGCTGATCATCTGGGGCTATGCCGTGACCGTGCACACCAACGTGGTGAGCCAGGCAAAGACGCTGCTGTGGAGCTATCCCAACGTGATGGCGGCGACGGTCGCCGGCCTCCTGCTCATCGGTGTCGGCGTCAGCTCGGCGCGGGCGGCGCGCCGGCGGCTTCGGTACGAGACCTGGTACTACCTGCACTTCTATACCTACCTGGCGGTCGCCTTGGCGTTCAGCCACCAGTTTTCGACCGGTGCCGATTTCATGACCCACCTGTGGGCCCGGGTGGCATGGGGAGCGATGTACGCCGTCGTGGGTGGCGCGATCGTCTGGTACCGGTTCGTCACGCCGCTGCGTCAGGCCCGCCGCCACCGGATGCGGGTGCTGGCGGTGCAGCGGGAAACGCCCGGGGTGGTGAGTGTGATCGTCGGCGGCCGCCACCTCGACGAGCTGCAGGCCGAGTCGGGACAGTTCTTCCGGTGGCGGTTCCTGAGCCGCGGCCTGTGGTGGACGTCGTCGCCCTATTCGCTGTCTGCCGGTCCCCGGCCGGACCGGGTGCGCATCACCGTCAAAGACCTGGGCGACCACAGCCGGTCCCTCGCCCGGGTCGCCCCCGGCACACGGGTGTTCGCCGAAGGCCCCTACGGCGCGGTGACCGCCGCCGTGCGCCGCCGCCGCAAGGTGCTGCTCATCGGCGGTGGCATCGGGATCACCCCGTTGCGGGCCCTGTTCGAGACGCTCCCCGCGGATCCCGGCGATCTGACCTTCATCTATCGGGCCAGCCGCCCCGCCGACATCGTTTTTCGCGACGAGCTGGAAACGCTCGCCCGCCAACGCCAGGCCAACCTGCGCTTCGTGATCGGCCGCCGAGCCGACCTTGGCTACGACCCGCTCTCGGCGCGCGCCCTCGCCTCGAACGTCCCGGAGCTCAAACGTCACGATGTCTACCTGTGCGGTCCCGCGGGCATGGCAGCCACCGTGCGTCACGCGCTGCGCAAAGCCGGCGTGCCGGGGCGCCAGATCCACCACGAATCCTTCGAGTTCTAAGAAACGAGCCCCGGATGCGACGCGTCATTTTCGCAGCAGTCAGCACGGTCGTCGGGCTGATCGCGCTCCTATCGTTCAAGACCCGCTCCACCCCGGTCGCGGTGATCCCCGGCGCCCTCGGCAGCGGCACCACCAGCACGACGAGCGGTCAGCCCGATACCACCAGCGGATCTACCGCCACTGGGGGCACTCCCGGCACGACTGCCGCGACGGGCACCAAGACCGTGACCGGCGCGGCCGCGTCAACCCGATACGGGCCGGTGCAGGTGCAGATCACCGTCACGAACGGCCAGGTGACCAACGTCAACGCCGTCGTCTACCCCACCGAGAGCCGCCGGGATGCGCAGATCAACGCCTACGCCATCCCCCAACTGAACACCGAGGCGGTCGCCGCCAAGAGCGCCAAGATCGACATGGTCAGCGGTGCCACCTACACCTCGACGGGCTACATCACATCGCTGCAAAGCGCGCTCACCAAGGCTGGCGTGGGATGAACACTTCGACGGCCCGCGCACCGCGCGCCGTTCACATCGAGCACTGCATGGGGACGGTGTTCACCATCGACATTCGCGATGCCGGCACATGGGACGACGAGATAGGCGAAGTTGTCGCCTGGCTGCACCACGTCGACTCGGTGTTCAGCACCTACACCGACGACAGCGACATCAGCCGTCTCCGGCGAGGCGAGCTGAGCGTCGCCCGCGCCGACCCCGACGTCGGGCCCGTCCTCGACCTGTGCCGTCAGCTTGAGGTCGAGACCGGTGGCTATTTCAGCTCTAACTATCAAGGTGAGCTCGACCCCACAGGCCTGGTAAAAGGGTGGGCGATTGAACGAGCCAGTCACATCCTTCACGCTCGGGGCAGCCACAACCATGGCATCAATGGCGGCGGCGACATCCAGATCGCAGGCGAAGCCGCCCCCGGCCAGCCCTGGGCGATCGGCATCAGCGACCCGCTCGACCGCACCCGGGTGCTCACCACCGTCAGCGGATGGAATCTCGCCATCGCCACCTCCGGGATCGCCGAACGCGGCGCCCACATCATCAACCCTTTTACCGGCCGGTCCGCCGACGAGCTGGTCAGCGTCACCGTCACCGGTTGGTCCCTCGCCACAGTCGACGCCTACGCCACCGCGGCGTTCGCCATGGGCCCCGCCGCCCTCGGCTGGATCGAGGCGCAACGGGGCCACCAAGCGCTCATCGTCACCGGGGACGGACGTACCGCAGCCACGACAGGATTCCACCAGATCGGCGGACGCCCCCTGATCAGTCGTAGGCGCGCACGGCCCTGACGTTCAGAAACACCATGAGGACGCCGGCGACGGCCACCACGGCGAAGCCCCGGCCGATCTTGGCCCAATTCAGGTCCTCGAGGATGAGAGATCGCAGCCCCTCCATGAGATAGGTCACCGGGTTGAACGTCGCCGCCACCCGCATCGGCGGGGTCAGCATGTTGCGGGGGACGAAGTTCGGGGTAAGGAACAGCAGCGGGAAGAACACCAGCGAGCCGGATTGGGTGGCGGCGGCGCTACGCGTCTTGAGGGCAATGAGCTGCATGAAGCCCGAATAGACAACTGCCCACGCCGCGGCCAGGGTGACCAAGAGCACGAATCCCAGCACCCCGCTGGCGACGGTGATCCCGAAGGGGAGGGCGACGAGCACGATCAGGGTGGCGATGCCGAGGCTCTTGACCCCTTCGGCGCTCAGGCGGCCGAGGACGATGGCGGAGCGTGACACCGGCGTGGCTCGCAACTTGTCGAAGTAGCCGCCAGTGATGTCCTCGACAAGGAACTGGGCGGCGCCCCCGAACGACGCCGCCAGCAACAGGGCGCTCGGCACCTGGAACGCGGCGTAGTTCTGGCCGTTGAGGAACGGGGTCGCGCCCGCCGGGAAGATCTTGGCCGCCTGGCCCACGTTCACCACCAGGAAGAACAGCGGGATGAACACGGTCGGGAAAAGCTGCTCGGGCACCCGCAGCACCTCGCGGATGGCCCGACTGCTCAGTGCCCAGAACTGCTTCATTCCGTCACCTCCTGGACCTGGCCGGCGACGCGTTCGCGGGTGCGGCCGGTGGCATCGAGGAACACCTCGTCCAAGGTGGGCTCATGATCGAGCGACTTCTTCTCGCGGAGGTCGGCTTTCAGCTGGCCCGGCGTCCCCTCCCGCACGATGACGCCCCCGTCGATAATGGCCAACCGGCTACACAGCTGGTCGGCTTCCTCGAGGTACTGGGTGGTCAAGAATACGGTTGTGCCTTCGGCGTTGATCCGGCGCATCTCGTCCCAGACGGTGAGGCGGCTGGCCGGGTCGAGGCCGGTCGTCGGCTCGTCGAGGAACAACACCTGCGGGCGGTGGACAAGGGCCGAGGCCAGGTCGAGCCGCCGCTTCATGCCGCCCGAATAGCCCTTGATCCGGCGGTCGGCGGAGTCATTGAGATCGACCAGCTCGAGAAGCTCGGCGGCTCGGTCGGCGGCCTCACCGGAAGATTTGCCGAACAGCCGGGCCTGCAGCACCAGGAGTTCACGGCCGGTTTGGCGGGGGTCGAGACCCGCTTCTTGCAGGGCGACGCCGATGCCCCGCCGAACGCCGTCGGGGTCGGCGCTGACGTCGACTCCCGCCACGAGCGCGGAGCCCGAGGTAATAGTGGTCAACGTCGTGAGCATCCGTACCGTGGTCGATTTCCCCGCGCCGTTCGGCCCCAGGAACCCGAAGACCTCGCCCTCGGCGACGTTGAGGTCGACGCCGCGCACCGCGTCCACCGTCCCGTCGCGGCCGGTGAACCTCTTGACCAGCTGCTTCGCCTCTACTGCCAAGGCCATGAGATGATCCTTCCGGTGGGGCAGGTTGCACAGTGGGACGTACCGGAGAGGGAGAACTCATCGCAGCCGGCGGCCGCCATGGAAGACACACCCAGGCCGCGTGGAACCCAAAGTGCTGCGAAACGACAGTATTGCGTCGTTTTGCAGCAGGAGGCGTGGCTCGCCGGCGGGCGAGGGGCGATGACGACGGCGTCTATTCGCCGGCTGCGTCTCAGGTAACCGTTTCGCTGACGTTTATCTGGGCCACAGGATCTGGTTGAGGCCGAGCCATCCGGCGAGCGCCTCGAGTTCGGCGGTCAGCGCATCGCTTGTTCCTTTGGTAAAAGCGATGTCCTCGTGCACGGCGTGGACGATCAGGCAGCACGTGTCGCGATCGGCGGCGACATCGACTTTGCCGACGAGTTGGTCGTCATGGAGCACGGGCATCGCGAAGTAACCCCACCGCCGCTTGGCCTTCGGCTTGTAGAGCTCGATGCCGTACTCGAAGCCGAACAGCTCCTCGGCGCGGGCGCGATCGTGGATCAGCCGGTCGAACGGCGACAGCACCGCGGTTCGACCAACGAAATCTTCGGCGCTGGTGTCGGGGTCGAGGCGCCACGGGCGGGGCGTGCCTTCGACCTCGACGGGAATTCCCGCCTCGCCGACCATCTTCGGGCGGCCGATGCCGAGCGCTTTCAGGCGGTTGACGTCGCGGATCCGCTGTGCCTCCTTGACCGGTCGCGCCTCCACGGTTGCGGGGTAGACGCGTTCGGCGAGGTCCCACAGGCGCTGCTTCCCGGCGCGCCCGGCGACGGCGACGATCCCCCGCGAGGCGAGGAACTCGAGGAGCTGGGTGACGTTGCGATCGTGGGTCCAGCCCGACGATATCCACGCCACCTCGGCGGTATCGGGGATCTGGCGAGACGTCAACGGTCCCGAGTCGCGCAGGCGGTCAAGCACCCGCCGCTCGAACCCGGCATTTGCGTCGAGCCAGGTGCGCACCTGACCGGGCCTGGTTCGCAGCTCTTCCATCTCCCCGAGGTAGAGCCCGAGGTGCGATGTCGGGCGGACCATGTTGATGTTCGGGGTGATCGCGACGTCTTGGGCTCGATGTTCGAACATCGAGCGCTGGCGTTCGAGTGCGTGCTGCAACTGGATCGGCTGGTAGGTGTTGCCGATGCGTGACCAGGCGACGAGATCGGCGCTGGGGGCGACGACCGCCGTCGGATCGAGTTGCAGCAACGTCAGGTGCTCGGCCACGGTGAGCAGGTCGGTCGGGCGGAGCGCGTCGAGCAGCTGGGCCCGCACCGCGATACGGCGAGCTTCGACGCGACTGAGGAAGCGCATGGCGCCAATCGTGACCGATCGCTTTGGCGCCCTCCACATCATTGCCCTCGAAGGGCGGACACTCCGGTAGTGCCCTGGAGCTCGTCACCCGCTGCGAGAAGAGATCCCCATGTCGGCCTGGCTCGACATCGACTGGTTCCGTTGACCGCCCGTCGTAGCACGCGATACTTTTTTGGCCGGGGAGGTGTACATGTGTTGAAGATCCGCATCGAGGCTTTCTTGTCGGTCCTCTTGGCCTTTGTCGCGGTGCTGACCGCGGCCTGGCCGGCCTGGATCGAGGGATTGACCGGTTTGGACCCCGACGCAGGCAGCGGCGCGTTGGAATGGACCGTGGTGGCCGTGTGCCTGCTGTGCGCACTCGGGACCATGTTCCACGCCCGCCGTGGCTACCGGCTGGTTCGCGCCGCGGTCTGAGGGAACGGAGGAACCGGCCGTGCGCTCGTGCGAACGCCCGTCGGCCCATACGCGTTCCGCTAGGTCCCGAGGCTGTCGTGACGATCCGATTGACTGGATTGGGCCCTGCCGGCCCTGCCATGACGACCATCGCGCCTGTCGATCCTCGTGGTTGCGGAAGGTGCTGTGGCTCGTCGTCGTGTGGATACTCCCTGGGCTCGTCATTGCAGGTCGACGCTGGGTGAAGCTGTGGCTTGACGGACGCAAAGGGTCCGACGGCGGGAGCGATCCCAGCCAACCTTCTGGCGGGCCGCCATCGGCTGGCGGCACGCGCCCGGTCACCGGAGATCACCAGATCATCCCCGGGACGATCTACCGGAAACCCGATCCGATGATCTACGACCAGTACTACCTGATGAGCCAGGGTTTCGCGGTCACCTGGGACAATCCCGATATTCACCTCGAGCGACCGCTCGGAAACCGGGTCTCGTCACATGACCTTCTGCCGTCGACGACCTATAACGTCGTAGCCCGGGTGTGGAACCTGTCGGAGACCGCGCCGGCGCCTCGCATGCCGATCCGTTTCTCGTATCTGAGGTTCGGCATCGGTGGGGGGAAGAATCCGTTCGGGGAGACAACGGTCGATCTGCCGGTGAAGGGAGCGCCCGGGCTTCCTGCGTTGGGGATGGTCGAATGGACCACACCCGCTGACGCGGGCCATTATTGCCTTCAGGCGGAGCTGATCTGGCCGCCCAAGGAAGACGCCAACCCGGACAACAACCTCGGCCAGCTAAACACCGACGTCAAGGCGCTCAAGTCCCCGGCGACGTTTACGGTTCCGGTGCGCAACGACGACCTGCTCACCCATAAGGTGATCCGATTGCACGTCGACGCGTACCAGATCCCTGCGTTGGAGGCGTGCGACGAGGATGCTCGGGATCCTGACACCGCCCACCAGGCGGCCGCTCTACGCACCCGCCATTCCCGGGAGCGATTCGGGGTACCGGCAGATTGGGCCGTGCAGGCAGTACCCGCCGAGCTGAGCCTCCCGCCGGGCCAGGAGGAGATTGTCACGGTCACGGTGACCGCGCCCGACGGCTTCGTGGGCCGCCAGCCGTTCAACCTGAACGGCATCGACGAAATGGGCCAGCTCGTCGGCGGGGTGACCCTGTACGTCGAAGGGCACTGACGCGACGACGATCGTCGACCAACAAGGAGCGATGCCGTGACCGGACCGCAGTACACCAGCTGCGTCAAGCCCGAGGACTACGTGGAGACCTCGTCGGACGCGGTGATCGTGCTGTATGCAAACCTCTGGGAAGCAACCGACTACATGTTGCACCGCAAGCTCGTCTGTTGCGGCACCCTGCACTCGGGCACGACGGCCGACGGTACGCCGAGGTTGCTGCGCTCCGCCGATGGCGGCACCAGTTGCGCCATCGGCCGGGTGATGAGCTTCGAGCCTCCGTCGAGCAAATCGTTCCCCGACACGATCGACAACGATTTCAGTTTCAACATCCTCTTGCGACCCGATGACGCCATCGCCGAGCTCACTGATGATCCTTTCGGTGGTGACGCCTGGCTGAAAAAGTCAGGCGAGGATCGGCTCAAGGCGGTGCGCCAGGGATACCAGGGCGAGTTCTTGACCGAGCAACCGGGAACGCCCCGACCGCGCGAGGCGAAAAGCGGAGACCCGACCTACGGCGGCTACACGAGCGACATGTTCTACGACTCGGCCAAGAAGGCAAGTGGCGCCGCCACACTCGTTATCAACAATCGGATCGTCTGGTTCCGCGACGGTACCGTTCAGGCCTACCCAGCCACGCAAGCGGGCGCCTACGACGTTCCCGTCCTGCATTGCGAGTGCGAAGGCAGCCGGATCAACGACGTTTTCAACGTGGTCGACCAGATGCCCGGCGGGGGCGCGGGGTGCAAGAAGCACTGGTACACCAGCGTCCTGTGCTTCATCGCCCGACTCCTCAGCTTGCCGTTTACCCTCGGGTTCGTGGCCGAGGCCTGGGCCAAGGCTCGCGACGGCGACTACCACGACGCCATGGAGGGAAACGGAGATCTCGCCATCGGGGATCTGGTGCTGGTGCGCGGCCGATGGGTATTCGACGCCGGGCACAAGGGCCACAACGAGATCCACGCCGTCAGCACCATCCAGAAGATTCCCGAGCCACCCGACCCAGCCAATCCGAAGACGCCGGCGTCGCCCCCGCCGGGATCGCCGCCCGCCGCCTTCGACGGTTTCTACCGCGTGTGGTGCGAGCTCGCCGACCTGGCCCCGCCCGATCACGCGCCGGGACAACGTCCCGCCGGGATGACACCGGAGCAAACAAAGACCTACGACAATCAGCAGCGACCCGAGAACCGGTACCGCGTCCATCCTGATTTGGACGGCTGTGCCTCGAGATCGCAGCCGGCAATCACCAGCGTCGAACCGAACGACATAAATCGGGAACGTGGAGACGCCACGATAACGATCACGGGTACCGGCTTCGCACCAGGTGCGACGGTGGCCCTGCACGGCCCCGACGTCGTGGTGCAAGGTGCCACGGTACAAGCCAGCACCCGGATCGTGGCGACGGCACGAGTCAGGAACGACACCCCCACGGGACCGAGAGATCTCACGGTGCGCAACCCCGACGGTTCAAGCGCTTCGCGGAAGGGGGCGCTGGTCATCTCTGACCGGCCCATCATCAACTAGTGATCGCCGAGACCCGGCCGGGAGGACAGCCGTGTCACGAGACGCCGGCGGCCGCCTCGATCGCCTCCGCTTCGCCTGACGCCACTTTGGCCCCTCGATGGACGCCGATCACCCGGAACAGACCGCCCGACTGGTAGTCGTCGGGGGTCGTTCGGCGAAGCGTGAACACTTTGGGCTGGTGGGGCGGCCGCTTGTGTTCACGGTTGCGGTTTGGCTGGTTGGCGTCGGGGGTCGTTCGGTGAAGCGTGAACACTTTGGGCTGGCGGAGCGGCCGCTTGTGTTCACGGTTCGGTCTGGCCGGTTGGCGCCTGGGGTCGTTCGGCGAAGCGTGAACACTTTGGGCCGGCGGGGCGGCCGCTTGTGTTCACGGTTTCGGCTGCAAGTCTGAGGTTCGCCAGGGCCCGATGCCGGCCGCGCAGACCGGCGCTGACCGACAGTCGTCGCGTCTAGGGGGAAATGGTCAGGGAGAGTGGGACCGTGACCGTGGCTGTGGTCCGGTCCGTGACGGTCACGGAGATGTTCGAGGTGCCGGCCACCGACGGCGTGCCCGAGAGCTGGCCGGTCGAGGCGCTGAGGGTCAGACCGGGCGGCAACGTGCCGGCGGTGATCGACCACGTGTAGGGCGGGACGCCGCCATTGGCTTTCAGCGTGGCGGTGTAGCTCACCGCGACCTTCCCCCCGGTCAGCGAAGTCGTGGTGATCGAGAGCGGGCCGGGAAGCCGCCAAACGCCGCGGCCGTGGGTCGCGGCGTACAGCGCCTGGGTGTTGCGATCGACGGCGAGGTCCTGTACCTGCACGAGGGGTAGGCCCCTGCCGACCAAGGTCCAAAGCGTCGACGAGCCGGCGGGAGCGCCCGTCGCATAGACAGCGGAATCAGTCGCCGCCACCAATGCACCGTTGTCGTAGATGACCCGGCTTACAGCTGCCATGGCCGGAAGGTTGCCGGTAATGGTTGTCCACGTCCCTGTTGTCGGGTTCGTGGTGTAGGTGAATTGAGCCACGTGGGGGCTGTCACGGTACTGACGGGTGTCGGTGTAGCTGACGCTGGCGGTGATCGACCTGAAGTTGGCGGGGTCGACCGACAGCCCCGTGACAAAGTTCTCGAAAAAAGGCTCTCGGGTCAGCGTGGTGAAGGTGTTGCCACCGTTGGTCGACGTCTGGATGGTGCCATCCTCGAAGGCAACGTAGATGACGTTGATGTTTACCGGCGAGACTGCGATGGCGCTCACGACTGTCCCCACCGTCGTGACCTTCTGCCATGTCGGTGTCGGTGCCGTGGGATTTTTGGTGCGGTACAAGTCGGGCCCTCCGTAAAAGACGGTGGGGTTGGTCGGATCGACGGTATTTGCCACGACGATCATGGGCGGTGTGAACGCCCCTCGGACCGGTGCCGCGATGTTCTGGAAGGTAGTTGCGAAGGCGTCGGTCGTCATCCAGAGGTCCTGATTTTGGATGACGAACTGCGTCTGGGTGTGATTGGGAGTGATGGCACTGGGGCCGCCGTCACCGCTGAATATCCCGCTCCACGCCGCCAGTGTCCCGCGACTCGTTCGCGCCGATGAATTGTCCTGCGAGCCGGCGAGGACCGTGCCCGCGACTTCGCTGAAGCCGTGGTAGAACTGGGTGATATTGAGATTTCCAGACTTGTTGGTAAACGCATTGGAAGTCGGGTTGTAGAGCCACACCCCGCCGTCGTCGCCCACCCAGATCTGTTTGTCAGCGCGGAAGGATAGGGCGTGGTGATCCGGGTGGTCCCGGTTGTTTCCCGGTGCGAAGAATCCCTTCAAGTTGGTGTTCGCCCAGGTAGTACCGCCGTCAATCGTCTCAATCAGGGCAATGCCGCCTGCGAGCACATGGTTGGCGTTGGTGGGGTCAACGGACAGGACATTGTCGTAGTAGCCCTGTTCTCCGCCGCCGGATCCGTATGCGTAGCTCTGGCCTGTGAAGTCCGGTGCGGTCACATGCGACCAGTTCACGCCGCTGTTCGTTGTCTTGTAAACAGCCACGGGAGACGTAAAGGTGCCGACCGAGACGTAAAGCATCGCCGGGCTCGACGGCGCCAGCGCGAGGGCAACAATCGGAAATGAGCCCGCCGCGGGCGGCGTTATCCCGCTCGCTGCCGCCGCCCACGCCACGCCGCCGTTTGTCGATTTGGCGACCGTCGCCGCGCCCCCGCCCAGATAGATCGTGGCCGGCGTCGTCGGATTGATGGCGACCGAGTTGATGTCTCCGTCCACGGCCCCATAACTGGAATCGGTCGGCTTGGCCCAATTGGTACCGCCGTTGCTTGTTACGAAGAGGCCGCCATCGGTCGCCGCGAACATGTGAGACGGGTTGGAGGGATCGATGGCCACGCTGGCGACATGCAAGCCCGTGAACACGCCGCCGGGGTTCTGGACCGACCAGGTCGTACCCGCGTCGACCGACGACAAGATTCCCGCGCCTGGGGCGCAATCACCGCAGTGGTTGTCCTCGCCCGTGCCCGCGATGAGATGGTTTGCGTTCCCGGGGTCCACGGTCACACTTCCGATCGCCAGGCTCGGTGCCCGGTCTGAGCGGGCGAGCCAGGTCGTACCCGTGTCATCGGATGTCCACAAGCCGCCGCTGGCGCTGGCCGCGACGACCCGCCCCGCGTGGGGCCCTGAATCGATAGCTACGACGCCGGTGATACGGCCCGAGTTGTTGCCTCCGTAGAAGCCACCGAAGGCGAGGAAGGGGGGTCCGATCGGAGCGGGACCGAGCGCCGTCCACGTGCCCGTCGGCACGGCCGCGGTCGCGGCAGCGGTACCGGAGGGAGGTTGCGCGACATCAGGTCGGTCGTTGGCCAATGCTGCGAGCGCGGCCGCCGACGTCGGTGCTCGGGGAGTCGGCGCCAGGCGCGCAACGGCCACTGCGGATCCTGCGACCGGCGCCGCCGAAGCCGTCCCTTGGGCGGGACCCGCCCCGGCCATCAGCGTCGCCGTGACAAGGCCCAGACCTACGAGTCCCGCGGTGAGGCGTTTGCCCAACGGACCGACCATTCCTGCCTCCAAGCCCCAAGACGAAAGCACACGTGGCTCCGATTGAAGGAAACCACAACGGGCCCCGTCGCTGCGTCGAAGCAGGTCAGGAAGGCCCACAAATTATTCGAACGGCCAGGTCGTCGAAGTGGGTGTTGGCCGTTATAGGCGTATTGCTGTGATCGCCTACATTACGGGTCGACTACTCGGTGAGTTTGGGCCCAGCGAAAACTTCACCATCGCTTGGCAAGCGCTGGGGTCGATACTGGTGGTCATGACGCTGAGGGAATCGGCGGAGATCCCCGGTTGGGGCCCGCGACGGGAGCCAACGGTGGAGCTCGGGCGCCTCGCCGGCCCCGGGGTAGTGATTCACGGCGGCGCCGGCGCCAACCTGGGCGGCGGGACCAAGGAAGGGGAGTCCCGCCTCCTGGCCGGGTTGGATGCCGCGCTGGCGGCCGGCTGGGAAGTCCTGGAAAAAGGGGGCGGCGCCCTTGAGGCGGCGGTGGCGGCGGTGGCGTCGTTGGAGGACAGCGGGGTCTTCAACGCGGGACGGGGGGCGGTGACGACATCGGAGGGCACCGTCGAAACCGACGCCGCGGTCATGGACGGAGCGACCGGAAAGGCCGGGGCGGTCTGCGCCGCCACATGGCCGGCCAACCCGGTCCGGGCCGCGTTGGCGGTGGCCGGCCTCGAGCGCGCCTCGGGGGGGCCGGTGTTGCTGGCCGGCGCCGGCGCCGACCGGTTGGCGCGCGCCGCCGGGTTGCCGGAGCTGCGACCTGTCACGCCGGGGGAGGGATCGGATGCGTCGGCGGGGACGGTCGGGGCGGTGGCCGTCGACGCCGCCGGCCATGTGGCCGCCGCGACATCCACCGGTGGCCGTCCCGGCCAGTTGCCGGGCCGGGTCGGTGACAGCCCCGTCTTCGGGGCGGGAACCTGGGCGGACGACGCCACGGTGGCGATTTCTGCGACTGGAGCAGGGGAGGCTTTCATTCTGGCGGGATTCGCCCATCGGGTGGACTGGAGTCTGCGGAGCCACCAGTCGCTCGAACGGGCGCTCGGCACCGCTCTGGGCGCCGTTGGCCGTTACGGCGGCGCGGGCGGAGCCATAGCGGTCACCCCCGACGGCCAGTTCGCGGTCATGTTCGACACCGCCGCCATGGCCCGGGGCTGGCGCGACGCCACCCAGTCCAAGGTTCGCACCGCCGGTCCTTAGCAGCACCGGCGGCTGCTCTGGTGCGGGACAACTGCGAGCATGTCATCTCCGCCGCCGCCACTCTGGCGGACGCTTTGATTCGGGACTGCTCCCACATGGTGGTCATGCGCATTCTGGCGCTCGCAATATCGGCGGGGGATTGACTGCCGTTTCAGGCATTATCGCGACGGGTAGAAACTTCAAACGAAAGCATCCCTGAAAAAGGAGGCCAACAAATGGCCGACGCCCCTCAGCCAGAAGATAGTCCCACTCTCGTAGACCCATATGCGCAGAAGACTCGACCCACGTATGAGGGTTCCGGCTCCGAGGGTGGCTATCCCGGTGGGCCGGAAATCGTCGACATTCCCCCGGACGCGGGTGCCGGTTCGTAGATAGCGCCAAGCGCCCAGACCCGGCGATAGGCGAGTACCGCCAGTATTGATGGGGGCGCGAAGCTAACGCTCGCCTTCATCCCAGCCCGGCGACGGGTCGTCGACCGAGACCGGCGGAGGATCAGTCGGCGAGGAGTTCCTTGGCGCCACCCTCGACGGATGGGTGGCGAAGCTTGGACATGGCCCGGGCCTCGATCTGGCGGATTCGCTCCCGGGTCAGGTTGAAATGGACCCCGACCTCGTCGAGGGTCCGCGGCTGGCCGCGGTCTAGCCCGAAACGCAGCCGGAGTATCTCCCGCTCGCGCTCGTCGAGCGCCATCAGCATGGTGGCGACCTCGCCGCACAGTAGCGAGGCGGCGGCAGCCTCAAAGGGGGAGACGGCGGTGCGATCGGCGACCATGTCGCCCAGTTCGGCGTCGCCGTCCTCGCGGAGGGGCTCGGAGAGCGAAAGGGGATGCGCGGTGTGCCGCAGCATCTCGGTGACCTTTTCCTCGTCGATTTCGAGGTCGACCGCCAACTCGCCGATGGTGGGACGCCGGCCCAGTTGGCCTTCGAGGCGCCCCCGCGCTTTGTTCAGGCGGTTGAGCAGGTCCCCGGCGTGTACCGGCAGGCGGATCGTGCGCCCAGTGTTGGCGATGCCCCTGGTGATGGCCTGACGGATCCACCAGGTGGCGTAGGTCGAAAACTTGAAGCCCTTGCGCCAGTCGAACTTCTCGACGGCGTGGATGAGGCCCAGGTTGCCCTCTTGGACCAGGTCGAGCAGGGGGAGGTCGGCGGACTGGTACTTCTTGGCGATGGAGACCACGAGGCGCAGGTTGGCCTTGACGAAGGTGTCGGCGGCGGCGTCGCCGGCACGGATCACTTGGCGCAGCTCGCGGGTCCGCGCCGCCGACAGTTTCTGGCCCGAGGAGAGCTCGATGCGCGGTTCGCGCCCCGCTTCGATGGCCTGGGCCAGCCGGGCCTCATCGGCTTTGGTCAGCAATGCGTGCTTGCCGATGTCGTTCAGGTACAGCCGAAGCAGATCCTCTTCGGGCTGAACCAGGCGCTTTACGGGCACAGTCGTGGGAACGTCCTTCCGATCGCCGCCCGGCGTCAAGGGCTCTTGTAGGTCTCGCAGGCGCGCCGGGCACGCACCGGGGAAAACAGGAGTGTACCGCCCGGCAGGGGGGTCAGGTCCGGAACACTCAGGCCCCTGACCTGCGCAAACGCGACGCAAGCCTCATAGCGGTGTCCGAGGACGGTTGTCGCGTGGCTACGGGACCGGGGGAGAGAACCCCCGCCGGGTGGGTCAGCAGTTGCCGGGCTCGTGGGCGGCGTGGGTGGCGGCCTCGAGCTGGAAGGTGGAGTGCTCGACGTCGAAATGGTTGGCCATGCAGTGCTGGAGCCGGTCTAGGAGCATGGCCGCGGAGCCGTCGCACAAGCAGGCGTCGGTGACGACCACATGGGCCGTGAGGGCGGGCAGCTCCGAGGTGAGGGTCCAGGCATGGAGGTCGTGGACGGAGAGGACCTCGGGCAGCTCAGCGAGATGGCGGCGGATCTCGTCGAGGTCGACGCCCTCGGGTGTCCCCTCCAGGAGGACGTGCCCCGACGCCCGCAGCAACCCCCACGCGGCCCGCAGCACCAACACCACCACGAGCAGCGAGGCGATGGAATCGGCCTGGCGCCAACCGGTCGTGATGACGATCACGCCCGCCGCCGCGGTGCCGACGAACCCGAAGAGGTCGGTCAGAATGTGCTGGTAGGCGCCCTCGATGTTCAGCGAGACGCGGTTGGCCCGGCGCAGTAGCCATGCGGCGGCCAGGTTCACCCCGATCCCGGCGATCGCCACGATCACCACGGCGGGACCGGCCACAGGTGAAGGGTGGGCGAGGCGTTGCACGGCTTCGTTGAGGATGAGGGCGCCGATGACGAGCAACGAGACCCCGTTGGCGGCCGCGGCCAGGATCTCGGCGCGCTTCAGGCCATACGACCAGGTGTTGGTGTGCGGCCGTTGGGCCAGGTGCAACGCCCACAGAGAACCTCCAATAGCGCCGGCATCGGTCAGCATGTGGCCGGCGTCGGCCAAAAGGGCCAACGATCCCGATGCGATCGCCACCACGACCTCGGCGACCATGAACGCCCCGATCAGGCCCAGGACCCCGATGAGGAGGCGGCGGTCGGCTCCGGCGTTCAGCCCGTGGTGGTGGTGATGGCTCGGAGGGTGGTGACCACCGCTGGCGTGGCTCGGTTGAGGGTCCTCAGACACGGGATCCTTTTTCCCGGCCATCCGTATGGTCACATGAAAGTATGTTCATATACTAGCGGAAACCTCGTCTATCTGAGCAGGGTCGGTGAAAAGGGTGGCGCGCAGGCCCAGCTCCCGCGCCGCGGCCACGTTGGCCGGGCGATCGTCGAAGAACACGACCTCCTCGGGCCCGCAGCCGAGCAGGGCGAGGGCGGCGGTGAAGGCGGCGGGCTCAGGCTTCACGGCCCTAAGCCGGCAACTGAAGATGCGGGGCTGGAAGGGGCGAAGCCAGTCCCTCGAATCGATCCCCGCCGCCACCTCGATCGGGGCGTTGGACAACACCGCCAGGCGCAAGCCGCGCCCCGCGGCCCGGGTGGTCGCGGCCAGCGCCGAATAGTTGGGGTGCAGCCAGCCGGCGACGTCGGCGTCGATCAGCTTCTCCAGGCTCGGGGCGTCGGGAGGCCTGCCGAGCACGATGGACCAGTACTCGGCGACGGTGAGATCGGCCCGGTCGTACGGGGCGCGGTGGGCCCAGTAGTCGGCCCAGAATGCGGGCCCGTGGCGACCCGCGGCCGCCTCTAGGGCCGCCACATCGGTGGCGGGGGGCGCCAGGCTCAGTACTTCGCCGTAATCACAGAGCAACCAGGTCACAGCGGTGGATTATCGCTTGGGTAGGGTCTTCCCGTCGCGAACCGCAGGCGCCCAGGCGCAATCTTCCTGACGATGTTGCTGGGGTTGTTGCCGGCGGCCTGCTCGTCAGGTCGGCCGGCGGCCACCACGAGGCCGACCGCCAGGGCCCCGTCACCGGGAACGACGTCGGCGCCGTCGCAGACATCGGCGCCGTCGCAGACATCGGCGACATCAGTGCCGTCGGTGACGTCGGGGCCGGTGAGCCGCCCGGTCACCGGTTGGGCGACCTACCACGCCACCAACGATCGCGCCGGCTTGGCGCCGGGCGCTACCCGCCCCTCGTCGCTGGCCCTGCGATGGACCGGTCATGTCGACGCCGCGGTGTACGGCCAGCCGCTGGTGGTGGGCGATTCGGTAATCGCGGCGACGGAGGACAACACCGTCTATGCCTTCAATCTGGCCACCGGCGCCCAACAATGGCGGACCCACCTGGCCAGCCCGATCGCCCGGTCGGACCTGCCGTGCGGCAACATCGATCCGCTGGGCATCACCGGGACGCCGGCGTACGACCCGGCCACGGGCTCGGTGTTCGTGGTCACCGAAACGACCGGTGGCAGCCACGACCTGGTGGCGGTCGACGCCTCGAGCGGTGGCGTGCGCTTCACCCGGAACCTCGACGTCGCGGGCCACAATCGCCTTGCCGAGCAGGAGCGGGGTGCCCTGGCGGTCTCCAACGGTCGCGTCTACGTCCCGTTCGGGGGGCTGTTCGGGGACTGCGGCGACTACATCGGCTACGTGACCGCCACCGCCACCAACGGGACCGGCCCGGTGTCCCACTACGCCGTGCCCTCCGCCCGCGAGGCGGGGATCTGGGCGCCGCCGGGCGTAGCGGTGGCTGCGGACGGCTCGATCTTCGTGTCCGCGGGCAACGGGGCCGCCACCGGCGGCGCCTACGACGGCAGCGACTCGGTCCTGCACCTGAGCGCCGACCTCTCGTCCCGCCTCGACTTTTTCGCCCCGAAAGCCTGGGCGGCGCAGAACGCCTCGGACGCCGATCTCGGCTCGACCGGGCCGCTCCTGCTCTCCTCTGGCCGCGTGGTGCTGGCGGGCAAGGACGGCACGGTGTACCTGCTCGACGCCGCGAAGCTGGGCGGGATCGGCGGCCAGGTCGCCTCTGCTACGGGCTGCACCGGTTTCGGGGGGCTGGCGGCCGATGGGGCGGCGGTGTTCGTTCCCTGTACGCAGGGGCTACGGCGCTTCGACACGACGGCCTCCGCCTTGAGGGCCCGATGGCAGGCCAACATCACCGGCTCGCCGGTGGTGGGCGGCGGCGTGGTGTGGGCGCTTGACACCGACAATGGCTCGCTGTTTGCCCTCGACGAGAAGTCGGGCGCCGAGGTGGCTCACATCGGGGTGGGCGACGTCACCCGTTTCGCCTCGCCGGTCGTCGTGCCCGGCGTTGCGGTTGTCGGGACCCGTTCGACCGTCGTGGCGATCACGATCAACGGCTGAACGGCGCTCTTGGGGGGTGGTCAGATGCTCCACGCCCGCGAACGCGCCGTGACGGCCACCTGCGGTTTTGTCGGAAAAATCCAACTGAGGAGGCGAAGGTTTCCCGGCCGTCGCCGTTACTCTCTCCCAAGGCGCGGATGCGGAGCAGAAGGCGAGTGGTTGTGTGAGCGAAACGGCGTCAGTTCCGGACAGGGACGGTGTCCGCTATATGACCGCCGGCGAAGCGGCCGACTACCTCCACGTGTCGCCCAAGACAGTCGCCCGTTGGGCGAACGAGCGGCGGATCCCGTGCCTGGTCACCCTGGGCGGGCACCGGCGATTCCTGCGCGACGACATCGAAATGGTGTTCCGGAAGATGTCGCCGCCGGCCGCGCCCTGACGAAGGGTCCGGCGCGACCGGCCTTCAGGCCAGGGGCCCCTGGGCCCGGTCGAGGCGCTCGCTCGCCACACTGATCCACGGATCGATCGCGAACCACGACTGGGTGTCGACGATGTCCAGGTAGGACCCGAGCAGCCATTCCGCCATCGTCTTCAGGGTGAACCATTCGGGGGGCATCCCGGTGTGCATCCTCGTCACGATGCCCGCCTTGCGGATGAGATCGGCGGCCACCGCCGACGAGGACTGTTCCGGCTCGGCGGAATCGGTCAGTTCGATGACCTGCCGCACGAGGTCCCAACGGCCTTCGGGATCGTCCTCCATATCGCCACGTTACCGTGCCCGCCGCCCTCTCGCCGCCGACAAGACGGACGAAGCGGACAACGGCGTTCATCGCCTCAGAGAGACGTCGCCAAGAGGTACCATTCCTACCTCGGAGTCGCTTGGCGATCATCACTTCGCCTAAGCCGCACCTGCTTGAACTTCCAGGCACCTGTGGCTCGGCCGTAGCCGGACGAGCGAGGTCACTCTCGACCCAGGAGCGCAGCCATGGATGTCCAATGCAAAAGGGCATTCTCGTGCCTGCCTCTGTAGGTAGCGAGGAGGAGAGCTTCGACGAGTCGCTGCAGGCGCTGGCGCGCGTTCTCTTTGCCGGTCACACCGCTAAGGCGACGTTGGAGACGGTGGCCCATCTGGCGCAACAGACAATCCCTGGCTGTGACGCGGCCAGCGTCACCGTTGTGGAGGGCGGCAAGCCGCGAACGACGGTGTCCACCGCGCCCATGGCGGTGGCAATCGACGATCAGCAGTATGCCCACGGCGAGGGACCGTGCCTGCAAGCCATAAAGTCCCAGGCCGTCATCCGGGTCGACTCCTACGACAACGAGTCGCGCTGGCCGGCATTCCTGGCCGCGGTGCGCAAGGAGGGTGTCAACAGCTCGCTTTCGTTGCCGCTGGTCGCGCTCGAAGAGACCGTCGGCGCCCTGAACCTCTATTCCGTGGCGCCGGCCGGCTTCGAGGGTGCGGGGCCCGCGGGCGAGGCGTTCGCGGCCCAGGCCGCCATCACCTTGGCCAACGCCTCCGCCTATCACCGGGCGACCGAGCTGGCCCGCAACCTCACCTTGGCGTTGGAGCACCGCGATGTCATCGGCCAGGCCAAGGGCATCCTGATCGCCCAGGACGGTGTCAGCTCCGAGGAAGCCTTCGACATCCTTCGCCGGGCGTCGCAGCGCAGCAACCGCAAGGTCTACGACCTGGCGGCGGAGATCGTGGCCCGCAACACCGCGCACGGGTCCGTGGCGCCCCAGGAGCACCAGTAGGAACGCTGAGCAACCGGCGGCCCCAGTAGCAATGCCGCAGCCGGGGGACGAGCTGTCAGCCGATCCAGTGTTCGGCTTTGCTCGGCGTCGGGGCGGCACCTTCGGCCTCGCGGATCGCCCCGATGGCGCGGTGCAGCGAATGGAGGGCGTCGTTGACCGCCAGATCGCACGCCGCGATGCCGCCGTACAGATACTCGACGGTCGCCGCGATCCTTTCCAGGTCGGCCGCGATACCCGCCGCCGGGTCAGCGCCCAGGGTGTCGGCGCGCCGGCGAGCCTCGGAGCCGTGGCCGCATCCAGGCGCGGCGCGGCGCCGCTGGCTCACCGCTGTTTGATCGCTTACCCAAGTCGACATTGGCCTCGGAACATCATTACTAACGAAGGTAGACACTCGAAAGAGCGCGCGTCGACCATTTGAGATACGCAAAATTCTCAACGCCAGACATATCACCCGGGCCCGGGCAAAGTTTTATGGCAGCAGGAGCCGGTGGAGGCGGCGGCTGGTCACCGCCAGCCCGGCCAGGGCCATGGCGAGCAGGTAGACGACGTCGATGGCGGTGTTGACGCCGGCAGCGCCGAACGACAGCCCCCGTACCAGGTCCACCCCCCGGTACAGCGGCGTCACCCGCACCACCGCTCGTAGGAACGGGTGGTAGGTCGACAGGGGATAGAAGGTGGTGGAGAACAGGAACAGTGGCAGTACGACCAGCTGGACGAGATCGAGGTCCTGCCAGCCGCGGATGTAGCACGTGAAGGCCATGCCGACGGCGGCGAAGGCGAAGCTGATCAGCATCGACGCCGGCAGCAGCAGCAGACCCCACCAAGAGTGGATGAGCCCCATCATCACCATGACGACAAGAAATCCGGCCGAGTAGATGGCGCCGCGCAGGAGGCTCCAGGTGATCTCCCCGGCGGCTATGTCGCTCGGGACGAGCGGCGTCGCCAGCATGCCGTCGTACACGTTGGCTTCTTTCAGCTTGTAGAAGATGTTCATCGTGCTCTCGTAGACGGCGCCATTCATGGCCGACGCCGCCAGCAGGGCGGGCGCCACGAACTCGGAATACGAGACACTGCGGCCGTCCACGGTGAGCCTGCCGATGAGCGCCCCGATGCCGACGCCGATCGACAGGAGGTAGAACACCGGCTCGAAGAATCCCGACAGGATGATCGTCCACATCCGCCGGACGACGGTGAAGTTCCGCTCGAGCACCCGGGTGAAGCGCCGGTGTCGGCGGGAAAAAGGAGCGAGGGCTCGGTTGGCCACCGCCGTGGCGACGCCGGCGGCGGCGGTCATACCGCCAGCCGCTTGCGGAAACGGCTTACCGCCAGCACCGACCCGACGGCGATCCAGGCCAGCAGGTAGACCACATGGCCGGCCGCCGCGCCGAGCGTCGCCCGGTCCAAGGCCAGGCTGCGGCACAGGTCGACACCGTGCCACAGGGGGGTCACGTAGGCGATGGGGCGCAGCCAGCCCGGCAACTGGCTGATCGGGAAGAAGGTGCCGGAGAACAGGTACAGCGGGATGATGCCGAAGCGCATCAGGTTGGCCAGGCCCTGAGGGCCGTCGAGCGACGCGGTGATCGCCGCCACGGGTGCCGCGATGGCGGCGCCGGTCAGGACGGCGGCGGGCAGGGCCAGCAGGACATTGCCCGAGCGGGCGGCGCCGAAGGCCACGATGGCCACCACGAACACAGAGCTGGTCATGGCGATGCGTACCGCGATCCAGAGGAGCTGGCCGATGGCCACGTCGGCCACGGTCAGCGGCGTCGCCAGCATGGCGTGGTAGGTACGGCGCCACTTGATGCCTTCCATCACCGGGTAGATGGCTTCGTTGGCCGCGGTCTGCATGGCGGCTGCGGCCAGGAGCCCCGGGGCCAGGAACTGAAGGTAGCTGACCCCGCCGAGCGACGCCCGGTGCGCCGCCGACCCTTTGTCGACGAGCGACCCGAGCCCGACGCCCATGGCCGCCAACATCAGGATCGGGGTCAGCACAGTGGTGAACACCGACCCCCGCCAGCGCCGGCGGTAGGTCATGGCGGCGGTCTCTGTCGCCAGGAGGACCCGGGAACGAGGTCGCGTCAATCGACCAGGGTCCGCCCGGTGAGGCGGAGGAAGATGTCTTCCAGCGAACTGCGCCGCACCAGCATGCTGACCGGCGCCAGCCCGAGGCCGTGCACCTGGGCCGCCGCCGAGTCGCCATCGTCGGTGTACACCAGCACCCGATCGGGCAGTACCTCGAGCCGGGAGCCCAGGCCGACCAGGCGGTCGAGCGCCGCGTCCTGGGTGCCGGCGGGGAAGCGCAGCTCCAGCACCTCACGCGTCGAGTAGCGGGCGATGAGCTCCTGGGGCGAGCCCTCGGCGACGATGACGGCGTTGTCCATCACGACCAGCCGGTCGCACAGCTGCTCGGCCTCGTCCATGTAGTGCGTCGTCAGGATCAGGGTCTTGTGTTCCTGCTTCAACCGGTACAGGCGGTCCCACAGCACATGGCGGGCCTGGGGGTCGAGGCCGGTGGTCGGCTCGTCGAGCAGCAGAAGGTCGGGGTCGTTGATGAGGGCCCGGGCGATGGTGAGGCGCCGTTTCATGCCGCCCGACAGCTGTTCGACCCGCTGACTGGCTTTCTCGCCCAGCTGCACGAAGTCGAGCAGATGGGAGATGCGCTCGGCGATCACCTTGCGGGGCAGGTCGAAGAAGCGCCCGTACACGTACAGGTTCTCGCGAACCGACAGCTCGGCGTCGAGCGTGTCGTCCTGGGGGACCACGCCGAGGCGGGCGCGGATGGCGGGCCCTTCGGTCGCGGGGTCGAGGCCGAGCACCCGGAGCTTGCCGTCGCTCAGCGGCGACACGCAGCCGATCATCCGCATCGTCGAGCTCTTCCCGGCCCCGTTGGGGCCGAGGAAGCCGAAGGCCTCACCCTGGGCCACATCGAAGTCGATGGCATTCACGGCGGTGGTGACCCCGAACCGCTTGGTGAGGCCTCTCGCCTCGACGACCGCAGTCACCGGCCCAGCATCGCACCGACACGAGAAGGGGTGGCGCGATTTTCCCGGTGCGAGGCCCGGCAACATCGAGCTAACCCCCGGCTCGGCCCAACCACCAGGGGGGTGATGGTTGGGCCGACGGGCCGGGGGAAAAGGGGGACTGTCAGTCGGCAGGCCCGGTGCCGAGAGTCACCTTGGCGCTGTGGTCGGCGCCCGCCTGGTCGGTCCAGGTCACCGTGACCTTGTCGCCGGGGCGATGGGTCCGCATCACGGTGGTCAGGCTCCCCGCCGAGGTCACGGCCGTGCCGTTGACGGCGGTGATCGTATCGCCGGCGGCCAGTCCCGCCGCCTCGGCGGGTGTTCCCGAGGCGACACCGGTGACGACCGCGCCGCTGCCGGTGGAGTTGGCCGACAGGGCGATGCCGAGGAAGGCGGGGAGTCCGAGGTGGACCGTGGCGCTGGCTTGGCCCGAGGTGATCTGCTTGGCGATCGAAAGGGCGTGGTTGATCGGGATGGCGAAGCTCACGGTGGCCCCGGCGTTGAACCGGCGGGCCGACGAGGCGGCGGTGTCCATGCCGACGACCTGGCCACTGGCGTTGGCCAGCGGGCCACCGGAGTCGCCGGGGGCGATGGGGGCGTTGGTCTCGATCAGGCCGTTCAGGGTCTCGGCGTTGGCCCCGCCCATGTCGCTGGCGGTGATCGTCTGGCCGGTGGCGCGGACCGTGCCGGTGACGACCGACGGGGCGCCGCCGACGCCGCCCGCATTGCCCATGGCCACGACCGCGTCACCCGCTTGGACGGTGCTCGAGTCGCCGAGAGGGATGGTCTTCAGGCCCGAGGCGCCCTGCAGCTGGATGACCGCGACATCCTCGGTGGGATCGGTGCCCACCACGGTGGCGCTGTAGGTCCGGCCGGTGCTCGGGATGGTCACCGACACGGTGGTGGCGCCGTCGACCACGTGATTGTTGGTGAGGATCTCACCCGATGACGTGAGCACCATCCCGGTGCCCGCGGCGGCTGCGCTCTGGTACGACAACTTGGTGTTGATGTCCACGATCCCTGGGCTCACCTGGGCGGCGACGGCCACCGAGTCGGCCGTGGCCCCGCCGGTTGCGGGCGCCGGAGTGGCCCCCGTCGAGGGCGCGGGGGTGGGTACGGTGGCGCCCGGGGCGGGAATGGTCGCCGGCGTCGACGCGGCTACCGGCGTCGGGGTCGGGCTGCGCCCGATACGGCTGCCGATGCCGATGCCGATGAGGGCGGCGATAAGTGCGGCCACGAGCACCAGGGCGATCCCGCGGCCGCGCTGGGGCGGGGCGGGAGGCCGCGGCTCGCCACCGGCGGGCGGCGGTCCCGCGGGGCCGAAACCCGAGCCGGTAGGGGCGGCCCAGGGGTCGTTCCACCGCGGCGGCGCGATCCAATCGGGTGAGTACGGCGGTGGCAGCACGGCGGTCGCTCCGTTGCCTGGTGCTTGCGAGATGTCGGTCACGGTGTCGCTCCTGTGGCTGGTTGCCCGCTACCAGTAGACGCCGGGAACTTCAGAGCCCGCTCAGGGAGTTCTGTGGCTGCGATGAGACTTCTCCGGAGGTACGGCTCAGCCATTGACGACCGATGCCGGCAACTGGGCCATGCGTTGCCCGAACACCCCCACGATCTTTTCGACCGTGGTCTGCCCCGCCACCGACAACGAATCGGTCTGGTAGAAGTACACGCCGAGGAGGACCCGACCTCGCCGCAGGTACACCGCGATGGAATGCTGCACCGTGCCGGCGTCGTCGGTCGTGGTGATGTCGTACGCCTGGCGGGTAACGGTGGGGACCTGGGCCCAGCCGGAGTCCGGCGCCGGGTTGAAGTGGGTGGTGACCGACCCCCCGTTGGCCTTGGCGACAGGGTTCGGGGAGCAGCTGGCGGTCACCGCCCGCAACTCCGACAACGCCTGGTCGGTGGCGGCGGCATTGGCGTAGAGCACGGCCTCGGTGCTCAGGATGAGGCCGCCGGTACCGTCAATGGCGCCCACCTGGAGGCGGGCCGTTCGCAGGGACTCGCTCGGGTAATTCCCGTCGCACAGGTCGAGCGTCGGCGCCCCCGAAACCGTGTCGCCGCCGATCAGGGGCTGGACGATGACCGTCGAGGGGACGTCGGCCTGCGTGAGGCCGAGCGACGCCAGCGCCGCGGTCGCCGGGTCCTTGGGCACGGTGGGCGTCGGGAGGGTGAAGCCGGGGATGGTCGGCACGGTCGCAAAGGGGCCCGTCGCCGAGGGCGTGGCGCTCGAGCGGTGCCGGAAGACCAGGTAGCCGCCCACCGTGCCGAGGGCGCCCATGACGAGCATGACCCCGACCACCAGGGCCACGAAACCAAGGCCCGTCGGCAGTCGCGACTTTTGCGACGCCAGCTCGGCGGGCGCCGGGCTGGCCCCCCAGCCATCGCCCGCCGGTGCCGCGCTCCAGACGGCTGTGGTCGGCGGCGTCCACGACGGCGGCGGGGGCGCCCCGGCGGCATCGGGCGCCCGCACGGGCGGAGGGGTCGGCGCCGACCAGCCAGGCGCGGTCTCGGCGGCGTCGGTCCCTTCGCCCGCAGACGGCGTGGCCGGGCCGTGGGGGAAGGCACCCGACGTCCACGCCGTGCCGTCCCAATAGCGGTGGTGGCCGCTCGACCAGGGGTCGGGGTACCAGCCGGCCGGCGTCGGCATCGGTGGCGGGACCGGGGCGGGGTTGGAAAGGTACGGGTCGGTGTCCGGTGCACCCGCACCCCACGGGTGGCTGTCGTCGCTCATCGGAGTCCTCCCGTCGCCGCGTGGCGACCCTTCATTTTGCCGGTTTGCGTGCCAGTCTGGGCAATAGAGCTAAATACCCGCTGAAGACGCCCTGAGAATGCCATGAGCCCTACTGCCAGCCACCAGTACTTACCTGTTTCCCAGCTTCTCACCAGGTTGCGTTGAGGTTGGCCCACCACGCTGGCCCACCAATACCCCCTTTTCCCCGCCCCTGTTGGAGGAATTCGAATGCGTGACACCGCCGGCGAACTCGAGGATGCCCTTTTCCAGATCAAGCGGGTCATCGTGGGCCAGGATCGCATGGTAGAGCGGGCGTTCCTGTGCCTGCTGGCCCGGGGCCACTGTCTGATCGAGGGCGTGCCCGGGCTGGCCAAGACCCTCACGGTGTCCACCATGGCCGGCGTCGTGGGCGGCAGCTTCACCCGGATCCAGTTCACGCCGGACCTGGTGCCCGCCGATATCGTGGGCACCCGGATCTGGCGGCCTTCGGCTGAGGAGTTCGACATCGAATGGGGCCCGGTGTTCGCCAACATCGTGCTGGCCGACGAGATCAACCGGGCGCCCGCCAAGGTGCAGTCGGCACTGCTCGAGGTCATGGGCGAGCGCCAGGTCTCCATCGGCGGCCATACCCGCAAGGTGCCCGAGCCCTTCCTCGTCCTCGCCACCCAGAACCCGATCGAGTCCGAAGGGGTCTACGCCCTCCCCGAGGCGCAGCGGGACCGCTTCTTGATGCAGATCGTGGTCGAGCAGCCCTCCTACAGCGACGAGCTGGAGATCGCCCGGCGCATGAGCACCCGCCCGCCCAAGGCCGACCAGGTGTTGTCGCCCGAGCAGCTTCTTGTGCTGCAGGGCCTGGTCGACGAGGTCTTCGTCCACCACGCGGTCCAGGACTACGCGGTGCGCCTCGTCATGGCGACCCGGGAGCCGGCTCGCTGGGGCGTGGCGGAGCTCGAGAACCAGATCGCCCTCGGCGCCAGCCCCCGTGCCACCCTCGGCCTGCTGGCCGCGGGGCGGGCACTGGCGCTGCTGCGGGGCCGTCGTTTCCTGGTCCCGCAGGACATTTACGACGTGGCGCCCGAGGTCCTGCGCCATCGCTTGCTGCTGACCTACGACGGCCTGGCCGCGGGCTTGCAGGTCGACGATGTCATCTCCCGGGTGCTGGCCACCATCCCCGCGCCGCGCGTTGCGCCCCACCAGGACGAGACGGGCGCCGGGATGACCCGGCCGGGGCCCGCGGTCGCCGATCTTTCCCGTCCCGAGGTCGCCTTGACCGAGCCCAGCCCCTACGAGGCGACGTCGTGAGCGACGCCACCGACCACGGGGGTCCCGCCCGCCGGGCCGCCGGCCTGCGATGGCGCCAGTGGTCCCGGACCCGCGAACGCCCCCTGCCCCCGTCGATGCCGCCGGGCGCGGTGGCTGCCAAGGCGGCGGTGCTGCGGCGCTTGGAGCTCGATGTCCGCCGCCGCCTCGACGGCATGGTGAGCGGCGACTACCTGGCCTGGGCGTCGGGCCCTGGCAGCGAGGCGGCGGGCGCCCGGGCCTACAGCCCCGGCGACGACGCCCGGCGCATCGACTGGAGCCTGACGGCGCGGGTCGTGGTCCCCCACGTCCGCACCACCGAGGCCGACCGCGAGCTCGAGACGTGGATCGTCGTCGACCGCTCCGCCAGCCTCGACTTCGGCACGACGCAGCGGGAAAAAAGGGAAGTCGCCCTGGCCGCGGTGGCGGCCTTCGGGTTTCTCAACATCCGCGCCGGCAACCGCCTGGGTATGGTCATCGCGGGGGGCGATCGGCTCATCCGGCTCCCGGCACGCAGCGGCCGCACCGCGGTCCTGGCCGCCCTCGCGGTCCTCTACGACTGCCCCCGGCGCGAGAGCGGGCCGGCCGCCGGCGCCGACCTCGGCGCCGCCCTCACCCACGTCGAGCGCACCGAGCGCCGGCGGGGCCAGGTCATCGTGGTGTCGGACTTTCTCGACGCCACCGATTGGGCGACGCCGCTGCGTCGCGTTGCCCTGCGCCACCAGGTGTTGGCCGTCCATGTGAGCGACCCCCGGGAGTTCGAGATCCCCGCGGTCGGCATGCTTTCCGTCGTCGACACCGAGACCGGCGCCCGGATGCATGTCCAGACCAACTCGGCCGAACTGCGGGCCCGCTACGCGGCCGCCGTCGCCGACCGCCGCAGCGGCATCCGCCGGCTGCTGGGCGAAGCAGGGGCGGAGAACCTGGAGCTGTCGACGGACCGGGACTGGTTGGCCGACGTGGCCCAGTTCCTCCGCCGGCGCCGGCGCAGCGGTCCTGCCGCGGCCGCCGGCCGCCTCAGCCGCGACTACCGCCGCGCCGTGCGGGGATTCCGGCCGAGGAGCACCCTCTCCTCACCGGCGCCCGTGCAGCCGGCCACCGTCGTTCCCGGAGGACAACCATGACCTTCCTCGCCTCGTGGCGCCTTCTGCTCCTGCTGGTGCCCGTCGCCCTGCTGGTGGCCTACCTGCTGGTCCAGCGGTCCCGGCGCAAGGTGGCGGTGCGGTTCACCAACGTCGACTTGCTGGCTTCGGTGGCGCCGCGGCGTTCGGGCTGGCAACGCCATCTCGCCTCCGCCGCCCTGCTCGGCGCCCTCGTGCTGCTGGTGATCGGCTTCGCCCAGCCGGCCCGGGTCGAGCGCACGCCGAAGCAGAAGGCGACGGTGATCCTCACGCTCGACATCTCCGGGTCCATGGTCGCCAGCGACGTCAGCCCCAGCCGGTTGGCGGCGGCCGAGCAGGCCGCTCGGGGCTTCGTCAACGCCTTGCCGTCGGGGGTGCAACTGGGCCTCGTCTCGTTCTCGAGCAGCTCCAGCGTGCTGGTGGCGCCGACCGCCGATCGCAGCGCGGTGCTGGCGGCCATCAACAACCTGCAGGCGGGGGGCGGGACGGCGACCGGCGATGCCATCGGGTTGTCCCTCGACACCATCAAGGCCCTGCCGCCGGCCGCCAACGGCCAGAAGGTTCCCGCGGCCATCGTGCTGATGAGCGATGGGACCCCGACGATCGGCCACAACGGTGTCTCGCCGCAGCAGAGCGTCAACGACGCCACGGCGGCAGCCAAGGACTCCGGAGTAAAGATCGACACCATCGCCTTCGGCACTCCCGACGGGACCGTCGTCGTCGAGGGCCAGACCCTACTGGTGCCCTCGGATCCCGCGGCTATGGCCCAGATCGCGTCGGCGACGGGAGGACAGACCTTCACCGCCCAAAGCGCCAGCCAGCTCAAATCCGTGTACAGCCAGATCGGGCGGGTCGTCGGCTACGACGTGCACCGCCACGAGATCACCGCCTTGTTCACGGGAATCGCCCTGGTGATGGCGGCCCTGGCGGGCGTGGCGAGCCTCCTGTGGACGCAGCGCGTCGCGTGATGGACTGAGCTCATCGGGGGCAGCCCAATGGGTTGTCAGGGTTGGGGATTTCGCCGTCGGGTACATGTTTCCTACCGAACCCAGGGAGGATAATCATGACAACCGAACCGCAGGATCAGTCTGATCTCGAGCAGCAGCAAGATCCCCGTGGCGACCTCTTGAAGGCGCGACCGGGTGGCGAGACCGAAATCGTGGAGCCCAACCCGAACAGTGGCTACCGGGACATGAAGCCCGAGAACTAGTCGCTGCCGTTCCTTGGGGCCGCCGGTGCGGCCCCAAGAGATTGTCCTGTACCCATCGGGCTACGGCGGGCCCGGTGGGGGCAGGATCTTTTTCTACGTGCGTTTTCCTGAAGCAGTCGGGAGGAGAGTCGAGGATGGAAAAGGCTGACCATGCCATGGGACTGGAGCTCCAACTCGTGGAGCTGGTGGAGCAGCAGGCCCGAGCCACAGCACAACACCGCGACGAGGATGCGGCCGGGTACGAACCCGAGATCACGCAGTTGCGGACCGAGTTGGCGACGTTCTCGGAGCTTGCTATTCCCTGACCGGGTGGTCAATAGGCCTAGAGAGGCCTAAGGTCAACCAGTTCTGGAGGGGTGCAGCCAGCCCCACCTTCTAAGTGCCAGCAGGGGCGGGCGGATCGATCGCCAATCGGCGAGGAGACGGGCCATGCCTACGGCGGCGACGAAGGTGACGATCCCCGCGATCACGTCGAGCAGGAAATGATTGCCCGTTCCTATGACGACGAGCACCGTCACCACGGGATAGAGCAGGACCAGTAGGCGGGTCCGGTAGCGGGCGAGGAGCTGCCAACAGGCGGCGGCGGTCCAGCACGCCCACGCCATGTGCAACGACGGCATGGCAGCCAGCTCGTTGGCCTGTGACGCCACCGCCGAGGTCTGCCACGAGCCCCACGCGTGGGTCACGGCCACAACGTCAATGAACCCCGCCGCCGGCATCAGCCGGGGCGGGGCCAGCGGATAGGCCCAGAACACCACGAAGCCGATGACGTTGATGAGCACCAGCGAGTTGCGTAACGGGCGGTACAGATCGGGGCGGCGCCACCACACAATGGCGACCACGCCGAGGGTGACGACGAAGTGGGCCGTGTCGTAGAAATTGGCCATCGGCAGAGCAACGGCCCGGTGGGTCGCGGCCCAGGTGTTGACGGTGAGCTCGGGATTCAGGTGCAGCACGTTCTCGACGTGCAGAATGCTGGCAGCGTGGGCCAGGGCGGTGTGCAGGCGGACGGGGGACAGATTGCTGATCTCGTCGTACAGCCAGCAGAGCCACACCACGACCAGGGCTTCGACCCAGATGGGCGAGCGGCGCCGGGACGCCTCCAGCCACTCCGGGTCGGGGAGTGGCTGGATCAGCCCTGGCGAGTCGTCGGCGGTGATGGCCATCGCCTAGACGCTACCCAGCACCGCTGTCGGGGCACCACGACCTGCGACCCGGCAGCTGGCGACCTTCGGCGGGTCAGGCCGCGGGTCAGCTGCGATCACATCGGGTCACATGCCTTTGACGAGGCCGATGAGGTTGCCTTCGGGATCCTTGAACTGCGCGATCGACGGGCCGCCGGGGACGTCCATCGGCGGCATCACAGTGGTCCCGCCGTGCTCGGACACCCGGTCGAGCGCCGCCTGCAGGTCGTCGACTTGGATGTAGACGGTCACGAGGGGGGTGCCGTCCATGGAGGCGGCGACGCCGCCCGCGATGCCGCCGGGGACAGCCGACATCATTCCGTAGTTCATGGGGTTGCTGGCGTCGATCGCCCAGTCGAAGGCTGACTGGTAGAACGCCTGCAGGGCAGTGCCGTCCTTGCCGAGGATCTCGAAATGGATTACCGGATGGGTCATCGCAGTCTCCTTCGATGCTTCGATGGGTGGTCCCTGTTCTAGCCGCTCGTTCGACGTAGCTGCTCACGGTCGCTGTGCCACGTCCCGCATCCAAACCAGGCCCAGGGGAAGGGTCTGGTACAACACGCCGTTGGCCCCGAGGACCAGGGGTTGGCGGTTGTCGTTCTTGGTACCGCCGGCGCCCGATCGTTGGCGCCAAATGACGCGCCCGCTGCGGTAGTCGACGGCGACGAAATACCAGATGTAGCGGCCCGCGGGCGCTCGCCCCTCGTCCTGGGTGTAGCCGTAGACCAGGCCGGTCGTGGTGGAGAGCACCGGTCCCGTCTTGAGCCGTAGGGGGACGGTCCATGCCGTCCGGCAGCCTGTTCCGTCGAGGGCGATGTCGACGCGGGCGACGCCGGTGGCCATCGCCGTCATGTCGTTGGCCGGCCCGTCGTCGGTGGGGTTGGCCAGGGGAGGCGGGGTGTTGGCACCGTTGGCGACGATGACGCTGGCCGCGTCGGTGGCCGAATAGGCGATGGGCGCGGTGGTCACCGCGCTGGCGCCGGCGCTGAACAGCGCGACGGTGCACACCAGGCGGGGGTCGGTGACAGCAGCGGCGGGAGTGGTGGTCGTGGTGACGGGCGAGGTAGTCGTCGACGTGGTCTTGCCGGACGAGGACGGGGGCGTCGAGGTGGTGGAGACGGCGCCGGGCGCCGGAAGGGAGCCGCGGACGAATACCCGCAGGTGCGCCTGGTCGTCGGCGTTGTCGGTGATTGCCAGGTACTGGCGCCCGAGGAGCATCACCGGCGACGCGGTACCCCGGTTGGTCCCCCCCGCCTTGACGCCGCTGCCCGCGTCGTAAGGCTGCTGCCACACATTGGCGACCCGGCCGTCGGCTGCGGTCAGGCCGTAGACGTAGCCGGTCGCCCCGGCGTGGTCGGCTGCGCCCGCGGGGGCGGTGGCGAGGTACAGGTTGCCCTGATCGGTGGCGGGGGCGGTCTCGGCCCGCTGGTCGGCCAAGGTGGTCGTCACCACCACGTCCTCGGCGGTCACGTAGCCCACCGTCGTCGAAGTGGCGCTGGCAGCCGTGGTGGGGCCGTCTGCGCCCGTCGGGGACAGCCCGCCGGACACGAACCACAAGTTGCCGCTGTCGTCGGCGATGGCGGCGAGGAGGCCTTGGTCGTCGGCAAGATGCGACCCCAGGTCGATGTCGCGGACGACTCGGAACACAGAGCCGCTGTCCTGCGGTGGAGCCAGGACAAACAGGTGCCGCTGGCGGGTGGTGACGACGACGCGCCCGCTGTCGTCGACGATCGCGGTCGCCACGTTGAGGTCCTGGCCGGGGGCGGTCCAACGGGCCAGGATCGTCAAGGAGGACGCGTCGACCGCGGCCAGGCAGTCCTTGATCACGCCGCCACCGAGATCGATGCGACAGCCTGTTGTCAGCCCACCGTGGTGACCCCACAGCAGGGGCGGCGCGATCGCGATGGCGGCGCTGGCAACCACGGGCCCGCGGCCCAACGGGGCGGGCCCGTCGCCGGCCCCGCTGTTGCCGCCGTCGGCGCGCCCCGAGACGAGGGCGGGCGTGAACGTGGTCTGGTGGCTGAGCGGCGCCGGGAAGGCGTTCTGGCCGACGAACAGGGGGGCGTCGACCGCCGATTGGGCATCGGGTATCGCCGGTGGTCCCGCCGGGCCCGGCGGCGGTGGCGGCGGAACGGTCCGGCCCTGGCAGCCGGCGAGGGCCAGCGCGGTCGCCACCACGGCGGTGACCACCGTGGCGGCCACGGTTGCGAGCGGGCGGCGTCGTCCCCATCGGGTGGGGCGAGGAGGAGTGACAGGTCGGGGCGCCTGGGAGGCGGCAGTGGAAGTCAGGACGCAGGTGTCCCGGCGCCGGCGACCGGCCGGCGGTGCAGCGTGATCGTCGTCCACGCCCCGATGTGGATGCGGTCGCCGTCGGCCAGGGCGGTGGCCACGTTAGCGGCCAGCGGCGTTTCGTCGTCGTTCAGGGTTGTCCCATTGGTGGAGCCGGGGTCGACCAAGGAGAACGCCCCGTCGGGCTGTTCGATCAGCAGGCAGTGGAGGTGGGAGATGGCGCTGTCTTCCGGGGCGCCCGACAGGTCCACTTCCGGCTGGATGCCCCGGGAGCTGCTGCGGCGGCCGATGCGGACCTCGCCGGCGCCGAGGAGGAAGGTGCGGGCCGGGCAGTGGAGGGGAAAAGCGACGCCTTCGGGCGCCATCCGGTCGAAATAGGCCCGGTCGGCGGTGACGATCGCCTCCCAAGTGGCGGGATGCGACGGGTCCCCGGCGGTCTTCGCCGGTGCCGTGAAATCGTGGCCACAGTTCTCGCAGAACCGGTCGTTGCCGACCCGGGGGGTCTGGCAGACCGGGCACAGCCCGTCGCCGCTGGCCGCCGGGGCCTCGATGGCCGGCGGGGGCGAGGCCGGCGCCTCGTTGGCCGCCAAGGTGGGGGAGGGCGCCACCGTGGCCGGTGCCGGCGCCCCGGCGGCGGCCGGGGCCGAGGTCGCAGTCGGGGTCGCGCCCGCGCCGCCCGCGCCAGCAGCGCCGGAGATCTTGGCGCCGCACTGGTCGCAGTAGTCGCCGGTCTCCGATTGGTGGCCGTTGGGGCAGGTGAAGCTCACGGTGCCGACTTTGTCACGCGGACGGTCTTCGTCGAGCGGGTGTCGAGGGCCATCTCGTCGGCGTCGGCCACCCGTGACTTCAGGCGCACCGTCCCGGTTGCCGAGTCCTCGACGTCCACGACCTTGGAAAGCAGCTTGGTGGTCGACTCGTTGCCGCTTTCCGCCGCCAGTTGCACAGCCCGTCCCAACTTGACGGTGGCGGTGGCGTCGTCGCCCGCCTTGCGGGCCTCGAGACCCTCTTGGATGGCCTGGGCCAGCTCCGCCTGGCCGGTGTAATGCGCCACCGCCCGGTTGATCCTGGTCGAAAGCTGGGCGTCATCGGTCCACAACGCCCGGACCAGGGCCTGCGACACCACCTGGCCCCCCACCACCAGGCTGACCCGGGCCGCCAGCATCTCGTCGCCCACCGCCCCGGGGGTCACGTTCACGCAGACGTGGTAGTCGCGTGACTCGTCGCCCCACGCGCCGGTCGGATAGTCGGCGACCCGGTCGCTCACCGCCACCTTGTTCTGCGTCAGGTCCTCGATGGTGGGCGCCACCTGCTTGACGAACGCCACCTTGGCGGTCACCGGCGTCCAGACGCGCAGCGCGACATCGGCGGTGGCCTTGCCCATGGCCTGTTCGACCATTGCCGTGAAGTCGGCGGTCAGATCGGCGGGATTGGCCACGATGTCGACGGAGCCGAGAAGGGCCGATGTCACCTTGCGGAGCTCACTCACCACCCAGTCGGTACCCACGCCCCGGCAGTCGCACTGGAAACGGCCCTGGCAGGCGGCCAGTGTCCGGTCGAGGTCGGCGGGCGATTCGCTCTCGTCCTTGCCGTCGGTCAGCAAGATGGCATGGTTGATGGCGGCCGGAATGGTGGCGAACAGTTCGTTGGCCAAGGCCAGCCAGGCGCCGATTGCGGTACCCCCCTGCGCCTGGAGGGCCGCCACCGCCCGCTTTGCTTCCTCCCGGGTGACGGGCGAGGCAGGCACCAGGCTTCCCTGGGAGGGATAGATCTGGTGGGCCAGCTTGGTGCCCGCGATGACAGCGAACCAGACGCCTTCGCGGATGCAGTCGATGGCCGCGGCCGTCGCCTGTTGCGCGGCGCGCAGCTTGGTCGGCGGATAGTTCATCGATCCCGATATGTCGATGATGATGATCTCGGCGGCGTCGGCCACCTCCGGCGTCTCGGCGGCGCCGGTGGCGGTCACGGTGACGACGGCGTTCACCTCCGTCGCCCCCTCCGCCATGTACTCGTTCTGGTAGGTGTCAGCCGTGAAGGTGGTCACAGCGCTCCTTTCTCTGGGGCCATTTCGGGCGAGGCCTCGGGGGCGGCCAGATCGATAACGACCACCGTGATGTTGTCGTGGCCCCCGGCGGCTCGGGCGAAATCGGTGAGCGCCTGGGCCAGTTGCAAGGGGGACGATTCCTCCGGCTGGGCGGCCAGCAGGTCGGACATGGCCGCGACGGTGGGGGCGTAGTTCCACAGGCCGTCAGAGCACAGCAGCAGGCGGCCGGCGGTGGTCGGCGTCAGGGATGCGACGTGGGCGTCGGTCACCGGGGCGTCGGCGCCGATCCAACGGGTTATGGCGTGCGAGCGAGGGTCGGCGTCCGCCTCCGCCTCGGTCATGCGGCCCGCCTCGATCTGGGCTTCCGCCCAGGAGTCGTCCGAGGTCAGCTGGCGGAGGCTCCCCGCCTCGAGATCGACCCAGTAGGCGCGGCTGTCGCCCACCCATCCCACTGCCACTTCGCCGCCCCGGCACGCGGCCGACACCAGGGTGCACGACGGGCTGGCCAGCTGGTCGGTCTTGGTCCATGGCAACGCCGTCACCGCCTTCGTGGCGGCGTCGGCGGCATGCACCGTGGCGTCGGCCAGGGAACCAGGACCGCCGACCACCGCCGCCAGCACCGTGGCCGCGGACTGGGCGGCCGCCTCGGACGCCTCTTCGGCCCGCACCGACGACGAGACACCGTCGCAGACGACGGCCACCACGGCGCGGTCCGCGGGCGGCCCGACCAGTTCGAGGTGGAAGGCGTCTTCGTTGCGGGGGTGCTGACGGCCCCGGTCGGTGACACCAGCGGCCCAGCCGAGGTCGACCTCGAGGTGCTCGCGGGGTCCCGGCTGGCGTCGGCCGCAGACCGTGCAGTAGCCGTCGCTGTCGATGGCGCTCGGCGGCGCCGCGCAGTTGACGCACGGGCTGGTTCGGCCATACGGCCCCGACGGGGTGGTCGGTGTCGACTCGTGGGGCCGGCTTGCCGCCGCGGGCGACTGGGCGCTCGCAGTGGTCTCGGTGGGAGCCGCGGCGCGGGACTCGACGGGGGCTCCGGCGGCCACGGCCGCGGTCTCGCCGAGAGGCGTCCCGCACACCTCGCAGAACTGGTCGTCAGGCTCTGTCGGTGCCCCGCACACCGGGCAGCGGGATCCCGCAGGCGCCGGCGCGGCCTCGCTCACCACAGGGTCCGGGGCCGGGCCTCGTTGGCCCGGTCGATGAGGTCGATCCGTTCTTCGGGCGTGGTCGCCAGGCGGGCCAGCACCCGAAAAGCTCTCTCAAGGCCCAGGCGGAGCCGTACCTCGGTGACCGGCTCGCCGAGCAGGGTGACACCTGCGTCGGGACGGATGTGGCCGGTGCGCAGCAGTTGCAAGGCGGTCTCGTACAGCTCCCGGGTCACGCTGGCCCGCTGCTCGCCGCTCAGCTTCAAGCGGCCCACGGTGGCGTCGGCCTGGGTCAGGTCGGCGAGGGCCGGCGTCGTCGTCCCGTCCACCTCGATGAGGGCCCGGGCGGCACTCAGCTGGGCGTCGAGATACGAACTCGATCCCTCGGGGACCCGGTTGTAGGCCTCGACGGCACCAACCCGGTCGCCCATCGCCAGGCGGCAGCGGGCCAGCCCGAATGATGCAGTGGTGAATCCCCGATCGGTGCGGGACACCACGTCGTACCACGGCGCCGCCCGGTCAGCCGCCCCCGCCGCCTCGGCGGTCACGCCCAGGGCCAGCTTGGGCGCCAGCTCGCCCGGCAACTGGCTGTAGATGCGGTCGAACGCCGCCCAGGCGCCGGCGGTATCGCCCTGGTCAACCGCGGACAGCCCCCGCAGCCACCACACCCGCCAGTCCCACGGATCGTTGCTTTCGATGATGGCGAGGATTCGTTCCGCCTCGGCCGGCGTCCCGGTGTCGATGAGGCAGCGGGCCAGCCGGAGGTCGACCTCGACGGAGTCGACGGGCGCGTGCACCAGCAGCTCGAGCTGCTCGATGGAACTGGCCGACCCGAGTGTCGCCAGGAAGCCGGCGCCGGGGTCGTCGGCCGCCACAATCGGCGCGGGCAGCAGCCGCCAGTCGGGCCGGTCCGGCCGGGCCCGGAGGTCGGTGGTGAACTGCTCGCTCGGCGCCGGCCGGGGGAGCCCGGTGCTGGCCGCCACGATCTCCCGGAGCACGCCGATGAGCTGATCGGCCATCTCGTCGGCGGACTGGAAGCGAGCGTCGGGATCGGTGGCGGTGCCGCGGAGGAGAAAGCGGTAGAGCGAGTCGAAACGGGCGAACAGCGCGATCGCGTCGGGGCCGGGCAGGCTGGCCACGAACTCGCGCTGGTAGCCCTTGAAATCGATGCTCAGCGCGGCAAGCGTGCGGGCGACGGTGTACAGGTCCGACGAGATCGACGGGCCCACCGTCGCGATCTCGGGCGCCTGGTACCCGACGGTGCCGTAGACCGCGCTCGTCTCGTCGTCGAGGCGGCGGACACCGCCCAGGTCGATCAGCTTGAGGGCCTCGTCACTCTGGATGACATTGTCGGGCTTGAAGTCGCAGTAGACGAGGCCGAGATGGTGCAGGTAACCGAGGGCCGGGAGGATCTCGAGGACGTAGGCGATGGCCTGCTCGACAGGCAGTGGGTCGACGGCGCCGCCTTGGAGGGCACGGCGCTCCTTGAGCAGGTCCTTCAGCGACGATCCGCCGACATACTCCATCACGATGTAGCCGGAGCCCTTGTGCTGGACGAAGTTGAAGATCTTGACGATGTTGGGGTGCTCGACCTGGGCCAGGAAACGCCGCTCGGCCACGGCCGCGGCCAGGGCGTCGTCGTCGCCCGCGTCGAGCAGGCCCTTCAGCACGACCCAACGGTCGGAGACGTTGCGGTCCCTCGCCAGGTAGATCCAACCCAGGCCGCCGTGAGCCAGGCAGCCCACCACGTCGTATTGGCCTGCCACCAACTCGCCGCGGGCGAGCTTCGGGCTGAACGAGAACGCATGGCCGCAATGGCGGCAGAAACCCTCAGGGCGACCCTTGACGCCGTCGCGGTCGCGGCCGACGGGTTCGCCGCAGTGGGCGCAGAACCGCTTGTCCTGGGGCACCTCGGGGTTGGCCATGATGGCGGCCGACGGGTCGCGATAGGGCACGGGCGGCACCTCGACCAGCCCGGAGCCGAGATGGCTGCGGCCCGTGCCGCGGGTGCGCCCCGAACCACCGCGCAGCGTGCCGGTGCGCCCGGTGACGCCGGAACGGCCGGTGATCCCCGAACGGCTGGAGACCTGTGACCCGCCGATGGACCCGGTCGGCCCCGAGGAGTGCGGGGGCCCCGAGGGGGCCGAAGTCCGTGAAGGCCCCGAGGCCGGAGTCGGTGAGGGCGCCGGGGGCCCTGCCGGCCGGATCGGCGCGCTGGAGGACGGGGGAGCCGATGCCGGCGCCAGGCCGCACACGTTGCAGTAGCCGTCCTCGATGGTCCCGGTGCAGCCGGGGCGCACGCACTTCATGTGGCCACCTCCCGGGGGGCGGGCCCGGTGAGGGCCTGCCGGTACTGCCCGACGAGTCGCTCCGCCTCGTTCAGATCTGTCGGGGCGGTGAACAACGCATCCTGGGCCCGGGCGTACAAGCCGGCGACCTGGGCGTCCTCGAGCAGGCCCAGGCGATAGGCCTTGGCCCGGTAGGCGTCGAGGCGACCGCGGAGCTCGTTGCGGGTGGCCAGCGGCGCCCGGTTGGTCGCCAATGCCCGCTCGGCGGCGGCGGTGGCGGCGTGGGCCCGCGTCGTCCACTGGGCCAGCAGGTTGGCGGCGGCGCGCCAGTCCCCGCGCCCCGAGAGATCCGTCACGCGCTCAAGGATCGTCGGGAGGTCACCGGCAATCGGGGGCGGGTCCACGACCGCGGGGCGGGCGATCTTTTCCATCGCCTCGCCCCGCGCCGCACGTGCGGCCTCGGTGGTGGCCTGCAGATCCGCCAGGAGGCGTCGGGCGGCAGCGAGCTGGGCGACCAATCCGTCGCGGAGTTGCGCCAGGCGGTGGAGGTCGGCGATGACCGCGGCCAAGGACGTGGCCACGGTGGCGCCGGCGTCGTCGGCCGCGGCCAGCGGATCGCACTGCATCGCCTGGCGGAGGCTCTCCATCTCCGCCCGGACCTGCCCCAGCTCGACGCGGTCGCTTTCCCCAAGCCCCGCGGCCAGACGTTGAGCCTCCTGCAGTTGCTCTTCCAGGGGGACCAAACGGGGCTCGATGACGTGCCACTTTTCATTGCACGCGTCGATCACCGCCATGACCTGCTGAAACGCCGCCTGCATCCGTTCGAGCAGCTGGGTCGGCGAACAGCGCGACGTGGCCTCGGCAGCCCCGAACAGGCCCCGCTGCGAAAGGGGGATGCCGGCGGTGGAAAGCTCGATGGACGGCCCGTTGACGAGCCGGTCGAGCTGCGCCAGGTGCTCGCCGTCGATCCGGGGCCGGGTCCCGCGCAGCTTGGTGGCCTGCTCGGCAATGTCGCTGAGCTGGGCGAACCATTGCCACAGCGCCGCCAAGGAACCCTGCGCGGCGGACCACCGCTGTGCCGTCACGCCGGTGAGCGGCGCCTGGTCGAGCCGGCCCCGGGCGGTGTCGGTCTCGAGGTCCACCAGGTTGGAGGACATGGTGGCGATCGTGCTGCGCAGCCGGGCCAGTGACTGATCGATGGCTGCAAGGTCCACGGCGCTAGTCCCGGTACGTCGCCGCGGGAGGCGGCGGGGTGGGCGGCCCGTAGACCTTCAACAGCCACTTGTTCCAGATGGCGGCCCAGGTCCCGTCGGCCCGCATGTGTTCGAGGACGCTGTTGACGAAGCGGACGAAGTCGGGATGGTCGAGGTTCATGGCCATCCCGTACGGCTCGTCGGTGAACTTGTTGCCCACGATCACGGTGTTGGGATCTTGGGCGGCGAGGCCCGCGAGGATCGTGTCGTCGGTGGAGATGGCATCGATGGTGCCCGACTGCAAGGCGACCAGGCAGTCGGTCCAGTCGGGCACCGACACGCCGATGGCCGGGGCGGAGGCATGGGTCTTGGCCGTGTCGACGACGTTGGCGATCGAGGTGGAGCCTTCGGCCGCGCACACGTGCATGCCGCCGAGGTCGGCGCTGGTCTTGATCGGCGAGCCCACGGGAACCAAGATCCGCTGGCCGGCGTCGAAATACTCGCTGGAGAAATTCACCTGCTTGGTGCGGGCGCAGTTGATCGTCATGGTCTCGGCCACGATGTCGACCTGGCCGCTCTGCACGAAGGGAATGCGCTGGGCGGAGTTGATGGCGGTGAACTCGATGTGGCCGGCGCTGTCGTCACCGAAGATGGCTTTCTCCACCTGCCGCAGCATGTCGATGTCGAAACCCTCCAGCAGGCCCGTCTGGGGGTTGAGATACCCGAACAGCGCCGTGTTCTGGTCGACGCCGACCTTGAGGCGCCCCCGCGCCCTGATCGCGGCCATGAACGACCCGCCGGGGAGGGCGCCCGGCGCGGGCAGGGGCCCCTGCGGCCGCAGGCTGGCGATCGGGTTGGTGGTGCACACCGCGGCGGTGGTCGGCGGGCTCGGCGCCACGGTCGTCGTCGTGACCTTCACCGACAGGGCGCGCAGGGCATCGCGGCTGGCGGCATCGGTATGCGAGCAGGCGACGGCCACCAGGGCGACGGCGGCGAGGACAGCGGGGAGGCGGCGCGTCATCGATATTCGTTGATCCGGTGCTCGAGGCCGGCGACGGCGAGGCCGGCGGCGATGGCTGCCAGGGCGATGACCCCGAAGCCGAGAAGGGACAGATCGCGCCGGGCAGCGGCCGCTTTGCTCTGGAAGACCTTTTGGGCCTGGTCGAGAGGCTTGCTGATGGCCCGGTTCAACTGGTCCGCGGCAGGCAGCACGTCGCCAGGGTCGGTCCCGGTGGCGCTCGTGACGGCCTGGGCGAACAGACCTTTGGTGGCGGCGTCGATGACGCCCTGATGGGCTTTCAGGTAGGCGGCATAGAGGCTGACGGGGATGCCCGGCGCGGGCGCCACGTTGGCGGCGCGCTCGATCAGGCCGCCGGTGCCGTTCGGGGGCGCCCCCAGCTCGGCGATCACCGCGTTGGCATCGGCCAGGTTGGCGCTGCCGCTGCCCCGCGACACCAGGAACAGGTTCTCGTCGGCCTGGGCCCGCGACAGAAGGATGCGGGCGCTGGACAGCAGCTGGACCGGGTCGGACCCCTTAGTTCGGGCCTCGTTGAGCCGGGAGGCCGACGCCAAGAACGCCACCACCAGCCACGACAGCAGGGCAACGGTGGCGACGGTTGCGGCCAGTAGGGATGGGTTGAGCAGGCGGTTGGTCCGGTGGGCGACGAACCCTTGGCTGAGCACCAGAAGGCCGAGGGCGAGGAGAGCCGCCACCACGATCCCGATGACGTCGCGGAGCGACTGGCCCGACTGGTACGCCCGGTCGAGGCGTCCCGCCTCCACCTGGTACAGCTGCCCGACGGCGGGCAGGATCGCCTTCTGCATGAGGGTGGATCCTTCCCGCAGGTAGGCGCTGCCGACCGTCAGGCCGAGGCGGTTGTTGACCCGGGCCGACTCGACCAGGCCGCTGTAGGTCGGGAGGTCCTTGTTGATGACGGCCAGGGCTTGGGCCGCCTCCTCCGACGATCCCGCCTGGCGCGCCACCGATGCCAGCTGGTTGGCGGCCGCCGTCAGGTCGTCGAGATATGCCTGGCGGCGAGCCGGCGGCTCGAGGCCCGCCTTGAGGAAGGTGTTGGTCGCGGTGGCGTCGGCGTCGGCCAACGACGAGTAGATGATCTCGGCGCCCACCAGCAGCGGCTCGACCTGCTGGCCGACGGCGTTGGTGGCCCGCTGGCGGGCCCGCAGGGCGCCGGTGCCGACGATCGCCACCAGCAGCATCACGACCACGATGGCGCCCGCAGCCAACCGCATCCGGCCCGGGGTGGTCCGCGCCCGTTTGCTCAGGCGGGCCACAACGGCGGCCCCGGTGACCGCCGGGCCGGACACCGCGGCGCTAGTGGTGGCTGCCACGCGTCCCCGCTGCCCCGGTTGTCACCAGTCCAAATCCTCCCGTAGCGCCGGCCACACGGTACCGCTCGGCGCGATTGCCATCTCATTTCAGTATGGCCAGCCCGGGACGGTGCGCATCGGCCAGCATTTGGGCATCGCTATTTGTGGTCGCGGCCAGGTAATGGTTGAGGAAATCCACCGTGACCGCCTCGACGACCGTTTGCCATTTGCTGCCACCGGCAAAAGGCGGCAGATGACCGGCGCCGAGCAGTGTGAGCAGGAAACGGGGGCTGGTGGCCTGGTCGAACACCGCCTGGCTCCGCGCCGGGGGATTGATGGTGTCGTGATCGCCTTGCATCACCAGCAGCGGCGGGTTGGGGCCCTGGCGGGGGACCGGCTGGCCGGACATGGCGATGACCGCCTTGACCGCGGCCACGCCCTGCTCGCCCACGGCGAGCGCGTCCTCGGCACCGTCGGAGTGGCCGGTCACGGCGATGCGGGTCGGATCGATGGGAAGCGCGGAGCCTGCCTTCGAGACCAGTGAGGCCATGACGAAGCGGACGTCGGCGGGTTGGTTGTCCAGGTCGAGTTCGTCGAGGGCGGCCCCGGCCACCGACGGGTCGGACAGGGGGAAACGGGGAGCCGCGACAACGTAGCCGGCGGCGGCCCAGCGCCGGCAGAGGGCGGCGTAGGTCTCGGGCCCGACCTGATAGCCGGGTGCGAACATGACCAGCGGCCAGCGGGTCCCCACCGTCGGGTACCACACCACGGTGGTGAGGGCGCGGGTGGCAGCCACCTGCACACCGCGGCTGACCGTGGGCCGGGATGCGTCGACCAGTGCGATGGTGGTGGTCGTCACCGGGTAGGGCGGAGAGGGCGGCGCGACCGTGGTGGAGGTGGAGGTGGTCGGCGCCGCGGCGGTCACCGGTTCACTCGTCGTGGTGGCGGCCGCCGGGGGCGGCGGCGCCAGCCGCCGCGATGCCCTCGGCGGCGTGGCGGCGTGGCACGCCGCCACCAGGGCGGTCAGCGCAATCACGGCAAAGAGGCGGCTGCGGTGCGTCGTGGGCCGACCCTACCTGGGGCTCCGGGTACGCTCGCCGCGATGGATGTGCTCGTGATCGTGGGCGCCGACACCGCGCCTCCCCGGCTCCTGGCCCGAGCCAATCACCACGTCGTCATCGCGGGCGACACGGTGGCGCCCGAGACCATCGCCGGGTTGCGGGCCCGGATCCCCCATGCCGTGGGCGTGGTGGGCGCCGTTCCCGCAGGGCTGCGGGTGGCCAAGGCCCTTCACCGTGCCGGCCTCCCGGTGACGTTCTTCACCGACGAGGCGGTCACCGCCGACGCGGGGGTGGAAGTGGACCCGATCACCGACCGGGGTCCGGCCATGGATGTCGCCGACTCGCTGGTCGATCTGTTCGGCCACACCCCGATGGTCCGCCTCGACCGCCTGGGCCGAGACCTGTCGTGCCACCTGCTGGCCAAACTGGAATATCTCAATCCCGGCGGCAGCGTGAAGGACCGCCCGGCGCTGGCCATGATCACCGCCGCCGAGGCGGCCGGCCTGCTGGGTCCCGGGGGGACCATCGTTGAGCCCACGTCGGGCAACACCGGCGTCGGTCTCGCGCTGGTGGCGGCCCGGCGCCGTTACCGCTGCATCTTCACCATGCCCGACAAGATCGCCACCGAGAAGGTGCAGTTGCTGCGCGCCTTCGGCGCCGAGGTCATCGTGTGCCCGACCGCGGTGGACCCCGAGCACCCGGATTCCTACTACTCGGTGGCCAAGCGCCTCACCGAAACCACGGCGGGGGCCTTCCAACCCGACCAGTACCACAACCCCCACAACCCGGCGTCGCATCTGGCCACGACGGGGCCGGAGATCTGGGAGCAGACGGCGGGCCGGGTGACGCATTTCGTGGCCGGGGTGGGGACCGGCGGGACCATCTCCGGCGTCGGTCGGGCCCTGAAGGACCGCAACCCCGGCGTGCAGATCATCGGCGCCGACCCCGAGGGCTCGGTCTATTCCGGCGGCAGCGGCCGGCCCTACCTGGTGGAGGGCATCGGGGAGGATTTCTGGCCCGCGACCTATGACCCATCGGTCGTCGACCGGGTCGTGATGGTGAGCGACCGGGACTCGTTCCTCACCGCCCGCCGCCTCACCCGGGAAGAGGGCGTGCTGGCAGGCGGGTCGTGCGGCACGGCAGCGTGGGCCGCCCTGGCGATCGGCCGCGACCTCGGTCCCGACGCGGTGGTGGTGGTCCTCCTGCCCGATTCCGGCCGGGGTTACCTGTCGAAGGTCTACAACGACCAGTGGCTGGCCGACCACGGATTCCTGCGGGCGGGGGGCGAGACGGTCGGCGAGGTCATGGCCCGCAAGAACCTGGGCGGCCAGATGCCACCGCTCGTCCACGCCCACCCCGACGAGACGGTCCGGGCCACCATCGCCCTGCTGAAGGAATACGGGGTCTCGCAGATGCCGGTCGTGAAGGCCGAGCCCCCGCTGTCGCTGGCCGAGGTGGTCGGCTCGGTGAGCGACCGCTCCCTCCTCGAGCGGGCCTTCCACGACCCATTGGTCGTCGACCGCCCCGTCGGCGAGGTCATGGACCGGCCGCTGCCCACCATCGGCATGGGCGAGGCGATTGACGAGGCGGCGGCCCGGCTGCAGCAGAGCCAGGCCGTAGTGGTCCTCGACGGCGGCCATCCTGTCGGGATCATGACCCGGTCGGACCTGCTCGAGTTCCTGGCGGGTCGCCCGGGGATCGACGCGTGATCCCGCCGAAGAGACCCGACGCCGGCCTCGGATTCGAGACGCTGGCCATCCACGCCGGCCAGGAGCCCGATCCGACGACCGGCGCCGTGGTGACCCCGATCTACCAGACCTCCACCTACGCCCAAGAAGCAGTGGGCAAGCACCTCGGGTACGAGTACAGCCGCACCGCCAACCCCACCCGCACTGCCCTCCAGCGCTGCCTGGCCGCCCTCGAGGGCGCCGACCACGGCGTCTCCTACGCCAGCGGGCTGGCGGCCGAAGACGCCGTCCTCCACCTGCTGGAGCCCGGCGAGCACGTCCTCGTCCCCCATGACGCCTACGGCGGGACGTACCGGCTGGTGGCCCGGGTCCACGGTCGCCGGGGGCTGGCGTTCACGCCCGTCGACCTGGCCGACGCCGAGGCCGTGGCCGCGGCCTGGCAACCGCAGACCCGGATGGTCTGGGTCGAAACGCCCACCAACCCGATGCTGTCGATCGTGGACATCGCGGCGGTAGCCGACGTCGCTCACCGACACGGCGCGCTGGTCGTGGTCGACAACACCTTCGCCACCCCCTACCTGCAGCAGCCCCTCGCGCTGGGCGCCGACCTGGTCGTGCATTCCACCACCAAGTACCTGGGTGGCCACAGCGACGTGGTGGGCGGTTTCGTGGCCACCGGCGACGCCGGCGTGGCCGAGCAGCTGGCGTTCATCCAAAACGCCGTCGGCGCCGTCCCGGGGCCGTTCGACTGTTTCCTCACCCTCCGGGGGGTCAAGACGCTGGCGGTGCGCATGGACCGCCACTGCGCCAACGCGGCCGCAGTGGTCGACCTCTTGGTCGGGCACCCCCACGTCGACCAGATTTTCTATCCCGGCCTGGACGCCCACCCCGGCCACGCGGTGGCGGCGCGGCAGATGCGGGGCTTCGGAGGCATGGTGTCGTTCACCGTGGCCGGCGGCGAGGAGGCGGCTCTGGAGGTGGCCCGCTCGACGCGCTTGTGGACCCTGGCCGAGTCGCTCGGGGCCGTGGAATCCCTGATCGAGCATCCCCACCGCATGACCCATGCCTCGGTGGTCGACTCTCCCCTCGAGGTGTCGGGCGCCCTGCTGCGGCTGTCCGTCGGCCTGGAAACCACCGCCGACCTTCTGTCCGACCTCCGCCAGGCCCTCGAGCGGGCTTCCTAAAGCGCCTAGCCCAGCTGCTGACGGGCGCCGGCGTAGCCCAGGGCCAGCGCGATGACCAACAGGGTGGCCATGAACACGCTGAAGATCAGGTCGGCCTTGCGGGTGCGCAAGGCATAGATCCCCAGGATTTGTGCTGCCACCAGGCAGGCGCCGGCCAAGTACAACTTGATCATTGCTTGATCATTTGCGCGGCGGTCATCGAGTGGCGCTCGTCGGCCCAAGCATGGCGCGAAAGGCTAGTGGCGTCATCGCGCGCCGGCCCGGCACCACTCCCGGCCGCTGCTAGTAGCGGTACTGCTCGGTCTTGTACGGTCCGCCCAGATCCACGCCCAGGTACGCCGCCTGCTTCTCGGTGATCGGCGTCAGGTGCACGCCCAGCTTGTCGAGGTGGAGGCGGGCCACCTTCTCGTCGAGGTGGCGGGGCAGCACGTACACCTTGGTCTCATAGGCGTCGCGCCGGGTGAACAGCTCCAGCTGGGCCAGGACCTGGTTGGTGAAACTGAAGGACATGACGAAACTCGGGTGGCCGGTGGCGCAGCCCAGGTTGAGGAGGCGCCCCTCGGCCAGGACCACGACTGAGTGGCCGTCGGGGAAGTCGAAGCTGTCCACCTGGGCCTTTATCGGGGTGCGGGTGATCCCCGGCCAGCGGAACAGTCCCGCCATGTCGATCTCGTTGTCGAAGTGCCCGATGTTGCCCACGATGGCGTTGTGCCGCATCTTGGACATGTCCTCGGCGGTGATGATGTCGCGGTTGCCGGTGGCGGTGATGAAGATGTCGGCGTAGCCCACGACCTCGTCGAGGGTGAGGACCTGGTAGCCCTCCATGGCGGCCTGCAGGGCGCAGATCGGGTCGATCTCGGTCACGATCACCCGGGCGCCCTGGCCCTTGAGAGCTTGGGCGCACCCCTTGCCGACGTCGCCGTAACCGAGGACTACGCACGTCTTGCCCGCGATCATGACGTCGGTCGCCCGAAAGATGCCGTCGACCAGGGAATGACGCACGCCGTAGAGGTTGTCGAACTTGGACTTGGTGACGGAATCGTTCACGTTGATGGCGGGGAACAGGAGGGTTCCCGCTTCCTGGCGCTGATACAGCCGGTGCACGCCGGTGGTGGTCTCCTCGGTGACACCTTTGATGCCCTCGGCCATGCGGCTCCAGCGCTTCGGGTCCTCCCGAAGGGTGCGGTTCAACGTGGCCAGGATGAGGCCGTACTCGTCGGAGTCCTCGGGGCCCAGCTCGGGAACCGTGCCGTCGCGCTCGCACTCCACGCCCAGGTGGATGAGGAGGGTGGCGTCGCCGCCATCGTCGAGGATCATGTTGGGGCCCTCGTCACCGGGCCAGCGCAGCGCCTGCTCGGTGCACCACCAGTACTCCTCGAGGGTCTCGCCCTTCCAGGCGAAGACCGGGATGCCCCGCACCGCCAGGGCGGCGGCGGCGTGGTCCTGGGTCGAGAAGATGTTGCAGCTGGCCCAGCGCACCTCGGCGCCGAGGGCGATGAGGGTCTCGATGAGCACCGCGGTCTGGATCGTCATGTGCAGCGATCCGGTGATCCGGGCGCCGGCCAGGGGCTTGCTGTCGCCGTACTCCTTGCGCAGCGCCATGAGGCCGGGCATTTCGACCTCGGCCAGGTCGAGCTCCTTGCGGCCGAAGTCGGCGAGGGAGAGGTCGGCGACCCGGTACGGAGGTGTTGTCGCGTCAGTCGTTGCCATTGGTGGGTGGTGACTCCTTTGATGGGTGGGGGTCGGGGCGCGCCGCATCGGCACACTCCGAGCTGGGGCCATCTAGCCCTTCCCATCTGGTCAGCTCAACTGGGGCCAGTGTAGATCGGGTTGCCGGGGCCACCGGAACCTGGGGGCTTTATTGATTCCTGTGGTCTTTATGGTCGTGGGGCGACCGTAGAGCCCCCAGGTTCGGGAAAAGCCCCCAGGTTCGGCCGGGTTTCGGTGCTGTTGGCGTCTCGCACGACTGGGCCGACGCCAGCCGGTTCCCTAGGCTGTCACCGCCATGCTCAACCTCCCCCAGTCGCCGCTGGCGCGCCGGCGCCGGCTGCGGGCCCTCGTGGTGTTCACCGCGTTCACGTTGTTCCTGATCTTCGTGGTGATGCGGGGCTCAGGGAGCAAGGCGCCGTCGGTGGCCGCGGGTGGCGTCGGGACCCCGGCAACGACGCGGAAATCGGGTGGCGCAACGCCCCCGACGTCGTCGGCGGGATGCCTGGCTACGCCATCGTCGTATGCCCCTGGCGTGCCGCCGAACAGCGACTGCCACGACATCTACGCCGCCGACGGCCCGAACCAGCTGGCGACGACGGTGGTGGACGACCCGGCCAGGGTCTACGTGCCCAACCTCAAGAGCAACACTGTGACGGTCATCGACCAGGCCACCCAGAAGGTTATCCAGACGATCCCGGTCGGCAAAGAGCCCCAGCACGTCGTGCCGTCGTACGACCTGAAGACGCTCTGGGTGAACAACGACAAGGGCAACTCCCTCACTCCGATCGACCCCCAGACGGGGACGGTGGGGGCGACGATCCCCGTCGAGGACCCGTACAACCTCTACTTCACGCCCGATGGGACCCGAGCGGTCGTCATGGCCGAGGCGCTGAAGAAGATGGACTTCCGCGACCCCCACACCATGGCCCTCATGCACTCGCTCGACGTGCCCTGCTCGGGACTCAACCACATGGACTTCGCACCCGACGGGCGCACCGCGGTGGCGGCGTGCGAGTTCGACGGGACCTTGTTGCTTGTCGACATGACCAACGGCCGGGAGCAAGTGCTGCAGACGCTCAAGGTCGGCGGCATGCCCCAGGACGTCAAGCTGTCGCCCGACGCCACGGTGTTCTACGTGGCCGACATGCAACAGGGCGGCGTCCACGTGATCGACGCCGTCAATTTCCGCCAGATCGAGTTCATGGCCACCGGCAAGGGTGCCCACGGGCTCTACCCGAGCCGCGACGGAACCAAGCTGTACGTGTCGAACCGCGACGAGGGCAGCATCACCGTCATCGATTTCGCGACCCGTCGCATCGTGGCCAAATGGGTTTTCAACAACGGCAAGGGAAGCCCCGACATGGGCGGAGTGTCCGCCGACGGAAAGACGTTGTGGCTGAGTGGGCGCTACGACAACGAGATGTACGCCATCGACACCACCACGGGAAAGCTGGAGACGGCCCCGATCAAGGTGGGCCGCGAGCCCCACGGGGCGTGCGTGTGGCCCCAGCCGGGGCGCTATTCCATGGGCCACACCGGGGTCATGCGGTAACTGTTGGCGAGGCGGCGCGGTTGGGGGTGACGACCGCCTTTCGCCTCGACACCGGCGAGCGCTACGCCGGCTCCTCTGCGGCTTCGCCGGTGGGGACGGTCGGGGGGACCATGAGGGCCCGGGCGCAGGACACGCAGAGGTAGCGCAGGCCGGTGCCGTCCTCGCCGAGCATCGGGATCATGGACTTCTGCAGGACGGTCTCACCGCAGCGCGTGCAGGTCACCTGCACGCCGGCGTCGTGGGTCCCGGTTGCCATGGTTGGAAGCTAGCCCCCGGGACCGGTGGTGGGGGCCGGGCGTAGCGGGGGTGGGCAACACTCGAGGCGGCAGACGTCGTGGTACGGGCCGTCGGCGCCGACAGCCATTTTGGGCGCCGCCGGGTCGCGGCGCTCGGCGATCAACTGGCGGATCATGGTGACGAAGGAGCGGTGGGTGCCCGCAGTGGCCGCCCGGACCATCGGCAGACCGAGCTGATCGGCGAGTTGGGCCGCCTCGACATCGAGGTCGTAGACCACCTCCATGTGGTCGGCGACGAAGCCGATCGGGGCGATAACGACGGGATCCCGGCTGCCTGCGGCCAGCGCCCGCAGGTGGTCCCCGATGTCCGGCCCGAGCCAAGCAACGTTCGGCGACCCGCTACGACTCTGGAAGACCAGCGTCCACGGCACGGCGCCGGCGGGATCGACCGCCGCCATGACGAGGCGGGCGGTCTCGGTCAGCTGGGCCTGGTAGTCGCTGGTGGCGGCCATGGCCAGGGGGATGCTGTGGGCCGTGAACGCCACCCGGACGCCGGCGCCGGCGCGCCCCATCGCCGCCTCCAGGGCTTCGGCGTTGGCGGCCACGAACCCGGGGTGGTTGTAGAACACCCGCAGCTTGTCGATCTCGGGCGCGCCGGGGCCGACCGCGGCCCGGGCCCGAGCGATGTCCTCGAGATACTGATGGCAGCCGCTGTAGGAGGCGTAGGCCGACGTCACGAACGCAAGCGCCCGGGTCACCCCGTCTTGTTGCATCTCGGCGACGGTGTCGGCCAGGAGGGGGTGCCAGTTGCGGTTGCCCCAGTAGACCGGCAGGTCCGGTCCGTGCGCCGCCAGTTCGCCCTGGAGGGCTGCGATCAGGGCCCGGTTGTGGTCGTTGATGGGGCTGCGGCCGCCGAAGAGGTGGTAGTGCCCCGCCACCGCGGCACGGCGTTCGGGAGGAACGGGGCGACCGCGCAGCACGTTGTCGAGGAACGGCTCGACATCGCCGGGCCCCTCGGGGCCCCCGAAGGAGACGACGACGATCGCGTCGTAGGGCCCCGATGCCACGCTCAGTTGACGGCGGCGGCCGACCTCCGCGTAGCCAGCCGCGTCCGCCGGTCGGCTTCGAGCTCGTCACGCAGCCGGTCAGCGGTTACCCGAGCCCGCCGGCGGGCCTCATCGCGATCGCGCACCGGCAGGGCGCTGATCTCGGTGCGGAGCGTGACCAACGTCTCGTCGGGGCGCCGGGCCCGCACCGCGAAACCCTGGCGGCCGGGCGTGGGGTGGACCTCGAGGCTGCGGATCTCCGACCACCGCAGCGTCTCGTGCCCGGCCACATGGTAGAGGTCGATGCCCTTTGCGCTCGTTTCGATGCGCACCTTCATGGCCCGCCAGATCAGCACTGCGAGGGTGATCGTTCCCGGGATCACGATCCACAGGTAGTCGCCCGGAAGGGGCTTGATCCCCGTCGAGGGATCTTTCTCGAAGATGAGCCCGACGGTCGATCCGTAGACCGCGATCAGGCTGCCTGCGATCAGCAGCCGGCGACGGCGGGTGGCATAGACGCGGCGGTCATTGCTACTTGGTTGCTGAGCCACGGGATTCAACCTACGAGCGCGTGGCGAGGGACCGCAACGGCGCCAACGCCGCGGCGATGGGCTCCAGCACCGCGGGGTCATGGGGCGGCGGCAGCTGGACGATCGCCAGATCGAGTCCTGCTTCGCCGAACGCCGCCGCCTGCGCCGCCAGTTCACCGGCGCCGGCGTCGGGATTGAATCGGATATGGGTGGAGGTGGTGATCTCGGTCACGTCGCGGCCGATCTCGGCGCAGCGCTCGGCCAGGACATCGCGCTTGGCCTCCCAGTGGCTCACCGGTCCGCCGGGGTAGTTCCAGTGCTGGGCGTAGCGGGCGACGCTGCGCAACGTTCGCCGCTCACCGGTGCCGCCGATACAGATCGGCGGGTAGGGGCGCTGGATGGACTTCGGCTCACAGCGGGCCCCGACGAGGGTGTAGTACTGCCCCTCGTAATCAGAGGTGACGTTGGAGAGCAGGGCCACGATGACCTCGCACGCCTCGTCGAAGCGGTCGAAGCGCTCCTTCAAGGTGCCGAGCTCGATGCCGTAGGCACCGCACTCCTCCTCGTTCCACCCCGCCCCGAGGCCGAGCTCCAACCGGCCGCCGGCGATGATGTCAACCGTCGCGGCCATGTTGGCCAGCACGGCGGGATGGCGGTGGATGATCCCGGTGACGAGGACACCGAGGCGCAGGCGCGATGTCGCCTGGGCCAGGGCAGTGGTCGTCGTCCAGCCTTCCAGGCACGGCCCCGTCGAGTCCGAGAAGATTGGGTAAAAGTGGTCGAAGGTCCACCCCGACTCGAAGATGTCGATGTCGTCGGCGGCTCGCCAGACCGCCAGCATGTCGTGCCAGTTCGTGTGTTGCGGGGCCGTCTTGAATGCGAAACGCATAGTTACTTCCCGGTGTGGTCCCGTTTCCAGGCGCTGATGAGATCCGCCCGCCAGGCCATCGCGGCGATCAGCGACAAGGCGCCGAGGAAGGTCCCGACCACGAAGATGACCTGGCCGCCGATGACGAGCCCGATGAGGATAAGCAGCAGCCCGAGGGCCCCGAAGGCGCATGACAGGAGGAACCCGGGGTGCGATATCGCGACGGTAGGTGTTCCCCGGGGATCCTTGGCGGTCACGGCGATCAGCCTACCGACCGGGGCCGGGCTGGGAAAAGCGCAGGCGGCTGTTCGGGCGCCGGCGGGTCGCAGGCAGCAGAAGCAGGGCGGCAGGGGGTCAGGCCGACGGCGGGGCCGGGCGAGGGGAGCGCCGCGACTCGGGGATCTGGGCGGCTGCGATGGCTGCGATGAGCAGGACCACGGCGCTGAGGCCGAGGCGCAATGGCGAGTGTTTGCTGGGCACGCCGCTGAGTGGGTTCCGAGCGGCGCCCACCAGTCCGGAAAAGGGCGAGCTCGTGCTCGTGGCCGTCGTATTGCCGGCGGCCGGCGCGGCCGCGGGGGCCAATTGCGGAGCCGCGGCATCGCTGGCGGCGCCCAGGTCAACGGGGACCACGGCGGCGGGAGGGAGGGCACCGGCGCCTACCGATGCGACGGCCGGTTGGGCGCTGCCGTGCGAAGCCGTCGCCGTCGCCCTGGTGGCAGCCTTGGTGGTGGCGGTCGTGACGAGCGCATGACCTGTGGTCGGTGGCGCCGTTGCGACCGGCGCTTTGATCGTCGGCGGCGCCGTCTTGGGCGGAGTCGTGGGCGGGCAGAGCACCGGAAGCAGCGTGCAGACGCCGGCGCTCGACACCGCGCCGGCGGAGGAGACACCCAACCCGACCAGCCAAGCGGTTGCGAGCGTGCCCGCCGCCATGGTGGTCAAAAGCAGTCGGGCCCCCCGCAACATCGTCATCGGCGGCGCGACGCTACCCTGACAACGTGACCGAGACCAGCACGACTTCCCCGGCACGGACCGATCCCCTCCTGGAGGGCGACCACGAGCGGATGGCGCACATCGTGCTCGAGGGGGTGCGCAACGACGACGACGAGTTCATTTCGGCCGGTCCGAGCGTGGTCGAGGGCATCATCAACGGCACCGCGGTGCGGGCCCTGTGCGGGAAGGTTTGGGTCCCCGGACGCGATCCCCGCAAGTTCCCCGTGTGCGGCACCTGCAAGGAGATCGCCGAGTCGCTCGGTTGGGGCGTGCCCGAGGGCTAGTCGAACGCCGCTAGTCGACGACCGCGACGTCGTCGACGAACCACCCGCCCTCGGGGCGGCGAAACGCGGTCAACAAGACGTCGTGGCGACGCCGGTCGCCCCGGTCCTGGATCTCTGCCGCGACCACGACGGGTGCGGTGCGGGGGTCGACGATGGCGAGGCGGACCAACCTGAAGGCGCCCGCCGGGCGCGGGAGGACGAGGGCAGCGTGGGGCGAGAAGACGCCAGCCGCACCCCCGGCACCGCAGTCCAGCCGGGCGATGACCGCCCTGGCCACCGCGAACAGGTCCCATCCGGCAACGGTCTTCGGGCACTGCGACGGCAGGGACGGTGGTGACGGCAGGGACGGTGGTGACGGCAGGGGCGGCGGTGATGCGGGTCCTGGCCGCACGAGCGCCACCACGATGAGGGCCGCTCCCCACCGGTGGGCCTTCATCGGGCCAGGGCGAGCATCTGGGACCAGATCACCTGGTAGTGGGCGGCTCGGGCAACGATCGTGGCGGGAATGGCATCGGCGCCGGTGATGGTGGGCAGTGTCGGCGGCGGCGCCGACGGCCCGGCGCCGGTGCCGCAGCCCTTACCCGCGTAGGAGGGGCTGCCGAAGACCCGGGTACCCCACGGCGACTGTTCGACTGCGGCCGCGACCGCGGCCACGCCGGCGCTGGCCACGAAGGCGGCGATGACCGGCTGGTAGAGACCGTTGGTGAGGGCGGTCGTGGTGGCTTCGACCCCGACCGCCAGCGACGGGTAGTTCCAGACGTGGAGGCCGCCGCCGAAGGTGTTGAAGGGCGTGGCCCCGGGCTCGGGCTGGGTGGTCGCCAGCGGGTTGAAGCGGGCACAGGTCCCTTCCCCGGCCGCCCAGGCGGCGAAGGCGTCAAGGTTGGCGGCGGTCACGGGTGCGTTGATCCTGGCCAGGACGGCGCCGCCGAACTGCCGGATCGGATTGGCGCCGGGATCGACGGGCGTGACGTCGGCGCCGCCGGGCGCCACCGCCAGGATGCGGAGGGGCGCGGCGGCGACGACTGCCTGCCAGAAGCGGGCGGCCGCCGGTTGGGTGAGGTCGGCGAGGCCGGGTGCTGCCGTCGCGACGGGCCCCCCGACCAGTGCCGCCAGGTGCTGGGCCAGCCACCCGGCGGCGGCCCGCACGTCCTGGTCGTCAGCCAACGCCGGCGACCCGGAGTGGGGATCGACCAGGAACATGCCGCCCGCGATCGGTGGGGCGACCGTCGGGAAGATGGCGGTGCCGGGAACCCCGCCGCGGGCAACACCATCGGGGCCGTGGCGGGCGAAGTCAGTGGCAACCGAGGCCGCCCCGGCGAGGAGGAACCACGGTATGCCCGCCTGCAGGCCAGCGTCGCGCAGCGCGGGGACCACCTCGGGCGGGACGTCCCAGGCTGCCGCCACCTGGGCCGACTGCTGGATCTGGCCGGCGACGACGGCTACGACGAGGAACGGAAAGGTGAACAGGGCGAGCAATCCTCCGGCCGTGGTGCCCGCGACGAGGCGAAGGACCGCCTTCACCCGGTGGTCGCGACGGACCGGATCCGGGCGGCTCTGCGGAGGCACTCGTCGATGGCGCCGAGTGTCGCGGCGTCGGCGACGGTTCCGAAACGCTGCTGCCCTGTCGCGGTCGTGAACAGTCGCCCGGTCTGGCGGAACTCCTCCCATATCCCGTCGCGGGCCACCCGCAGGCTCAGCCGGGAGACGTTGAGGCCCCGGACGACCTTGTCACCGACCTGCTTGAGGGCGCCCGGGTCGCCCTCGCCGGCCCGGGTGATGAGCGCGGCGTCGGAAGTGACGAGGCGGGCGACGCTGGCCGCGACCGGGCCGGACTCGTCGTCGTCGGCCTCGGGTCCCGCCAAGATGGCGGCGGCCGCCGCGGCCCGGGCCACCTCGCCTGGCGCCCGCAGGGCTGCGCCGAGCTGGGCGGGACCGCTGTGCAGGGGCGGCAGGCCCAGCCGGTCGGAGGCGGCGACGACCGCATTCCAGATGGCTGCGGGATCGCCGTTGCGGTCGATCCCGCAGGCGTCGGCGAGCGCCAGCGCGGCCACCGCGTCGGCCGGCAGCCAGTCGAGCCGGGTGAGCTCCCGGTGCAGGTCGCGGCGGCCGTCGAGGCGGAGCATGCCCAGCCAGGAACATGGGGGGCGGTCGGCCGAGGCGTACACCGGCAGCAGACGGGCCGCCGCCTGGAGGCTGCGCTGCACCAGGTCGTCGACATCGATCGGCGGCCGGTAGCGCAGGGCGCGCTGGATCGGCATCCCGCACGATTGCCGGACCTGCTGCTCGGACAGGCTGAGGAGGAAGTGCTCGGCGGTGTTGGCCCGGCGGCGCAGGCGGGCCTGCAGACGGACCAAGGCGGCAGGGCCCTTGGCGAACAGCGGCTGGGAGACCGGCAGCTGGATGGCCCAGGCGGGCGCCCCCAGCTCCCGGCCACGCCGGCGGAACCGATACGACGCCGGGGCCGGCGCCGCGCCATCCACTGACCAGCTGAAGGTCCCCGTGACCTTGACGCCCGCCACCAGGCCCGAGACCTGGGCCGAGCCCGCGCCGGTCACGAGTGTGCCGGGCTCGATGTCGCAGCCGAGGGGGAACACCAAATGGCCGCTGGCGGCACCGGGTAGCACCACCGTGGTCGCGAAGGCGAGGAATGTCCCCGATGTCTCTCCGATCACCTGGCGGGCGGCGTGGCGCCCCGTCCTGATGTCGAGGAGCAGCGCCTCGGCGTCGTCGTTCCTGAGGATGGCCCGCATGCCGTCTCCCTTCTCGCACTCACTCGACGTGCGTTCCGGGAGTCGCGCTCGCGCCTTGCGCCTTTTTCCCGCGTGTTTCCCCGCGCTAGGAGAGTGAGTGGATGGCGCGAGGGGAGGTCACGGCCACGGCACCGCGGTGGTCCGGCCCGATGGGGCCTCTAGGACGCGATGAAGCCGGCCAGCTGGAACTTCCAGGTGCCGTTGACAAGCGTCAGGAGGGTGGCGTAGAGGACCTTGCCCGCCGGCAGCTTCGGTACCGCGAACGACGACTGGGTCGGGGGCAGGACCCCGGAGTTGACGAGGTCGGAGCCGTAGATGGTGGTGCCCACGACGAGCAGGTAGTTCTGGGCGCCCTGAATGGTCGACCAGGTGAATGTGGTGGGCGTGGCCACGGCGAGCTGGCCGTTGACCGGTCGGGTCAGGGCCCCCATGGCCGGCCGGGCCGTGAAGGTGATCGCCTGGAAACGGGTGAAGGCGCCGTTCACCTTGGTGAGGAGCGTGGCGTAGACGGTCTGGCCCGGGGGCAGGGCGACGCCCGCGCCCGGGTAGGTGGACTGCGTGGCGGGCAGGACCCCGGAGTTGACCAGGTTGGAGCCGTAGGGCGTGGTGCCCGCCACCAGTATGTAGCCCTGGGCCTGGGGGATGGTCGCCCAGGTGAACGGCGCCGTCGGGTCGGCGTTGGCCTGGCCGTTGAGCGGCGAAGTGAACGTCGCCAGTCCGGCGGCGGCGGTGAAGGTGATGCTCTGGAAGCTGGTCCAACCGCCGTTGACCTCGCTGAGGAGGGTGGCGTAGAGGGTGGGGCCGACGGGCAGCGCTCCGATGGCGAAGCTGGTGGTGGCGGGGGAGACGACGCCGGAGTTGGCCAGGTCGGAGCCGTAAAGGGTGGTGCCGACCACGACGATGTAGCCCTGGGCCTCGGCGATGGTGGACCAGGTGAACGCTTGCGTCGTGTCGACGTTGGCCTGGCCGTTGGTCGGGTTGGTGAACATCGCCTGGTTGATGGTGATGGTGATGCTCGGCGTGGTCGCCGGGCTGCCGACGCCGTTGCTGGCGGCGACGGTGAACGTCGATGCGCCGTTGGCCGTCGGCGTCCCCGCCAGCACCCCGGTCGTGCTGTTGAGGGTGAGGCCGGCGGGCAGGGAACCGGTGACCGCGAAGGTGGCTTTGGGCTGACCGGTTGCTTTGAAGGTGTAGCTGTAGGGGCTGTTGACGGCGGCGGGGGTGGGCGGAGTGCTGGCCGTGAGGATCGGGGCCTGTGGTTGCGGGCCGAGATGCGTCACGAGCGTCGAGGCGATGGGTGTGCCGAGCCCCGAAGCCATGTCGTAGCCGGTCGTTGCCGGGTAGGCGCCGGCGTGGACGCCGAGATAGTCGTTGTTGCCGACCTTGATGTCGTTGAAGCTGCCGGCGCCGGCGGCGGCGATGTTGTACAGGGTTGGCTTGATGTCGCCGAGAGCGCAGGCGCAATTCTGGTCGGCCAGGGCGACGACGGCGGCCCACAGCGGCGCGGCGGCGCTGGTTCCGCCGATGGATTGCCAGCCGGAGGACCCGGTTTCCGACCCGGTGTAGAAGATCATGTAGCCGCTGCTTGGGTCGGCCGAAGCCGAGACGTCGGGGACCTGGCGGCAGGCGGTGTTGACGGGGGAGCCGCACGCCGCCCGGGTCGAGTAGCCGTTGATGACGCCGGGGCCGTGCTGCGACGGCGGCATCTGCCAGAAGGTGGAGATGCCGCCACCGCCGGCGCCGAAGTGGCCGGCCGCCTCGTTCCACACCGTCTCGGCCGGCGGGGGGCCGACAGCGGTGAGGAAGGTGCCCCCGACCGAGGTCACGAACGGCTGCGCCGATGGGTCGTCGACGGAGAGGGCGGTACCGGTGGAGCAGTCCTCCGACCCGTTGTCACCAGCCGAGGAGAGGATCGTCTGGCCCTGGATGGTGGCCTGTTGGAAAAGGGTGTTTTCGTTGCTGACCTGCGTCGCCGTCCGTGCCGCCTCGCAGTTGCCCCAGCTGGTGCTGATGACCTTGGCGGTGCCGTCGCTCACGATGCGGTTGTAGGTGTCGTAGGAACCGGACCCGTTGGGGCCCGAGTACACCGCGATGCTCGCCTTGGGTGCCATGCTGATGGCGCCCTCGATGTCGAGCTCGACCTCGACGCCGCCGCCGTCACCGGGGCGGGCGCCCCCGTCGACGTTGATGTTGCTTATCGGGGCGGTGGTCCCATAGCAGGCCTGGAATGCGGCGACGTCGCTGGCGTTGTAGGTGGCCAGCTCGTACAGCGCGATGGTCACGCCGGTGCCGAGGGTGTTGTTGGCGTAGAGGCCGTTGAAGGAATACGCCTGGGCGATCTGGTTGGCGGTGTAGCCGCCCCAATTGACGCCGGCGTTGGTGGCGGCGGCGCAGGGTTGGGGGCCGGTGGTGGCGGCGCTTTGCGGGGTGGCTGGCTTCCTCTGGGCTGGCGTGGCTTGGGTGGCTTGCGGGGCTGGTGTGGGTGGGGCCTGGGGCCGGGCCGTGGTCGTGGGTCGGGGCGCCGGGCGCCATGCGGGTTGATCCTGGGTGAGGTTGTCGAGGCCGATGATCCCCTGCACGGCTCGGGCGACCTGCGCCGGGAGGCGGGGGGCGGTGTCGTTGGCATAGGCGACACGGCCGCCGGCCAGGCGCACGTGACGGAGGTGAATCCCGAGAGCCGAGGCGGCACGGCCGGCCGTCGTGGTGACGGATATCGCCAGCCGGTTCCCCGATGTCGCGGCGGGACGCAGCCCGAGATCGGTCAGGGCCGCCTGTACTGCTGCGATCGTGGCGTCGGTCGGGCCGAAGCGCGGGGCGAACTCACCGGGCGCAAGGAATTTGCGGTAGTCGGGCGAGCCGGGGGTCCCGACGCTCTGCGCCAACGCCGCCAACCCCGCCGGGTCCCGGGGCTGCAGGACCACGGTCAGTTGGAGGGGGTCGTTGGCGGCCACCGCATCTAACACCGCCGCCTTGGCGGGCAGTGCCGGGGCGGTGCCCACCGGGCTGGTGCCGGTCGGGCCGCGGCCGGCCGGGGCGGCTGCCGCGCCCGCGATCGGGGCGATCGGGGAGATGGGGGCGACCACGGCGGCAGCCGCCAGCAGCAGACCGGACGACACCGCCAGCCATCGGCTGGTCCTGCGCAGGCGTCGGTGGGAACGATCCCTCAGGTCCTTTGCCAGTTGCATGGGACCGCCCACTCCTTGCCCGCCTTTTGCTGCCTCGTGCCGTTTTTCACCCGCTCGGCATGGCGCTGGCGCTCGTTCGATTGGCGGGGGGACAAGGGGTATATCGGCAGAATTGCCTGCCAGCGTTAGCTTCGCCTTCCATCGCTTCGGCCCCGGCTGGTCACCGGTGGGAGGCCAGCGCCCGGATCGTCGGGCCCTCGTCGAACCATTCCACGGCCGCGAGTCCGGCGTCATCGAGCAGGGCGCCGAGTTCGCGCCGGTCGAGGGAGCGCACCACAACTTCGTCATCGACGGCCCAGCCGTCGCCCGAGAAGTGGCGGCGGTAACGAGAGGTGCGGTCCCTCGGGTTGTGCACAAGCGTCCCTTCGAGGCGGATCCCCTGGGCGGCGCCCAACGGCAACCAGTCGTTGTCACCATGGCCGCCCTCGAGGCAACCACCGGCGTCGACATCGCCGGCGTCGCCCGCCTGGAAGTCGGTGACCTCGACGCCGACCAGGCCATCGGGTCGCAGATGCTGGCGGGCAGCGGTGAGGCAGGCCACCATGTCGCCGGCCGCGGTGAGCAGTTGCAGGCTGTTGTAGCCCACGAAGACGAGGCCGAAGCGCGCCGCAAGGGCAAAGCGGCGCATGTCCGCGGCGAGGAACAGCGGTCGTTGGCCGTGGATGTCGCGGCGGTGGTCGGAGCGCCGGCGGGCGGCGGACAGCATCGCCCGGTTGTTGTCGAGCCCGACGACCGGCGGTACCGCTCCCGCTTCCGCCGGTGGTCCCGCTCCCGGTCCCGCGCCCGCGGCCGCGAGCGGGACGGTCAGGCGCCCGGTCCCGCAGGCCAACTCCAGCACCGGCCCCGAGCGCGAGGCCGCCACGCGCCGCCAGAAGTCGACGTCGGAATCGCTGCGCTGGAGGACATGGCGGCACTCCCAGTCGTAGAGCACCGCCACGTCCGGGGGCCCTGGGCTGGGGGCGATGCTCAGTCCGCGACCTCGCGGAAGACGAAGCCAGTGCGCGGTTTGGGCCAGAAGAACGTGGACTTGGGCGGCATCCGCTCGCCGCCGCGCCCGGTAGACGCGATCTGGTCCACCGTCACCGGTCGCAACAGCACCGCGGCCTGCGCCTCGCGCCGGGCCACGGCGCCGGCGGCCAGATCCCATCCGTGCTGGTAGGTCACGTCGTGTCTCGGCAAGGTGGCGAGTGCCAGCTCCAGCCGGCTGGAATCGAGGTCCTGGTCGGCGTCGTCGCGGGTGGCCTGCTTCGCCTTCAGCAGCCAGGTGCCAGTCGCGGTGGCGAGTGCGGGACCTCCGCTTCGCACCATGCGCCCGAGGATTGAGGCGTCCGGTGGGTCGGTCGCAGTGAGATCGAAGAAGGCGGCGAGGGCCCGGGGGACGTCGAAGCCTTCGGGGAGGCCGCTGATCAGGCGATGGATCCCCTGGACGGAAAGGTGGTCCTCGGCCAGTTCCACGATCAGCGCCATCACCGAGTCGCGGTCGCGAGGACCGCGGGTCCCCGCGGTGGGGGATTGCTGAAGTGCCTGGTAGTTCAACGCGGTCTCGAAGCGGTGGTGGCCGTCGGCGAGAATCACCGGCGACGCCGATACCGCGGCGGTGATGCGGGCGACCCTCTGCGGATCGGTGATCGGCCACAGTGAGTGGCTCACGCTCTCGTCATCGACCACCTCCTCGACGTCGTCGGGGGGGTCGATCTCGTCGGTGAGGCCTTTGGCCAGGGACAGACCCCAGATCGGGGAGGTATTGACCCTCGTCGCCGCCAGAAGTTGGAGGCGGTCGCTGCGGGCTTTGGGGGTCGTCCGCTCGTGGGGGAAGATGCCTTCGGTGCCCGGCGGCTCGAGCCCGAGGGCGCCGATGACGCCTATTGTCCGGCCCGGCTGGCCGGCGTCGTCGGTGTAGGTCATGCGGTAGCCGTAGAGGCGAGGATCGTCCTTGCGGAGGATCCCCTCCGCGGTCCAATCGGTGATCCGCCGGGCCGCCGCCTGATAGGGATCGATCCCCTCGGACGCGTCGGGCAGGTCGATCCGCACCGAGTTGTACGGGGATCTGCGTTGGAGGGCCGTCTGCTCGCTCGGCGAGATCACGTCGTACGGAGGTGCCACCACGTCGGCCAGCCGAACACGGTCTCGGTCGTACGTCAGGCCGGGAAACGGCTCGAATCGCGGCACGCTCCCTGCGTAGCAAGACTGGTAGACAACGGCAACCCCGGGCCTCGCCTGGCGCTGGCAGACTGCCACGCCATGACGTGGCTCCTGGACCTCGACGGCGTGGTGTGGTTGTCGGGGCACGGCATCGAAGGCTCCGCCAGGGCCATCGAACGGCTGCGCGGCCACGGTGAGGACGTGGTCTTCTTCACCAACAACTCCGCGCCGACCGTCGGCGAACATGTGACCAAGCTGAATGCGGCCGGGGTGGCGGCGACTGCCGACCAGGTCCTCACGTCGTCGCAAGCCGCCGCCCTGCTGCTGGAACCGGGGTCCACGGCGGCGGTGATCGGGGGCCCGGGGGTGGTGGAGGCATTGGCGGAACGCGGGGTCCAGGTGGTGGCTGCCGCCGCCGGCCCCGACGCGGTGGTGGTCGGCCGTACGACCCGGCTGGACTACGACCAGCTGGCCGCCGCGGCCACGGCCATCCGGGCCGGCGCCCGCTTCGTGGCCACCAATGACGATGCCACCATGCCGACGCCCGACGGGCCGGTGCCCGGCGCCGGCGCTGTCATCGCGTTCCTCCAGGTGGCTTCCGGTCAGGGGCCGGCGGTTGCCGGCAAGCCGAACCAGGCGGCGGCGGAGCTCGTCGCTTCCCGTGTGGGACACGTCGAAGTGATGGTCGGCGATCGCCCCGATACAGACGGCCTGTTCGCGGCGGCGCTCGAGGCGCGCTTCGCACTGGTGCTGTCGGGGGTGACGGTGGCCGCCGACCTACCCGTCGAGCCCCGCCCCGAGCTGATCGGCCCCGATCTGGCCGCGATTGTTGACCAGTTCCTGGATTCGGCCGGCCCAGATCCCGAACAATCGCAAGCGGCGCGCCCTTGATTGGTACCCTGACGCGATGGCGCAACGCGACTTGCTGAAGCGCTATCTCGATGCCGGGATGGCGTTCACCTCGATGACGAAGTCCCGGGCGGAGGGCATTGTCCGGGAGCTGGTGAAGGCGGGCGAGATCTCCCGGGACCAGGTTCAGACCCAGGTCGACGAGCTGATCGAGCGCAGCCGCCGCAACACCGACCACTTGGTGGCGCTCGTCCGCAAGGAGGTCACGTCGCAGCTTGGCGACCTCAACACGACCATCAGGGACCTGGAGCGGCGCTTGACGGGATCGAGCGCGCCGGCGCCGGCGGCCACGCCGGCGTCTCCGGCCAAGAAGGCAGCGAAGAAGGCGGCGCCCGCCAAGGCGGCGGCGGCGCCCACCAGCGCCGACGCGCCAGCTCCTGTGAAGAAGGCACGAGCGGGAAAAAAGGTGGCGGCCACTCCGGCCGCGGACGTGGCCGCCAGCGACGCCGCGATCAAGAAGGCGCCGGCCAAACGGACTTCCGCCAAGAAGGCGCCGGCCAAACGGGCCCCGGTCAAAGCGCCCGCCGCCATCGACGATGCCTCGGCGGCAGGGGCCGAATCCAAGTTGCCGCCGGCCACCAGCGCGAAAACCACCGACGGCGCGTCGAGCGACAACGGTCCTGGCGAGTCCTAACCTCCGGCAACGTCCGAAGGCGGCAGGAAACATGACCGGCCGGCGGCGCCTCGACTTGGAACTCGTCCGCCGGGGGTTGGTCACCAACCGCGAGCAGGCGCAGTCGGCCGTGGCCGCCGGTCAGGTTCTCGTCCATGGGGCGGTCGCCGACAAGGCATCGCGCCTTGTGGACCGATCGGATCCACTGATCCTGGCGGGACCGGCCCCGAGGTTTGTCAGCCGGGGGGGTCTGAAGCTCGACGCGGCCCTCGACCACTTCGCCATCGCGGTTGCACGACGGCGAGCCCTCGATGCCGGCGCCTCGACCGGGGGGTTCACCGATTGCCTGCTGCAGCGGGGCGCGCAGAGCGTCGTCGCAGTCGACGTCGGTCGGGGCCAGCTCCACGAACGCATCGCTCGTGACCCCCGGGTCCGCTCGCTCGAGCGGACCAACGTGCGCACGCTGACGCTCGCCCAGGTGGGGGGCGCACACTTCGACCTGATCGTGGCCGACCTCTCGTTCATCTCCTTGCGGACCGTTGCGCCCGTCCTGCTCGGCCCCGTGGCGGCGCCCGGTGGCGATGCGGTCTTGCTCATCAAGCCGCAGTTCGAGGCGGGCCGCCAGGCCGCGTCGGTGGGACGGGGCATCATCCGCGACCCCGCCGTGTGGACCGAGACGCTGCTTCGCGTCCTCGCCGCCGCGGTCGCCGAGGGTGCCGAGGTGATGGGCCTGATGGTGTCGCCGGTGACCGGCGCCGAGGGCAATGTGGAATTCGTCGGTCACTTCCGGGCGCACGCGGCGCGAGCCGAGATCGCCGAGCCCCCCACACCACAAGAGGCGGTGGCGGCGGTGGTCGCCGAGGCCACGCACCGCCACGGCAAGGCGGGCCGCTGATGGCGACGATCGGGCTCCTGCCTCATCCCAATCGGGCGGAGGCGGTGGCGCTGGCCGCGGTCACTGCGTCGTGGCTGATTGCGGAGGGTCACCGGGCCGTGGTGTTCGACGCCCTCGTCCCCGACGTCCCCGGCGGCTCACCGTCGGAACGCCGTCTGGCCAGCCAGCTCGACCTTGCGGTGAGCCTGGGTGGCGACGGCACCATGTTGCGCACGGTCGACCTGGTGACGCCGTTCGGCGTGCCGGTACTGGGCGTCAATGTGGGCCATCTGGGCTTCCTGACCGAGGTCGCGCCCGCTGAGCTTCCGCAGGCGCTGAAACAGTTCCTCGCCGGGGACTTCCGCGTCGAGGAGCGCATGACCCTGGCGGTGGAGGTTCGCCACCACGACGACCGGCCGGCGCGCACCATCACCGCGCTCAACGACACCGTCCTCCAGCGCACCTCGTCGGGCCACACCGTCCGCTTGGCCGTCTCGGTGGGCGGCGCACCATTCCTGATGTACGCCGCCGATTCGATAATCGTGGCGACACCGACCGGCTCGACCGCCTACAACCTGTCGGCGCGGGGCCCGATCGTCTCGCCTCAGAACCGGATCCTGGTCATGACCCCCGTCGCCGCCCACATGTTGTTCGATCGGTCTCTGGTGTTGGCCGAGGACACCGACGTCTCGTTCGAGATCGTCGGGGACCTGCCGGTCGAACTGGTCGTCGACGGCCAAAGCCTCGGCTGCCTGGGGGCGGGCGACGTCGTCAACTGCCGCACGGGCGACCACGACGCCCGTCTTGTCGACTTCGGGGGCCGCGATTTCTACCGGGTCCTCAAACAGAAATTCGGGCTCGCGGACGGCTGATGCTGGCAGAACTACGGGTCAGCGATCTCGGAGTCATCGCCGACCTGACGGTGCTGCTCGGCCCCGGCATGATCGCTCTGACGGGCGAAACGGGGACCGGGAAGACCCTGGTCGTCGAGGCCATCGAGTTGCTGCTCGGGGGGCGGGCCGATCCCGTTCTCGTGCGCCCGGGGGCCACCGAAGCCGTCGTCGAAGGTCGCTTCACGGGCGCCGACGACGGCGACGACGTGGTGGTGACCCGGATCGTTCCCGCCGCGGGGCGGACGCGGGCGTACGTCAACGGGCGGATGGCGCCGCTCGCGACCCTGAGCGATGTGGCGGGACCCCTCGTCGACCTGCACGGCCAGCACAGCCACCAGTCCCTTCTTTCCGCGCCGTCGCAACGCGCCAGCCTCGATGCTTTCGCCGACATCGACCTCGAGCCCATTGCCCGCGCCCGGCGGCGCATCCGCGAGGCCGAGGAATCGCTGAAATCGTTCGGGGGCGATGCCGCCAGCCGCGCCCGGGAACACGACATGGCCGAGTTCCAGCGGGCCGAGATCGAGGCGGCCAAGCTGGTCGATCCCGACGAGGACGAGAGCCTGAGCGAGGAAGAGGAGCGCCTGGCGGGCGCCGCCTCCCACCGGGAGGCGGCGCTCGCGGCCATCGCCGCCTTGGCGGGTGACCTCGGGGTGGCCGACTCCCTGGGTGCGGTGGTCGCCCGCCTCTCCGGCCACCCGCCCCTTGAGGAGATCCACGGCCGGTTGCGGGCCGCGGCCATCGACGTGGCCGACGTGGCGAGCGACCTGCGAGGCCTTGCGGACTCCCTCGAGGAAGATCCTGAGCGCCTGGCATGGGTCGGGCAGCGCCGCCAGCTGCTCCGCCAGCTACGCCGGAAGTACGGCGACTCCATCGCCGCGGTCATCGAGTATGGCGAAGCGATCGGGACCCGCCTGGCCGAGTTGGATTCCTACGACCAACGGGCCGGCCTCCTCGAGGCCGAACGCGACCAGGCAACACGGGACCTGGTCGCGGCCCAGGAGGTCGTCGGCCGCCAGCGACGGGCGGCGGCACCACGTCTGGCCGCGGCCATCGAGGAACGGTTGCGGACCCTCGCCATGCCCAGGGCCCGCATCGAGGTACACGTGGGCGACGACCCGGCGGGCGAAGAGGTCGTCTGGTACCTGGGCGCCAACCCGGGGGAGCCGCCGCTGCCGCTGGCCAAGGTGGCCTCGGGCGGTGAGCTGGCCCGCACGATGCTGGCGGCGCGCCTGGCCCTACGATCGTCCGCCGCCGCCTGGGCGGGTCGAGGTGGCGAGAGCGAACCGGCCGGCGAGGCCGGACGGGGCGACGAGACTGGACGGGCCGGCACCCCCACCCTGGTCTTTGACGAGGTCGACGCCGGTATCGGCGGCGAGGCGGCGCTGGCGGTGGGCCGGGCCCTGGCCGATCTGGCCCGCCACCACCAGGTGCTGGTGGTCACCCATCTCCCCCAGGTGGCGGCATTCGCCGACCAGCAGATTGCGGTGTCCAAAGAAGAGGTCGGGGGCCGGACGATCGCCACCGCGCAGGGTTTGGACGCCGGAGCCCGGGTTGTCGAGCTCTCCCGGATGCTCTCGGGGCAACCCGACAGTGCCACCGCCCGGCGCCACGCCAAGGAGCTGCTCGCCCTGGCCCGGCGCCCTGAGGCAACCGCTTGAGGTGGCCGACGCTGAGGCCCGGGCATCCGCCAGGCAACTCGGCGGGGCGCGGTAGCCTGGTTTGGCCGCCCCCGTTGGCGTCCACCAGTACCAGACGGGAGGAGCAGTGATGGCGAAGCACATCTTCGTCACCGGTGGCGTGGCGAGCTCGTTGGGCAAGGGCCTGACGGCGTCGTCGCTCGGCCGGTTGCTGAAGAGCCGTGGGCTGCGGGTCACGATGCAGAAGTTGGACCCCTACATCAACGTCGACCCCGGGACGATGAATCCGTTCGAGCACGGTGAGGTGTTCGTCACCGATGACGGGGGCGAGACCGATCTCGACCTCGGGCACTACGAACGGTTCATCGACGAGAACCTCCGCCGGGACTCCAACGCCACCACCGGATCGATCTACCAGTCGGTGATCGCGAAGGAACGGCGCGGCGACTTCCTCGGCAAGACCGTGCAGGTGATCCCCCACATCACCGACGAGATCAAGGGTCGCATCAAGCGGTTGGCCATTGACTCCGTCGACGTCGTCATCACCGAGGTCGGCGGGACCGTGGGCGACATCGAGATCCTCCCGTTCCTCGAAGCCATCCGGCAGTTCCGCAAAGACGTCGGGCGGGACAACGTCTGTTACGTGCACGTCACCCTGGTGCCCTACCTCGGCCCGTCGGGCGAGCAGAAGACCAAGCCGACGCAGCACTCGGTCACCGAGCTGCGCAGCCGGGGCATCCAGCCCGACGTCATCATCTGCCGCAGCGACCGGGACATCTCGCCGGGGCTCAAGCGCAAGATCTCCCTCCTGTGCGACGTGCCCATCGAGGCCGTGGTGTCCTGCGTCGACGCCCCCAACCTGTACGAGATCCCGTTGGCGCTGCACGAGGAAGGCCTCGACGCCTACGTGTGTCGCCTGCTGAACTTCGACGATGGCCGCCACCCCCTCGACCTGACGGAGTGGGAACGGCTCGTCGATCGGGTGGAGGCCGCCACCCGGCCGGTGCGCATCGGCCTGATCGGGAAATACGTCAATCTGCCCGACGCCTACTTGTCGGTGGGCGAGGCGCTGCGCCACGGCGGCTATTTCCACGGGGCCCGGATCGATGTCGAGTGGATCCAAGCAGAAGAGGTCGAGGGGCTGCTGGCCGAGGGCCGCCTCCGCGACCTCGACGGGATCGTCATCCCGGGAGGATTCGGCGAGCGCGGCATCGAAGGCAAGATCGCGGCCGCGGGTTATGCCCGCGAGCACAACATCCCCTGCCTGGGCCTGTGCCTCGGCCTCCAGGTGATGGTCATCGACATCGCCCGCAACGTGTGCGGCCTCACCGGCGCCAACTCCCGGGAGTTCGATTCCACCACACCCCACCCGGTGATCGACCTCATGGATACCCAACGCGAGATCGTGGACATGGGCGGCAGCATGCGCCTCGGCGCCTACGTGGCCCGCCTGCAGCCCGGCAGCCAGGTGGCCCGGGCGTACGGCGACACCGTCGTCGACGAGCGCCACCGCCACCGCTACGAGGTCAACCCGCAGTACCGGCGGCGCCTCGAGGACGCCGGCGTCTACTGCTCGGGCACCTCGCCCGACGACCGTCTCGTGGAGTTCATCGAGCTGCCGGGCCACCCGATGTGGATCGGCACCCAGGCGCACCCCGAGTTCAAGAGCCGGCCCAACCGGCCCCATCCGCTGTTCCGGGAGTTGGTCGGTGCCGCCCTCATGCGCGCCGAGGGGCGGGCGCCGCGCCTGCTCGACGTGACCAGCCTGGCTCCGCTCAGCCCGTCCACGCCGGCGCGCTGAGCGAGCGGTACTTCGTGCCCGCTCGGTTCCGCCGCCTCGGCGAGAAGGTCCACTACCGGGGGACACTTATCACCGTCGCCACCGCCACCTTCGAAGCCCCCGACGGCTCGACCTTCGACCGCGACGTGGTCCACCACCCCGGCGCGGTATCGGTGGTCCCGCTCATGCAGAAGCCGCAGGCCCCCGACGAGGTCGTCCTGGTGCGGCAATACCGCGCTGCGGTCGACCGTGAGCTGCTGGAAGTGGTGGCGGGCAAGCGGGACGTGGCGGGCGAGGCACCCGAGGAAACGGCCCGGCGGGAGCTGGCCGAGGAGGTCGGCCTCGTGGCCGGGCGCCTCGATCTGCTGGCTGAGTTCTACAACTCGCCCGGTTTCTGCGACGAGCACTCCTTCGTCTTCCTCGCCCGCGACGTGGAGGAGACCGATTCCGACCTCCAGGGAATCGAGGAGCAGTACATGAGCGTCGAGCGGATCCCCCTCGCTGACGTGGTGGGACTGATACGCGGCGGCGAGATCGTCGACGCCAAGACCATCATCGCCCTGACCCTGGCCCGGGAGGCCGTGGCCCGGGAGACGGTGGCCCGGGGGACGGTGGCCGGGGAGACGGTGAGCGAGAGCTGATCGGGGCGAGGCGCCGGCTCCCCGCTACGCTCGAACCTGTGATCGTCGGGGTGCCCGCCGAGGTCAAGACTGCCGAGAACCGAGTCGCGATGACTCCCGATGGTGTCCGGGAGTTGGCGGCCCACGGCCACACCGTCCTCGTGCAGAAGGGGTCGGGAGATGGCTCGTCCATCGCCGATTCTGACTTCGCCCGGGCCGGCGCCCGGCTCGTGGACACTGCGGTCGAAGCCTGGGCCGCGCAACTCGTCGTCAAGGTCAAGGAGCCGCAGGCCGACGAGTTCGCCTACCTCCGCCCCGACCTTGTGCTGTTCACCTACCTCCACCTGGCCGCCTACCCCGAGGTCGCCAAGGCGCTGCTGGCGGCGGGGACCACGAGCCTCGCCTACGAGACGGTGCAGATGCCCGACGGCTCCCTGCCCCTGCTCGCCCCCATGAGTGAAGTGGCGGGCCGCATGGCGACCCAGGTCGGGGCGCACTACCTGGAGCGCAACAACGGCGGCCGGGGCGTCCTCCTCGGCGGCGCCCCCGGCGTCCGCCCCGCCCGGGTGGTGGTCCTCGGCGCCGGCAACGTCGGGTGGAACGCGGCATGGATCGCCCAGGGCATGGAGGCCGAGGTGCTGCTGCTCGACAAGAACATCGACCGGCTGCGGTGGGTCGATCAGATCCACAAGGGGAGGATCATGACCCTGGCCTCCAACCGGGGCGCCATCGAGCGGGCGGTGGCCCGCGCCGACCTGGTCATCGGGGCCGTCCTCGTGGCGGGCGGCCGGGCCCCGGTGGTCGTCACCGACGAGATGGTCACGGCCATGAAACCGGGCTCGGTCATCGTCGACGTCGCCGTCGACCAGGGCGGCTGCATCGCCACCACCCACGAGACGACCCACACCGACCCCGTGTACTTCACCCACGGCGTCTTGCACTATGCGGTGGGCAACATGCCCGGCGCCGTGCCCCACACCTCCACCTATGCCCTGACCAACGCCACCTTGCCGTACGTGGTGGACGTCGCCAACCAGGGCCCCGTGGCGGCCGCCGCCGACCCCGTGCTGCGGGGCGGCCTCACCACCGTGGCCGGGCGGGTCACCAACGAGGCGGTCGCAGCGGCGCTCGGCCTGCCCTTTGGCGACCCGTTCGGGGACCCGATTTGACCGTTGCAAAAGGGGCGGTCCCCCCGGAAAAGGGGCGCCCCGTGGCGCTCAGCCTGGCGGGCGAAGAATTCCTGTCGTGGCTGTCGGTCGAGCGGGGGCGGGCCCCCAACACGCTGGCCGCCTACCGGCGGGACCTGCGGGCCTACGAGGCCTGGTTGCGGGGCCTCCACCTGGCGCTACCCGATGTCGCCGAGCGTGACGTCGTCGACTACGTCGCCGCCCTGTGGGCGTCGGGGCGGGCCGCTTCCAGCATCGCCCGGGCGCTGGTGGCGGTGAGGTCGCTCCACCGTTTCCTGGCCGACGAGGGCCACGCCCGGAGCGACCCGACGGGCGATGTCGGCAACCCCAAGGTGCCCCAGGGCCTGCCCAAGGCGCTCACCGAGGGCGAGGTGGGCACTCTGCTCGCAGCGGTGGTGGGCGAGGATGCCACCGCCCGCCGCGCCCGGGCGATCCTCGAGCTGTTGTACGGGACCGGAATGCGGATCTCGGAGCTGGTCGGCCTTTCGCTGCTCGATCTGGCCCTCGATTCCGACGTGGTCCGGGTGTTCGGCAAGGGTTCCAAGGAACGGCTGGTGCCGCTCGGGCGCTACGCCCGCGTGGCCCTCGACGACTGGCTGGCGGCCGACGGTCGCGGTGCCATGACGCCCGATCGTTGGGCCCGCCGGGGTGACTCCGAGGCGGTCTTCCTGAACGCCCGGGGCGGGCGCCTGTCGCGCCAAGGCGCTTGGGGCATCGTGCGACGCTACGGCGACAAGGTTGGCCTCGGCGATCGCCTCACCCCCCATGTGCTGCGCCACAGTTGCGCCACCCACATGCTCGATCACGGGGCCGACATCCGGGTCGTCCAGGAGCTGCTCGGTCACGCGTCGATCGCCACCACGCAGGTCTATACGAAGGTGTCGACCGAACGATTGCGCTGCGCCTACGAGGCCGCCCACCCCCGCGCCCACGCCGGAGGGGCCCCATACAAACCCCGCTTACAAGCGTCGCGAAGATGACGTGGGGGTTACACTCACGCTATGACGTCGACTGATGCGACGACCGCAGATCTCCGCTTGCTCCTCGAGGAGGAGCGGGATGCTCTGCGCGCCCGGCTGAGCGAGCTCGGCTCAGGGGCAACCGGCGTCGACTACGACTCCAACTTCGCGGACTCCAGCCAGGTGACCGCCGAACGAGGCGAGGTGGAGGCCCTGGCGGCCAAGCTCCGCGAGACGCTCGTGGAGGTTGAGCACGCCATCGGCAAGCTCGACGACGCCACCTTCGGCATCTGCGAGTCGTGCGCCAAGGCGATCGGTGGCCCCCGGCTGGAGGCCAAGCCCGCCGCCCGGTACTGCATCGACTGCGCCAGCAAGCGCTGATCAGGCACTGAGCGGGCCTCTGCCGGTCCGCCCCGCCGCTGCCGACCTGCCAGCATGACCAACACGACCCGCGACCGGATCATCGTCTACGGCCTCCTCGCGGCCGCCGCGGTGCTGGCCCTCACGCGCAACGTCGTGAGCTCGCGGACGTTGCTCCTGATCGCGGTGGTGGTGCCGTCGATCATCCTGCACGAGGTGTCCCACGGAGTGGCGGCGCTGGCGTTCGGCGACGACACCGCCAAGCGGGCGGGCCGGCTCACACTCAACCCGATCCCCCACATCGACGCTTTCGGGACGATCCTCCTGCCTGCCCTGCTGGCGTTGAGCAGCCTCGGCGTCTTCGGCTATGCCAAACCGGTGCCGATCGACCCGAGTCGGATGCGCCACCCCCGCAACGACGCCGTCTGGGTCAGCCTGGCAGGACCCGCAACCAATATCGTCCTGGCCCTGCTGGCGGCGCTGTGGCTGCGCGCCGTGCACCCGCTGGCGCTGGCAACCGACTTCGGGCCGTGGCGGGTGCGGGTCCCCGTGGCCTTCGGCATCGTCAACGTGGTGCTGGCGGTGTTCAACCTGCTCCCCATTCCTCCCCTCGACGGATCGTCGGTCATCACCCGCTTCCTGCCCAGGGCATGGCATGACGGCTGGGGCAACCTCCAGAAGTACGGCATGTTGGTCCTGATCGTCATCGTCCTGCTGCATCCCGAAGCCCTGTCCCGCGTCTTCAACCCCGCCTTGAACCTGTGGATCCGCGTCATCGGCCCATGACGGGAAGCTTCGGGACGGTCGGGCACCTGACCCGGCGCTTCTTCGCCTCGCTGTGGCCCGGTGGCCCCGGAGCCCCGAGCGAGGCTTGGGCCCGGTCCTGCCTGAGTGAAACGGAACAAGCGCTGTGGAGCCGCATGTCCGGCCCCGACCGCCGCCATGGCGTTGCCGTGGCCCGCCGCCTCGACGCCGCCGAGCGAGTGGCGATCCCGGCCGCGTTGCTCCACGACGTGGGAAAAGTGGAGTCGGGTCTCGGCCCGATCCGACGGGCGGCAGTCACCGCCGCGGCCCTGGCGGCCGGCCGTACCCGGGCGGCGAGGGGGAAGGGGCGCATGGCCCGCTACCTCGGCCACGACCGCCTGGGCGCGGAACTGCTTGCCGGCGCCGGCAGCGCCGAGTTGACCGTCGCCTGGGCCCGGGAACACCACCTGCCCCACGACCGCTGGACCGTGCCCCCCGCCCTCGGACGGGCGCTGAAGGCCGCCGACGACGACTAGGCGCGGGGGAGCAGCCCCATGGCGTCGCGGGCCCTGCGCAACGTGGCCGACGCCACCGCCTCGGCCTTGCCCGCCCCCTGGGCCAGGGCTTTCTGGGCGACCGACGGATCGGCCGCCAACTGGCGGTAGCGCTCCTGGATCGGGCGCAGGAGCTCGATGACCGCGGCCGCGGTGTCGGCTTTCAGCGGCCCGTATTGCGTGTAGGACGCGGCCACCTCGGCGGGGCTGCGTCCGGTGGTCAGGCCCAGCAACTCGAGGAGGTTGGCCACCCCCGGCTTGGCCTTCGGGTCGTAACGTACCGCCCCCTCACCGGCGTCGGCGTCGGTCACCGCCCGCTTGATCTTGCGCTCGATCACCTCCGGGGGATCCAGCAGCAGGATGACGCCCTGCTCCGACTCGGCCGACTTCGACATCTTGGCCGTCGGCACCTGAAGGTCCATGATGCGCGCCCCGCGTCCCGCCGCCGGGATGGATGGCGCGGGCACCACGAAGGTGTCGCCGTAGCGCTGGTTGAACCGCACCGCCAGGTCGCGGGTCAGCTCGAGGTGCTGGCGCTGGTCGTCGCCCACCGGGACCCGGTCGGCGTCGTACAGCAGGATGTCGGCAGCTTGCAGCACCGGATAGGTGAACAGGCCCACCCGGGCCGACTCCTCGCCCCCCTTGCTGGTCTTGTCCTTCCACTGGGTCATGCGCCCCAGTTCCCCCATGCTGGCGGTGCACTCGAGCAGCCAGGTCAGTTCGGTATGGGCGGGAACGTGGCTCTGGGCGAAGAGGGTGCAGACGGCGGGGTCGAGCCCGACGGCCAGGAGGACGTTGGCGCCTTCCAGCGTCTTGCGCCGCAGTTCCCCCGGGTCGCGCGGCACCGTCAAGGCGTGCAGGTCGACGAGGACGAAGTAGCTGTCGTGTTCGTGCTGGTCGGTGACCCACCACCGCAGTGCGCCCAGGTAGTTGCCCAGGTGGATATCGCCGGTCGGTTGGATGCCTGACAGCACACGGGTCACCGGGCGATGGTATGCGCCGGCCCCGTTTGACCCCCCCGCTATTCTCGCTTGTGATGCCCTACGAAGTCAGCACCGCCGTCTTCGAAGGCCCCTTCGACCTGTTGTTGCACCTCATCACCCGCCACCAGGTCGACATCTACCAGGTGTCGCTTTCGTCCATCGTCGACGCCTACGTGGCCGAGATCGAGAAGCTGGCCACGGTCAACCTGGAGGTGGCCACGGAGTTCCTGCTGATCGCCGCCGTCCTCCTCGAGCTGAAGGCCCGCCGGCTGCTGCCTGGTAGCGACGAGGTGGACGACGAGGAGGAGCTGGCCCTCTGGGAGGAGCGGGACCTGCTGCTTGCCCGGCTGTTCGAATGCAAGACGTTCAAGGACGCGGCGGGCGCTCTGCAGCGCATGATGGACGCCGCCGGCCGCTGCTTCCCCCGCACCGCGGGCCTCGAGGAGCGCTTCGCGGAACTGACCCCCGACCTCCTGGCCGGTGTCACTCCGCAGCGCCTGCGCGAAGCCTGCCTCACCGCCCTGGCGCCGAGACCCCTGCCCCGTGTCGACCTGGACCACGTCGCCCCGATCCGCGCCAGCGTGGCCGACGCGGTGACGGAGTTGCTCGATGAGCTGCCTCGGGTGAGGACGATCACGTTCTCCCGGCTCACCGCCGGCATCGTCGAACGCCTGGAGGTGATCGTCCGGTTCCTGGCGGTTCTCGAGTTGTACAAGCGGGGCTGGGTCGAGCTGATCCAGCGGGGCAACTTCGGGGACCTGCGGGTCACCTGGCGCGGTGTCGATGGTGAGGACCTGGAGGATCAGTCCCTTTTCCCGATCGGTCCCGTCGAGGAGTACCAGGGCTGATGGCGGGCGAGGTCGAGCGCGCCGTCGAGGCCATCGTGATGGTGGCCGAGGAGCCGATCGCGCCCCACCTGCTGGCCCAGATCCTGGAGGTCACGCCGGCGCGGGTCGAGGAAGTGTGCCAGGCCCTCGCCGACGGCTATGCCGCCGAGGACCGGGGTTTCCAGCTGGTGCGGGTGGCGGGCGGCTACCGCTTCCAGAGCCACCCCGACCTCGCCGGGTACGTGGAGCGCTTCGCCCTCGAGGGCCAGTCGAGCCGGCTGTCGGCTGCCGCCCTCGAGACCCTGGCGTTGGTGGCGTACAAGCAGCCGGTGTCACGGGCCCAGGTGGCCGAGGTGCGAGGCGTCAGCGTCGACAGTGTCATGCGCACGCTCCAGCACCGCGGGTACGTCGCCGAGGTGGCCCGCGATCCGGGGCCCGGGCAGGCGGTGCTGTACGGCACCACGACGCGCTTTTTGGAGAAGCTGGGGCTCGACTCGCTCGAGCAGTTGCCGCCGCTGGCGCAGTTCGTGCCCGGCCCCGAGGTGATGGAAGCCCTGGACATGGGGCTGCGCCATGGCGGCGGACGCGCCACGCCCGAGGCGGACGCCTCCAGGGAGGCGGGCGAGGCATGGCCAGGCGAGGAGGCAAGCGAAGGCGAGGGGCAAGAGGGCGAGGCGCAGGCCGCGGCGGAGGCGTGAGCGACGCGTCGGATAGCCGACCACCCGACGGGGAGCGACTCCAGAAGGTGCTGGCCCGTGCGGGCCTGGCCAGCCGGCGCCAGGCGGAAGAACTGATCGCCGACGGCCGAGTGTCGGTCAACGGCACGGTGGCGCGCCTTGGACGCCGGGTGGACGTCGCCCGCGACCGGGTCGAGGTGGACGGCGCTCCCGTGCCCGTGCGTCCGGGGCTGGTCTACTACCTGCTCAACAAGCCGGCCGGAGTGGTCAGCACCGCAGCCGATCCCGAAGGCCGTCCCACCGTCGTGGCGCTGGTCCCCGACGTACCCCGCGTCTTTCCCGTCGGCCGCCTCGACGTGGCGACCGAGGGGCTGCTGCTGCTCACCAACGACGGGGAGCTGGCGCAGCACCTGACACATCCCCGGTTCGGGGTCGACAAGGAATACGTGGCCCAGGTGGAGGGCCACCCGTCGCCGGCGGCGCTGCGAATGCTGCGAGAGGGCGTCGAGTTGGACGACGGGCGCACGGCGCCCGCCCGGGTCGCCGCCATGGCGCCTGACACATTGCGCATCGTCATCCACGAGGGGCGAAATCGTCAGGTCCGGCGCATGTGCGACGCCGTCGGTCACCCGGTGCGACGCCTGGTGCGTATCCGCATCGGGCCCCTGACCGATCGTCGGCTGCCGCCGGGGGCGTGGCGCCCACTCACGGCGTCGGAGATCCGGGGGCTTTCCGAGGCCGCGGCCGCGGCCGGCTGACCACCACCCGCCGACCAAATTCGCCCTGGCACGGCGACGCGGCGGTGCATATGCTTCCCCCCACACGGGTCGATCGGAGGGGCGAGCACGGACCAGGTGCGGCGGCAAGCGCCGGGTTTGGTGACGGTTCGCCTATATGAGGTTGTCTTCGGTCCAAGCAAAGGGGGAAATAGGATCAATGCTGAATCGACGTAGGGCCATGGTGGCGTTGGCCTCGCTCAGTGTCATGGCGGCTGGCTTCACGCCGCTGCTGGATTCCGTTCCCCCCGCCCAAGCGGCTACGTTCAGCAGTCGCTTCACTCCCTTGCAGCGCCGGCTCCTGAGCGTGATGATCAGCGGGTCGGCCTCAGCGAACAAGTCCCCCATCGGCAACGACCAGGGCGGTGGCCCCGACGGCGCGCCCGAAGCTACCCCCGCCGGCTTCACCTTCGGTGGCGGCTCGGGACATCCGGCCAACTACTTCCCGGCCGCCTCCGCCCAATGCTCGACGAATTTCGGCAGCAACATCAAGGTCAACCAGAACTGCCTCAACCTCACCGATTCCGACCTCCAGGGCCGGGGTCAGGCCAACAACGAGACGTCCATCGCCCAGGATCCGCTCCAGCCCACCCATCTGGTGGCCAGCAACAACGACTACGTCCGGGGTGACGGCACCTGCGGGGCGGCCTACTCGACGACCTCCGGTGCGACGTGGAGCAACTCGACCGTGCCGGACATCTTCACCCGGGGCTTTGGCGCAAACGCCCGCCAATACTGGGGCGGCGGTGGTGACACGTCGGTGGCGTGGGACACCAAGGGCAATTCCTACCTCAGCTGCCAGGTCTTCAACCGGGGCATCGGGGTCACCCAGAATCCTGACCTTTCGAGCGCTTTCATTGTGTTCCGCTCAACCGGTAACAACGGGGCGTCGTGGAACTTCCCGGGCCGCTACGTGGCCAGTTCCTTCGACCCCAACGGCACGGGGATCCCGCCGTTCGAGGACAAGCAGCTGATGACCGTCGACAACCACATCGGCAGCCGGTTCCAGGACCGGATCTACGTCACTTGGACGGAATTCACCTCTGATGGCACGGGCTACATCTGGGAGTCATATTCCAACGACTACGGCGAGCACTTCAGTCCTCGGGTGCTGGTGAGTTCCAACAGCGCGCTGTGCACCAACACCTTCGGCGCCGGGACATCGCATGGCAACTGCAACGGGAACCAGTTCTCACAGCCGTTCACGGGGCCCGACGGGGCGCTATACGTCGCCTTCAACAACTTCAACAACACCGTCACCGGCCTGGACAACCGCAACCAGGTCCTGCTGGCCAAGTCCACCGACGGCGGGGCTACCTTCTCCGCTCCGGTCAAGGTCAGCGACTACTACGACCTCCCCGAGTGCGACACCTACCAGGGGGCCGGCGCTGACCCGGGCCGTGCTTGCGTGCCCGAGAAGGGGTCACTCACCAGATCCGTGTTCCGGGCCACGAACTACGCGTCGGGTTCCGTGAACCCGGTCAACAACCAGGTCGTCGTGACGTTCGGGTCGTACATCAACGCCGATTCGCAGGAGTCGAACGGGTGCCGGCCCAACGGGCTGGCGGCCGACGGCAACGACCTCTACGTCGGGGTGAAGACCGTCGGGGCTTGCAACAACAAGATCCTCGTCAGCACGTCGTCCAACGGCGGGGCGTCATTCACCGGCGGCGACCCACGAAGCGGGACCCTGGTGACCCAGGCGCCAGGCCAGAGGGGGACCGATCAGTGGTGGCAGTGGGCGGCCATCAACAACACCGGCACGCTGGCAGTGTCGTACTACGACCGGCAGTACGGTGGCGACGAGGTCAACGGCTATTCCGACTTCAGCGTGTCGGGCAGCCGGAACATGGTCGATTTCGGCACGGTCCGGGCCAGCAACTCGTCGATGCCGCCTCCGACCCAGTTCCCCGACGCTAAGGGCGGCGTGTTCTGGGGTGACTACACCGGGTTGTCGTTCGTGGGCAGCATCGCCTACCCGCTGTGGAGTGACACCCGCCCACCCGACGTGTTCCTTTGCCCGGGCACCGCCGCTCCCGGCGTCCCACCGGCACTGTGCTCGGGAACCCATTCCAACGGGCTGGTGGCCAACGACCAGGACCTGTACACCGCCTTGGTGGTCCCCCCGACCAGCTGAGGCGCTGAAGTCTCGAAGGCGGGGGCCAGGCTGGGCGGCCTGGCCTCCGCTTCGGCTTCGCCTGCCACATCCTTCCCTCCGGTGTGGGGGGATGGCAGGCCTGGCTAGCAAGGGGGTCCTCCCGCCGCCGTGCGCCACGTAGGCTCCCGGCTCGTGCCCTCCGCCGTTCGCGCCCTGCGCGGTGCCACCACCGTCGATGCCGACACCGCCGAGCAGGTGACGGCTCGGGTCCAGGCGCTGGTCAACGCCATGCTCGAGCGCAACGGCGTCGCCAAGGACGACCTGATCAGCGTGCTGTTCACTGCCACCGACGACATCCGCTCGATGTTCCCGGCCACCGCGGCGCGGGGAATCGGTCTCGGCGACGTGCCTCTCATCTGCGCCCGCGAGCTCGATATCGCGGGCGGCACCAAGCTGTGCATCCGGGTGCTCATGCACCTGAACACCGATCTTCCCCGGGCGGAGCTGCACCACGTCTACCTCGAACGGGCGCGGGGGCTTCGCGATGACCTCCCGGTCTAGATGACCGATACCGCGCCTCGAGGCACCCGGCGGGCGGCGGTGATCGGCACCGGCTTGATCGGCGGCTCGATCGGCTTGGCCCTGCGCCAGCGCGGCTGGCACGTCACGGGCTGCGACCGCGATCCCCAACGCCAGCAGCGCGCCCTCGAGCTGGGGGCCCTCGATGCCATCGGTACCGATCCCGCCGCCGACGTGACGTTCGTGGCAACGCCCGCCGGCGCGGTGACCGCAGCCGCGGCCGCGGCGCTGGCCCAAGTGGGACTGGGCGCCGTGGTGACCGACGTGGCGGGCGTGAAGTCGCCCATCGTGAGCGCCACCGCCGATCCCCGCTTCGTCGGCGGCCACCCCATGGCGGGGTCCGAGCAGGAAGGCGTCGACGGCGCCGACAGCAACCTCTTCGAGGGCGCCACCTGGGTCCTCACCCCGACGGAAACGACGGACCCCGAAGCCTACGCCCAGGTCCTCGCCGTGGTCTCGTCGCTCGGGGCGGTCGTCGTCGCCATGTCCGCGGCCCGCCACGACGAGATGGTGGCCATGGTCTCCCACGTTCCTCACCTGACGGCCGCGGCGCTCATGACCCTTGCCGCCAATGCCGCCGCCGAGCACGCCACGATCCTGCGTCTAGCGGCCGGTGGCTTCCGGGACATGACCCGCATCGCCGCCGGCCACCCCGGGATCTGGCCCGACGTGTGCATCGACAACCGAGCGGCCATCACCCATTCGCTCGACGAACTGCTGGGGGCGGTAGGGGCGCTGCGGACCATGGTGGCCGAGGAGGACCGCGCCGGCCTCCTGGCGGTCCTGTCCCGCGCCCGTGACGCTCGGCTCAACCTGCCCGCTCGCGCCCTGCACCCCGACGAACTGGCCGAGCTGCGCGTCCCCGTCCCCGACCGGCCCGGCGTCCTGGCCGAGGTCACCACCGTGCTCGGCGAGCGCAGCGTCAACATCTACGACCTGGAGATCGTCCACTCCGCCGAGGGGCCGCGCGGCGTGCTCGTCATGGCCGTCGACAAGGCGCAGGCCGAGGTGGCGGCGGCCGCCCTCGGCGGCCTTGGGTACCACCCCGCCCTGCGACCCCTGGCGCCGTGACCGATTTCGTAATGCCCGGGGGCATGGGACCGCTCACCGGTCGGTTGCGGGTGCCGGGCGACAAATCCATCTCCCACCGGGCGCTGCTGCTGGCGGCGCTGGCGGAAGGGACGTCGCAGTTGCGGGGACTGTCGGCGGGGCTCGATGTCTGGCACACCCGCCGGGCGGTGGAGGCGTGCGGCGCTGAGGTCCACGGTCGAGGCGGTGCCCCCCGCCGGGGCGGTGGCGCCATGACCGTGGCCGGTGGCCGGGGCCGGCTCCGGGAGCCAACCGCGGTCATCGACGTCGGCAACTCGGGCACCGGGATCCGGCTGCTGGCGGGTTGGAGCGCGGGATTTCCGTGGCTGACCGTGCTCCAAGGCGACGGGTCCATCGCGCAGCGCCCGATGGCACGGGTGACCGACCCGCTGCGGGCCATGGGTGCCCGGGTCGACGGCCGCAACGGCGGCCGCCTGCCGCCGCTGGTCATCCGCGGTGGCGACCTGGTCGGCATCGACTACCGGTTGCCGGTCCCGAGCGCGCAGGTCAAGACGGCGCTGCTGCTCGCCGGCCTGGCGGCTGCAGGCGCCACCACGGTGCGCGAGGACGTCGCCACCCGGGCCCACACCGAGGAGCTCCTCATGTTGGCGGGCGCCGACATCGACGTCGCGGCCGGGTCGGTCACCGTGCGCCCGAGCGAGCTGCAGCCCCTCGACCTCACCGTTCCCGCCGATCCGTCCCAAGCCGCGTTCTGGCTCGTGGCCGCCTGCGTGGTGCCCGGTAGCGACGTTGTGCTGGAGGATGTCTACGTAGGTACCGCCCGGGCCGGCTTCCTCGACGTGCTGCTCCGGATGGGCGCCGACATCACCTTCGAGGAGGTGGACGAGGTCCGCCATACCGCCGCCATCCGGGCCCGGTACCGGCCGCTGCAGGCCACCACGGTCGGCGGCGCCGAGGTCCCGGGCCTCATCGACGAGATCCCGGTATTGGCCGTCGCCGCCGCCCGGGCGAGCGGCGTGACCACCTTCGCCGACGCCGGCGAGTTGCGGGTGAAGGAGAGTGACCGGGTGGCTTCGATGGTGGCTGCCCTCCAGGCGGTCGGCGTCGCGGCCGAGGGTCGGCCCGACGGGCTGGTCGTCGCCGGCGGGGGGGACGCCCGCTCGGGGGCGGCCGGGTGGACTCAGCGGGCGATCATCGGGTGGCGATGGCCATGGCGATTGCCGGTCTGGATGCCACCGGGCCCACGGTTGTAGCAGGATGGGACGCCGTCGCCACCAGTTACCCGGGCTTCGAGGAGGACCTCCGCCGGTGCGTGTCATAGCGATCGACGGGCCGGCGGGATCCGGGAAGTCGACCGTCGCCCGGGCCCTGGCCGAGCGCCTCGGCCTCGATTACCTGGACACCGGTGCCATGTACCGGGGTGTGGCGTTCGCCGCCCTGCGGCACGGGATCGACCCCGAGGACGCGGAGCCCGTCGCCCGGCTGGCCCAGCAGGTCGCCATCGATGTGGCCGATCTGGTGAGGATCGACGGTGTCGACGCCACCATCGAGATCCGCGGTCCCGAGGTGACCCGGGCGGTGTCGGCGGTGGCCGCCAACTCCGAGGTGCGACGGGAGCTGCGCCGCCGCCAGCGGGAATGGGCGGCCGCCCACGGCGGAGGTGTCATCGAGGGCCGGGATATCGGCAGCGTCGTGTTCCCCGGCGCCGAGCTCAAGGTCTACCTCACGGCCAGCGATGCCGAGCGCGCCGGCCGCCGCAGCAAGGAAGTGCTGGACATGGATTACGACGCAGTTGCCGCCGACATCGCGCGCCGTGACCACGCCGACTCCAATCGCTCGGCGGCCCCTCTGGTGGTTGCCGCCGGCGCCATCATGGTGGACACCACCGGGCTGTCGATCGACCAGGTGGTCGACCGGGTCCTGGCCCTGCTGCCCCCCACTCCCACTACGACTCCCACTGCGACCGAAGGCGACCAGTGACCTCCGGGCCGGATGCGACCGGCGGGCGCGCCGACGCGTCGGCGCCGCCCCGGTTGGCCACCCCCGAGGATCGGCCCCTCACCTGGGGCGAACGGTCGTTGTACCAGGTGGCCCGCCTGCTCCTGCTGGCCCTGGCCGGCGTGTTCTGGCGGATCCGGGTGGAGGGCCGCGAAAACATCCCCAAGACAGGCCCGTTCGTCGTGGCGCCGGTGCACCGCTCGAACATCGACACCGTGCTGATGCCGTTCGTCACCCGCCGCCAGATGCGCTACATGGCCAAGGACAGCTTGTGGAAACACGGTTGGTCGGCCCGGCTGCTGACCGCCCTCGGCGGTTTCCCCGTCAACCGGGAAACGGCCGATCGTGAGTCGCTGCGGACGTGCGAGTCGGCGCTGCAGCGCGGTGAGGGCGTCGTCATTTTTCCCGAGGGAACCCGCAAGACGGGAGCCACGGTGACCAACTTGTTCGAAGGCGCCGCCTTTGTCGCGGTGCGCAACGGCGTGCCCATCGTTCCCGTCGGCATCGGCGGCAGCGCCCGGGCCATGCCCCGTGGTGCCAAATACCTGCGGCCGGTCAAGATCCGCATCGTCATCGGGCCGCCGATCGTGCCGCCGGCGCGCGGCGAGGCGGGAACCCGGGGTCGGCGCCGCCAGGTGCACGAGCTCACCGCCCGGCTGCAGGTTGAGCTGCAGGCCCTGTTCGACAAGGCCGAGCGCCGGGCCGGCTAGCCAGGCGCCCGGCTGCATCATCCCGGCATGTCCAGCTCGCCCCGGCGGCCGGTCGGGCTAGTGGGCGAGAGCGTCGAGAACGTCGCTGGCTTTGATCTGGCGATCCTCGGGCAGGCCGTCGGATCCGGCGACGCCCGCGGGGGCCAGCAGCGAGACGCCGGCCGCGGCCGACACCACCCGCAGCAGCTCGCGCAGCTCGCGGGGGAGGGGGAAGTACTCGTCTTCGTCGGTGACCGCAACCTCGGTCGTGCCCCGGCGCGGCGCCAGGCGCTCGATCACGGCGCGCACGAGCTCTTCGGGCGCCGACGCGCCGGCGGTCACGCCGACGACACCGTGGAGGTCGTCGGGGAGCTCGTCGGCGCCGTTCACCCGCATGACCCGGGGGGCGCCGGCGGTATGGGCGGTGCGCTCGAGGGCAAGGGTGTTCGAAGAGTTGGGCGAGCCGATGACGACCACCGCGTCGGCCTTGCCCGCGATGGCCTTCAGGGCCGCCTGGCGGTTGGTCGTGGCGAAGCAGAGGTCGCTGCGCCCCGGCATCCACAGCTCCGGGAACCGTTCCTCGGCCGACGCCAGCACCGATCGCCATTCGTCAAGTGACAGGGTGGTCTGGGCCAGGAAGGCCATCGGCGTGCCCGGGTCGGCCAGGGCTCGGACATCGGCCTCCGTCTCCACCAGCCGGACCGACTCCGGGGCGACAGCCAGGGTGCCGACCGCCTCGTCGTGGCCGCGGTGGCCCACGTACACGACGGTGTACCCCTTGCCGGCCCGGACCCGGACCTCGTGGTGCACCTTGGTCACCAGCGGGCAGACGGCGTCGACGACGATGCCGCCGTTGGCCCGGGCCGCGGCCACCACCTCGGGCGCCGATCCGTGCGCCGACAGCATCAGCGGCGCGCCGGGCGGGACCTCGGCGACGTCGCCGACGAAGATCACGCCGAGCGAGCGGAAGCGGTCGACCACGACCTGGTTGTGCACGATCTCGTGGTAGCAGTAGACCGGCGGCTCGAACACCCGGACCATCCAGCCGAGCGCTTTGATCGCCATCTCGACCCCGGCGCAGAATCCTCGGGGCGCCGCCAGGAGCACCTCGTCAACGTCCACGTGCATCAGGCTAGAGGCATTGGGGCTTCGGGAGGCGCACGCCGGTATCCTGTCGCTTGTTATGTCACTGCCGCGCGTGGTGGCGGTGACCCCCGGGTCGCCCGCCGCCCGGGCCGGCCTGGTGCCCGGCGACGAGATCATCGCCATGGGCGGCCAAGTCCCCCGAGATGTCATCCAATACCAATTGCTGGCCGACGAGCCCGTTCTCGAGCTCGAGTTGCGCCGCGGCGGCCTCGAGCTGCCCCTGACCGTCGTTCGCGAAGGCAACGAGCCGCTCGGTATCGAGGTCGACGCGGCACTGTTCGACCAGGTGCGCACGTGCGACAACCACTGCGAGTTCTGCTTCATCTACCAGCTGCCCAAGGGGATGCGGAAGAGCCTGTACGTGAAGGACGACGACTACCGCCTGTCCTTCCTGTACGGGAACTTCACGACCCTCACCCGGTTCACCGAGGCCGATCTCGAGCGGGTCGTCACCGAGGGCCTGTCTCCGCTGTGGGTGAGCATCCACGCCACCGACCCCGACATCCGGTCCCGCATGCTCCGCAACCGCCGGGGCGCGACCAGCCTGCGATGGCTGCGGGCGTTGTTGGATCACGGCGTCGAGATCCACGGCCAAGTGGTCGTGTGTCCCGGGTATCAACGACGGCGCGGTACTCGACGACACCCTGGCCGGGGTCCTCGACTCCTTCCCGGAGCTCAAATCGGTTGCCTGTGTGCCCCTCGGGGTCAGCAAGTACACCGCCGAGGGAAACATGCGGCCCCACACCCACGGCGAGGCGGTGGCCGCGGTGGAGCTGATCGAGAGCTGGCAGTCGACGTTCGTGGCCGCCCTCGGCCGGCGGATGGTCTTCGCCGGCGACGAGTACTACCTGCTGACGGGGGGGTCGTTTCCCCCGGTCGGGGACTACGAGGACCTTGCGCAGGTGGAGAACGGCGTCGGGATCGCGGCCGCTTTCTCGGCGTCGTTTCACGGTTCGATGGCGGGCGCGTCCCATGGCGGCGGGTTCTTCCAGTCGGTCGACGGAGCACCTGCGGCCGGCTACCGGGCGCCGCGGGCCCCGGGCACCGTCACCCTTTTTCCCCGGCCTGGCGCACCGGTCACGGTAGTGACGGGGGAGTACGCCGCCCCGGTGCTGGCGCCGCTTGTCGCTCCGTTCGGGGCGCGGGTGCTCACGGTCGTCAACACCTACTTCGGGGGCAACATCGCGGTGGCGGGCCTGTTGACGGGTTCCGACGTTGCGACCGCTTTGGCGGACGCGCCTGAGGGCCATCGGTATTTGCTTCCCGACGCCTGCCTTTCGGGCGGCCGCTTCCTGGACGGGCTGGGGCTGGAGGACCTGCCCCGACCCGTCGAGGTGGTGGCCGCCGACGGGGCATCGCTGCGCCGTGCGCTGGAGCCGGGGTGGGCGCGGTGAGCGCGTCGATGCCGGTCGTGGCGGTGGTGGGGCGGCCGAACGTGGGCAAGAGCACGCTGGTCAACCGGATCGTCGGCAAGCGGATCGCCATCGTCGAGGAGCGGCCCGGGGTCACCCGGGATCGCAACGTCCTGGCCGCCGACTGGCGGGGCCGGGAGTTCTCGGTGGTCGACACCGGAGGCTGGATCGCCCGCGGCAGCACGCTCGACGCGCAGGTGACGGCCCAGGCCCGGCGGGCCATCGAGACCGCCGACGTGATCCTGCTCGTCGTCGACACGACGGTCGGAGTGACCGACGAGGACGCCCAGGTGGCCACGATCCTGCGCCGGGGCCGCAAGCCGGCACTGGTGGTGGCCAACAAGGTGGACGCCAACACCCGCGAGACCGATGCCTGGGTCTTCGGGCGGCTCGGGCTCGGCGATCCGATCATGGTCAGCGCCCTGCACGGGCGGGGGGCGGGCGACCTGCTCGATGAGGTGGTCGCCCGGCTGCCGGCGGAAGTGGTTGCCACCGCGGCGGTCGAGGAGTCCGAGGCGGTGGTATCGGATGACGACGCGGGCGCCGTGTCCGTGGCCATCGTGGGGCGGCCGAACGTCGGGAAGTCCACTCTGTTCAACCGCCTGATCGGCGAAGAGCGCTCCGTGGTGCACGACCTGCCGGGCACCACCCGCGACGCCGTGGACACCGTCGTCCAAACACCCGACGGACCGATCCGCTTCGTCGACACCGCCGGGCTGCGGCGCCGGGCCAAGGAGGCAGAGGGCGCCGAGTACTACTCGCTGGTGCGGGCGCTGCAGGCGATCGACCGGGCCGAGGCGGCGCTGTTCGTCATCGACGCCACCGCCGGCGTGACCCACCAGGACCAGAGGCTGGCGGAACGGGTCGACGCGGCCGGCAATCCCATGGTGATCTGCATGAACAAGTGGGAGCTGCTGAACGCGGCGCAACGAGCCGACGTGCTGGACCAGGTCTCCGACCGGCTCTCCTTCTTGTCCTACGCGCCGGTGCTCAAGATGAGCGCGTTGACCGGCCTCGGCGTGCACAAGCTGCTGCCGCACCTTTCCGCTGCCATCGAGGCGTACCACCGCCGGGTGCCGACGCGCGAGCTCAACAAGCTGATGGCCGAGGCGCAGGCGGCCCAGCCGTCGTCGGGCGGGCGGGTCCTCTACGCCACCCAGGGAACTGCCGACCCCCCGACGTTCACCTTGTTCGCGACCAAGACCATCCCCGCGCCGTATCTGCGCTACCTGGAGCGGCGGATCAGGGAGCATTTCAACTTCGGTCCCACGCCGTTGAAGTTCCGGGTGCGCCGCCGCAACGCATAGCGCTTCAGTTTGGGGCCCGTGGGGCCCCGGGGGGAAATGTCCAGTACGGTCATGGGCATGCTCGCGCGGCCCTGGCTCTTGGCCTTGGCCATCGGATGTGCGATCGCCGCCGTCCTCTGGGGTCGGTCGGCGCGCCGGTTGGAGCGCGCCGCCACCCGCATCGAGGCCCTCACCGCGGGGTCGGTGAGCGGCCGTGACGCCGTCGATCTTGCCCGCAGTGCCTGGCAGAAGGACCTTCATGCCGCGGTGCTCTACGCGGTACTGGCCATCGGGTTGTTCTTCGCCTCGTGGTCGAACGCTCCCTGGTTGTCGCTTCCCCTGCTCGCATTGGCGGTACCGGTGGTGGCCTCGATCCGCTTCGCCCCCCGGTTCCTCGGGGAGGCACGGCTGGCCGAGGAACGCTCGCAACTGGAGCGCCGGGCCGCCGAGGTGCTGGCCCAAGAGGAACTGGCGCCCCGGCGCTGGGCCGCCCGGCTGGCGCCGTCGGAGCTGCCCGCCACCGAGGGCTTCGAGTTGGGCCGGGTCTACGAGCCGGGCACCGGGATGATGGCGGGAGACTTCTACGACGTGTACCCCAACGGCCGCGACCGCCTCGCCTGCGTGATCGGCGACGTGGCCGGCCACGGGATCGAACCGTCCATCACCGCATTTCAGGTGAAGTACCTCTTGCGCAACTTCCTCCGCCAGTACCGCGATCCCGCCCAGGCGCTGGAGGAACTGAATGTCGTCCTGTCGACGAGCGGCCGGCCCGAGGATCTGGTGTCGGTCTGCGTGGTGGTGTTCGACACTGCGGCAGGCACGGTGCGGTACTCCTCGGCCGGCCACCCTGCGGCCTGGCTGTGGCGCGACGGCGAGCTGAACGCCCTGCGGGCCACCGGCCCCCTGTTGACGCTCGATCCCTCCGGCTCCTTCTTCTCCCGGGAGATGCCGCTCGATCCCGGCGACTTGTTGATCATGTACACCGACGGGTTGTCGGAGGCGCGCGCCGGGGGCCAGTTGTTCGGCGAGGACCGCATCGCCAACATCATCAAGCGCGACCCGGGGCAGGAAACGACCACCTTGTGCAAGGTGCTGCTCGAGGCGGCGCGGGACTTCGCCTCCGAGCCGCTGAGCGATGACGTAGCGATCCTGGCGGTACGGCGGACCTGAGCCGGCGCTCCCGCTTGGAGCTTCGCTGGTCAGGTCGACCGGCCGGTTAGAGTCCCGTCGTAGGAGTCCTGAAGCAGTCAAAGGATATGTCGATGAGTGTTGCCCCGACGCCGAGGGTCACCGTTCGCCGGCAGTGGGCACCGTGGCGGACACCGTGGATCTGGCGGAAGTTTCGCTCTCGCTCGAAACCCCACCGGGGCTACGCGGCCGCCCAGCCGCCCCTGTTCCGCTATGACGGCCACGCCAGCGAGGCGGGCTCATTCGTGATCGGCGCTGTCAACCAACTCGTCGGTGGATCGCCGATCAACGCAATCGACAGTTCCCACCCGGGAGCGTTCCTCGCCGGTCAGATGGCCGATGTCGTGACCGGCGATGCCGTCGACGGCGTCGTGTCGCTAATGGGATCGGGGGGTGGCGGTGGCGGTGGCCTCTTCGATGACCTTGACGAGGCGGCGTTGGTGATCGTCGCCATCGTGGCGGTGGTTGTGTTCCTGATCGTCGCCATTCCCCTCGGGATCCTGGCCTTCGAGCTCGCGTTTGCCCTGATGGCGCTGCTCGTCGGCGTCGCGTTGCGGATGGCGCATGTTCGGCCTTGGACGATCCTGGTGCGCCAGAACGGGGCGGCGGCCGCCGCCTTCTCCGTGACCGGATGGCGGGCGAGTCACCGGGTCCTGGTGGGCTTGCGGGACCAGAGCGCGACATTGGCGATGGTGAGACCCCGCCCCGGGGCCCCAGACAATGCGCCGCGACCCGTGCCGTAGGCGCCGGCCGCCGGTGCTCGGCGACGGGGGACGACCTCCGTGGTACGGCGCAGAAGTCTGCGCCTCAACCCGGCGACACTTGGGCCTTCCTGGAACCTGCGGGCTTTTATGAAACCTGTGGTCCTGGTCGTTGCTATACGACATTAAAGCCCACAGGTTCGGGGGCGATCGGGCTCGCGCACGACACGGGACCCACCGAGTTGGGCCCGCGACCGGGCTTGCGAGCGGTCCGGGTCCCACCGGAGATGCGCCGGCGCCCCACTATCGGCCGAGGTCCCCCGAATCGAGTGGACCGCCAACCGCGCTCGTATGGGCGAGACTGGCTTCGCCATGGCCCGAGACTTCACTGACGCCACCGAGCGCGCCCGCCAGGGCAACCTTGGTCGCGAACGCGAGCGGGCCAAGCTGGCCGCGACCGGCAAGCTGTTCGTGCGGGACCGCTTGGCGCTACTGCTCGACGACGAGAGCTTGGTCGAAGACGGGCTGCTGGCGAATGCGTTGGCCCCGACCGACGATCTGCCCGCCGACGGGATCGTGACCGGCCGGGGTCGCGTCGACGGCCGGCCGGTGTGCGTCGTGGCCAATGACCCGACGGTAAAAGCAGGCTCATGGGGCGCCCGCACCGTGGAGAAGATCATCCGGCTGACCGAGTACGCCCTGGCCCACGAACTTCCGGTCGTGTGGCTGGTCGACTCGGCGGGAGCTCGGATCACCGACCAGGTCCAGCTGTTCCCCGGCCGCCGGGGCGCGGGCCGCATCTTCTACAACCAGGTCAAGTTGTCGGGCCGGGTGCCCCAGGTGTGCTGCTTGTTCGGGCCGAGCGCGGCGGGCGGGGCCTATATCCCGAGCTTCTGCGATGCCGTGTTCATGGTCGAGGGCAACGCCTCGATGTACCTCGGATCGCCCCGCATGGCGGAAATGGTCATCGGTGAGCATTCCACCCTCGAGGAGATGGGCGGGGCCCGGATGCATGCCTCGGTTTCCGGCTCGGGTGACAACCTGGCGAGCGACGACGCCGACGCCATCGCCCTCGCCCGCGCCTGGTTGTCGTACTTCCCGACCAACTGGCGCGATGCGCCGCCCGTGGTCGAGGGTACGAAATCGAGCACCACGCTGACCGCCGCCATGATCCCGGCCGCGGCCACGGAGGGCTACGACATCCACACCGTGATCGACGCCCTGACCGACCAAGACTCCTTTTTCGAGGTCAAGGCGTTGTGGGCCCCCGAGATCGTCATCGGTCTGGCGCGCCTCGACGGCAATCCCGTCGGCGTCGTCGCCAACAATCCCGCCGTCAAGGGCGGAGTGCTGTTCGTCGACTCAGCCGACAAGGCCGCCCGCTTCATCTGGTGCTGCGACGCCTTCAACATCTCGTTGTTGTTCCTCTGCGACGTCCCGGGCTTCATGATCGGCTCGCAGGTCGAACGCCAGGGCATCATCCGACACGGCGCCAAGATGATCACGGCGGTGTCGGAGGCAACGGTCCCCAAGGTGTCGGTGATCCTGAGAAAGGCCTACGGCGCCGGCCTCTACGCCATGGCCGGGCCCGCCTTCGAGCCCGACGCCTGCCTGGCCCTGCCGTCGGCGCACATCGCGGTGATGGGCCCCGAAGCTGCCGTCAATGCCGTGTACGCCAACAAGATCGCGGCCATCGAAGACGCCGGCGAACGGGAGCGGTTCGTGGCCGACCGTCGAGCCGAGTATGAGGCCGACGTCGACTTGATGCGCCTGGCGGCGGACCTGGTCATCGACGCCATCGTGGAGCCGGAGTCGCTCCGGGGCGAGCTGATCCTGCGCTTCCAGATGGCGGGCGGCAAGGACCGCACCTTCACCGAACGCCACCACGGGGTGCCGCCGGTATGAGTCCGTGGCCCCAACATGCCGAGATACGCGAGGTCGGGCCCCGCGACGGGCTGCAGGGGGAACGGCCGATCCCGGTCGCCGATCGCGCCGCCCTGATCGACGCCCTGGCCGCCACCGGTGCCTCGGACATCGAGGCGGTGGCGTTCGTGTCCCCGCGGCTGGTTCCCGCCATGGCGGGTGCCACCGACGTCCTGGCCCAGATCATGCAGGCGGCCCGGCGTGCGCTACTGGGCGCTCGTGCCCAACGCGCGAGGCGCGGAAGCCGCCCTGGCGGCGGGGGTCGACGGGCTCTCGGTCACCGCATCGGCCTCGGAGACCTACTCCGAAAAGAATGTCGGCATGTCCGTGGCGGAGTCGGTCGCCGAGCTCGGCCGCATTGCGGGCCTGGCGGAGGAGCGCATCCCGGTGGACGCCGTCATATCCTGTGCTTTCGGTTCTCCCTTCGAGGGTGACATCGCTCCGGCCGCGGTGGCGGCCCTCGGGCGCCAACTCCTCGCCGCCGGGGCAACGGCGCTCACCTTCGCCGACACGACAGGCATGGCGTCGCCCCGCCGCATCGCCGCCTTGTTGCGCGAGACCGGAACCGCCGTCGGCCTCCATCTCCACGACACCCGGGGCACGGCCCTCGTCAACGCGTTCGCGGCGCTGCAAGAAGGCGTTGGCCGTTTCGACTGCTCTGTTGGCGGCCTTGGGGGCTCCCCGTTCGCGCCCGGCGCGGGCGGCAACTTGGCGACCGAGGACCTGGTCCACCTGCTGGACGATCTCGGCGTCTCCACGGGCATCGATCTGACCGCTCTGCTCGCGGCCAGTCGGTTGGTCGCATCGCTCGTCGGCCATGCGGTTCCGAGCCGGGTGGCACATGCCCTGGTGTGAGACCTGCAGCAAGTTCTGGAGTCCGCCGGCGATGGGAAAAGGTGGCGAGTGCCCCACCTGCGGCCAGGTCATCGCTCCGCCCAGGAAGGCACCGTGGCACTTCAAGTTCCTCCTCGGAGGCGTCGCCGTCTACCTCGTATATCGCGCCTACCAGGGCGTGGAGTGGCTGCTTCATCACCTGTAACCGCTAGGATCGCCGGGCACCACCACGGGCTGTGGCGCAGCTTGGTTAGCGCGCTTGACTGGGGGTCAAGAGGTCCCGAGTTCAAATCTCGGCAGCCCGACCACGACGGCCTGCAATGTGCTGCAGAGTGACGGTTGTACGTCACTTCGCAGCACGTTGGAGCTGCTGTCGTGGTCCGAACCGGTTGCCTCCAAGGCCGAGGCAGTCCCGACGGGGTCTCCTCCTCCTGCCGTCCAAGCCGTCGCCCACATCCCCATCGGCGACAGCCGCCGCGCCGTCCCCGTCGGCGTCGGAATAGCGCTGATCGTCGACGAGTTCGACATCATCGTCGGCATCGAACAATGGCGTTTCGCCGTTCGGACGTCGTCGCCCGGTCGAAGCCGTCGTTGCCTTCCCCCGCGTTGCAACTATGCAATACTTTGTTATATGCAAGTGCAGGGCAACAGCGGCATCCGCGAAGTCGTGTTGATGGCGACGAGAGCCCTCATGGGAATCGCCGCCCGCTCGCTCGCGGAGGTTGCGGACGAGGTCAGCCTGGCGCAGTTCCGGGTCCTCGTGCTGCTCGATAGCCGCGGTCCCCAGACGATGGGCGAGCTGGCGGCAGCCCTTGACGTGAACCCATCGAGTGTCACCCGCGTCTCTGATGTGCTCGTCGACAAGAAGCTGATCCTCCGCCGACAGGCCCAAGGCAACCGAAGGACAGTCGAGGCCGACCTCACCCCGGCAGGACGGCGACTGCTGGAACTGGTGATGGACCGGCGGCGGCGGCTAATCGATGACGCCCTGTCGAAGATGACCGCGCAGGGCCAACGGCGTCTGGCGCGGGGTTTGGCCGAGTTCGCCGCCGCGGCCGGAGAGGCCTGGGACCAGGCGTGGACTTTAGGTTGGGCGGACGAAGGGGAGGACAGTGACGCCGACGGCCGAGATCGCTCATAACTCCAAGGGCGGCGTGCGGACCGTCGCAGCAGCGCTGAGCGGCATCGGGTATGGGCCACTGGCCACACGGTGACGGGGCAGACGCGACCGCACGAACGGGCGACCTCGGCGATCATTCGACCGGCCTCACGAGGGCGATCTCCGACCTAACCGGTTGGCTCGGCTCGCTCCCGGCCATCCTCGTGGCGCTGGGCTTGGTACTCACTTGGTGGTCGGTGTCGCCTTTGTCACCGGCCCCTTCGGAATCAACACCTACCAGCTGGTCATCGTTGGTCGTCGCCATCGACGTCATCCCCGTGGTGGCGGTCACCCCGACGCCGATGCGGGTTTCGGCATCATTTGTCGTCATCGGGACCGTCGTCGACTTCAGCCTGGATATCGACCTCGAACGACGGTGGCCGTGGCAGCGACGGTGCCGTGGCGTCGGAGACCGCCCGCCCGGTATTTCCTGATGGTTGTCTAAAGCTAATGTTTGCGTAGACGCAAACGTTGGGTAGGATTCGATCGACACCTGAGGGAGGACGTGCTGATGGCGAAGATGGCGGCGGAGTTGCTCGTGGAGCGGCTCGCGGACTGGGGGGTCGACACGATTTTCGGGCTCCCCGGCGACGGCATCAACGGGATCACCGAGGCGCTGCGACGCCATCAGGATCGGATCCGTTTCGTGCTGGTGCACCACGAGGAAGCGGCCGCCTTCATGGCCTGCGGCTACGCCAAGGTCACCGGCCGCCTCGGCGTTTGCCTGGCGACATCAGGTCCCGGTGGTGTCCATCTATTGAACGGGCTGTATGACGCCAAGCTCGACCACCAACCGGTGCTGGCCATCACCGGGATGCAGGAGACCCAACTCCTCGGCACCGGCTACCAACAGGAGGTCCACCTCGAGAAGCTGTTCGAGGACGTGGCCGGCTACGACGTCATGGTCCACGTGCCGGTGCAGATTCCGACGCTTGTCGACTTGGCCGTGCGCCACGCCCTTGCCCACCGGACGGTCTCGCACATCACCTTCCCGAACGACCTCCAGGTCGCCGACGCCGACGCCAACCCGTGGCAGGCGGTGGCACCGGCTCGTGTCCCGTCCACGTCACCGGTCTACATCGCGGCACCGGGGCTGCCGCGGTCGGCCGACGTCGAGCGCGCCGCCGACGTTTTGAACGCCGGTGAAAAGGTGGTGTTGCTGGCCGGCGCCGGCGCCCTCGGTGCCCGGGAGGAGCTGCTTGCCGTCGGGGAACTGCTGGGAAGCCCGATCGTCAAAACCTTGCCGGGGAAGGGCTGCGTCCCCGACGACCACCCGCTGACCACCGGCGGCATCGGCCTCCTCGGCACCAAGCCGTCGGAGGAGGCGATGGAGGGCGCCGACACGCTGTTCATGGTCGGGAGCAACTTCCCGTACACCAAGCATCTGCCCCCGCCCGGCCAGGTGAAGGTCGTCCAGATCGACATCGACCCGGCCACCGTGGGCAACCGGATCCCGACTGAGGTGCCCCTCGTCGGCGACGCGGTGGCGACGCTGCAGGCACTGGCGCCGCTGCTGCGGCGCAAGGACGACCGGTCGTTCCTGGAGGAGGCTCAAGCGGCGATGGCGGACTGGCGGGAGAAGATGGCGGCGCTGGAGGATCCGGGCCGCAACCCGATCCAGCCGCAGTACCTCATGCGGGTCATCGACCGTCACGCCGCCGACGACGCCATCCTGGCGTCGGATTCGGGGACGATCGCCACCTGGTCGGCTCGCCACTTCGACATCCGGGGCGACCGTCGAGTACTACCTGTCGGGGAACCTGGCGACGATGGCCCCCGGGCTGCCGTACGCCATCGCCGCCCAGTGGGCCCATCCCGGGCGTCAATGCATCGCGTTCGTGGGCGACGGCGGCTTCGCCATGTTGATGGCCGAGACGCTAACGGCGATCCGCCACCAACTGCCGATCAAGGTCTTCATCAACAACAACGCCGAGTACGGCCAGATCCTGTGGGAGCAGATGGTCCTCGGGTTCCCCGAGTTCGGCGTCCGCCACCGAGGCGTTGCCGACTACGCCGCCTTCGCCCGGGCCAACGGCGCCCTCGGCGTCCGCGTCGAAAAGGTCGCCGACCTCGAAGCTGCCGTCGTCCGCGCCCTCGCCCACCCCGGCCCCGCAGTGGTCGACGTGCTCACCAACCCCGACGAGCCTCCCATGCCCCCCAAGGTCACCTACGAGCAGGCCAAGGGCTTCACTAAGGCCTTCCTGACGGGTCAATCCCACAAGGCCACCATCGCCAGCACCTTGTTCCGCGACAAGATCTCCGAGCTGAAGAGCTGATGGACCCGATGGCCCGCCGACGTCACCGCGACGTGCTGGAGGAGGCTGCACTGGGGATCGACCACCTGGTGCGCAACGTCGAGCATGGCCGCTTCGAACGTGCGCTGTCGGGGCTGACCGCGGCCGCGGCGGTGGTCACCGGCGCCGAGATCTTCTTCGAGCACGACCGGGCGAGCTTCGGCAACGCCATGATGTGGCTGCCGGTCGCGCTCACTCCCGCCGTGGCCTTTGCCGGGGTGGGCGGCGTGTTCAGCCGCCGCATCGCCAAGACGGTGCTGCCGCTGGCGTCGGCCGCTGCGGTCGCCAACGGTGTGCAGGGCACCTACCTTCACGTCCGGGGTATCGCGCAGCGCCCCGGCGGCTGGCGGTTCGCTCGCTACAACATCGAGATGGGGCCGCCCCTGTTCGCGCCCATGCTCTTCGCCATGGTCGGCGGGATGGGGCTGCTGGCATCCATCCTCCGCCGAGAGGGTCGCCGGTGACGACCGGCGCCACACCCGGCGGATCGGACCATTTCCCCGGCTTCGACGTCGTCGGCCGCTCCGGGTCCTGGGACCCGGTCACCACCGACGTCGTCCTCGCCCGGCTCGGGCCGCCCCCGCCGCTGCGGTTCTTCACGCCGACCGAGGAAGCGGCTGCCCGGCCGTTGCTCGACCGGCTCCTCGCCCAGGACGACGAGCCGAAAGTGCCGGTCTTCGAGTTGATCGACGCCCGCCTGGCCGAGCGTGAGATCGACGGGTGGCGTTACGCCGACATGCCCGACGACGGCGACGCCTGGAAGCAGACCATGCACGCGCTCGACGACGACGCCTCCGATCGCTCCCCGGGCTGTGTGTTCGCCACGCTGGGCCGCCAACCTCAACTTGAGCTCCTCGAGTCGATCCGCACCGCGGAGCACTGGCACGGCCTGCCCGCGGGACGCGTCTGGAGCCTCTGGATGCGCTACGCCTGCGCCGCCTTCTACTCCCACCCGTGGGCGTGGAACGAGATCGGCTTCGGCGGCCCCGCTTATCCCACCGGCTACAAGAACCTGGGCGTCGACGGCAGGGAAGGCTGGGAGGTCGCCGAGCGCGACGCGTTGGACCCCGAGCCGTGGGCCCGCCGGCTCGAAGCGGCGCGTCGGCGTCACGCAGGCCACGGCGGTCAGCGGTGACCGCCGCGGTCCGCCGCCGCAACGCGTCGGCGTGGTTGTTGCCGAATGACGGCAGCCGTTTTGATCATCGGCTGCGGCGCGACATGGCCCGCTTCGATGACGACGACGAGGTCGACATCGCCATTGTCGGCTGTGGCGCCGGCGGCGCGGTGCTGGCACAACGACTGGCGCGGGCGGGGTGGAAGGTCGTCGCGTTCGACGCTGGGCCGTTCTGGGACCCCGACCGCGACTGGGTGAGCGACGAGCGGGGCTCGCACCACCTGTACTGGACCGAACCGCGGGTCATCGGCGGCACCGATCCGGTGCCGCTCGGATCGAACAACTCCGGGCGTGGTGTCGGGGGAGGCACCGTCCACTTCGCCGGCTACACCCCTCGCTTCCACCCCTCCGACTTCGAGACCTACACCCGCGACGGCGTCGGGGCCGACTGGCCCATCGCCTACCGAGACCTCAAGCCCTACTACGAGGATCTCGAGGCCGAGCTGCCCGTCGCCGGCCAGCGGTGGCCCTGGGGCGATCCGCACCACTACCCCCACTCGCCGCACCCGGTCAGCGGCCTGGGGGAGATCTTCGTACGCGGCTGCGAGCGGCTCGGCATCGACGTGCGGGTCGGACCGGTCGCCATCACCAACGGGCGCTTCGGCAACCGGCCGCACTGCATCTACCGCGGGTTCTGCCTGCAGGGCTGCAAGGTCAACGCCAAGGCCTCCACCCTTGTCACCCACGTACCGGATGCCCTCGCCCACGGCGCCGAGATCCGAGCCGACTCGATGGTCGCTCGCATCGAGGTCGACCGCGACGGGCGCGCCTGTGGCGTCGTGTACTTCCACGACGGCGTGGAACGACGGCAACGGGCGCGCGTGGTCGCGGTCGCGGGCTACGCCATTGAGACGCCCCGGCTGCTGTTGAACTCGACCAGCGCCCGGTTCCCCGACGGTCTGTGCAACGACTTCGGCCTCGTCGGACGCTACGTCATGGTGCAGGGCGCGGCCCAGACGGCCGGGCGGTTCGGCGGAGAGATCCGCATGTTCAAGGCTCCGCCGCCGGAGGTGTCCACCGAAGCGTTCTACGAGACCGACGCCACCAAGCCATACAAGCGCGGCTTCTCCATCCAGTGCATCGGGCCGCTGCCGATCACCTGGGCCGAGCACGTCGTCGCCGAAGGCCACTGGGGTGACGTGTTGCGTGAGTATCTTCGCGACTACATCCACTGGGCCACCATCGGCGTGCTGTGCGAGTTCCTGCCTTTGGCCGACAACCGGGTCACCCTGGCGGAACAGACCGACCGCCACGGCCTACCCGTGGCCCACTTCTCCTACAGCCAATGCGACAACGACAAGGCGCTGCTGCGAGCGGGGCGAGACAAGATGCAGGAGATCCTCCAAGCCGCGGGCGCCGAGGACGTCGTGACCATCGAACGCTACGCCCACCTGGTCGGCGGTGCCCGCATGGGCGCCTCCCCCGAGACCGGTGTAGTGGACGCGAACCTGCGGTCTTTCGGGGTGCCCAACCTCTACATCACCGACGGATCGGTACTCCCCACCCAGGGCAGCGCGAACCCGGCGCTCACGATCATGTCCCTCGCCGCCCGTTGCGCCGACCACCTCCGCGGCGCCGGCCGGAGCAGCGCGTGAAGGCGCCGCGACCGCCCGAGGAAGGAGCAACCATGGAACCTCTGGGCCACACACGGTGGGTGATCGCCGAAGGGTGGATCCCCGCATGGAGCCACGGCCCGGCGCCCGCTTTAACCAGTCACGAAACGGCGTGCATCCTCAACGCCGGCCCCGCCGACGCCCATGTGCGCATCACCTTGTTCTTCGAGGACCGCGACCCGGCGGGTCCCTACCAGATCACTGTCGCGGCGCGACGCACCCGCCACCAACGGTTCAACGATCTGCACGACCCGGAACCGGTTCCCACCGCAACCAACTACTCCTCGGTCATCGAGAGCGACGTACCGGTCGTCGTGCAGCACACGCGGCTCGACTCGCGCTCAGCGCGCACCGCGCTGCTGTCGACCATGGCGTACCCGGCGTGACGATCATCGAGGAGCTGGCCGTGTCGGTGTATACGGTCCCCACGGAGGCGCCGGAGTCCGACGGCACCTTCACATGGTCCGCCACGACGGTGGTCGTGGCGGAGCCATCGGCCGGCAGCACACGGGGAGTCGGGTTCACCTACGGCAGCCCAGCGTGTGCCACGGTCATCGACAGCCACCTCCGGCCCGTCATCGTCGGCGCCGACGCCATGGACATAGCCGCCGCGTGGCGCCAGATGGTGGCCGCGGTGCGCAACATCGGTCGGACCGGCGTGGCGTCGGCCGCCATCGCGGCGGTCGACATCGCCCTGTGGGACCTGAAGGCGAAGCTGCTCGACCTGCCGCTGGTCACCCTGCTCGGCGCGGCGCGCCACGACGTCGCCGTCTACGGCAGCGGTGGCTTCACCAGCTACAGCGACGACGAGTTGGTCGGCCAGCTCCGGCGATGGGTGCACGACGAGGGCATTCCGCGCGTCAAGATGAAGATCGGCACCGACTGGGGTGCGCAGCCCGAGCGCGACCTCACCCGGGTCGCCGAGGTCCGCCAAGGTATCGGCGCCGACGCGGAGCTGTTCGTCGACGCCAACGGCGGCTACACCCGCAAGCAGGCCGCCCGTCTCGCCCGCAGCTTCGAAGATGTCGGCGCCACCTGGTTCGAGGAGCCGGTGTCCTCCGACGACCTCGACGGGCTGCGTGCCATCCGGCAGATGACCGCCATGGACGTCGCGGCCGGCGAATACGGATCGGACCTCGCCTACTTCGCGCACATGTGTGCGGCCGGCGCGGTCGACGTCCTCCAAGCAGATGTGTCCCGCTGCGCCGGCATCACCGAGTGGCTACGAGTCGCGGCCGTCGCCGCCTCCCACGGCCTGCAGATCTCCGGGCACTGCGCGCAGTCCCTGCATGTCCACCCGGCGTGCGCGGTGGCGAACGTCCGGCACCTCGAGTACTTCCACGACCACGCGCTGGTCGACCGGGCGCTGTTCGACGGGGTCCTCGACCCACGCGGCGGGCGGCTCCGGCCCGACCTGTCCCGCTCAGGCCTCGGGCTGCAGCTCGACGCAGCACGCGCCGCGCAGTACCGCACCCAATGGAAAGAGAAGGAGCGATGAACGAACCAGGCGACGATCACGACCAGCGGCTCCAAGCGCTCGAAGCGCGCATCGAGGACCTCGAGCGGCGCCTCCACGACCATGACCACGGTGGCCCCGGGCCGAAGTGGCACGACAGCGGCAGCATCCATCCCGAGCTCGACGACCCGGCCATCGCCCCATGAGCACCAGCACCTCCATGTTCGACTGGCTCGCCCGCGACTGGCGCACGCTCGAAGGCCGGGGCGCGTTCTCGGTCATCGCCGCCGCCGTCGACACCCCAGCAGCGAGGAGCACCAATGGCTGAGCGCACCGTCGTCGTCACCGGAGCCTCAGGCGGCGTCGGACGTGCCGTCGCCCGCCGTTTCGGTGCGGTAGGCGACGCCGTCGCCCTCATCGCCCGAGGTGACGCCGGGCTCGCGGGCGCCGCTAAGGACGTCGAAGCGGCCGGCGGCAGGCCCCTGGTCATCGTCGCCGACACCGCGGACGCCGCCCAGGTCGACGCGGCCGCTGCCCGCATCGAGGACGAGCTCGGCCCGATCGACGTGTGGGTCAACGACGCGTTCACCTCGGTGTTCGCGCCGTTCAGCGAGATCAGCGCCGAGGAGTACCGCAGGGTGACTGACGTCAGCTACCTGGGCTACGTGTACGGCACGCAGGCAGCCTTGCGGCGGATGCAACCACGTGACCACGGTGTCATCGTGCAGGTCGGCTCCGCGCTCGCGTACCGGGGCATCCCCTTGCAGTCGGCGTACTGCGGCGCCAAGCACGCCATCCAGGGCTTCACCGAGTCGGTCCGTTGCGAGCTGCTCCACGAACACAGTCGGGTCCGAATCACTATGGTCCAGATGCCGGCGGTCAACACGCCGCAGTTCTCCTGGGTCCTGTCCCGCCTGCCCCGCCATCCCCGGCCGGTACCTCCCATCTACCAGCCGGAGGTCGCCGCCCGCGCCGTCGAGTGGGCCGCATCCCACGACCGGCGGGAGTGGTGGGTCGGCGCGAGCACCGCCGCCACGCTGCTGGCCAATGCCGTCGCCCCGGGCATCCTCGACTGGTACCTGGCGCGCACCGGGTTCGACAGCCAACAGACCTCCGATCCGGTCAGCGCCGACCGTCCGGTCAACCTGTGGGAACCCGCCGACCGGGACGGGGACTTCGGCGCCCACGGCGTGTTCGACGGCCGCTCCCATGACAGCAGCCCCCAGTGGTGGGCGACCACCCACCGCCGCTCCCTCGTCGCCGGCGGCACCGCCGCTGTCGCCGCTGGCCTCGGCTGGGCCTCCACCCGCCGATCGTGAAAACGCTCCAGGTGCTGCGGGCGGCGTATGGGGCAGTGCTCGTCACCGATCCGAGACTGGCGCTTCGCCTCGGACGCGCGCCCGAAGCCAACGGCGCCCAGCGAACAGTGGTGCGTATCCTCGGCGCCCGCCACCTCCTCCAGGCGGCAGTTTGCGCACGCTGGCCGACATCGACGGTGCGCCGGGTGAGCGGATGCACCGACGCCCTGCACGCCGCAACCGAAGTACTCCTCGCCGTGTTCGACCGGCGCCGGCGTCGCGCCGCCACGCTCGACGCCGTCATCGCCGCCGGCTTCGCCGCCGCCACGTGGGCGGCGACGTCATGAGCGCCGACCCCGCCGACCGGCGCTACCCCCCGATCGGCGACTACGGCTTCATCGGGGATTGCCACGCCGCCGCCCTCGTCTCGCGGACCGGCTCGATCGACTGGTGCTGCATGCCCCGCCTTGACGACGGCGCCACCTTCGGGCGGCTCCTCGACTGGGACAGCGGCGGTTACTGCCTCATCACCCCCGCCGACGCCGACTTCGACGCCAGCCGCTCCTACATCGACGACACCATGGTCCTCGAGACCACCTTCGGCACCACTACCGGCGAGGCGCGCCTCGTCGACTGCTTCACCACCCATCCCGGCGGCGCCGACGCCCCGTACCGGCAGCTGCTACGCATCGTCGACGGTGTCCGTGGCCATGTCGAGTTGACCGTGGCGGTCGCCGCCCGCTTCGACTACGGCGGCGTCAAGCCTTGGGTGCGGAGGCATCGCCCTCACCTGTGGAGCGCCATGGGCGGTGACGACGCCATCGTCATCAGCACCGCCGCCGACCTCGAGCTCCACGATCACCACGACCTCAGCGCCTCGTTGACCGTCAGCTCCGGGCAACGTCTCCGTCTCTCGATCACCTCCTACCGCCCAGAACAGCTTGACCCCGATCCGCCCGAACAACCCGGCGACGATGAGCTCGACCGCCGCCTCGAGGCCACCATCGAGTGGTGGCGCAACTGGGCGGCCAAGATCACGCTCGACAGCGCCGACAGCGGCGACGCACACCGGTCCGCCCTGGTCCTCAAGGCACTCACCAACGCACCGACCGGTGCCATCGCCGCCGCCCCGACCACGTCGCTGCCCGAAGCGGTCGGCGCCGACCGCAACTGGGACTACCGCTACAGCTGGATCCGCGACTCGCAGTTTACGGTCCGCTCCCTCGGCGAGCTCGGACTGGGACTCGAGGCCGACGGTTTTCGCCGCTTCGTCGAACGCACCGCAGCCGGCAGCCCGGACGACCTGCAGATCATGTACGGCCTCGGCGGCCGGCGCCGACTCACCGAGGTCACCATCGCCCTCGACGGCTACCGCGGCTCACGCCCCGTCCGCGTGGGCAACGCGGCATCCGAACAGCTCCAGCTCGACGTCTACGGCGAGCTCCTCGACCTCGCGTGGCGCTGGCACCGCCGAGGCAGCTCACCCGACGACGACTACTGGAGGTTCCTGCTCGGCCTCGTCGACGCCGCAGGCGCCCGATGGCCAGAACCCGACCACGGGCTGTGGGAGATTCGAGGCGAACCCCGCCACTTCGTGCACTCCAAGGTCATGTGCTGGGCGGCCGTCGACCGCGGTCTGCGCCTCGCGGAAGAATGCCTTCGGCAGGCACCGCGCGCACGGTGGCGCAAGACCCGAGACGACATCCGCGATTCGATCGAGGCCCACGGCATCGACCGTGACCGGAACTGCTACACCCAGAGCTACGACGCCACCGACGTCGACGCCGCTCTGCTCCTCCTTCCCTCGGTCGACTACCTCGCCTACGACGACCCGAGGATGACCGCCACCACCGACGCAGTCGCCGACGAGCTCGACGACCACGGCCTGCTGCGCCGGTACCTCGCCGACGACGGGCTCGCCGGCGACGAAGGCGTGTTCATCGCCTGCACCTTCTGGCTCGCGGAGTGCCTCGCCGCCCAAGGCCGCCTCGCGGCGGCACGCAGCGCCTACGACCGGGCGGCCAGCACCGCCAACGACCTCGGCCTCTACGCCGAAGAGTACGACCCCCGCCACCACGAGCCCCTCGGGAACTTTCCCCAGGGTCTCAGCCACCTCTCGCAGATCGCGGCGGCAGTAGCGCTGGCCAATACCGAGCCCAGTGCCACATGAACTCGTGGGCGATACTGCGCTGCTCGCCGTCCTTCGCCCCCGACGACGAGGAATTGTGACGGCGAGGGGGTGATTTACGTGGAGAGCGAAGCCGACTCCACGGGCTGCCCGGTGTATGTGGGCTGGTCGCCGTCGCCCATCGGCGGCGGCGGGTGGTGGTGCGGGATTTGCATTTGCGCCGCCA
>CAWKNP010000010.1:0-162600 GCA_963851105.1 uncultured Actinomycetota bacterium
GCTTGGTGAGAATGTTCGAGACGTGGTTGCGGACTGCTTGTCGCTGATATATAGCCGGGCGCCGATGACGGCGTTCGGCTCACCCCGGGCCACCAGGTCGAGGATCTCGTGTTCGCGGTCGGTGAGCTGCGGGAACGCCAAGGGCACTGTGGCCGGTCGGGGCCGGGTGAAGAACTCGATCACCCGCTGCGCCACCGCAGGGCCGAACAGGGCTCCGCCGGCCGCGACCAGACGAACCGCGCCCACCACGTCGGCCTGGTTCGTCCCTTTGAGCAGGTAGCCCCGGGCTCCGGCTCGCATGGCCGCGAACACCGAGTCATCGTCGTCGAACATCGTCAGCACCAGTACCGCCACGTGGGGGCGTCGCGAAGATTTGCTCGGTGGCGGCGACGCCGTCGAGGTCGGGCATGTGCAGGTCCATGATGACCACATCCGGTTGGCACTCGGCCACAACGGCCACGACCTCGACGCCGGTGCTGGCCTCGCCGACCACCACCACACCGTCCTCGGTGCCCAGCAAGGCCCGCAGGCCGCTGCGGAACACCGGGTGATCATCGGCGATGACCACCCGCACGTTGTCGGTCACGACGGCTCCGGCAGCGGCAGGTACACCCACAACCGGGTACCGCCCCCGTTGGATGAGATGCGGAGTTCGCCGCCCAGCTCCTCTGCCCGCTCCCGAATCGCCGTCAGGCCGACGCCGGCCGGGTGTCCGGTGGCGATGCCGATGCCGTCGTCGGCGACCTCCAACTCGAGGCCTCGGTTGCGGCTGATGCGGACGGTGCAATGACGGGCCGAGGCGTGGCGCACGACGTTGGTCAGTGCCTCGGTGGCGATCCGGTATGCCGCCACCTCGACCGCGGCGGGGAGACGACCGAGCCCCTCGGGAGGCGTCTCGACTGCGATAGTCAAGCCGCCAGGGGTGCCGTCGAGGTGGTTGGCGTGCTGCTGAACCGCTCGGGCCAGCCCGAACTCGTCAAGCGCCGGGGGCCGCAGCCCGTAGACCAGGCGGCGGATGTCGCCCACCGCCTGCTCGACCTGGCCTTCGAGCTGGCCCAGCAGCTCGACCGCCTCATCGGGATCCCGCCGCACCGTGGTCTGGGCGGCGTGGAGACCGAGCGTGACCCCCGCCAGGGCCGGCCCGAGCCCGTCGTGGAGGTCGCGTCGTAGCCGGCGTCGTTCCTCCTCCCGGGCGGTGACGAGTTCGGCGCGCGAACGCTGCAGTGCCCCGGTCACCTGCACGGCGTGCGCGGCGACCCCGGCCTGGCGGGCCAGGTCGGCCAGGAGTCGACGGTCGGCAGCACTGAAGTCGTTGCTGCCGGCCCGAGGCGACACCAGCAGACGACCGATTGCGTCACCCTGGTACACCATGGGAAACTCCGTCGGATGGTCGTGGGAGGTGCCGCACTCCGCCGTCGTGGCCCAGCCCTCCCCTTGGCGCAACTGGATCGCCACGTAGGGAACGCGTAGCGCTTCGGCCACCGTCTCGATGACGCCGGGTAGCACGGTGTCGGGCGACGCCGCGTCCTGCAGGCGGCGCCCCAGGCGAGCCACGGCGTCATAGGGTCGGGCCCGGTCGCCATAGAAAAGCCGGTCGATTCCCCGCTGGACCCAGGACCGTAGCGGCTGAAAAGCAGCCGCGGCCAGGATCGCCGCCCCGACATGGAGTGCAAGGCCGCCCCCTCCGCCCAGCACCAGCTCGGCCACACCGACCACCGCCAGGTACAACAGCGCCGTCACACCGCTCAAGGTGAGGTAGACCAACGCCCGGTTCACCACCAGGTCGAGGTCGTAGAGCCGGTACCGGAGGATGGCGACACCCATGGTGATGGGAATCAGCGCCAACGACAGACCGATGATTAGGTCGATCAAGGGGGTGGCCCCCGGGATGGCATCGTGCAGCACGATGGGCAGCGGGAGCAGCGCCATGGCGGCGATAAACCACTTGAGTTGCTGACGCTCATCGCCCTTCGATCTCCGCCAGCGGACCACCAGGCTGGTCACGCCTCCGCCGACTGCGATGACGAACAACAGCGCCGACGTGACCTGAAACACGCCGAAAACGATCTTGAGCGACGGCACCGCGTACGGGTTCTCCAGGCTGGGGACGCTGTCAAGGGTCTGCCGTTGGAAGACGTTTCCCATCACCCCGAACACCATCTGCCCAACCGCCGCCCACAGCGGGACCCTCCACCGCGCCGACAGTGGCCGACCGGTGGGGAAAAGCTGAGGTATCACACCGACAAGGACGCCGAGCAGGGGCAGAGCTGGTAGATCCCCCAGCCAGGCCGCCAGGTCACCCGCCGGTAACGAACCGGGGGCAGTGACCAGCGCCCGTTTGGCGTACTCGCTGGCCGATTCCAGGATCGCGAACGCGACCCCAGCCCCGCCCAACAGCCAGCCGAGCCGATTTTCCGGCCGGCGCACCGCAATAAGGGCGCCGACTACCGCGAACGCCACCGCTCCGACAGCTTCGACCGCGCGGGCGGCGGCGCCGTTGAGAACAGCCAGCACAAACCCGCAGATCGACAGGAAGACGGTCGTGACGACCAGCGCAACGGCCAGCCCCCTGCGCGTGCCCCCGGATCGCCCCTGCCGTCCATCGCTCATGTCGCCTCGCGGGCTCAGCTCGGTCAACGAGATTGTCTCATGAGCCCAAACCACCCGCCCAAATAGTCCGACCGGGCGGGATGGCGCCCCGATCAACTCGCTACCGCCGGAGCAACGAGACGGTCGCGGCGACTCAACCCACGCCCAGTCTCTTCCCTCCCCGCGTCGTCATGCTCGTCCCAGCGCAAGCTTCTCACCCATCTCCACAGAACCAACGGAGTCGAATCGATCACCATCACAATCCATACCGCTCCCAGGTGTTCACACCTCCCTCGCCAGCTCCTCCGAGCATGCGCCGCAAAATGTCCCGTCGTCCTGAGGCAAGAGTCCCAAACCGTCGGGCAAACGAAGGTGGAGAGCGGTCCGCCGGGGGGTCTCACGACCCCGAAGATGCCCTATGGGCGGTCTGCGAGAAGGGTGAAGCCCTGGCCTCTGACCCGTGTTAGAGGAACGATTCACCGCCGCTTTGACGCCGTTACTCAGGAGACCCCTACTCAGGGATGACCCCAACCGGACCACTCCTTGCACACAAATGACGGACAGGTCCCCGCTCGCTTTCTGAGCAGCCCCGCACATATTCGATCTGTATCCGCGTGATAACCCCCGGGCTGCCGTTTCCCGATGGCAGCGACGGCAGGCGCCGAGACCGAGCAAACTTCGGTCAACCGGGCAAGCCGTCGTCGTTCGTTGTGGACGGGATCTCGAGATGAAGCCGCTCGGCGGCGGTGCGGCGGGCCTTGTCGCCGCGCCGGTCGTACCTTGAGGTCGTCGCCGGGGAGGCGTGGCCGAGGAGTTGTTGTACGGCGGGGAGGTCGGCGCCGGCGTCGAGGAGGTCGCCGGCGTAGGTGCGGCGCAGGTCATGCGGGGAGAGGGCTTTGACCCCGGCGGCGAGGCTGCGCCGGCAGAGGACCTGGCGGATGGCTTCGCCGCTGAGGGTACGGCTGTGCTGGAGGTTGTCGCCCCGGTCGATGGGGCAGAACAGCGGGCCCGGTTGGTCGCCTCGCCAGGCCAGCCAGGCCTCGATGCAGGGGGGCGGCGGTGGGGGAGAGGGGCACCAGGCGTTGTTTGCCGCCTTTGCCCACGACCCGGATGGCGGCAGGGTCGAGGTCGAGGTCGGCCAGGTGCAGCGCCGCGAGTTCGGCCCGGCGGCCGCCGGAGAGGTAGGCCAGGGCGATGATGGCGCGCGTCGCGGGCGCCGGCCGGGCGTGGGTCGGCGGCGCACAGGGCGAGCAGGGTGTTCGAGCTCGACGTGTTCGACGTTGCGGCCGGCGGGGAGACGGCTGCCGGAGATGGGCCGCAGGTCGACGGCCCGGAGGTAGTCGTCGGTCTCCATGATGCCGAGCCGCCAGGCCGCTTTCAGGGCTCCTCGGAGGGCGGCGAGGTGCTTGTTGGCGGTGGCCGGGGCGTAGCGGCCGTCGGTGACGGCCCGGGCCAGGGCGGCCCGGATGGCGGTGGTGTGGCTGAAGCGCAGGCTGGCCCAGGGCAGGGTGTCGATGTCGGCGGCGCCGCCCGAGACCCAGGCGGCGATGGCGGCAGGCAGCCGGTCATGGTCCGGTGGCCTTCACCGGACAGCCCGGCCACGTACACCCGGGCCGGTACCTGGCCCCAGTCGGCCACCAGGGCGCCGTCGACGGCCCGCCGGGTCGGGGCGCGGGACGGCTCGACCTTTTCCACGTCGACCAGCACCGGCGGTGGCCCGGCACCGTCCGAACGACCCTCCCCGAGCCACGGAAAAGGAGCCTACTTGCGGGAACGCATCTTCTCCAAGTGAGATTGGAGCGGTGGGGGAGTGCGGTCGAACGAACCGAATTGCTACGGTTCGTTCGTGACCGATCGGATTCCCGCCGGACCGGGCACCTCGGTCTGCGCCCTGGCGGGCTGCGAGGACGCCGTGCTGCAGCCGGCGGGCGGGGGCCGGCGCCGTCTGTACTGCTCGAACGCCCACCGGGCCGAGGCTCGACGGCGTCGCTTGGCCGGATCCCCCGAGCCCGCCCCCGCGGACGTGCTCGGTCGCCGCGCTCGATCGGCTCGCCGGCGTGCTCGACGATCTCCGTCGCCACGAGACGACGCTGCGTTCGGTCGACCCTGCCCGCCAGGCGGTGGAGACGGCGCGGATCCGGGCCGAGGCAACCGCCGAGGTTCTGGCGGCCCAACAGGCGGCCGCCGCGGCTGCCGAGAAGGCTGCGCGGGCTACTGACGGGTTGGCCGCGGAACGGGCCGGCTGGGACGAGCGACGGGAAGACTTGGAAGCGCAACTGCAGGAGGCCCGCGCTGCGACCACCCGGGCCCGGGAGCTTGCCGCCTCGGCAACCGACGCGCTCGACGCAGCAAAGAGCGCCCACGGCCGTCAGATCGAAGAGCGCGACAGCACGGCGTCGCGAGTGGCGGCGGCGCATGAGGACGACATCCGCCGTCTGGACGAGGAGCTGGTCCGGGCCCGCACCAAGGCTGCGTCGGCTGAGGCCCGGGCGGAGGAGGCCGACCGCCGGGCCGCGGTGGCCGTTGAGGCGGAGTACGCATCGCTGCATCGGGTGCACGACCTCGAGGGCGAAACAGCACGACTTCAGGGGGAGCTGGCCACGGCCGCCGGGTTGGCGCAAGCGGCGGCTGCACGGGCAGACGCCGCGGAGAAGGCCTTGGTCGAGGCTCGGGCCGAGTTGGGTGTCGAACGCGAGCGACGCGACGCGGCGGTGGCGCACCTGGGAGAGCAGCTGGCGGCGCTGATCGCGGCGTCGCCCTGGAAGGCTGGAGACGCGGAGACGCGGCCGGTCAGGAAGCCGAGCGCGCCCGCCAGCGTTGCTCCGCCCAGTCCCACAGCTCCTGCAGCGCCGGTCGCAGGGTCTCGCCGTCGGCGGTCAGGTGGTACGTCGAGGTGATGGGCGGCCCGACGTCGACCTCGCGGGCGACCAGTCCGGCTTCGGCGAGCTCACGGAGGCGTTCGGTGAGCACCGGTTTGGAGACGCCTTCGACGGTGCGGGCCAGCTCGCTGTAACGGGCCGGGCCGTCGAGCAGGGCGACCAGCAGCTGGGGCGTCCAGCGTTTGGCGAGCAGTTCGAACTCACCGGCGACCGCGGCCCGTAGCTGCGCCTCGCTCGGGCTGCTTGCGCTGCCCCTCAAGATAGCTATCCTTTCCTGGTTCGAAAATCTTCCCTAGTAGGAGTTCGATCCTGGTGAGCCAGAACTCCCATCCAACTGTACCGGCGGGGCGGGCTCCGCAACCGGACACCGAGGCTGTTCGCGGTGCCCTCGAACGTCTGGCCGCCGCCCGCGACGCCGACGCCGCCATGTCGCCGCTGGTGGGAGCCGCCGCCGACGCGCTCGGGGTGTCGCCGCGCACGGTGTGGCGGTGGTTGGAGCAGGGTCTGCCGTCGGGGGCGGGCTGGGCGTGGGAGCCGGGCGACGACGATGTCGACGCCTTCGTGCGCTGGAAGGGGAACGCGTCGGCGGCGTGGCGTGAGCGGCGCGCCGCGGTGGGCGACACGCCCGGACTGCGAACATTTCAGGCCGCCCTGAACCGACATTTCGAGCCCGGCGACCTGGCGGCGCTGCGCGAGGGCTGCGACGGCCGCCGCCGTCACCAGGTGTACCTGCGCTGGGAACCGGAGGGCCGCAACGAGCTGTGGGAGGCCGACCACAAGCAACTGGACGTCGCGGTGTTGTTCCCCCGGGCCCACAAGCCTCGAAAACCGTGGGTCACGACCTTCGTCGACGGCTACTGCCGTGCCGTGATGGGTTGCGGCCATCGCCGAATACCCTCGGCCGCCACAGTGTTGGCGGCGCTCGGCGAGGGGATCCGTCTCGACGAGACCCGCGGCCCTTCGGCGGCATCCCGGCGGCGGTGCGTCCCGACCGGGGCCTGGAGTTCGAGGCCGACTCCTTCGTCAACGCGTGTGGGCTTCTCGGCATCGCTGTGGCGCCCCCCCGCCGTATACCCCCTACCGAAAGGGGAAGGTGGAACGCTTCCACCATACGATCGTCACCGGGTTCCTGGCGGAGCTGCCACAGTTCCAGGGCGGCCCCCGAGACGCCGCCGGGAAACTGCTCGGCGGTCCCCACGCCTTGTCCCTGTCGGATCTGGTGGGCCGGTTCGACGCCTGGGTCGTCGCCTACAACCGCCGACGCGCCCACAGCGGCCTGGGGGGAGCGACGCCCGAGGCGCGCTGGCTGCTCGACGGGCCCCGCTGCGGCTCGTGCCACCAGCCGAACTGCGGTGGCTGCTGCTGGAGGAGCAGACCCGCAAGGTGGCCAAGTCGGGCATCCGGTTCCACTGCCTCGATTTCGTCGCACCCGAGCTCAACGGCTGGTGGGCGAGACCGTCGACGTCCGCCACCGGCCCCATGACGACACCAGCATCGAGGTGTTCCGAAACAGCGTCCCACTCTGTGCACCGCGCTCCCGCAGGGGGCACTGGGCGAAGCCGAACGGGCCGCCGTGCTCGACCGCCGACGCCGGACGCGGCCCGCCAAGGCGCCTTGGCCCGGCGGGCCAACCGTCGGGCCCGGGAACGCTTCGCGCAGATGACCAGGCCAGGCGACCCCGACGAGGCCACTGTCGTCACCGCCGGCCAGGCCGACCGTGAAAGCGCCCGATACGACCCCGAACGGCTCCGCCGGGCGGCGCGGCGATCTGCTCGACCTGCCAAGCCGTCAACCCCGATGACCGTCCGCCACTTCCTCGACCTGCCGGACGCCTCAACGGTTGAGACCGACACCCTGGCGTTGACCACCCGCGCCGTGAGCGACACCGCCCGACACCGAGCCTTGGGTGTGATCCACGGGCCGGCCGGGCTGGGGAAGACCTTCGCCGTCGAACGGGCCGTCGAAGCCCTGGCGGGGGAATGGTCACCGCTGTGGTTGTCCTTTCCCTCCCGGCCGACGATGCGTCTCATCGCCGCCGACCTGCTGGCCGCCATCTGCGGATCACACAGCCACACCGACCGGTTCAAGATCACCCGGCTCCTCAAGACCGAGCTCGCCGCTCTCGCCCCGCCTGATCGTGGTCGACGAGGCGCAGAACCTGAACCGGGAATGCATCGAATTCCTTCGCCACCTCGGCGAGGACCCCAAGCGCCGCGGCGGCATGCTGCTCATCGGCGGCGACGGCTGCTGGGAGGTCCTCTCCCGAGAGCCCATGCTGCGCTCACGTGTGTTCCGCCGCGTCGTCTTCACCCCCCTGACCGGCAACGAGGTCGTCTCGGTGATCGGCCGCTACCACCGGATCTACGAAGGCGTCGACCCCGCCCTGATCCGTTTCGTGGACGACTACTGCGGGCACGGGAACTTCCGGAACTGGGCGTCATTCACCCTCACTGCTGTCGACCTGTGCGCTGACCTGGGGCGGCCACGACTCGACGAGCAGGTCGCCCGCAACGCGTTCGCGCTCCTCGGCGGCGGAATCGGTGCCGCCTGAACCCCGCGTCAGCGTCGTCGAACGACATGGACGACGACCCGAATCTGTCCGACCAGGTCGAGGAGCACGCCGGCGCGCCCGGCGTCATCGTGGTTCGCCCCGTGCCCGGCATCGCCAACCTCCGCCAGATGGCGATCGAGGTGCTCATCGCACTCGGGAAGCACTACGACGCCCTGGCACGCGAGAACGCCAAGGTGCGCGGCCGTGGAGGCTGGCGCGGCTGTGGGTGCGCGCCGAGCAGGTCCGCCACATTGTTGTGTTCGACGCCCAACGCCTCCCACCGCCACTGTGGCACCAGCTCGAAACGGCAGCCGCCGAAGCCGGCAGCACACTCTGGCTCATCACCCGGACACACGTCGACGGCCACGGCCTGCCGGTTGGCGCCAGGCGGTGCACGACGGGCGACATGCTGGCTCAACTCCCGCCCCCGGTAGATTCACCGGCGCCGGGCAGCCCCTACCGGGAGGGATGGCTCCTGCCCCAGGACAACTTCCTCACCTTCCGGGCCCGCTGCAGAGACCTGCTCAGCCGGGAACGTTTCGCCGAGATCGACGCCATGTACCTGGACACCTTCAGGGCCACCCGCAGCTGGCTCTCCGACCAGGATCCGCGACGGCTCCGGCAAGAAGCATCTCGGGACGAGGTGGCACAACAACTCCGAATCCTCACCATGGACAGCCGCTCCCCGGAAGAAACCACCGTCCGCCTCCGAGCCGCCCAAGCAGCCTGTTTTCTCTCCGGGCTGCTCATCCGAGCAGCCGAGACCCGTACCGGCAGACCAGCGGATATTCCGACGCTCGGGTTCAACTACCACGTCAGCGCCCGGATTCGCCGCCTCGTGACACCCGAGCTGACCTGCGGGCTGGCGATCGCCGGCATCGCCCAGTTGACCGGCGCCCAGCTTCAGCAGCTGAACATGGGCGACATCGCCGTCACCGGCGACGAAATAGCCGTCGACGACGTCGACGTACCCGGCCACGCCACCGCACTCATTCGGGTGCAACTTCTCGAGCGGCGACAACTCGGTGCTGAATCGCGAGACCCTCTGTTCGGCGGACGCGACGGCGGCCGGCGCCAGGTGGCGACACTAAGGCGGCGCCTCGACGATGCCCGACAGCTCGCCGCCATATGGCACACCAGTGAGCTTCGCCGCCCTCCATGGCAGCAACCGCCAGCCACCGGCTACAACATCGACGTGGTGGCGCTCGCCGACCCAGTGCCCGAACTGGTCGACACATGGACCTGACCGATACCGAGCTCGGCGACCGGGCCGGTTACGACCCCAGCGACCTTCGCCTCGTGCCCCACGACGAGATGCCACTGGGGGTCCTGGCCCGCCTCCGCGAAACCACGCACGCGCCAGGCTTCCCGCCGCCACGACCTGCCGATCGCGACCCGACCGAAGCCGGGGCCGACTCGGTCATCATCGGCGCCTACCTGGCGGAATCCGTGAACGGTCCGACAAGAGACGCCCTCGCCCAGGCATTGGACTGGAGTCTCCTACGCGTCGAACGAGCCCTCTGGGGGTTGGACAACTCGCTGCGAGCCTGCGGCATGCGACTCGGTCTTCACGCCGGCCATATCCGCATCGTCAGCCGGGCGGAACACATCGAAACGTACAGCTATATAGCCCTTGAACAATTGGACGCCCCGGACGTGGAACCCGAAATTGCGAAAATAGTGTGGGAAGCGATCTACGGAATCGACCACCGGCAGATCGCACAGTGGGACGAGAACCGACTCGAGGCCCTTGAAACCGCTGTCCGCCGAGATCTCGTCTTCTGGTGGTACGGCAGGCTCCGCACAACCATGATCGTCGAGTACTCCGTGCGACTAGGAAAGCCACGCTCCGTCTATGTCTGATCTGAGCCAAACGTCCAACCGAAAAGAGTGGCGACATGGCCCCACACATCACGTGACACCAAACTTGCGCAACCCGTGACACCAAATCTGCGCACGCACTGACACGAACCTTGCGCATACCGTGACATCAGACCTGCGCTTGACACTTGGGACCTGCGTCGAACGTCTTACCTAGACCGGTACCGGCGAGATCCGCCGAGAATGTCTGTTATGTTAAGTTGTGCGGGCGCGGCCCAGCCGCTGTGCGCCGAGCGGCCCTCGATCGACCCCAGCCGAGATCAAGGCGAATGGTCGTGCAAGGCGAACTCAAGCGGCGCCCCGGTCCGGCCGTGCAGGACGTGTCCGTCCTGGTCCAAGATGCGCACCCGGCCGGGTCCACGAACCCCAACCACGAGGAAGGGGGCCCACAGACGCTGCAGCGAACGGTCGTCCAGCTCCGCCATTGACGGCGGCCCAAGAAACCGACTGTACGCCGCCTCATCCAAGCGCGGAACTCGACCACCACGCTCATCCGTCGGACTCTTCGCCCGACAGGGCGGCGACGGTTCCCACGTCACCGTCGAGGACGCCAAGTTGGCCCAATTCGGTGGGCACATTCAGGGCTACGAGGACTCGGGAGATCTGAGTTCCGTGTCGATCGGAACCCGCGTCGGGTCCTTTACGTCCGGCGACAGATCGCGGTAAACGTCGAGACTGCGCTGTCGTCGCCTCGTCTTCGGTCACGGGCTCCGTCCGAGGATGCCCCACTCCAGGGTCATCCCGGGACCGAAGGAGAGCATCAATGTCTTTTCGAGCAGGGAATCCTCCAGTGACGATTCCAGCACTGCACCGATCGAGACGGTCGCGATGTTCCCGCCCTGATCCAGGGCTTGATACGACCGTGCGAACCTTTCGGGCGCGTAGCCCTCGCCCACGAAAAACTCTCGGACGACGTCGAGAATCCTTCGGCCGCCGGGATGCACTGCGAACCCGGCATCGGCCCGGCTGCAGCTCGCCATGAACCGATCCACCATCGGCCGAGCGAGACCGGTGGAGAGGGCGGCGGCGAGGATGTCCGGGACGGTCCGGTCGAGGTAGATCCGGTACGCCTGCTCCTCCGGTGTGCGGGGCGACCGCAACGTCATGAACGACGAGCTGTCCGGCACATTGAAGACACCCGCGGCCTCGAACTGCCAGCCGCCGGTCTGCTCGACAATGATGGCCGATGCGCCATCGCCGAAGAGCGAGTCGGCGATGACTCCCGACGGCTCCGTGGAGTTGAAGGTGAAGTGGGTCGAAGACGATTCGGCGGCGACCACCAGGCACACCCGACCGGGCTCGCACCGCACCAGGTCGCGAGCAACGCGCAGCGCCGTCGAGCCGCAGAAGCACCCGTTGAAGCACAGCTCCTGCTTCTCGCAGGTGTACGGGAGTCCGAGGGCATGGATGATGTGGGCAGCCAGGCCCGGCTCGACCCAGCCCGTAGTCGTCGTCGTGACCAGGTGCGTTATGCGGCCGAGGTCTCCGCCCCACCGCTTCAGTACCTGCGCCGCCGCCTCCGTAGCAAGCCGGGGCACGTGATCGGCCCAGTAGGTAAGGCGCGCTTCGAGTGGGGGCTGGTAGCCGTACTTGTGAAAGATGTTCTCGTACAGCGTGCCGTCGACGGCGACCTCGTCCTCCTCGTGGCCGGCAAGGCCGGGATGAATCGAGAAGCGCCGGCTGATAGCCAGCAGCGGTTGGATGTGGCGCACGATGCGTGCGGACTTGTCGAAGCCCCGACGCACCCGCTGCGCTGCCGCGAGCTCGGCGAACGCGCCCCCGGACAGGACGAATGGCGGGTACGCCGTGGCCACGGCAGTGATGGAGGGGTGATCGACCATGCGTGCCTACGCCCCAAGGTCCAACAGAGCGACGCGCGTCTGTCGGACAGCTGCCTCGGCAGCGACCACGCCCTCGAGGGCTCGGACGACGTCGAGGCCGACGCCGAGCACCTGAGCGGCCGTCTCGATGGCAGCCCGCTCCTTGTCGGCGTAGCCGTCCGCGCTCGACACCTTGATGGCGTCGTACAGGAGTGCACGGGCCGGGCGGATGGCCTTGATCGATTGGAGCAACGTGTCCATGTCGACCGTGTCGGGGTCGAACTGGCGGAACGCCTCGAGGTGCTCCGCAGGTGCCCCGGCGCTGGCCGCGAACTCGATGAACTGCTGACGTTCGGCGTCGGACAGCTCGCCGTCGGCGGCGGCGATCTTGAACAGGGCGAACACGTAGCTCTGCCGCTGCTCGTCAGGAAGGCCTGCCTGGGCACCGCCGCTCAGCCCATAGACGTCATTCAAGAGGTAGTTGAATGTCGGCATTGTCGCCTCCCTCCCAACGCTGTCGCTGTCGTCGCCGCGTGCCAGCGCGACGTCGGTCTCCGTCGCCGCGTGGGCTACACCGCCGACGGACAGCGTCGCCTCCACGGTGGCCGATGAGACCCCGAGTTTCACCCATCGATACATGCGCATTGGTTGCCCTCCTTTAGGCCACCCGCATCCGGACGACATTTGCTGTCGTCCCCGCGAGCATTCGCCCGACTCTTACTTGGAAGGCTTGCGCCGTCCTTGCGTCGTCCTTGCGCGTCGTCATCGTCAGCGCCAACCTCGGCATCCGTCCCGCGCAAGTCCGCGCAAGCCACGCGCAAGTCATGAGGCGCACCATCGTGGATATCGGGTGTCCCCACCCTCGTTGCCTCGGGGTGGTGCTCGGCCATGAAGGCGGCGAAGCGACGCAGCACGCCCGGGCGCTGTAGACGCTGGACGCCCGCAACGACAAGGAGATCTGGGCCAGGTAGTCCTCGATCGTCTCGTCCAGCCGGCTGGCCGGCCGGGGTGCAAGAGCAGCGGTCACGAGCCGCTCCCGGCGGCCAGGGCCTGGGCGTCGATGGCTTCCGAGGCCCGCCAGTATTCGCCGGCCAGCCAGTCGTCGGCCAGGTGGAGGTAGATGCGGGTGGTCTCGATGGAGGCGTGACCGGCCTGGGCCTGCACCGCCTCCAGGGCCATGCCCGCCTCGCGCAGGCGGGTGAGGCAGGTGTGGCGCAGCTCGTGGCAGCTGGCTTGGGCCAGGCCGGCACGGTCGCGGGGTGAGGCCAGGGATTCGGCATTGACCAAGGGGGCCCTGATCAATACGGTGAAGTGACGAACCATCATTGAGAGGAGACCGTCCGTGCGGCTCGACGGGAAGACCGTGCTGGTCACCGGCGCCAATAGAGGACTTGGTGCCCGGCTTGTCCAGTCGTTGCTTGACGCCGGCGCCACCAAGGTCTGGGCCGCTGCACGCGATCCAGAACGCTTCGCCGCCGATATCTCGACCGAGGAGCGTGTAGCGTTACTTCAGATTGATGTCACTGCGCAGGCGAGTGTTGAGGCGGCCGCGAACCGGGCGACGGACGTCAATGTTCTGATCAACAATGCTGGCATTCTCGAATTCGGCGGCCCGCTGGACGGGGACCTCGACGTGTTCGAGCGCGAACTCGCCACCAACTACTTCGGCACGCTGCGAGTCACGCGAGCTTTCTTGCCGATCCTCGAACGCAACGCTCCGGCCGCGGTCGTAAACGTCCTCTCCGTGAACGCGCTCGCCCCGATTCGGGTCATTGCCGGCTACTGCGCCTCGAAGGCGGCTTCGCACTCGATGACCCAGGCTTTGCGCGCGGAATTGAAAGGCCGCGGCATCGAGGTGATCGCGGCCTATCCAGCCGGCATCGACACAGACATGGCGGCCGGCGGTGAGGCGATCTTGACTCCCCCAGCCGAAGTGGCGGCTCGGATTATCGATGGTGTCGAAGCGGGCGAGAGCGTCATCTGGCCCGATCCCGTCTCTGAGGGAGCCGGTGGCGCGTACCTGGAGAATCCCATAGCTCTCGAGGAGATGTTCGCCGCTTTCTAGCCAAGGACAAGCTTCCCCGTGTAAGTCGCCTGGCCCAAATTGCTGCCGAAATCGAAGGTGCCAGGCTCCTGAAAATAGCCGGTCGCGCCCGCCTGGTGGCCCATAACCCCGTGATATGCACAGGTCCACGAAGGGGTGATCGCCTGGCGACAGGTCAAAGATCGCCAAGTCCGAGCACATTAGGGGCTATTCGGAAAATGAGCAGGGTGTAGGCATCCGCGGCGTGGCACAGGGGCTCTGCGAACTTGACGGTGTCTAAGTCGCGAGTTCTGGAGCGCCCCTGTGGAAGTTGACCCTACGCGCATGTGCGAGCTGCTGGTCGGACTCCCCGAGGTGGTCGTCTTAGGGCGTCGTCGACGACGGTGAGTCCCGCTTCGCGTGTACGGCGAGATGCGCAACGGGAGCCGGACATGTGCGGGCTGCGCAGGGCCGTCCGGCGTCAAGGAGCGGCCGGAGGTCGAGCTCGTCGATCTCCCGGTGTTCAGGCGCCAGGCCCGGCTGGTATGGCGCAAGCACCTTCTCGTGTGCCGCCAAGCCGACTGTGCCGTGGTGTCGTGACCGTCGAGAACCCGGCCATCGTCGCGCCCCGGCTGGCTCTACCGGACCGGGCCGGGCGGTGGGTGACCGAGCAGGTCGGCCGGTGCGGGCGGACGGTGAACGAGGTGGCAATCGAGCTCGGCTGCGACTGGCACACCGTCAACGACGCAGTGATCGCCTACGGCAGCGTGCTAGTCGACAACCCGGCGAGGATCGGCCAGCCGACGGCCTTGGGGCTGGAGGAGACGCTGTTCTACCGGCGGGGGCCATGGCGGCACCAGTCCTGGTCGACGTCGATCGTCGACGTGGGCAGTGGGCGCCTGCTCGACGTCGTGGTTGGTCGCGGCGCCGCGGAGCCCAGGTGGCTGGCCGCCCGGGAGGAGTCCTGGCGCAAGGCCATTCTCTGGGCGACCTTGGACCTGTCGGGTCCCTATCGGTCGGTGTTCGACACGATGTTGCCCCACGCCACCCAGGTCGCCGATCCGTTCCATCTACTGAAGCTGGCCAACGCCAAGCTCGATGAGTGCCGGCGGCGGGTCCAGAACGAGACCCTCGGCCATCGGGGCCGCAAAGACGATCCGCTCTACCGCTGCCGCCGGCTGCTCAGCCGGGCCGACAAGCGCCTCGATGATCGTGGGCACCAAGTTGGCCGGCCTGCTCGAAGCCAGCGATCCCCACGGCGAGGTTCGCATGGCCTGGCACGCGAAGGAGGTCGTGGCCGGCATTACAAACACTGCGATGCCGGCCTTGCCGTCGCCTTCGTCGAGCGCCTCGGCCTGATCTCCAGGACGAGTCCTGCCCGGTCGAGGTGCAGGGTCTCGGTCGGACCATCGTCCGTTGGAAGGAACAGATCCCCGCCTGGCATCGGGCCCACCTGACGAACGGACCGACCGAGGCGGCCAACAACCTCATCAAGCGGATCAAGCGGGTGACCTTCGGCCTCACGAGCTTCCGCAACCACCGCATCCGGGTCCTGCTCTACTCCGGCCGCCCCAACTGGGGCCTACTCGCCACCCTCACACCCTGCTGAAATCCGAAGAGCCACATTAGGTCACCATGAGTGGTGTGGGTCGTCGTGTGTGCGCTCGAGTTCCGGGCAGTTGATCGGTTCGAGCAACACTGAAGACGCGAACTGATGGCCGCGGTGGTCTCCGCAGAAACAAAACCACGCCGTTGGTGAACTGCAGCCTGCGGGCGTAGACGTTCAGGTACATCCGGTCGATGCACTGGACCCTCGAGGGCCACGTGCCCAGCCAAGACCTCGGCTAAAGCGTCGGGGCACGGTCGCTCCGGTCGTCGGGAGCCCCAATTACCGCGTCATGCGGTCCATAGAGTGGCCCTAACGGGCTCGCTTAGTCCCGCGGCCTGAGCCTAAGCAGGACACCGCTCGGCCGGGGCGAAGCCCCGTTAGTTCTATCGGGACGACCGCAGCGTGCTGGTCGCTGACACCTACTGTCGAAGGCTCCACCCCGACCGGTTCACGGCAGACCCGTTTGACGGTTTCGGAGGGTCTCGGGCGCCTATCGAACGATACCGTGCGCCATCGGATCTTGGCCTAGACGTGCCGCGGAGATGGCAGATTGAGGATCGGGAGACTAGATTCGCCGGCGCCCGATCATCATGCGAGTTCCTCTGGAGGTAGCCTTGCAAACCGTCGCCGTTGCCTTTCCGCTGCAGCCCGGCCAGTACGACAGGATCCGTGCCCATCAGGCCGACGTAATTGGCGGCAATCACCACGAGCACTGGCACGACGTTGGTATGGCGGCGGTCAAGATGTGGCACCAGACGGACCCGATCGAAGCGGTCGTAATTTACCTGGAGGCCGATGACCTCGCCTACGTCCTCGACCCCGACGAGCACGGCCACAAGCCGGGTCACTACGAGTGGGTTACGTTCCTCCAGGAGGTTTCGGGAGGAGGGCAGCCGGCCAGTCTCCCCGACCTGCTCGTCGACTGGCACCGCGACGATGGCCACAAGGTCGGCGTGGAGTAGCCGTCCTCAGTTGGTACTGCTCACGTCTGATCGCCGGTTGACCGGGGCACGCGTGGAGCACTTTCGTTATCATCGATGAACGCGTCGACTCCGGCGCTACCGGGGTGTCGGCCGACGGCAACCAGGAGGTGCTGGGCCTGGCCGTCGGCGACAGCGAGGACAAGGCGTTCTGGACGGCCTACTCCCGCCGAACATCACGTCGATCTCGGCCTCGATGGTTCGGCGCTCGTGGTCCTCCGGCCGTGCGGCCAGTCATTCCCGCAGAAATGCAACGCGCTCCGAGATCCACCGATCACCGTCGATGATTCGGTTGCACACGAGCGGAGCATGCGTGCCGTGGTGTGTTAGTCGGCGCTGCGTGCTGGCCGGCCGGAATCGCCGTCAAGAACCGTCGAGCCGGGACTTGAATTGACCGCGACCCTGGCCGACCGACAGAAGCTCGATATCGACCCTCCCCCGAGTCCCTCGCCGCCAAGTCGGCGTGTCCGGTCATCGTCGGGGCATGCCTGCAGACGCAACCGACCTCCTCGACCAACGACTGGAGCGAAGGCGGGGCACGGCCCGTTGGTTCATCCCATTGGTCCCCCGGGTCCTGTGCCCCCCACTCCTGATGGGCACTGTCACTTTGTCGGCGCCGCCACTGTCAATTTCCCTGCGCTCCACACGGCCCGACAACCCTCCGCAAGCTCCCACCCGGACCAATTTCCGGCCGAGAGGCCGGCGTCGCCGATCGCCCTTCAGCGGCCGTGCTTCGACTGGTGGATGAGCCGAACCGGCCTAGCTCGGAAGGCTGCCGCGGCAAGAAGTTGCGGGTTCTCGTCGACTGCAGCAAGGCAAAGTTCGGCGCCTTGCTGCTCTACGGCAGCGAGCGCCTCGAGAGACATCAAGTTCAGGCGGACGCCGTCATCTAGGAGGCGAGCCATCGGCCATGCCAGCTCACGAAGCGAGAGGAGTCCGATCGTTTCCGGCAGCGCTGCGGCAGCACGGACTGCCATTGTGCCCACAACCGGGTCGACCTTGCCTAGCGAGCGGGAAAGCGAGCCGGTGACGGCGTGATTGCCAAGAGCACGGCACAGCCGGTGATACCACAGACCGGTCGTGAAAACTCGCCCGCCCGGGCGGCGAAGGTCGGGTGGTTCTTGGTTCAGCAGTATGTCGAGGAGCAGATGATCATCGATGACGACATCCACGGGGCCCGGCGGTCAGGCGAGTTCGGGTTCGTCCGCAGCCACTTGGGCGGCCAGCTGGGCGTAGCCACCGGCCTCGTCGATCGCGTCGCTAAGAAGGGCTCTCAGGCCACCTCTGCCGGCGGGAACGATGAGCAGTGCGTGACCAAGGTCCGCCACCTCAACCGAACCCCCCTCCCCCAGATTCCACCGGCGCCTCGCCTCGGCGGGCAGTGCCATCTGGCCCCTGTCGGACACTCGGAACTCTGCGATGTGCATGGGGATACTCTTACTTCTGACAAGGCGCGTTTACAAGTGTGCTTGTCACGCTCGGTGACGTCGTGCTGATGGGTCGACGGCACTGTCACTTTCCTTGCGTACCACTGTCATTTTCCCTGCGCTGCATAGCAGCGCAGCTGCGTTGCGCAGCCGGAATGTCAGCGGGGACCTCGAGACCTCGAACGCACCTTCATCGGCAGACCCGCGACCTTCTGAACTCTGAAACGCTGGTCCAGCCAGGAGGTATGCAACAGACCACCGTCCAGTGCGTCTAATCAGACGAATGACGGATGTCGTGTTGGAGCGAACTGACGGGGGTGATGGAGTCGACTACCCCGGGCCGGACGACCTCGAGGGCGTATTTCGGCGCCACTACCCGGAAATGGTCGGCTGGCGTCATTGCTGCTCGCCTACGCACATGCAGAAGAGGTCGTTCAGGACTGCTTCGTTGCCCTTCACCGGCACTGGCATGGAGTCAGAAGCCCTCAGAGCTACCTGCGTACGTCGGTCATCAACCGTTGCCGATCTGAGCTCCGACGACGTCGAGTGGCACGTCGGGTGCCGGGTATCGAGTCCACGCCGGCAACGGAACCTGACGTGTTGACCGACGCCCTGGCCGCGCTCACGTTCCGGCAGCGAGCCGCACCGGTACTTCGGTTCTACGAGGACCTCGACGACGAGACGATTGGCGGGATGTTGGGCGTGCGTCCGGCTACGGTGAGATCCCTCATTCATCGAGGACTGGGCCAACTTCGACTCGTGTTCGAGCCGTGAGCCTCGAAGACCAGCTTCGAGATTCACTCCGTCGCCGCGGCGATGCCGCGCCAATGTCAGGCGACGGCTGGGATCGAATCGCCGAGCAGGTGCGGACTCGGCCACACCGCTGTGCCAGGCCCACCTGGTTCATCCCAGGAACCGTGGCCGCAGCCCTCGCCGTCGCCGTGGTGTTGATCGCCGCGGTCGTCAGCCGCCCCCCGTCACGACCACAACATATGATTACCCAACCCGGAACTTCGGCTCCGATCGTGCCATCGGGCCGCGTTGCCGCGAGACTTCCGCTGGCAAGTCCGGCTGACCTTGTCGTGGCGGGACCAGCGGGTTTGTGGGCGATCCAAGGAAACACGCTCGTCCACCTCGACTCCGCATCCGGCCGCGTGTTGAGCTCGGTAACAACCTCGCCAGTCGCGATCGGCTCCGAATCGGTCAGCGGGCACCCCGCCGCGCTCGTTGTCGGCGATCGAATCGTATGGATGGTAACCGAGTACTACTACCACGACCCATCTCAGTTGCCTGTGGAGCGGTGGACGATCGACGAAATCGACGGCCGGACGGGCACGATCATGCGAACGATCCCGATCGACCCCGGTTTCAGCATCCCGGCACTCGCTCTCCAAGGGGATTCCCTGTGGACAGCCGTCAATGGCGGTCAAACCCACCAGATCGTCGAGATTGACCCCTCGGGGAAGACGGTCGCCTCCCACGCGGTCACGGGGTTTCCGCAGGCGCTGGCGGTGACCTCGGACGGGATCTGGTCAGTGGTCAACGACACTGTCGTTGGACAGCCGAGGCTGGTGCGATTCAACCCGGCCACCTTCCAACCGGACGTGCGCTCCGCGTTGACCGGCTACCAACCCACAGTCCTGAGCGACGGCAATGACGTGGTCACCGTGGCAGTCATCGGACCCTCCACCGGCCAACTGACCCGCGTCGACCCCGTGACCGGACAACCCGGTCCGGCATCGACCTTCACACTCCTGCTAGCCGCCCCGACGTCGGCGCTGAAAGGAGGATCCCTGTGGGTGACCACCAAGGCCTTTGCCGGCAAAGCCGGGATTGCGCGGGTCGATGCGACCACCGGTGCCATCGAAGGAGATCCGATCGAGCTCCCAGGCAGCCGAGTTGTCAGCATCACGACGGCGGGTGGGGCGCTGTGGGTCGCGACCGACGATGCCAGCATCATCCAGGTGACGCCTACGGACCCACCTCCGACCACCGGACCCGATCTGTCCCGGCCGGTCTCGCCATCGGGATGAAACCGGTCGATTAGGGCGGCCATCACTTTTTCGTGCCGTCGGACTCGCATGTCGCCAATCTGGCGGCCGGCTGCGAGCCATGCACAGGCCCAGTCGTGCTCCTCGGCCGGAGAGCCGGCTGCGATCCCTACAAGGGGTTCCCTGAGCAGCGGCGCAATTTCCGTTGTTAGCGGTGCCGGTGCCGACGCTGGCCCGTCGTCTCCGTAGCTCCCGCGTTGGTACACATCGGGCGGAGCGTTACTCGTAGACCGTTGCCGCTTGCAACGCGTCGTTGATGATCTCCCAGGCGTTCGATGGTCGGACCCGATGTTGGTTCGCGTAGTAGTGGTCGGAGTCGTCGAGCCAGGCGGCGAGGGCTTGTAGGTAGCGGCCGAGCGTCTGGTTCTCCCAGTCCACTCCTGTGGCGGCTTCCTGAGATAGCCGTCGGGCGGTCTCGGCGGCTCGGTCACGACCTCCTGCGAGTGCACCAGACGGGCAGCCTCCAGCGCCACATTCCTCGTCGGGGTCGACGGGATCATGCTCGAACTCGTAGTGGAAGCACACATAGTGCATTTGCTCGAACACCTCGTAGCGGTCGGCTTCGAGGACGACGGGGCGTTTGCATCGTCGGCAAAGGGGTGGGCCTGTCACGCCGGAGAGTCCAGCACAAGGAGGGTTCCCAACAACTGGATTACAGGCTTCGAGCTGGAGCTGCGCGGGATGTGGGTGACCTGAGGGGCCGGTGCCCGGTGCGGGCGAGTTCTCGTTCGACGTCGAAGGTGAGCGAGCCGTGGATGTTGATGTGGTCGCTGAGCGCCGGTGAGAGGTGGGCGGCGTTGTCGTCGGTGACGGGGTGGCCTTCTGCCTGTAGGGCGTCGAGGGCGTCTTGGAGGTAGACGGTGTTGAACAGCACCACGGCGTTGGTGACCAGGGTGAGGCACAGGGCCTGTTCGGTTTGGGCGTCGTGGTGGCGGCGGCGGATGTGACCCTCGTTGGCGTAGAGGATCCGGCGGCGCAGGGCGTGGAGGCTTTCGCCTTTGTTGAGTTGGCGGTGGACCCGGCGTTGCAGTTCGGGGTCGGCCAGGTAGCGCAGGATGAACAGGGTGCGGATCAGGCGGCCGTACTTGAGCAGGCCCCGGGCCAGGGCGTTGTGACGGCTGCCGGTCTGGAGCTTGGCCAGCAGCAGTGACGCGGTGGCGTGGCCGAACTTGAGAGAGCCGCCCAGGCGCAACAGTTCGTCCCATTGCGAGATGATCAGGTCCTGGTTGACCCGCTGGCGGAGAAGCGGTCCGGCGTGGGGGTAGGCGGCCAGGTCTTTGGCGGGGCCGAGCCGGTAGAGGCGGCGGCTGGGCAGGTCGCGGATGCGGGGCGAGAAGCGCAGACCGACCAGGTCGAAGGCGGCGAATAGGGCGAGGGTCTGGCCGGCGGTGTCGACGGTGTGCTCGGCGATGGGCAAGTCGGTGGGGTTGCCCAGGATCTCGTCGAGGGTGAAGGAGGCTTCGGGGACGGTGGAGGGGATGACTTTGGTGCCGTAGGTGGCGTGGTGGTCGGCGACGTGGGTGAGGGTGGTGGTGCCCTCGTCGACGAAGTACCGCGACAGGGCCCGGGCGGTGAGCGACTTGCCCCGCTGCGGGAAACGCTGGCCGTCCGAGGACGACAGGGTCCCGCCGCCCAATAGCTGGGCCAGGGGTTCTCGGTGGTGGCGGTTGACCACGATGGTGTTGGCTTCGCGCACGGTCTCGGCGCGCAGGTACCACTCGGTCGTCCACGCCAAGACGTCTTCGCTGATCCCGGTGGCGTCGGACATCTCGGCCAGCGACCGGTTGGTCGCCTGGGCCAGCACGGCGGCGTACAGGTTGCGGCGCAGATCGGGTGAGCGGTTGGTGGCGCCGCCGGCGTGGATGAGGGCGTCGGTGAAGCCGGTCCAGGCGTCGACCTCGATGAGCAGACTTGAGATTTGCAGGTGAGGGAGCCGTCCGACAGCGGCGTCGCGTAGCGCCGCCGCCCCCTCGGGTAGCTCCTCGGCGTCGAGTCGGCTCACGATGAGCTGGCCGTCGTCGTCGAGGCGGACCCGGCTGTCACCGGCGGCGAGCAGCGGCTCGACAGCTTCCAGGGCCGCCTGGATCTGCTGGCCCAGCTCGTCGAGGCGGGCCCGGCCGTCGGTGCTGATGCCGGTGAGCTGGCACAGCTCGGCCCGCAGCGGTGGCCACCGCTCGGTGGGGATCAGGTAGCTGGCCGGGTCGGCGTAGCGTCGGGAGCCTGCCACCCACACGTCACCGGAGCGGAGGGCGTCGCGCAGCTGGTAGAGCACGACGAGCTCCCAGTAGTGGCGCCGGGCGGCGCTGTGGTCATCGCCGGTGGCGTCCAGGTAGTCCCGCCAGCGGGTGGGCACGAAGTCGGTGGGCGCGTCGTCGGGCAGCCGGCGCCGGCCGGTGGCGTTGAGGTCCTTCAAGATCTCGACCGCCTTCAGCAGACTGGCGGACTCCGGCCCACCGCCCAGGGGCAGGGCGGCCAGCACGCCGGGGGCGAAGGACCGCAGATGGGAGTAGCGGGTCTCCAGCAACTCCAGGTGGCCGGCGTCACGCCGGGGCCGCTCAGCGACTGGGAGCCTGGCTCGGGCCAGGGCCTCCATGCCGATCCGGCCCCGGAGAAGCGCGCCGACCGCCTCGTCGGGCACCGCCGGATCGGCGAGGACGCCGAGCAGCTCGTCGAGGAGGACCTCGCGGTGCTGCGCTGTCCGGGCCCGCTCGACCAGGCGCTCGTCGAGTTGGTGACGGGCCCGGGAATCCGAGGTGGACAGGGCCTGGTCGAACAGCAACACCAGCTCGTCGAGGACCTCCACCGCGGCCTCGGCCATGGTGGCCAACAGGATCGGATGGCGACGCTGGCGATCGGCCCGGGCCAGGGCTTGGGCGGTGGAGTGACGCCCGACCTGGGCCAGGAATCGCCGCCGACCCGGGGGGAGCACCGACAGGTCGAGGCGGTCGGCGCCGAGGGACCGCAGGTAGGACAGCTTGTCCAGTTCGACCTTGATGACGTCGGCCGCGGCCGAGGTGGCACCCCGGCGCAGCCAGGCCAACCGGCTGATGCCGAGGTCGCCGTCGACCACCACCAGGCGGTCCAGCTGGCTTTGGCGCTCGGTGCTGAGCAGCGGTGCCAGCCGCAGGGCGGTCGTGGTCTCGGCTCGCTCGCGAGACGCCGCAACCCAACGCTGCAGGCGTTCCACGCCGGGGCGGACCACCCGCACGGAGCGAAGATGCTCGCACGCCAGGCGCACCAGTAGCGACGGCGAGTCGTGCTCCAGCGCCCGCTCGGCCAGGAAGTCCTCCAGGGTCTTGAGCTCCGGGGGACCGGCGGTTGTCCAGCCCAGGCGGCCCAGTACCTCCCGGAGGTGCTCGGTGCGGGTCCGTTCCTGCCAGCCGCCGTAGTCGGCCAGCGCAGCGGGGTCGACGTCGAGCTGGCCGGCCAATCGGGCCGCCGCGGCCGCCGGCGCCGAGGTCAGGTCGTCGGGGACGAACCCCAGCCAGCGCAGGCTGCACAGCTGCAGGGCCAACCCCAGGCGGTTGGCCTGACCCCGGTGGTCGGTGATCGCCCAGCGGGCGTCGTCGGGCTCCAAGGTGAAGTAAGTGACGAGGTCCTCGGCCGCGATGTCGGCCGGGAAACCAGCCAGCTGGGACAGTTCGGCATCGGACAGGAACCGGGTCGGCATAGCGTCCCCCCATCTGACAACAGGCGATTTTGGGTCGAGAGGACCGTAGCGTCGTGGCAGCAAACTCACTATTTGCTGCCACAACCCGCTCCTGCCCGGTACAACATGCCAAGGGCGGTGCGGGTCCCCGAGGTGGAGCCGAGGGCCAGGTCCACGCGTTTGTTGCCACGAGCGGCTACAACGAGGACTGTGACGGCAAAGCTCACCCGTCTCCCGACCCGAGAGCAAGCCCCCGCCATGCTCGGCCCGGCCGTGGATGCCTTCATGGACCAGGCCGACCTGGCCGCCACGAGCCGCCGCGTCTACGGCGCGTCCCTCGCTGCTTTCGCTGGTGGTGTTGGGCGCGACAGCGCCCTCGTGGACCTTGAACCGGTGGCCATAGCTTCCTGGTTCACCGCCCGCTACCGCTTGGCGGCTCCGGCCACGTGGAACCGGGAGCTGGCTACGCTGCGCTCGGCGGCCGCCTGGTGGGCAAGACGGGGCTGGCTCGACGCCGACCCGACCGTCACCATCGAGCGGCGCCGCGAGCACCCCGACCGCACCCGGGCCCTGACCCGCCGCCAAGTAGAGGACTTGTGGCAGCGAAGCGACGTGGCGATGCGCGAGAAGGCCCTGTGGCGGCTGCTGTATGAGACCGCGGCGAGGGCCAACGAGATCCTCAGCCTCGACGTCGGCGACCTCGACTTGGCCTCCAAAAGGGCCCGGGTGCGTTCCAAAGGCGGAGCCGTCGAATGGGTGTTCTGGCAGACCGGCGCCGCCCACCTCCTGCCTCGCCTGCTCGCCGGCCGCAACGCCGGCCCGGTATTCCTCGCCGACCGGCTCCCCACCCGGGCCGCACCATCGGTGGACCTCGACCCCGGCACCGGGAGGGCCCGGCTGTCGTACCGGCGGGCCGCCGCCCTCTTCCAGGAGCACACCGGCTGGACCCTGCACCAGCTACGCCACTCCGCGCTCACCCACGCCGCCGAAGACGGCACCAACCTGCCCCTGCTCCTCGCCCGCTCCCGCCACGCCTCCGTCCGCTCACTGGAACGCTACGCCCGGCCCGGACCAGAAGCCGTCGCCCGCGCCGTCGCCGAGGCCGACCCCGCCCGCCGACGCAGATGAGGTACCCACGGGCTGGGACAGGTCAACTGACCGGAGGGTCGTAACGCGTGTCGGACTTTTGGCGCTTTCAACACCGCCTAGATCGAGATTTGCATACCTTCGTCCTCGCTGCCGGGGACCTCGACGTGCCCGATCCGGCTTGGCCCGGGCTGTGGGAATCTGGGTATCCAGATGATCCGAGCCGCAACCCATTCTTGCGGTATGGCATCAACAACGGCAGCGGGGAAGCTCTCGCCACCTGGCGAGCTCTGGCGTGGGCGGCGACCAACGGGACAGTCCGACGCGTGATTCCGACCTACTACCGAGACGCGGCAGCGTGGACTCTCGGCATTGACAGAGAGGCCATTGAGCTGATCCGGTGGGAGTATCGAGTCGACCATCAGGTCAACGACCCTGTGGCAGCCGACCAAGGCTTCGTTAAGGCCCGAGCGGCCGTGCCGATCCGCCCCGAACCTGACGAGTTCAGCCGAGCTCACGCCGCCCAAGCGGGCATTTTTCGTTTGAACAACTTTGACCAGCTCACCGCGATTGAGATAGCAGTCTCGTTCGATGCCAGCTCCGAGATCTCGATCCTGGGCACGGCGAGTGAGGCCCGGTCTGAGGCTCAGGTCGAAGCGCTCCGCTCCGACGACCGTCCTGAGCTGGCTGCGATCCTTGGTCCCGGTGATGTGTTCGTGGACCTCACGGTGGTCCGCGACCTGGGCTTCGGCTTTACGAGCTACCTCACCGTCAAGGCACTCGAAGATATCGGTCAGCACCTTCAGCGGCTTTCAGACCATTACAGGCGGGAGTACGAGCAGTACCTGGCAGCGTTACCCGGACCCTCGGACCTCGACGGCTTCATCAGGGCTGCGAGCGAGCTGCTTGCCAACCCCGATTCACCGAGCCCGGCCTGAGACGTAGTCATCGGCGCCGCTAACAACGGAAATTGCGCCGCTGCTCAGGGAACCCCTACAAGCACCGATGCGAACTGTCGTCGAATCCATTGTCGATGCCGACCGTGTCCTGGTTAGTACTTTCGACCAGAACCAGCCAATGGCCATACCCGGGCTGCAGGCGGCCTCGCTACGCCGAGCCGGCGAAGGCCATCAGGTGCATGTAGTCCGCTTCGACAACCTCGGATTCGTTTTGTCGGTCACCACCGCTGAACGACTCCCAAGGTAGCCAGTATTGCGAGCCTCGGACTTCACCCGGCACCGGCTCTGTCTCGTTCTTCGACGCACCGATGAGAATGGACTAGCCAGAACTTGAAAAAGGAGGGCCGGACGGACAGGAGCGCGGCTCCTCTCGGCGACCTCATCGTCGAACCGGAACGCAGCACGATTTTCGCGAGCAGTCGGTCATGATCGGAGCAGCGGATCTTTCGTGGGCATGTGCGACTCGCCTGACACCCACTACCGGGTGTGTTCGGGCAATCTGTACGCGGTAGACTCAAGAAGTGCGATCGCTGCGAGAACCGCATCGGGTTGGTATTTGACTACTTGGAACCTGCGACGGCGGCGATTCCGGGCTTCTCGGTAAACCTTCGCCGGCCCAGCCATCTTGAGCGTCTATCATTGTTCCCCCCGTGGCGGCGGACCGCACCACCTTTGGCTCGTCGGGGGGCCCTCGTAGTATTCGCCGGCATGACCTCGCTGGCTCTCCTGGTGAGCTGCGGCGGGCGTAGGACTCCCCCATCGTCGATCACCCTGCCGACGAAAACGACCACTACCGCCGAGGCAGACCCCCGGATGCTTGGGTCATTCCAGGCCGTGGACAAGCTTGTCGCCGTAGTTCGCAAAAATGTCGCAGCCATTCAGCACAACCCGGCAGCAAGACCGCCGGGGGGTGGAGGACTCCCGTTGTGCGCGGTCGTGGCGGACCTCTTCTACGGGGCGAAAGCGGTCGTGGCGGGAAAACCCGTGACCGTGGTCGTCTTCGGCCAGCCGGGCACACAGCAGATTGAAGGAGAGGACTCCCGCTGCGCGTCTATATTCACAGGACAGGTGTGAGCCGGACCGATTACGTCATCTGAGCGGCGACGAGCATCCGAACGACAACTTCTCAATCGCACTTTCGACGGCTCGGGCGCGTAGCGCCGACTGGTGGGCTGGGCTATGAAGTTCCACGGTCGGCCGTCGGCTCGGTGACAGTTCAGCTTGAGGTCGGAGGCCCGCTCGCTGCTCTGAGAGCTTCTTAGCTGGCGGTGAATCCGATGGCTTCGTAGTGCCAATTGCCGTTGATTTTGGTGAGCAACGTGGCGTATAGGAGTTTGTCGTGGGGCAAGGCAGGGACGTTGAGGCTGGATCGCGTCGGGAGCAGGATGCCGGAGTTAACTAGGTTCGTGCCGTACAGGGTCGTGCCGACTACCAGCATGTAGTCTTGGGCGCCGGCCACCGTTGTCCAGGTGAAGGCGGTTGGCGTCGGGACGTTCAGCTGTCCGTTCACTGGCTTTGTGAGCATTGCCATGGCGGGTCCGGCGGTGAAGGTAATGGCTTGGTACCGGGTCCACGTCCCGTTGGTTTTGGTCAGCAGCGTGGCGTCGAGCATTTTGCCGGAGGGCAGCGTCGGGGTGGCGTAGTTCGACTGGGTCGGCGGGAGGATCCCGGAGTTGGCCAGATCGGATCCGTATTTTGTGGTGCCGACGACGAGGATGTAACCCTCCGCTTGGGGGATCGTGGTCCATGTGAAGGCCTTCGTCGGATCGACAGAATTCTCGCCGTCGAGCGGGAAGGTGAAACTGGCCTGCCCTGGGGCGGCGGTGAAGGTGATGGCTTGGAAGTTGCTCCAGGTTCCGCCGACCTCGGTGAGCAGCGTGGCGTGTAGCAAGGGGCCGGCAGGGAGGGCGGGGACGTCGACGTTGCTCTCGGTCGGGGGCAAGATGCCTGAGTTGAACAGGTCGGCTCCGTACAACGTGGTGCCTATTACCAGTATGTAGCCCTGGGCTTGGGGCGTCGGCGACCAGGTGAAGGGTTTGGTGGTATCGACGTCGTTTTGGCCGTCCACCGGTGAGAGAAACGTGGCGTTGACCGGCTCGATCGTGACCACCGCTCCCAACTCCTTGCCGGACAAATTGAAGTCGCCTACCGCCACGCAGGTGATTCCCATTGGGCAGACCAGCGTGGCCAGCCAACTGGTGCCAGTGACCAGTTGGGTGCTACCGGGGCTACCGTTGGTGATGAGCGCGAGGATGATCTGGTTTGAGCCGGGGCCGATCAGGACGCCGACCGTTTCGCAGGTCGCGTCATTGGAGCACGCCACGGCCGTGAGCTCGCTGGTACCTGGCACCGCTTGGGCGGGGCCGGGGACACCCTAGATGATGGGTGCCACGACCCCCGTTGTGGCGTTGAAGCCGGCGGTCTCGCAGTCCGACACTCCGGGGCAAGCCACCGCGGAGAGGTAGACCGACCCGCTCACGGCGACGGGTGCGCCGGCGGTGCCGTCCGCGATCGGCACGGCCTCGCCTGGTCCCCCGTACGCGTAGCCGACTGCTTCGCAGGTGGCGACACTCCCGCAGGCAACATCGTTCAGAGCGAAGACGTCGGGGAGGATCTGCACGGCACCGGGGAAGCCATCGACGATCGGCACGACCACGCCCTGGCCAGGCGGGAACGAGTTGCTGCTCGTGCTCCCGACCGCGACGCAGACGTTGGTGGTGGGACACGCGATGGCGTAGAGCCCCAGTTTGGTAGTAGATACCGCCTTGGGGGTGCCTGCGGTCCCGTTGACGATCGGGACCATGACGGCGTCGAGCGAGGAGCTCTTGCCGACCGCTTCGCAGAATGTGGTCGTCGCACACGCGATGTCGGACAGGCCCGAGGTGCCCGCGACTGTCTGGACGGCACCGGGAACGCCGCCATTGACGGGCACGATCACCCCCCCAGATCCCTGACCTACCGCATAGCAGGTGCTCGCGCTTGGACACGCGATACCACCAATAAACGACGTTCCGGTCACCGTCCGGACGACCGTCGTGAACGAGTCGGCGGAGGCAGCCGAAGGCGTCATGACGCCTATTGACACCGCCACACAGCACAGAGCAAGTCCGCACCTTGCTGCCCACGAGGGGCGACACCTTCCGACCTCGGTCCGCTGGCGAAGCGGACCGGGCGGCCCTTGCAAAGGCGACCATCTGCCTGTGAAATATCGTCGCACCTGCGTGCCCCGAGAAACAGGTCGAAACGGCGGGCCCGGGACATTGCTGGAGTACCCCACGAACCCGGCGCGCTGGCAGATGGGATCCGCGTTCCGGCGCGACGCAGAACGGATCACCATGACGCATCGGCACCCCGTCCCACTACCTTTAGGGCGCTCGAAGCCGGAATAAGACGGGAGTCGCTACGGCCAGGTGCGAACAACGGGTTGAAATGCCCGAACCCCGCCGAATCGGCGATCACTCCGATGTTGTTCCTTCGCTGCTCGATGTCTTCCCGGCGGTCCGGTTTGTCCTAGCGCGTCGGATTACACTATCTCTCAGGGACGATCCACTTTCTCGGACCAGACGCGGGATCTGCGGCGAATCGGTTGTCACCACCACCCGTCGCCGGGCTCAAAATTGCCAGTCCGCCATTGGCGACCACATCAAGTGGCCCTTTGCTACGAGAGTCATCAGTCGGGTCATGATGCCCGATTCGCGAGTTCGCTGCGATCATCCGTCTGGGTGGCGGCCGCCGCCTGGACGCCGATGGCGAAGAGCGGCACGAGACAGCCATCGCGCAGGAGGACGGAAAGAGGCCGGTTCCTGGCACACTACCATCGATGTCCACTGCGGGCTCGGTCTCGATGTCGACATGCCCGCGCTGCGCTCAGTCCATGCCATCAGCGATTGGGTTCGTGCAATGGTGCCCGGGATGTAACTGGAACGTGGACCCGTCACCTCCCGGCCCGCAGGCCGGTTGGATCGCGCAGCGGGCCCGGCAAAGAGCGCACGTCCGGGGAACGAGACTGTACGAGCAAGTCAGCCGCGATCCGAAACTGCGTCCCCGATGGGATCGGAACCGGGTCGCTACCGTGGTAGCCGCGACAGCAGTGCACCTATCTTCGGCGGTCGTCGCGCTTGGGGCGGTCGTGGTGGCGGCGACGACGTGGCCGAGCCCGATCGGGCTGCTCGTCGCAACCGGGCTCGCGGCCATGACGTGGACGGTTCGACCCCGATTCGGGCGCTTGGTGAAATCGTCGGCGCCGATGCGGCGGGCTGACCTACCCGCGCTCTTCGCCGTGATCGATCGGGTGGCGGCCCATATCGCCGGCCGCGGCCCCGATTTCGTTGTCATCGACTCCGCGGTCAGCGCGTCGTGGGGCACTATCGGCTTGCGACGCCGACGTGTCCTGACGATCGGATGGCCGCTGTGGGCTGCTGCGTCGCCGCCACAGCAGATTGCACTCCTCGGCCACGAGATCGCCCACGAAGTCAACGGAGACGTGACCCACGGCCTGATCGTCGGATCGGCGTTGCGAACACTGACCGCGTGGCGGAGGCTTCTGATCCAGGGGGGACACCAGGTGCGCCCCCTGCAGCGCCGCAGCTGGCTACGAGACGACCTCGCACGAATTGTTCTCGTAGTACTCGGAGCGATTCCGCTGCTGATACAGCGCCTCGTCGAGGGAGCACGCGATCGAACCACGCAGCGTGCGGAGTACCTTGCCGACGAGTTGGCTGCCCGGGCCGGCGGCACTGTCGCCGCGGCCGGGGTCATGGAACTCCTGCTGCTTGACGGATCTATCCGCCTGACCTTGCAACGCGCCGCCAATGAGCGTGTCGCGGACCGGGTGGCGTACTTGCGTGCTCACCTCTCACATGTCCCCGCGTCCGAACTGGAACGACTCCGCCGGGTCGCGGACCAGCGAGGACACCGCGTCGACGCGACCCATCCGCCCACCCACCTTCGCCTGGCCTTCATGCGCTCCCTTCAACACGCCGACCCGTCTGTGACCATGACGCTCGAAGAGGCCGCCGCCGTTGACGCCGAGGTGTTCCGTCGCCCGTAGATGGGTCCGTCGCCTTGGAGAAGCCCCAACCCGTCCGGAAGAATGTCCGATCCTTCACGCCTCCCCGATAGTTGTCGGATTCCGCACGCGCACTGACCGACCGGTTCGGCCGCATCCAGCTTTCCTGGATCGGCGCGCAGCGAGCTTTCTTCGACCGGCGGAGGAGAGTGCGTCGGTCGGCACGGGGTAGTTGAGACGCTTCCTTACCCCACCTTGTCCCAGGTACCGGACCCCTTCGTGATGAAGTACGAAGAGTCGATCATGATGGTTTGGAGGCCGCCGATAACACCATGATCGACGATGTCATTCTGGTTACTTGAGTCCGGCTTCGCTCAATAGCATTTTGGCCTGCCCACCGTGTGGTACAGCCAGCCTTGACGCCTCGGCCGACCCTGTAGATCCCGTCGCCGACTGACTGGGCCGCGTCTGTCTGGGCGACCTCGAGCAACGCCTTCGCCTTGTCGAGTTGGGTCTGAAGGGTATCGGTGCGCGTGTCGCTCGACGTCAGCGCCGCCTCCGCCTTCGTGGCGCGATGGTCCGCCGATTGTCGCCTAATGGACCCCGCGGCGAAACCCCCGACAAATATCAACATTGCGATGAACATTGATCCCGTGAACTTTGAAATACCGGGCCGATGGTCTCGGCATATCTCTGCTTCTGATGGCGGTAGCTCCATTGAAGTCCTTCCAGATACAAAGTAAAGTGCCGGCGACGGCGCGGGACGAGCAGCGCGTGCGATGTTGGCGGTGTCGCGGAAGCGTTGCGACGCCCTCTCGGCCAACGCTGCCCCCGCCTGCACGTCGAAACGGACCACCCCGTCCGGCGCCAACTGAAAAGTCAACGTCGAGCCGATGAGAAGCACCCTCGGGGGGCCCCACCACGACATCGGTGACGGCCGCGATCGGGAACCGTGCCTCGATCGGTTCGAGTAGAGCAACGGGTCCCAAACTCTTTCGATCACCAATCAGTCGTCCACGACACGAACGTTGACCGTGAGACCCCCCCGTCTCCTGGCCTTTGGATCGGGGGCGCCGAAAATCAGTCGCTGCCAGTCTTGCGGCATGGCCGAGAAGACGAGACCAGCCTGGACAGAAAGGGGGGCCGACATGGCTGGTCCCCCCGGACTCGATTGCCCACCTTCCAGAAACCACCACGATGATGAGCCCGACGAGCGCGACGCCGGGCACTGCCACGGTAAGGGTAGGGTCGCCACCGAGGAGGAAAACATATCTCGTGTGACGGCCGCCAGCCCGAGCACCGCCACACCAACCCACCCAACGACCGTTACCTGCCCCACTGCGACTCATGAGCAGGGTGAGACATCTCTGATGGGGAAGCGGCTCCGTCGTCGCCCATGTGCCTGGTCGCGTCCAGGACGATCGCGGCGAAAGGCGTTTCCGGCGAGGTCGCTAGGCAATGATGATCGTCAGGATCCGGAACTGGCCACTCCATGTGACTCGAAGTCCTGCTCGTCGCGACCGGTGTCCCCAGGGACACCGAGTCGGGGTGAAGCACACAAGCACCCGGACCCGGTCGTCAGCCCGTCAGTGGCGGCCTAACGTGCAAATCATGCACGAGCATGGACACGGCGAGCAGCGATTCGCGAGTGCGGCACAGGCCGCGGAGTGGGACGAGAAATACAACGAGCGCGACGGGGCAATTTGGAGCGGGCGGCCGAATGGGCGGCTCGTCGCCGAAGTCGCGGAGCTCATCCCCGGTGCAGCGCTCGAAGTAGGTTCCGGTGAAGGCGCCGACGCGATCTGGCTCGCTCAGCGCGGCTGGACGGTCACCGCGATCGACGTCTCCGGCGTGGCCGTAGGCCGGGCGCGGGAGGCCGCCGAACGAGCCGGCGTCGCGGTCGAATGGGTTTGTGGGGACGTGCTGGCGACACCGTTCCCGGCCCAATCGTTCGACCTCGTGTCGATGCAGTACCCGGGGCTTCCAAAGGCTGCGGGCGAGGCCGCCGTGCGGGCGCTACTCGACACCGTGCGCGTTGGCGGGTCGCTGCTCGCCGTCTACCACGACATCGATGAAGACCACCGCGAGCACATGAAGTCGCGGGGCGTCGACCCCGCCGACTACGTCGGTGCCAACGAACTCGCCTTTCTGCTCGGTGACGACTTCACGGTCGAGCGGCAGGCCGTCGAGCCGCGCATCGGCCCGCCGCCCGACACCGCGCACATCGCCGACGTCGTGCTGCGAGCCCGGCGTCGCTGACCGGACGGCCGCCAGCTTTCGAGACACTGAGGGCCCACCTGAACCAGGTCCTCGACGACAGAGTCTGGGCGCCGGACGCAGGGATCAACCCCTCCCGCTCTCGCAGTGTCTTGGTACCGTGCGGGTAGGACCGACGCGCACCAGGGCAGCCACACCTAGGCGACCAGGTCGGACAGATGCTGCAGCGAGTTGTCGAGGTGGTCCTGTCCGAACGGCGGGAACTGGATGTACTCGCGCACTTGGGGCGAGATCGCTGAACAGTCGTACGTCAGGGTCACCGTCGTCCGCGACGGACCGGTCGCCTCGAGGTCGTAGCGCCAGATCCAGCCACCGAAGCTGAGTTCCCCGGTGGCGGGCGAGTCCGTCCCAGGCTGCCACGCGATCGCCCGCGGCTCATCGAACACCTCAACCCGGTTGGCGATCTTGTACTCCTTGTCCGGGTGGCCCCTCGTGGTACATCACCATTCGGAACACCTCGCCGGCGGCGGTGATGCGATAGCCGGCCAGGGACTCGCGCGCCCAGCCGGTGCCGTCGAAGTCGGCGTGTGCCGATCGGTCGGCCAACACCGCGAACACCGCCTCCCGGGCGGCCTCGATCGTCGTGGACGCGGTAACGCGCTCGGTTTCCATACCCGTGAGACGGCTCGCCGGGCCCGAACTCATCGCGTCACGGGACACCGGCCGGCCGCGGATCGAACGTGTGGCGTCATCCGACAAGACTAAAGGCGGCTCCGGTGCTCGATGATCTGAACCGGGTCCCGGCGACCCGGCTCGACGCTTACATGATGCGCCGCCACGCGGCGAGGGGCGGGCGGATCGACGCACACGTAGGATGCCCATGTTCGACCGTGAGCCGGACGATCACCTCGAGCGAGTGTCCGTCGACCTCAATGGGGTTGAGGTGCTCGAGCCGGATCTTTCCGCGGCGGAACATCCTGAATTCGTCGCCGTCCAGTTCGCCCTACACGAGATAAAGGAAGCGATCATCACTCCGACCGTGCACATAGGGGGCCCCGAAGCCAGCCGCGCGCACGGTGAGCTCGACGTTAGCGACTAATGGCTCGTCGCCGGACGTTCTCGACGCGATCTCCTGGCGACGGCGCAGGCCCGCGTGGATGTTCTTGTAGCCGTTCGTTTGATCCGGTGACGGCCCGCAGGAGCACCCTGGCGGATCGACTCCGCGAACCCTCACGGCCACCGTCGAAGGCTACGGCGGACCAAACCCATATCGCGTAGTAAACGTGACCCGTAATTCACGTGCCACGTCTCGAGGTGGGAGCATTGGGATTGACGAGCACTGGCACCGCTCCAATCCGGGTGGCACCCAAAACCACCGCCGCCATATCAAGACTGTCGTTATTGGTGACCGAACGACCCCGGTCTCGGACCGCCACCGCGCTACCGCGACCTTCACGGAGGTGCCGATCGACCAGCCAATCTGCCAGGTTGAACTCCATGACCACCCCGCCGGCCCGAGCTACGCGGAATCATGCACCGGCCTGCCTTGGCGCGCAACGATCAACATCGCAGCGAAACGGTTTATGCACGCCCCACAATGAAACTGATATCGGTCCCAGCTGACGACGATCCGTGGCTTCACGGAAATTTGGCTCGGACCGCTGCACCGAGTTCACGGGACTTACGAGGTCTGCGCCCTCCCCCTACGCTGTCGCTGATGAACGCTGAGGACGGGATCCGGCTGGCCGAACTGGTAGCCGCGTTATCACTGGCGACCGACCTCGGCCTAGGACAACCTCAGGAGCACATCATCCGCCAGACCCTGATCGCGCTACGACTGGCAGAACTGGAGGGGCTCTCCGACGACGACCTTGCGGCTGCCTTCTACGTCTCGTTGCTGGCATGGGTGGGATGTGTCGTCGACGCCCACGAGATGGCGAAGTGGTTCGGGAATGACATGGCGGTGCGGGCGGACAGCTACCTGGTGGACCTGGCCGGAGTGCCGATGATGCGGTTCATGCTCAGCCACGTCGCCAGCGGGAGCCCGCCCATCCGGCGCCTCACCATGATCGGCCGTTTCCTGGCCGGCGGCTCGAAGGAGGTCGAGCAATCGATGGCCGCGCACTGCCAGACCTCGGGAGATCTCTCTCTGCGCCTGGGCCTCGGCGCCAATGTGCGCGACCCGTTGCAGCAGGCCTACGAGCGCTGGGACGGGAAGGGCTCTCCGGCCAAGCTCATGGGCGATGAGATTTCCCCCATCATGCGCATTGTGCACGTCGCCAATGACGTGGAAGCACTCCACCGAATTGGCGGGGTGGGCGCCGCGGTCGAAATGCTTCGATCCCGGCGCGGTTCGGAGTTCGATCCCCATCTGGTCGACGTCTTCTGTGACCACGCCGAGGACATCCTCGCCTCGATCGACGAGATCGATGGCTGGGACACGCTGATCGGCGGCCAAGCTTCCTTGGGCCGCGAGTTGCGCGGCGAGGAACTCGATCAGGTGTTGGAAGCCTTCGCGGACTACGCCGATGTGAAGTCGCCATTTATGCTCGGACACTCGCGCGGGGTGGCCGGTCTCGCCGCGGGGGCCGCGGCCACGCTCGGTCTCCCGAGCGACGACGTCACCTTGGTGCGGCGGGCTTCTCTGGTGCACGACGTCGGCGCCATCGGCGTCTCGACGGGGATTCTCGACAAGCCGGGACGACTGACCGCGCCCGAGCGCGAACGGATCCGAACCCATCCCTATTTGACGGCGCGCACCTTCGCCAAACCCCGAGCCCTAGCCGCTATCGCCCAGCTGGCGCTGTTGCACCACGAGCGGATGGACGGATCTGGATATCCGGCGGGTATCACTGCCGACGGGCTTCCGCTGACGGCCCGGATCATCGCGGCCGCCGACGTCTACCACGCGCTCCTCGAACCACGGCCACACCGGCCGGCGTTCGCCCCCGATGCCGCCCGTGAGGTGTTGGGAGCCGAGGTGACCGAAGGTCGACTCGACGGCGACGCGGTCCGGGCCGTGTTGGATGCCGCCGGGCACCGAGTGCGGCGTGACGCCGGGCACGCCGGTGGCCTCAGTGCCCGTGAGGTCGAGGTGCTGGTCCTGCTGGCCCGGGGGAGATCGAAAAAGGAGATCGCCCAGGATCTACTTATCTCGGTGAAAACAGTCGGCGCCCACGTCGAGCACATCTACAGCAAACTCGGCGTGACCAGCCGGGGGGGCGCCGCCCTTTTCGCCATGCGGCAGGGACTGGTCGGGGGTAACCTGACGAGCTGAGCGTGGATCGGGCAAAGACCCGATGCGCGGTGTCGGGTACCGACCTAGAACAGGGCCATGAATGGTTCGTGCGGCGCCCCCGGCGACGTGGAAGGGCCGGCGATCACCCGCTGGTCTGTCGGCGGTCTCCTGCTCGAGGCGCTCGCCGCCCGCAACTTCGCGGCGCTGGCGGACTGCTTCGAGCCGTCGGCCTCGATGCGCGCCCTGCTCCCCGACGGACCGGCCGAGTTTGTCGGCGCGTCGGAGATCGTGGCCGCCTTCGAGCGGTGGTTCGGCAGCGCCAAAGAGTTCGAGGTTGTCGCCGGCACTGTTGGCGAGGTCGGGCACCATCTGAGCGTGGCGTGGCGGCTCCGTGCCCACCCGACACCGCGGGGCGACGACCAGTGGCACGTGATCGAACAGCAGGCCTATGTGCGAGCGACGAACCGCATCGACGCCATTGACCTGCTGAGCACCGAGTTCATGAGCGAGTCGGGGTGAAGTCGGTCGACGGCGAGGCGCTTATCGATCCGGAGGTTGACAGCCACCTCCGATCTCAGCACGATCCTTCCCGTGGAGACGCTACTCGGGCGCACCGCGCTGGCCTTCAGCGGCGAATCACATGACGTGGCCGACCTGGTACTCGTTGGACTGCTCACGGGTGAATGGCAGACACTCGAGGACAACGTTGCCCACGGGATAGCCCTGGAGGCCCGGCAGGTAGGTCCGTGCGACGGCGATGTCGCGGAGGCGGTGCGCGCCTTTCGATACGAGCGACGGTTGATCGCAGCCGCGGAACTTCAGACGTGGTTGTCGGAGCGGTCGCTGCGACTCTGCGATCTCGAAGGAGTTTTGCGACGACGGGGGTTGCGAGAAGCTCACGACCCCCGTGACTCTCCCGTCCACCAGAAGGGACCAGACAAGGAGCTCATGCGCTCCGAAGCGATCTGTGGGGGATGGCTGATGCGATGGGCCGAGACCCTGAAGGCGTGGCAGGCCGGTTGCCTGGCCGTACACACGCTGGACATCGAACCACCGGCTGTTTGGCCGCCGGCGCCGGCGGGCGCCGAGGTCGAGGTCGTCGTGACCGAGGCACTGGCTGACATGGCCTCTGGCCTGCCGACACTGGCCGGCGAAGTCCTCCGCCGGCGTGCCCGCCGGCTTGTCTCGTTGAAGGACGGCTACACCTGGCTCCGACTGAATGGGGTTGCGGAGGTGGAAGTAGACGCACGGGTGGCCGAACACCGGCTCGACTGGACCGTCGTGCACGGAAACGAACTGAGCTTCGATCGCCAAGGCGCGGCCCTCGAGACCCGCCTGCGGGTGCGCTACGACGGCGACACCCTGGGGGTCGTGGCGAAGGCCATCGGACGAACCACCTTGCCGTGCCAACTCGAGCTGGGAGCCATGCCGGCCTCGGTCGCCGCCGAGCTGTTGGCCGCCTACCCGGGAGAGCTCATCGGCCCCTGGCGACACGGCGATTGCTGGCGGGTGTTGGAGCTCGGCCGCCGGGTCGAACCCGGATCCGCAGTGGACGGACACCTGCGGTCTCGCGCACGCGACGAGCTCCTCGACGAACTCGTCGGACGCTTCGCGGCCGGCAAGGCGGCCATTGTTGCCGCCCTCTGACCACCCAGAGTCCGCCATCGCTCCGGCCTCGGTGTCCCCGGACATAGATCCGGTACTTCTCGGGCTGCGAGTGATGGAACCGCTGTCCGACGAGGAGCGCCGGCTGGTCGCGGCGTGCTTCGAATCCGTTGAATTCGAGTTCGGGGAAATGGTCGTCGCCGAAGGCGAGCCCGCGGACGCCTACTTCGTCATTGGGTCCGGGCGGGCGCGGGTCTTGACGTCCGGCGCCGACGGCCTCGAAGTCCCGCTCGGCATCCTGGGTCCGGGCGACGCCTTCGGCGAGGTGGCCTTGGTCGAGCAGGCGCCGCGATCGGCCTCGGTGCGGGCATCGACACAGCTCGAGGCATGGCGCCTCGATCGCAGCGTGTTCGTCGCACTGCTGGCGCTGCATCCGACGTTGCGGGATTCCTTCGGCGTGGAGATCCGGTCGATGCGCCAAGGCTGACTTCCTGCGCCTCCATCCCGCGTTTGTCGGTCTGGGCCACGATCAACTACTCGAACTGATCGAAAACACCCGTCAGCTTGCGCTGGCCGACGGCGATCTCGTCCCCGCTTGGTCGGGAGAGCAAGTGGACACCTATGTCGTGAGGAGTGGCCGGTTGGCGGCGGTCGCCGGTGGTCAGACGCTCTACCACCTCCACATCGGGGACGTGTTCGACAAGAACCCAGACGCTGGGGCGCGACAAGCCGTGGGTGATGTGACGCTGCTCGAACTCGACGGGGACACCTTGCGCCGATTGGTCGCGACCCATCCCGAGGTCGGGGCCCGGCTCGAACGACGCAAGGCCTTGGCGGCCCGCCGCCAGAGAGTCGGGGCGCCGGCGGTCGAGGAGAAAGGAGCCTACCCGCGAGCCAGCGAGGAGGCACTGCTCGAGGCGGTGGCCGAGGAACAAGGCGAGGCCGAATCGTCGGACCAGCGGTCGCCCCCGAAGCGACGGCGGCGGCTTCGTCGGCCGCGGTTTCCCGTGGTACGGCAGGTCGACTCGATGGATTGCGGTGCCGCCTGTGTGGCCATGTTGTGCCGCCATTTCGGCCACGACGTGTCGTTGCCTGCCATCCGCGCGGCCGTCGGGACAGGACTCGACGGCACCAGTTTGAGAGGGATTATGCGGGGCGGCGCTGAGATGGGCGTCGAGTTCCGCGCCGTGAAGTCCTCTCCCGACAAGCTGCCCGCCCTCTCGATGCCGCTCATCCTCCATTGGGGTGGCAACCACTGGGTCGTGATTTATGAGTTGCGGGACGGCAAGGCCTTCCTCGCCGACCCGGCGCTTGGGCTGCGAACCGTCGACGTCTCCGAGTTGGCGAAAGAATGGTCGGGGTACGCCGCCATTCCGACTCCCACGGCCCGCCTGGCTGAGGCCCCGCGGGGCGGGGTGAAACTCCGGTGGCTGCTTCCCTTCGTGCGGCCCCACTACAGCGCCCTTGTCCTGGCCGCGGTCCTTGCGTTGGTCGCAACCGGGCTCCAGATGACGCTACCGATCATGACCCAAGTGGTGATCGACGGACTCTTGCACCATCGCGGTGCCGGGTGGGCGTCGCTGACCGTGGGCGTCATCGGGCTGGCCTTGCTGGGCGCGGTGGGATTCACCATCCTCCAGCGCCACCTTCTCGCTCGCATCGCCGTCAAGGTCGACGGCCGGGCCCTGGACTACCTGGCCGAGCGGCTCCTGCGGTTGCCCGTCGGGTATTTCCAAGTGCGACGCACCTCCGACATCCAAAGGCGGCTCGAGGGCATGCGCGAGGTCCGCCGCGTCCTGGTGGAAGACGGCGTCTTTGCCGTTACCTCCGCCTTCCAGCTGCTTGTGGCCTTCGTGGTGATGGCCGTGTACTCCCGGGTGGTGGCCGTGTTGTTCCTGGCCATCACGCCGGTCTATGGACTGCTCATGCGGTACTCGGCTCGCCGGTTGAAGCCCGCCTTCGACTCGCTCGAGGAAGCATTCGGCCGCTATCAGGGCAAGCAGCTCGATGCCATACGCGGCATCGAGGTCGTCAAGGTCTCCGGCGCCGAGGAGGGCTTCCGGCGCACCTTGGTGCGGGAGTTCGATGGCCTGCAACATCGGCTCTACCGCCGCGACGTCACGCTGCTGGTGTACGACGGCCTGGTCTCGCTGGCCACCCTCGGCGTGGTCGCCTTCTTCTTGTGGGTCGGCGCTCTGCTCGTGATCCACAGGTCGTTGAGCGTGGGTGGCCTGGTCGCGGTGAACGCCCTCGTGCTCACGGCCAACGCCCCGCTGCGCACGCTGCTGGCGTTCTGGGATCAACTCCAGTTCGTCGGCGTGCTGCTGGCCCGGCTGCAAGACGTCCATGAGCAACAGCCCGAGCAGGAGCCCGACGCCACACGGACGTCCCTGCACGCCTTGGCCGGTCACGTCCGCCTTCGTGATGTCTGCTTCCACTACCCCCAGACCCCGGACCAGGAAATACTCAATGGCATCTCGCTCGACGTGCCCGCCGGACTCACGGTGGCATTCGTCGGCCGGTCGGGCTCGGGCAAGTCGACACTCCTGCGGTGCCTGGCCGGGCTGCTGATGCCTACAAGCGGCTCGATCGAATATGACGGGCTGGACCTGCGCCACGTCGAGCTCACGGAGCTACGTGGCAAGATTGGATTCGTCCTCCAGGAGCCGTATCTATTTGACGCCACCATCGCCGACAACATCGCCTTCGGTCATGAGGATCCCGATCCAGGGCGCATCTCCGACGCCGCGGCCATCGCAAACGCGGCCGAGTTCGTGCAGCGGTTGCCCCTCGGCTACCAGACCCGCGTCGGCGACTCGGGGCTGCGACTCTCGACCGGTCAGGCGCAGCGACTTTCCATTGCTCGCGCGGTCTACGACCAACCCCCGGTCCTCATGATGGACGAGCCAACGAGCGCCCTCGACTCTGAAGCTGAGCGAGCGGTCAAGGAAGGTATTGAACGGCTCATGCGGGGCCGCACCGCCTTCGTCGTGGCCCACCGGCTCTCGACCATTCGCGACGCCGACCTGATCTGCGTGCTCGAACAGGGCCGGCTGGTCGAGCGGGGCACCCACGACGAACTGATCGAGCGCCAGGGGCTCTATGCCTATCTCTACGGGCAGCAGCTCACGACCTGAACCCGGCCGGGGTAGGTGCGGAGCGACGCTGAAGACGCCATGATGAAGTCGAAGATCTTCTGACGGGCAGGGAATGCAGTCGAGAAAGTAGGAAAATGCCGAGGTACGTGGTGGAGCGAACATTCGACGTGGAGGAGGACGCCATGCCCGCGGTCGGGACCCGTTCGCGGCGCCTCGTCGAAGAGGAGTTCCCGGAAATCATCTGGGAGCACAGCCATGTCGTGGTCGACGCCGACGGGACGCTGAAGTCGTTCTGCATTTATGCCGCGCCCGACGAGGAGACGATTCGGCGTCACGGCGCGCTGCTCGGCAGCCACTTGATCAACCACATCTACGAGATCGGCGGCGACATCACTCCCGAGGACTTCCCACTCTGATCCGACTGTCCCGTCTGGGCGCCGGGTTCCCCGCGGCCTGCGTCGGAGAGCCGTAGGTGGTAAAGCGTCTGCTGCGCGACCGCCAGCCGTAGCCGCACCACCTTGCGTTTCTGGAGGTCGTCCTCGTCGATGAGCGTCAGAGCTTGGCGGTACAGCGACACCGCCTGTTCTTTGGCCCAGCCTCGGCTGGCCTGATCAGCGGCGGCAATCACGTAGCCGACCGCCCGCTCCTTGTCGCCGGCTTCCAACCAGTGGTGGCCGAGCTCGGCCGGAGACTCCCGATCGGCGTGGAGGTCTTCGAGGAATGCCGCCACCGCGCCATGAGCGGCCCGGCGTCGGGATCTGGGCAGGGCGGCATAGGCCACGTCACGGATGAGGGCGTGCTTGAACCGGAACTGCCGCTCATCGCGAAAGCGCGAGGCCGTTTCCTCGCGGATGAAGTCCCGCGACGCCAGCGAATCGATCAGCTCGGGCAACAGCGCGGGCTGCTCGCTCAACCCCGCAAGGGCGCCGACCCAGAAGACTCGCCCGACCACCGAAGCGTCGAGGAGCACCGCGCGTTCGAGCGGAGGGATGGCATCAAGTCTGGCTGCGATGATGCCGCGGATGCTGGTGGGGAGCTCGCCGCCGGGCCGTGCCGATCGTTCCGAGACCGACGCCACCAGCTCCTCGATAAAAAGCGGATTGCCGTCCCCTGCCTCGCCGATGTCGTCCGCGGTGGCCGCCAGGTTCGCGCCGGCGGCCCGGGTGAGCAGGCGATGGGCCAGCTCGCGGGCATCGGCCCGGCCGAGCGGTTCGAGGGCGAGCACGACACCACCGGGGTGTCGACCCCAGCTCGGCTTCCGATCCACCAGGTCCGGTCGGGCCGCCGCCAGGATCAGCAGCGGTGCACTGTTGATGTCCGTGCTGAGCACGTCGATCAGATCGAGCACGCTCGATTCGGCCCAGTGCAGGTCCTCGAACACCAACACCGTCGGCGCGGCGTCGGCGATCGCACGGACGACGCGTCGTGCCGACTCGAAGAGGATGTTGCGGTCGCGCACGTCACCGACCCGGGAGCCTTCGTTAGGCAGCCCGAGCAGCATCCCGAGGTGGGCCACGATGTCGCCGATGTCTTCGTCGCCGAAGAACGCGGGAAGCGTGGCGCGCAGCACCTGGGCGGCGACGCTCGGTGGGTCGCCGCTCACCACGCCGGTCAGCTGCTTGATCTGCTGGCCGAAGGCGTCATACGGGCTGCTCTCGCCGTAGGGGAGGGAGCGACCGACCAGCACCTGGGCACCGGTGCCGCGCGCGGCAGCGGCGAACTCCGCGACCAGCCGGCTCTTGCCCACGCCGGGTAAGCCCAAGATGGTCACCGAGCGCGGTTGGCGCTGGCCCAGCACGAACTGCCACGCCTCGGCGAGTACCTGTAACTCGCCATCGCGACCGATGATCGGCGTTTCCGGCCGCCCCGAGCGTTCACCGGGCAGTCGCGGCGCCCCGCGGGCCCGCCAGGCCGTGACGGGGCGCTTTTTTCCCTTGACTGAGAGTGGATCGAGCAGGTCGTAGTCGATCACCGAACTCGTACAGCGATACGTCTCCTGGCCGACGACGACGGTGCTTGGCGGGGCTGCGGTTTGCAGCCGCGCCGCCGTGTTGACGACGTCACCGGCGACCATCCCCTCGCCCTCGAGCGTCCGGGCGTCAAGAGCGACGAGCGCCTCTCCGGTGTTCACACCGACGCGGACCGCGAGCGCCGGCTCCGATCCCTCGACCTTCATCGTGGCGACCTCGTCGAGTATCTGCAGCGCCGCTCGTACCGCCCGCTCGGGGTCATCACCGTGCGCGATCGGCGCCCCGAAGACGCCCATGACGGCGTCTCCGATGAACTTCTCGACCGTTCCGCCGAAGGACTCGATCACCCGCCGCAGCGTCGTGTAATACGGCGAGAGGATGGCCCGAACGTCCTCGGGGTCAAGTCGCTCGGCGCGCGACGTGAATCCGACCAGATCGGCGAACAACACCGTAACGACCCGCCGTTCCTCGCGGTCAGGCCTCGGGTCCACCGCCTGGTGCAGCGGCATCCCGCAGCGCCCGCAGAACCTGAAATCGGCCGGAACCTGCGCTCCACACTGGGCGCAGGTGACCTCAAGCGCGCCGCCACACGTGGCGCAGAACCCTTGGCCGAGGTCGTTCTCGTGGCCGCAGCCTGGACACGGGCCTCGTTCCGACATGCAGTCGCCGCCCTATCCCTCTACGACCATTGTCGCGTCAGCGACGCCAAGTCTCGCAGATACGCACCTCTGGTGGTGCACTACGAGTTCGAGGACCTGGCCCTCGGCGTGTTCGGGTACGGAAGGGGGATCGGGCCAGTCGGGGCGGTTCCCCCTTTGACCGCGGTGACATCGTCGTCCGTAATGTCAAGGTCGAGTGTCGCGGCCTGTTCCTCTGGCTCGCGACCAATTGTGTCCTGAGTCATGGGATTGGTGTGAAGATCGGGCGATTACCCGATGCCCGCGTGATCGGCACGCCCCTATTTTAGCCGCGGTGGTGTGGTGGCCGTCGACCTGACCTCCCTTGCGGTCGCTACCGCCAAGCGGTACTCCAACCCGGAATCGGCTGGCATGCGTCTGCCAGCGGCGCCGCACGCGTCGCTCGCTTACGGAGCCGCCGGCGTAGCCTATTTCCTGCTCCGCCACGCCAGCTTCGGGGGCGGCGACGCGTCGCTCGAGGCTTCGGCTCGCTGGCTGGCCCGGGCCGAAGCCGACCGCGGTGACGCCCGGGCGTTCACGACGGTTGATCCACCGCTGAACGAGCTTCCCGTCGAGTCACTGCTCTACCACGAGCCCGGCCTCTGGTGGATGGGCGCCCGGTTGGCCGCCGCCCGCCAGGACCAAGAGGGGGTCGGGGCTGCGGCCGTTCAGTTCGCCGACGCCACCATGGAGATGGCGACCCACACCGCCAACCGCGACGTCATGTTCGGCAAGGCGGGGCTGTTGCTCGGCTGCGCCCAGTTGGTCGAGAGCATCGACGACCCCGACGCCGCCCGACCGGTCGAGGTCGCGGGCGTCGGTCTGGCCGCGGACCTGGCAGGGTTGGCGGAGCGCCACGGCGCCCCTCCTGGTGACCACGCCCTCGACACGTTGGGCCCGTCGCACGGGTGGGCTGGGGTGGCGCACGCCCTGTTGCGGTGGAGCATCGCCACCTCGAGCCCCCCGGCTCCAGAAGCACTGGCCCTGCTCGACCGGCTCCGCGGCCTGCGACGGCCCTCCGGTCGCTGGCCGGTTCGCGCCGGCTCGCGCGAAGTGTGGCGCGGGTGGTGTCACGGCAGCGCCGGCTGGGCCCAGGTCTGGGCGCAGGCGTGGCGGGCCACGGGCGACGAGCAGGCGCTGGCGCTGGCGGTGGCGTGTGCCGACGATGGCCTGGCGGCGGTGGACGATGGGCCCAGCCTGTGTTGCGGCCGCGCCGGGGAGGGGTTCGCCGCCCTCACCCTGTTTCGGGTCACCGGCGACGATCGGTGGGTCGTCGGCGCCGAGCGGGCGCTGGCCGATGCCGTCCGTGGCCTCGAGGACTATCGAGAACCGCCTCAGCGGCTGTTCTCGGGCGCCCTCGGGGTCGCCCTGTTGGCCAGCGAACTTGAGGATCCGTGCCGGGCCGCCATGCCCGTGTTCGAGGCGGCCTGAGATCTTCGAAGCGTCCTTCTTCGCGTTCCGGGTGCCCGCCCTGCCGCTCTGCGTGCTGACGGACTGGGCCCAAGGCGTCGAGGCGCCGACGTGCCCGCCCGATCAGCTTCGCTCCGCCCTCGCATCCGACCGCGCCCGGCTGCGGACGCGGCTGACCGAGATTCTGCACCGGCCCCAGGTGTCCGCGGCGTTGTCGGTGGCGTCGCCCGATCTCCTCGACGCCGCGCGCGACCGTGGCGACGATCCTGGTGTGGAGGCGGCGCTGGTGCGCTACCTGTCCCGGATGGCGTCGCGCCCCACGCCATTTGGGCTGTTCGCGGCGTGCGGCGTCGGGCAGGTCGCTGACCGGACCTTCATCTCTGTGCCCAACCCGGTGTCGTGGCGCCGGCACACCCGCCTCGACGGCGACTACCTCGATCGAGTGGTCACCACCCGGGCCTCGGCCCTCCGACCACGGATGACGTTTCGGCCCAACGACAGCCTGTACGCCATTGCCGGGCGTCGCCGTTACGTACAAACCCGCCTCGACGGCCTCGAGCGCACCCACCATCTCGCCGAGGTGCCTGACACCGCCCACCTGACCCGGGCCCTGACGGCGGCCGAGCCGGGCGCAACACCAGCCTTGATCGCAGCGGCCGTCGCTTCGGCCGGCGTCGATCCGCAGCGGGCGGCGGCATATGTCGATGAGTTGATCGACGCCCAAGTGCTGCGTCCGACCCTGGGTGTGACGATCACGGGCCAGGGCCCGCTCGATGCCTTGCTCGCCGGCCTCGGCGATCTCGGCGACACCGGGACCGTGGCGGTGCTCGACGCGGTGCGCGACGAGCTGGCGGCCATCGATGCCCCGGGGGGCGGTGCCGGCCTCGAGCGTCAGCAGCGTGTTGCTCGCATGTTGGCTGAGCTCGCCGTTCCCGAGGGGCGGGCCCGGCTCGTGCAGGTGGACTGCACCATCCCGCCGTGCGACGCGACGCTGGCCCGCAACACCGTCGACGACGTCGTCCGGGCGGTCGAGCTGCTGCGCCGCATCGCGCCGGCTCCGGAGCCGACGGATCTCGATTTCTTCCGCGACGCCTTCACCGAGAGGTATGGCGAACGCGAGGTGCCGCTCCTCGAAGCACTCGACGACGACCTGGGAGCGGGCTACGGCAGCGGGCGGCGGGGCGGCGATCCGGCTCCACTGTTGCAGGGATTGGCGCGGCCAGTGCGCGATCGCCAGGTGACGATAGGGCGCCGGGAGGACCGGCTGCTCGAAATCCTGCATCGATCCTGGGCGACGGGCGCCCGGGAGGTGACCCTGACCCGTGACGACATCACGGCCCTGGCGCGCGACGAGGCCGCCGAACTCCCGGGCGCCTTGGGAGCGATGGCGACGATCGCACGCACCAATGACGGCCTGCGGGTGGTTGTGTCGCAGGCCGGCGGGCCGAGTGGCGTCACCCTATTGGGGCGCTTCTGCCATGCCGACCCGGTGCTGGATGCGCACGTTCGCGCCCATCTTCGGGCTGAGGAGGCACTCGACCCCGATGCCATCCACGCCGAGATCGTCCATTTGCCCTCCGGATTGATGGCGAACGTTCTCGTGCGCCCGGTGCTGCGCGAGTGGGAGCTCGAGTGGCTGGGCCGCTCCGGCGCGCCCATTGGTCGGCGCTTGTCCGTCGCGGACCTGGTCGTATCGATTCGCAACGGCCGCTTCGTGCTGCGCTCGCAGCGCCTGGAGAGGCGCGTGGTGCCGCGACTCACCAGCGCCCACAACTGGAGGCGCCGCTCACCAGCGGTCTACCGGTTCCTGTCGGCGGTGCAGTCGGAGGGCACGTTGGCGGGCGTGAGCTGGACCTGGGCGCCGTTTATCGGGCTGCCGTTCACGCCGCGCGTGCGGTGGGGTGGCATCGTCCTGGCACTCGCGGCGTGGTCGGTCACCTCGTCGGAGCTGCATGCCCTCGACGAAGGTGACGCCGTCATGAGGTGGCAGGCCGTGCAGACCTGGCGCGACCGGCGCGGGTTGCCGCGATGGGTGTGCCTGGTGGACGGCGACAACAAGCTGGCGATCGACCTTGACAATGCGCTGAGCGTCGACGCGTTCGTTCGCACAACCCGGTCGCGCGACCAGGCCCTTCTCAAGGAGCTCTACCCCACCCCCGACGACCTGATCGCCGAGGGCCAGGACGGAAAGCGCGTTGTCGAGCTCGTCATCCCGCTGGTACGAACGACACAACCATCGAGCACGCGCAGGCCCAGGGGGGCGGCGCCGGTCGCCAACGTGGGTCGCACCTTCCCGCCCGGCTCCGAGTGGACCTACCTGAAGCTCTATACCGGCACGGCCACCGCCGACTCACTCCTGCGCGAGTCAATCGGGCCACTGGCCCGACACTTGCTCGGCTCGGGTGCCGCCGATCGATGGTTCTTCATCCGCTTCGCCGATCCGCGGTTCCACGTGCGCGTTCGTTTCCACGGCGATCCGAAGGCGCTGGCGGAACCAGTCGAGGCGGTCGCCGCCGACGCGCTCGATCGCGGCCTCGCGTATGACGCCCAGCTGGGAACCTACGAGCGCGAGGTTGAACGCTACGGCGGCCCCGACGGCCTTGATGTCGCCGAGCGCATCTTCCACGCCGATTCCGACGCCGTGATCGACCTGCTCGCCATGTTCGCGCGGGGCGAGCAGGGGCTCGTCGAGCGTTGGCGTTTGGGGCTGTTCGGCGCCGACGCGCTGTTGCGAGACCTCGGACTCGATCTCAACGCCCGCGCCGAGTTCGCCCGTCGCCACCACCGTGCCTTCGAGCAGGAATTCGCGGCGGACGCCAGGCTTCGCCAGGCCGTCGCCGCCCGGGTGCGAACTGAACGCGACCCGTGCGACGCCTTACTGTCGGCCACCAGCCACACGGACCATCCGCTGGCGCCGGGAATCGGCGTGATCGAGCAGCGGTCCCGACGGATCGAGCCGTTGGCTTCCGAACTGGCGACGCTGCACGCCGATGGCCGGCTTCATGATGCGTCTGCGGTTCTCGCCGAGTCCTTTGTGCACATGTGGCTCGACCGGCTGCACCGCTCAGAGAACCGTTTCCACGAATACGTGACCTACGCCCTCCTCGCCCGGGTGTTGCAGGCACGAACGAAGCGCCCGCCGGTCTGAGACCGAGGCGACGTCGGCGACGCCGTGGCGCGGCGGTTACATGCGTTTGCCGGTCGGCAACCCGCTCTGCGGGTCCCGGCCCCCGCGGACGTCGTCGTCGCGAGCAACGTCGAGATCCTCGACGGACTCGTTGCCTGGCTGGGCCCTATCGCCCGGATCGGCGTTGGCGCTCGGGTCGTTGGCATCGGTCATATTGGTTGCCTCCCCTGGACGTTTCCAACTCTTGCGTGGCATCGGCGGGCGCCGTGGGCGCCCTTAGGGCGGTGCATCGGGCAATCGCCCGATGCACCCATTTCGGCCTCTCGTGCTCGCGGCATTCACCCCGCGGAGCGCGAGCGCATTTAGCCGCCGACCGATGGACTGCTAAAACGACCACAGGGGTGCAGGCCGCCCCGGACCCGATCGGCGTCTTCGACCACCTCCAGGTCCTTGATCAGATCGGCGTCGACCTCGGGACGTTGATCCTCACGGTCTTCACTCCCTCCTGCCGGCTCGGTCATTTGCGTCCTTTCGTCGGCGCATCATGGGCGGATCTTGTCGACAGCGACGACCGCCAGCTACTCCTGGCGCACCCCGGGGGTCAACCAGCCAGTACTGCGGCTCGGGTCCTACGACATCGTAGTGTGGGAGCAAGCGTGGCCACCTACGATCCGCTCGGCGTCTTCGACCACGTCGAGGTCCTTGATCAGCTCTGCATCGACCTCGGGACTCTCGCTCTCATTGTCGGGATTCGATCCTTCGGGCTCCGTCATCGTGTCTCCTCTCGGGGGGTGTCGTTGGGAGGATCTGGTCGAAAAGGCCAGAGTCCAGAGCTGGCGGCAACGCGGCCGCGAGGCGCTGCAACTGCGTAACGGGAATCTCACCGGCATAACGCCCGAGCGGGTTGACGCACACGTGATCGGCTCCGGCATCGAGATGGGCCTGGACCCGCGCCGCGGCCTCGTCCACACCGCCGAACGCCACCAATCCCTCGATAAGGCGCTCACTCCCGCCACCGTCGAGATCCCGTCGCTCGAACCCCGACCGGAGCCAGTTGCTGCGGTAGTTCGTGGCCCGTAGATAGATCCCAATGTGTTCCTGGGCCAGCGCTCGCGCTTGATCTCGTGATTGGTCAAGGACGATTGCCTGGTGGACCGCCAGCACGGGGTCGGGTCCAAGCGCCGCCCTGGCCGCCCGTGTGTAGTCGGGAGGCACCAGATACGGGATCGTCCCACGAGAGCGGCGCCGGGCCAGGTCGACCATTCGGGGCCCGAGTGCGGCGATCATCCGGGGTACCGGCGGATCCGGTCGGGGCCCTCGCCACGTCGCCTCATCCATTGCGTCGAGGTAGGCGGAAAGCTCCGGGACCGGTCGTTCATACGAGGGTCCCCGCCACGATCCGGCGCCGGCGTGGCTCACGCCAATCCCCAGCACGAACCGACCGGGGAACGCCTCGCCCAACGTTCGGGCGGCACTGGCCATCTGCTCCGGCTCGTGGCGCCAGATGCTGGCGATGCTCGTCCCGACGGCCAAGCGCCGCGTGGCGCCGAGCAGGATGGCGGCTGCGACGAACGGGTCTCTCCCTCCTTCGTGCAGCCACGCGGCCTGGTAGCCCGCCGCCTCCAACTCGGCCGCGGCCGCCTTCGCTTCGGTCGCGGGCGCGAAGCACAGTCCCGCATCCCAGACGCCCAGACGACCGATGACAGTGGCAAGCGCCAGCTCGCGTGGTGACCTGATCATTCGGGATCCGAGGGATTACAAATGAGCTTGGTCGTCTTACACCCACCCCGGATGACGTCGACATCGTCGTCGGGCGCGTCGAGGTCCTGGATCACTTCGGCGCCGACCTCGGGAGCGTTATCGTCTCGCCGCTCTCGCTGGGGGGTCATGGATCTGCGTCCTAGACCGTCTCGGTAGGACTGCAGATAAGCCTGGTCCCCTTGCAGCCACCCCGGATGACGTCGATGTCGTCGTCGTGCGTGTCGAGGTCCTGAATCACGTCGGCAGCAACCTCGGGAGCGTCGTCGTCGTTGTGCGGCTCGGTGGTCATGCGAGGAGTATCGCGCTGGCCCAGCTCCGGCGACATCGGGTACGCGCCCTATTTTCGGCGTTCCCGTCCGAAACGACGACCACCCCCCGGACAAGGTGACTGGGGCCCTGGTCACTAGCCCCGCTCCCGACACCCCTTTACTGACCACCCTCCGGACAAGGTTACTGGGGCCTTCGCTCGCCCCGCTCCGCGCACCCCTTTACCGACCACCCTCCGGACAAGGTCGCCGGGGGCCTGGTCGCTAACGCCGCTCCTGACACGGTTTACTGTCCACCCCCCCGGGCGAGTCGCCGGGGCCCTGGTCACAAGCCCCGCTCCTGACACAGTTTACTGTCCACCCCCCCGGCCGGCCGGGCCTGGAAGACCCGAGCCGGACGCCGATCGAGCATTGTCACTTTGCTCGCCTCATCGCTGTCAGTTTCTCTGTGCAGCACATATCGCAAGCCGTTCGTGATACGATTTGCCCCTGCTTTTCCGGGTGCAGGGGCTGCCCGGCTTATCCGGTGCAGGGGGCTGCCCGGCCAGAGGGGTGAAGGCACATGGACACAGAGGGTGTTGGTTTCGCGCCCGCGATGGCGCCGCATTCGACCGATGGGCCGGGCCGTGGTCGGCGCAGCCGAAAGGTCGGGTTGGCCGCTGCGGTGGCGCTGCTCATTGTCGGAGGAGGCGTGGCGTACGCCTCGATCCCGGACTCGGGCACGGGCCTTATCCACGGCTGTTACAACACCACGACCGGGGCGCTGCGGGTGATCGATGGGGCCACCCAGGTCTGTGCCGCCAGCACGGAGACTGCCCTCGATTGGAATCAGCAGGGCCTCAAGTGGAAGGGAACGTGGAGCAACGCCACCAGCTACGCGGTGAACGATGCCGTCTCGCTGGCCGGGACTTCGTACATCGCCGTCAGTGCCAACCTCCACAGCACACCTCCGTCGGCGTCGTGGGCGGTCCTGGCCCAGCGGGGTTCGCCCGGCCTGACCTGGAAGGGCGCGTGGTCCTCGGCCACGACGTACCCAATAGGCGGCGCGGTCGCCCTCAACGGTTCGTCGTACATCGCAGTGGCGGTCAATACCAACAGCGCGCCGCCGAGCGCATCGTGGAACCTCCTCGCGGCTCAAGGTGTTGTGGGACCGGTGGGACCGCAGGGTGTCGTGGGACCGACAGGACCGCAGGGTGTAGTGGGACCGGCAGGACCGCAAGGTGGGGTGGGGCCCGGCGGGGCGCAAGGGTCAACGGGGCCCGCGGGACCCCCTGGTCCATTTCCGATCCTGCGGGGAATTGTCAACAGCGATGGATCCAACTTCGACCATGCCGGGGGCACGGTGACATCGGTGCGGAACAGCGTCGGCAACTACACATTGAACTGGCCGGTCGGCACGTTCGGTTGCCACGTCCCCTCACCGTTCGTGCAGGCGTACAACGCCGCTTCGCCCGCCAAGGTCAAGTACATCCTGGGCAACTGCGATGGCTCGGGGACGTTGACGGTCGATTTGAACGGGGTCGATGGGCTGTGGTTTTTCCAACTGGTGTCAAACGGCTGAGTCGCACCCGGGGCCCACGACTGCTGGCCCACGACTGTTGGACCGATAAACGTCATCCGACGCATCGATGTTCTACCCTTCGGTAGCCGTCCGCTGCTGAGCTTTTTCTACCTCAGCAACTTCACCGTGGTTTCGAGGCGCACGCCGTCGCTCCCGTCCAGGGCTGACACCTTCGTCGGCCGTCATCGAATTAGGTTCGCCGAACTGGGGTTTGCGATAACCGCCTGGAGCGCGGCGACATGACCCTCGAACGCTGCTCGACCGGTCTCTGTCAGACAGACTTGAACTCGACGCCTTCGATTCGAGACGCGTCGTTCGATGGTGAGGTACCCGGCTTCTTCCAGGGTGGCAAATTGCTTGGACAGGGCGGAATCGGACAGGACGAGATGATCGCGGACGAATGCGAAGTCCATCCAATCGGCTGAGGCGAGAAGCGCGACGATCGAGAGCCGGGTGCTCGGATGGATGATCTCGTCGAACTTGGCGTCAGGCATTAGACGTCGACGGTCTGCACAGCCGAGCGTCGACGGATGGCTGCCATCAGGTTCGGTCCGCCGAGCAGGACCATTACGGCCACGAAAAGGCTGGCAACGGTTGCGACATGAGCCGCCCCATCCGCCTGGGCGGCAAAAGCGAGCCCAACGGTGACTGCCGCCATGAGCACCAAGAAGGCGAGAATCAGTATCGAGACATATCGGCTAACGACTTCGGCCCGGATGCTTAGATGTCGCGTGGGGCGCCGCCCCGAGATGTAGCGCGGGGCTATCGCGGCGTGAATAGCACCGAACGCAAGCGTCGAAACCACCGTGGCCCACGCCACGTTCAGGTCGGCGATCACGCCAAGAGCCACCCATCCAATCGCGACGCTCCACCAGTACAGCGGCGGTACGTCGATCTCGGCGAGAACCTGGTGTTGCCGATGTGTGATAGAGCCGAGTGCGAGGCGGGCCTCGGATTCGCTGATTTGGTTCTCCATGAGCTCTCCAACTTTCCTAGTCGGAAACTAAACTACCCTTTCCCACTAGGAAAGTCAACCGACCGGGCCGAGGGCATCGAGGCGTATACGGTTCATCCGTGATCCTCCCCAAGGACCGCGACCCTCGCTTCATTACCATCCGCCGTGGGGGAACCCTCACCGACGCCGACCATCGGCTCCTGGCGCTGTGGGCTGCCGCCTGTGCAGGACACGTTCTGCATCTCTTCGAAGCGGTGCAGCCCTCGGATCCGCGGCCTCGCCAGGCGATAGAGCACATTCGGGCATGGACGCGCGGCGAGATAGGGATGTCTGAGTCACGGGCGGCGGGTGGCCACGCCATGGGTGCGGCACGGACGCTACGCGGAGCCGCTCGGCACGCCGCCTACGCCGCCGGCCAGGCGGCCGCGGTGGCGCATGTCGCTGCGCACGAGCTCGGTGCTGCCGCCTACGCGATCAAGGCGGCGAGTGCCGCCCATGAGGAGGGCGCCGGCCGTGAGGAGCGCGCCGGCCGACTCGAGTGCCGGTGGCAGCGCGAACAGCTCCCCGATGCGATCCGGGAACTCGTCCTCGACGATCAGCGGTTGCGCAACGACATTTGCTGGTCGGTCTTCGATTTCTGACGGCGGCGGCGATTTGCCGACCCTTCCGACACCACGCAACTGGTCGCGCTCGACCCTGTCGAGCCGTGGCGCCTTGCTTTCACACACCCTTGCTCCCACACCCTTGCTGTCACACCGTTGCTCTCACACCCGAGGCCCGCCAACGCAATCGGTCGACCCTGATCAGCCCCGTGCGTTGTCAAGGTGTTGCAGGAGTTCGTGGGCGGCGAGCTCCACCTCCTTGTGTCCCCACTCCGCCGCCCGGTACCGGCAGGCGATCAGACCCATCCGATGCACCCGCCGGAAGTCGCCATACACGAACGCGTACCGCGCCTTCGTCTCGTCAGGGGCGCCATCGGTGAGTCCAAGGTGCCACTCGGCGTAGTCCTCCCAGGAATGCGATTCCAGGAACGCATTCTCGTCGTCAGCGCTGGGCTGCGCATCACCCCAGCTACTCTCCAGGACGTACTGGTGCCCGTCGATGAGTTGCCGCGCTCGAGCCACCGCGTTGTGGTTCAGCGAGTACGACGCCATGTCCCATTCTTCCAATTTCTCGCGCCGATTTTTCACCCCGGCGCCGGCCAAAGCGATCAGGAATCGAGAAGCGGGCGTCGCCGCGGCGAACGTAGCGTGACCGCCATGGACGTCACCATTCACGCGAGCTTCCTCCCCCATGACGACCCGAGCGCCTCCCTGGCCTTCTACCGGGATACCCTCGGCTTCGAGGTCCGCAACGACGTCGGGTTCGGCGGGTTGCGTTGGATCACGGTCGGCCCCGTCGGCCAGCCCAGCACGTCGATCGTCTTGCACCCGCCAGCCGTCGACCCCGGTATCACCGACGACGAGCGCCGCACCATCGTCGAGATGATGGCCAAGGGCACCTACGCCATCATCGTCCTGGCCACCGCCGACCTCGACGGCACCTTCGCGCGGCTGCAGGCCAGCGGCGCCGAGGTCGTCCAGGAGCCGACCGAGCAGCCGTACGGTGTTCGCGACTGTGCTGTCCGCGATCCCGCGGGCAACTTGATCCGCGTCCAGGATCTCCGATGAGTGTCCGGCGACCGCAGCCCCGATGGCATTGTCCTTGGGCTGCTTCGCGAAAGATAAATGTCGACGCCGGCTTTCCAGACGTATCGCTCGACGGGCAGATCGACTCAGGCGACGCCGCCGGATACCGCGCCGGCGGTCCCGCCAAGGAGATGGAGTCACGATGAGCAAGGCCATGAGGACCGGCACGAAGTCGCCTACGGTCCACCCTGCCGACACCCACGACCTGATCCGCGTGCGCGGCGCGCGCGAGAACAACCTCAAGGACATCAGCGTCGAGATCCCGAAGCGCCGGCTTACGGTATTCACCGGGGTCTCCGGCTCGGGCAAAAGCTCGCTGGTGTTCGACACCATCGCCGCGGAGTCGCAGCGCATGATCAACGAGACCTATAGCTCATTCGTGCAGGGCTTCATGCCGACTCTGGCGCGGCCCGACGTGGACGTGCTCGAAGGCCTGACCACGGCGATCATCGTCGACCAGCAGCGGATGGGCGGCGACGTCCGCTCCACCGTCGGCACTGCCACCGACGCCAACGCGATGCTGCGCATCCTTTTCAGCCGGCTCGGCAAGCCGCGTATCGGCTCGCCCAGCGCATTCGCCTTCAACGTCCCCTCGGTTCGAGCGACCGGCGCGATCACGATCGAACGCGGCGCCGCCAAGACGAAGACCGAGAAGGCGACCTTCAACCGTCTTGGCGGCATGTGCCCGCGTTGCGAAGGCCGGGGCTCGGTCACCGACTTCGACCTGTCTCAGCTGTACGACGATTCCAAGTCGCTCAACCAGGGCGCACTCACGATCCCCGGCTACAGCATGGACGGCTGGTTTGGCCGAATCTTCAACGGATGCGGCTTCTTCGACCCTGACAAGCCGGTCCGAGCCTTCTCCAAGAAAGAGCTCAACGACCTCCTCTACAAGGCACCGACCAAAATCAAGGTCGACGGCATCAACCTCACCTACGAGGGGCTGATCCCGAAGATCCAGAAATCGATGCTGTCGAAAGACGTCGACGCGCTCCAGCCCCACATCCGTGCGTTCGTGGAGCGGGTGGTGACGTTCAGCACGTGTCCTGAGTGCGACGGCACCCGCCTTGCCGAGGCCGCCCGGTCCTCCAAGATCAAAGGGATCAACATCGCCGACACCTGTGCGATGCAAATCAGCGACCTGGCCGAATGGGTCCGCGGCGTCGACGAGCCGTCGGTGGCACCCCTGCTGGCGACGCTGCTGGCTTCACTCGACTCGTTCGTCGAGATCGGTCTGGGTTACCTTTCGCTCGACCGGTCATCGGGCACACTGTCGGGCGGCGAGGCGCAGAGGGTCAAGATGATCCGCCACCTGGGCTCGTCGCTCACCGATGTCACCTACGTCTTCGACGAGCCGACCGTCGGGCTGCACCCACACGACGTTCAGCGGATGAACGAACTGCTCCTGCAACTGTGCCAGAAAGGCAACACGGTGCTCGTGGTCGAGCACAAGCCGGAGACGATCGCGATCGCCGACCACATCGTCGACCTCGGACCTGGCGCCGGCACGGCGGGCGGCGCCGTCTGCTTCGAGGGCACGGTCGACGGGCTGCGGGCCAGCGGAACCGTCACTGGTCGCCATTTCGGTTATCGGGCTTCCCTGAAGCCGTCGGTGCGGACACCTTCGGGAGCGCTGGAGGTGCGCGGCGCCCATGCCCACAACCTGCGGGACGTAGATGTCGACATACCGCTCGGCGTCCTCGTAGTGGTGACCGGCGTCGCCGGGTCGGGAAAGAGCTCGCTGATCCGTGGCTCAGTGTCCGGGCGCGACGGCGTGGTGTCGGTCGACCAGGCCCCGATCCGTGGTTCGAGGCGAAGCAATCCGGCGACGTACACCGACTTGCTGGAGCCGATCCGTAAGGCCTTCGCCAAGGCGAACGGCGTCAAACCCGCGCTGTTCAGCGCCAACTCCGAGGGTGCCTGCCCGACCTGCAACGGTGCCGGGGTGATCTATACCGACCTGGCGATGATGGCCGGCGTCACGTCGATCTGCGAGGAATGCGAAGGCCGACGGTTCCAGGCGGCGGTCCTCGAGTACCGCCTCGGCGGGCTCAACATCGCCGAGGTGCTCGCGATGTCGGTGACCGAGGCCCAAGAGTTCTTCGCTACCGGGGAAGCGCATACGCCGGCCGCGCAGGCAATCGCCGATCGGCTCGCCGATGTCGGGCTCGGCTATATCAGCCTCGGCCAGCCCCTCACCACCCTCTCCGGCGGGGAGCGGCAGCGCCTCAAACTGGCCACCCACATGGGCGACAAGGGCGGCGTGTACGTCCTCGACGAGCCGACCAGCGGCCTCCACCTCGCCGACGTCGATCAGCTGCTGGGCCTGCTCGACCGGCTCGTGGACTCCGGCAAGTCGGTCATCGTCATCGAGCACCACCAAGCCGTCATGGCGCACGCCGACTGGATCATCGACCTCGGCCCCGGCGCCGGTCACGACGGCGGCCGGGTCGTCTTCGAGGGCACACCCGCCGACCTCATCGCCGCCCGCTCCACCCTCACCGGCGAGCACCTCGGGGCCTACGTCGGCACCTGAGCGGCGCCCACGCCGGCACGGCGAGACGAGTTCTCATCAGTTCCGACCCGGCCTGTCCGGTAAAGAGCGGTGTTCCAACATCGTCGAGCAGGCATTCATCCGGCTCTCCCTGCGGTCAGTATGTGGCACGATCTCGCAGGTGACCGGCAGACCCGCGGCCGCGCAACACCTGGTCGACCTCGCCCTGCTACGGCGCGTCCGCGACCGGATCGACCGGGAGTACGCACAGCCGCTGGACGTCGAGGCGCTCGCTCGCGGCGTGCACATGTCGGCCGGGCACTTCAGCCGCCAGTTCCGCAGCGCCTACGGCGAGTCGCCGTACGCCTATCTGATGACGCGGCGCATCGAACGGGCGATGGCGCTACTGCGTCGTGGTGACCTCAGCGTCACCGAAGTTTGCTTCGCGGTCGGCTGCTCGTCCCTCGGCACCTTCAGCAGTCGCTTCACCGAGCTGGTCGGTGTGCCGCCCAGCGTCTATCGGCGTCAGGCATCGCGGGCGACGGCGGGGATGCCGTCGTGCGTGGCCAAGCAGGCCACTAGGCCGACCAGGAATCAACAAGCACGCGTCGCTGAAGCGCACCTGGCGTGACCCCAAACCTCGGCGATTCTGGCGGGAGAATCGGCGGGCCCCGCCATCTCCGGGCCTAGGGAGACAATCGGGCCCGCCCTCGGCTGATCCGCGGCCGACAATCGCGGCGCCGAGTCAAACCCGACGCAAGTGAACCCTGGACCGGATTGAGCTCATCGAGGTGGGAGCAGTACTCCCGGATTGAACAGGCCCGCCGGATCAAACGCCGCCTTGATGGCACGCATGGCGTCGATATCGGCATCAGACCGTGTCAGGTGCAGCCAACCGGTCTTGGCCCGCCCGATTCCGTGCTCGGCGCTGATGCTGCCGCCCATGGATGCCGCCAGGCGGTACACGGCGTCGTCGACGCTGTGGTCGTCGGGTGGCGGACCCACGACGTTGATGTGGAGGTTGCCGTCACCGGCATGGCCCCACACGACGAGCGAGGCGCCCGGAGCCACCGTCGCCACCGTTCGCCGCACCTCCGCCTCGAAGGCGGCCAACGTGGCCAGCGGCACACTGACGTCGAGCTTGTGGGGCACGCCCAGCGAGCTCACGGCCTCGGTGTGGCGCTCCCGCAACGCCCACAGCCGCAGGCGGCCCGGTGCTTCGGTGGCCACCACGCACGACTCGTCGTCCACACCGCACACATCCAGGCAACGGGCCAGCGCCTCGACCACGGTCTCGTCGGAACCGGCACATTCCACCAGCAGGTACGCCTGGCGCGGTCCGGCGAGCGGCGCCACCAGTCCGCTGTGGCGACATACCAGGTCGAGCCCGTCCTGGTAGAAGATCTCCGCGGCTTCCAGTCCGGGGGCGTCGCGGCGCAGAGCGGCCATCACCGCGACGGCCGCCGAGGTGCCCGCCAGGCCGATCAGCGCCGTCGCCCGGAAGGCCAGGGCCGGAACGAGGCGAAGGCGAACCGCGGTCACGATCCCGAGGGTGCCCTCGCTGCCGGTGATCAGACCCGCCACGTCGTAACCGGTGTTGTCCTTGGCCACTCCGCCCAGACGATCGATCACCCGTCCGTCTGCCAGCACCACTTCGATCCCGACCACCTGCTGGCGCATCGCGCCATGGCGAACGAAATGAACCCCGCCCGCGTTGGTCGCCACCATGCCGCCGATGGTGGCGCTGTCGCGCGCTGCCAGGTCGACGCCGAACGCCAGGCCGGTCCCGGACGCGGCCACGTGGCGCTGCACCGCGGCGAGGGTGACACCGGCGCCGACCGTTATCTGCGCCGCCGCCGGGTCGACCGGGTCGAGCCTGCAGAGGCGAACCAGGCTCACCACCACCGGGGGCGTCGCGAGAGACGCCGGGCCGGGAACCGAGCCGCCGACCAGGCCCGTGTTGCCGCCCTGCAGCACCATCGCCACTCCTGCTGACCGGCACGCTCGCACCACGGCCGCGACCTCCATCGTGGATCCGGGACGGGCGACCAAGGCCGCGGGACCGCGCCAGCGCCGCGTCCAGTCGACGGTGAACGACGCCACCACTTCCGGATCTCGAAGCACATGGTCAGGCCCGAGGGCGGTGACCAGCGACGCCGTCAACTCCTCGGTGCCCGGGTCGGGTGACATCGCCCTACGATCGGGAATCACTCCCCCAGTCTCGTCTCCCTCGATCGGGTCGGGAAAAGGGGCGAGGGTATGCCAGGCCGAGGGTACGAGGCCCCGCCGTCGATCCAAAACTGCTGGGAAACGACGTAGTACGTGACTGCGCCGCACTTTGACCCGGGGAAATCTTTGGAGGTCGTGTCGATTCTGGTCCCCCTCGTTCGGCACTACCGGTGACGACATGCCCGACCCAGCCATCTCATCATCAAAGGAGCACCACATGCGGTTCATGGTCATGCACTACGAAGACGAAGCAATGGAAGCGGGCGAGCGGCCCAGCCCCGAGACGATCGCCGCGGTGGGCGAGTTCATCACTGAACTGTCCAACGCCGGCGTCCTCCTCTCGGGCGAGGGCGTCGGCCCGAGTTCCCAGGGTGCCCGGCTCAACGTCGACGGCGCCGGCCACGTCAGCGTGACCGACGGCCCGTTCGCCGAAGCCAAGGAACTGATCGCCGGGTTCGCCATCCTGGAGGTCTCCTCCAAGGAGGAGGCGATCGAGTACTCGAAACGATTCCTCAAGATCGTCGGCGCCACCAAGGCCGACGTGCGGCTGGTCTTCGAAGGCCCTGGGGACTGAGCGAGCTTTCCGACATGAACGGTTTCCAGGCCACGTTCGACGCGATCTGGCGGATGGAAGCCCCACGGCTCGTCGCTCGCCTCACGCGACTGGTCGGAGACCTGGCTCTGGCCGAAGACCTCGCCCAGGACACGTTCGTGACCGCCCTGGGCCGCTGGCCCACCGCCGGAATCCCCGACAACCCGGGAGGCTGGTTGTGGTCAGCGGCCCGCCAGGGGGCGATCGACCTTTTTCGCCGCCGCGATCGGCAACAAGACAAATACCAGATCCTCGGCGTCAGCCCCGAAACGGTAGAGGCCGATATGGAACGCATCGTCGAAGAACGAGACATCGGTGACGACCTGCTCGGCCTCATATTCATGACCTGCCACCCGGTTCTCAGCGCCGACGCCCGGGTGGCGCTCACCTTGCGCTCGGTCGGCGGACTCACGACATCGGAGATCGCCAAGGCCTACCTCACGTCCGAGACAACCATTTCGCAGCGCATCGTCCGTGCCAAGCGAAGTCTCACCGCCGCTGGTGTCCGCTTCGAGCTCCCCGACCCGCAACAGCGTCGCTCACGACTGGCGTCGGTGATGGAGGTCATCTACCTCATCTTCAACGAGGGCTACGCCGCCACGACCGGCGATGCGCTGACACGCGCCGACCTCTGCACCGAAGCCATGCGGCTCGGGCGGGTCCTGTCTGGTCTCGTGCCCACCGACACCGAAGTGCTCGGCCTGGTCGCCTTGATGGAGCTGCAGGCATCACGACTCCACGCTCGCAGTGGACCGGGCGGCGAAGCGATCCTCCTCGGCGACCAAGACCGAACCCGATGGGACCGCTTACTGATCCAGCACGGGCTGCGGGCGCTCGAGCGGGCCGAGACCCTCGGCGGTGGGCGGGGGCCGTATGTGCTGCAAGCCAAGATCGCCGCATGTCACGCCCGATCACCGTCGCTCGAAGCGACCGACTGGATGCTCATAGCGACGACCTACGACATGCTTTCGCTCGTCGCCCCGTCGCCGATCGTCGAGATAAACCGGGCCGTGGCGCTCGCCATGGCCTACGGCCCCGCGGCCGGTCTCGCCCTGGCCGACCAGCTCCTCGACGTGGCGGCATTGGCGACGAACTACCTGCTGCCCGCGGTACGCGCCGACCTACTCCATCGCGTCGGTCGCCACCGAGAAGCCCACGATGAGTTCTCGCGCGCAGCCGGCCTCACCGGAAACCACCGCGAGCGCGACACGCTGCTCGGCCGCGCCCGCGACTGTGCCGGCCACGACCAGCCCTGTGCCCCTTAAGGGGTCACCAACGGGAGAAGTCACTGCGAAACCCGGCCCCCAGCATCGAACCGAACGGCGGCGGGCGAGGCAAGGTCATGGTCGGCCTGCGCTGTCGCACGATCGTTCAGCGCCGCGAGGGGGTAGTCCACTTCGAGGCCGTCGGACCAGAGCAATGGGATTCGACTCGGATCACCGCCGATGAAGCCGATCAAGTCCTCGTGCAGCGGAAATGCCCCCTGGGTGGCACCACAGTGGACACAGGTGTTGGCCACATACCCATCGGGGCGGATTCGGGTCCGTCGATACAGCAGGGGCCCGATCATGAGCGGGGCCCGCACCGATGGGTCAAGCAAGAGGTCCAGCACCTCACCACAATCCTCGACGGCGAGGAAGGCGACGTCGTGCACGACCCCGGAGGGTTGCACGTCCAAGTCCTCCGGCAGGTACAGCCCGACGACACAGGTGATACTGCGGCGGCATACGGGGCATGCCGCGGGCAGGAGCAAGACAGGGAGGCAAATCGTGTCTCCCGCGTCCAGCGCCCATTTCGGTAGCCACTGCTCGAAGGGCGCGAGCTCGCTGCCTTCGGGGACATACCAACATCGTTGGCGCGGGTCCCATTGCGCCCCGAGCGCCTTCGCGTCGTTCTTTTCCTTGTACGGAACGGCCAGGTAAACCCTCGTCAAGTGTTTCATGCCCCTACCTATGCCGCGGGCCGAGACACACTCCTACGAGTCGTCGAGTTGCCAGGTAGCGGCTTCGTCGAAGCGGAACAGGTCGGCGGTGAGGGAACGCTTTGACACCGCGATGGCGCGATCTCGGGCCGCGACCAGCGCCCGCCGGTTGGGCATCGCGCCGGCGGCGCAAAACAGCACCGTGTCCAAGGTGGGAACGGCGACGACGACCTCGTCGGCCAGAATTCCGGCGATGTCGCGCCAAAGTTGCGTGACCAGCAGCGCCGACGCCTCGAGGCTGCCGTCGAAACGGAGCATGCCGCACCCGTCAGGGCGCTCGAGTATCTCGAGGCAACCCATCCGGTCGATCAGGTTGTCGAGGGCCGCGGCGGCCAAAGCGGCCCGATCAACGCCCAGCGCGTCGAGGTCGGCGAGCGTGACGACCTGAAACGCGTCGCCATGATCGAAGGCGTACAGGGCGACGAGCGACCCCGCGAGCGGCTCGACGACAAACGTGTCGAATTCGTCGGGCGCTGCCGGGTCGCGCCCGCGAATCACGGGAACGATCGATTCGAGCCGTCGCAGTGGGGTGGGCCCCGCCTGGTCCGAACTCTGGCTCACCCGGCCGATGCTACGGCCCCCAGGGACGACCCCCGGGTGGTTCCCCTCGCCCACAAACTTCGCCGGTACCAGACGTTTCACTACGAACTGACCCCGCGTCGGTAGCGTCTAGCTATGAGCGCGAGCGACGGCGACGAATCCCGCGACGGGGTGGTGCTTACCAACCTCGACCAGCCGCTTTTCGAGGGAGCGGAGGCAACCAAGCGGGACTTTGTCGACTACCTGGACGGGGTGCGCGACCGGATCATCCCGGTGCTGGAGGACCGGCCGCTGTCGGTGATCCGGGTCCACCGCGGTGCGGAAGCGTTCATGCAGAAGAACCTCCCGAAGTACGCGCCGCCGTGGGTGCGCACGGTGCAGTTGTGGGCGGAGACCTCCAAGCGGGATGTGTCCTACGCGCTGTGCAACGACCGCCGCACGCTGCTGTGGTTCGCGAACCAGCGGGCCGTGGAGTACCACCCGACGTTGACCCGGATCGATCGGGCCGACCGGATGACCCATCTGGTGCTCGACCTCGACCCGCCACCCGAGGCGGACGGGTTCACCATGGCGGTCCGGGCGGCCCGCTTGGTCCGCGGCGCGCTGGCGAGCGCCGGCCTGGAAGGCGCTGTCAAGACGAGTGGGGCCAAAGGTGTGCACGTGTTCGTCCCCATCGACGGGCAGGCATCGTCGGAAGATGCAGCGGCCGCCACCCGAGCCATCGCGGCGCGCGCCGAGGCTCTCGATCGCGAGATCGCCACGACGGCGTTCATGAAAACCGACCGTGGCGGCAAGGTGTTCGTTGACTCGACACGGGTCGGCGGTGCCACGGTGGCAGCTGCGTACAGCCCACGGGCGCGACCCGGCGTGCCCGTGTCGTTCCCCGTGGGCTGGGACATGCTCGACGACATCGTGCCGGCCGACTTCACGGTGCATACCGCGCTGCGCCACCTCGGCGGCGAAGATCCGTGGGCCCGCGGGATGCCTGGCCCCCAGCATTTGAGCCCGGAGCTCATCGCCGAGGGACACGCCATCCCCGTCGCCCGCGTGCAGGCCATGCATGAGGGAAAGCGCCGCGCCCGCGCCCGCTGACACTCGCAATCCTCATTACTCGGTTGAAGGAGGTGTGACCGGCTTCGATGATTTCTGGTCGCGGGAAACGTCAACTGGTCGTGGAAGCCACCAACCTCGCCGATCTGTACAAGACGCCGTTGCTCGAGTGGGACCGCATCGCGGCCACGCTCGATCAGGGGCTGACCCAGGCCCCCGATACCGGAGGACCGAACCGGCACACCAGTTGGTTGGCAACGATCAATCGGGACGGGAGCCCACACGTCACCGGCGTCGGCGCACTCTGGGTGGCCGGTACCTTCTGGTTCGAGACCGGCGAACGGACCCGCAAGGCACAGAACCTGGCCCGGGACCCGCGCTGCAGCATGAGCGTCGCCGCCCACGACTTCGACCTGGTCGTCGATGGCGAGGCGCACATGGTCACCGATCCCCCGACCGTGGCCGCCATGGCCGCACGATGGGCGGCGGGCGGTTGGCCCGTCCGCGTCGACGAGACCGGTTCGGCACTCACCGCTGAGTTCAGCGCGCCATCGGCCGGGCCGCCCCCATGGTTCGTCTACCGCCTCACGCCCCGCTCGGCAACTGCGCTGCTCACGATCGAACCGGGCGGCGCGACCCGGTGGCAGTTCTGAGCGCGATCTGCGCCAAGGCGGCGTCCGCTCCCGGAGCCAGCTCACGGTCCCGAGGGCGGCCCATCCCGGCTGAAGCCAGGGATTTCCCCGATGCGACGCGACGACGAGGTCGCTAGCATCAACCCTGTCGTCGTCCCAGCAAAACGGGAAGGTGGCAATTGCGCCTCGTCCTTGACCTGGTTCCCCTGGAACCCCGCCCATGACGACCCGGAACCACCGGGAGCGGTTCATCCGCGGCGGCGCCGCGGCTGCCGTGATGGTGCTCACAATGGCGCTCCTCGTCTATGGCCTGGCCCCCGACGCCGGCGCCGCTTCGGTCTCGTCGGTGACTGCCCCCACACTGTCGAGTTCGGCAGCCGGGGCGAAGGCCGTCGAGTACACCAGCATCGGCTTCACGGTCTCCGCGACCGGTGGTATGGCCGCCACCGGCAGCTCGGTCACGGTCGCCGCCCCCGCGGGCACGGTGCTGAGCAACGGCTGTGACAACGTGGTCCACGACGACACCACCGGCCAAAACGTGGGCTGTGGCGGCCTGCTCACCAACAGCAACGCCACCCTCACCATCAACTTCAACAACAACCAGCCGGTCAACGCCAACGACCACCTCACGGTCACCCTCAAGAAGGTGACCAATCCGGCCGCCGGCACGTACACCCTGTCGGTGTCAACCAGCGCGGATACCACCCCGGCGGCATCGATGCCGTACACCGTCACCGCCGGGAGCCAGTCGGTGTCCCCGGTCACTGCGCCGGTGCTCAACACCACCGCCGCCGGCGCCACCGCGGTCGAATACAACACCATCGGCTTCAACGTCTCCCCCACCGGCGCTCTCAGCCCCGACGGCGGCACCGTCACCATCGCCGCCCCCGCCGGCACCACGCTCACCAACGGCTGCGACAACGTCGTCCACGACGACACCACCGGCCAAGGCGTCGGCTGCGGCGGCCTCCTCTCCAACGGCAACGCCACCCTCACCGTCACCCTCAACAACAACCAGCCGGTCCACGCCAACGACCACCTCACCATCTCACTCAGAAAAGTCACCAACCCCGCAACCGGCACTTACACCCTGGCCATAGCCACCAGCTCCGACACCGCCGCCGTCAACTCCGCCCCCTACACCATCACCGCTGGGAGCCAGTCCGTGTCCGCGGTCACTGCGCCGGTGCTCAACACCACCGCCGCGGGCGCCACCGCGGTCGAATACAACACCATCGGCTTCAACGTCTCCCCCACCGGCGCTCTCAGCCCCGACGGCGGCACCGTCACCATCGCCGCCCCCGCCGGCACCACGCTCACCAACGGCTGCGACAACGTCGTCCACGACGACACCACCGGCCAAGGCGTCGGCTGCGGCGGCCTCCTCTCCAACGGCAACGCCACCCTCACCGTCACCCTCAACAACAACCAGCCGGTCCACGCCAACGACCACCTCACCATCTCACTCAGAAAAGTCACCAACCCCGCAACCGGCACCTACACCCTGGCCATAGCCACCAGCTCCGACACCGCCGCCGTCAACTCCGCCCCCTACACCATCACCGCCGGGAGCCAGTCCGTGTCCGCGGTCACTGCGCCGGTGCTCAACACCACCGCCGCGGGCGCCACCGCGGTCGAATACAACACCATCGGCTTCAACGTCTCCCCCACCGGCGCTCTCAGCCCCGACGGCGGCACCGTCACCATCGCCGCCCCCGCCGGCACCACGCTCACCAACGGCTGCGACAACGTCGTCCACGACGACACCACCGGCCAAGGCGTCGGCTGCGGCGGCCTCCTCTCCAACGGCAACGCCACCCTCACCGTCACCCTCAACAACAACCAGCCGGTCCACGCCAACGACCACCTCACCATCTCACTCAGAAAAGTCACCAACCCCGCAACCGGCACCTACACCCTGGCCATAGCCACCAGCTCCGACACCGCCGCCGTCAACTCCGCCCCCTACACCATCACCGCCGGCCCACGATCAGTAAGTGGGGTCACAACGGCAGCGTCGACTTTGACTCCGTCGGCCACGGGCGTCCAGTACCGGGTCAGCTTCCAGGTCTCGTCTACGGGCGCCCTCAGCCCCGACGGCGGCACCGTCACCATCGCTGCCCCCGCCGGCACCACCCTCACCAACGGCTGCACGAACAATGTCCACGACGACACCACCGGCCAAAACGTCGGCTGCGGCGGCCTCCTCTCCAACGGCAACGCCACCCTCACCGTCACCCTCAACAACAACCAGCCGGTCCACGCCAACGACCACCTCACCGTCACGCTGCAGGGCGTCACGAACCCGCCAAGCACGGCGGCGACGCTGTCGGTGTTCACAACATCCGACAAGTCGCCTGCGTCGTCCGCCCCCTACATCACCCCCATCCCGCCGGTCCCGAGCGTGTCGGGAGTGAACCCGTCGTCGGCGGCCGCGGCCGCCAGTGTGACGATCACCGGGACGGGGTTCACTGGCGCCACCGCGGTGGGTTTCGGACCCAATCCGGCCGCCAGTTTCTCGGTCGTGTCTGACACACGGATCGACGCGACCGTCCCGGCCGGCTCCGCGACGGTGGACGTCGCTGTGACGACACCGGGCGGGACGAGCCCAACCGTCGCCGCCGACAGGTTCATGTACACGACGGCGCCACCGACACCGGCCGTTTCAGGCATCAGCCCGATATCGGGACCGTCGGGCACCGTTGTGACCATCACCGGCACCGGGTTCACCGCCGCCACCGGCGTGTCGTTCGGCGCCACCTCCGCCTCCAGCTTTACGATCGTCTCTGACACTCAGATCACCGCCACCGCCCCCGCCGGGACCGGGACCGTCGACATCACCGTCACCAGCCCCGGAGGAACCAGCCCGGCCGTCGCCGCCGACAGATTCACCTACCCCGCGCCCGCCCCGTCGGTCACCGGCGTAAGCCCGACGTCCGGCGCTGCGGGCACGGTGGTCACGATCACCGGCACCGGCTTCACGGGCGCCACCGGCGTCTCGTTTGGCGCGCCTGCCGCGACCGGCTTCACCGTGGTCTCCGACACCGAAATCACCGCCACCGCCCCCGCCGGGACGGGGACCGTCGACATCACCGTCACGGGGCCGTCGGGGACCAGCGCTGCGGTCGCGGCCGACAAGTTCACCTACCCCTCGCCCGCGCCGTCGGTGAGCGGCATCAGCCCCACCTCAGGAGCGGCGGGGACGGTAGTCACGATCACCGGCACCGGCTTCGCGGGCGCCACGGGTGTGACCTTCGGTCCCGCGGCCGCGACCAGCTTCACCGTCGTTTCCGACACCCAGATCACCGCCACCGCCCCCGCCGGTACCGGCACCGTCGACATCGTTGTGACCAGTCCCGGTGGAACCAGCCCGGCGGTACCTGCCGACAAGTTCACCTTCGCCACACCGCCACCGACGACCACCACGACCACGACCGTCCCGCCGACCACAACCACAACCACGACCACGACCGTCCCGCCGACCACAACAACGACCACGACCGTCCCGCCGGCGACAACCACAACCACCACAGGCGTCCCGGCGACGACGACGACCACTCGGCCAGGAACGACGACCACCCTTCCCGGCGCCACGACGACCACCGTGCCGGGCGCCACCACCACGACGGCCGCCCCGACCACCACGACGCTCCCCGCGACCACGACCACCGCCGCCCCAACCACCACGACCCTCCCCGCGACCACGACCACCGCCGCGCCCACCACCACGACCCTCCCTGCGACCACGACCACCGTCGCTGCGCCCGCAACGTCCATGGCGACGACGACCGGCACCCTGGCGACGACCACGATCACGGTTGCCACGACAACCACAAGCCCGTCCGCCCCGACCACAACCAGGCACGGGCCTTCGCCTGTCGTGCCGGCGCCCACGTCCGCGACATCGACTGCTACCACCGCGGCTCAAACGGCGACAACGTCAACGTCGGTCCCCGGTGTCATCGCGTTGCCGCCACCGTTGTCGAATTCCGGCGTCGAACCGGCAAAGGGGCCGCTGCCCAAAGGGGGCGGCGGTCACGGCATCGGCTTCGGCGGTGGTCGCGGACAATCGGCCCGCTCGATTGTGGTGCGGTCGATCCCGTCACCGACCGATATCTCGTTCAGCCCGAAGCTTCTGGTTGAAAACGCCACGCTCGCCTTGTTGCTCATCGTTCTGGTGGCACTGCCGGCCGAGATCTTCAACAGCACCCTGAAGCAGCACCATCGCGACCTGGCCCGACGAGCCCGGCCCATCCGGCTTTTCGTCGATCGGTTGGAGAGTCACATGTCGAAGCTGTCCGATATCGGCGTGCTGGGGGTGTTCTCCGTGATCGGAGCCTTGCTGTACGGCCTTATCGATCCCAGCTTCGGATTCACGACCGCGTCCGCGGCCCTGGTGGTCGGCCTCGTGGTCGCCATTGTCGTGATCACTGGCGTGCATGAGATTGCCCGCGGTTTCTATCTCGAGCGGAGGTTCAAGAAGTCAGGTCGTCTCAAGGTGTTCCCGTTGGGGCTGCTGATTGCGGTGATCCTGGTGGTCTTCTCGCGGCTCGCTCATTTCCAACCGGGGTATCTCTTCGGCGTCCTGGCCGGCCTCTCGTTCCGGGTTGAACCGACCAGCAGCGAGGAAGGGCGGAGCCTGGTGCTGGCCTCCGTGCTGACTCTCATCCTCGCGGTATTGGCATGGCTGGCGTGGGTGCCGGTGAAGGACGCCGTGATGTCCGGCCACACGTCCTTTCCCATGCTGGTGCTGGACGCGGCCCTGGCCACGACGTGGGTCTGCGGCGTGCAGTCGCTCCTGTTCAGCCTCATCCCGATGCGGTACATGGACGGGGAGACGGTGATGGCGTGGAGCCGGGGAGTTTGGTTCGCGGTGTACGGACTCGGGATGTTCTTCTTCGTCCAGACGATCATGCACCCGCAAAGCACCCGTTACGGGGGCAATCCCCGGGCCAACCTCCTCTCGATGTTGCTGCTCTTCGTCTTCTTCACGGTCTTCGCAATGGCCTTCTGGCTGTTTTTCCGCCTGCGCGGCCAGCCAGAAGGGCCCGACGATCCGGAGGAAGCCGCCACGGCTGCGCCGCCTCGTGAAACGTTGGCTATGACCTGACGGCCCGGCGACGTCCTACGCCAGGTTGTAGGTCCAGTCTCCCGGCAACATCTGCTATCACTGCCCCATGGCTCACGGTCACACCATCACGGTCACTGCCTCGAGCGTCCACGTCGAGGTCATCGTGAATGGCACCAGGGTCGCCGAGTCGGACCGGCCCGTCTTGCTGGACGAAACGGGACTACCCACGCGCTACTACCTGCCGCGTGAGGACGTGCAGGCCGACATGCTGCGTCCCACGAACTTCCAGACGACATGTCCGTTCAAGGGCCAGGCGTCGTACTGGTCCCTGGCGCTCGACGGCGAGGTGTTCGACGGCATCGCCTGGAGCTACGAGGCGCCGATCGCCGGGGCGGAAGGGATTGCCGGTCTCCTGTGCTTCTACCCCGAGCGAGTCCAAATGGTCGTCGAGCCGACCGCCTGAGCGGCCGGCCCCCGTTCCCGGTGGTCGTCCACCGCCGCCGACCGAGAGGGTTTGGCGTGCCTGGCCCAGGCGTTATTTCGATGCTGCGGGACCAATGCCCGGGGGGACTTTGATCCGGGGATCGTTGGCGCCGACCGGCTGCAGGTCGGCGGCCAACCGGCCCAGCTGGTCGGCGTGAATGGGCCCCGACAGCTGCGCCGTCACCCCCGGGGCGATCTGGATCTGTAGGAAAGCGACCGTTCCCTGGGAGAACGCCACCGCGGGGTGACCATTGGTCAGGGTCACCCGAGCGGCTGGCGCGCCCGTCGACAGCCCGGCCAGCAGGTCACCGCGTCGCACCTCGATGGTGATGTCGGAGTCGGGCGCCGGCCCGGCATTGGGCTGGTAGTCGACGTACCACTGCACCTGGGCACCGATTCGAGCCGCGGGCTGGGCGGCCTCCTGATGGAAGCCCTGCCCGGCGGGGGCAGGCAGGCGCACGGCACCCGGTGCGACCTCGAAAGCATCGGCCAGTGCCACCAGGTCATCGCCGCTCATTCCGACGGACGTGGCAATCCAACGTTCCCCTGATCCGGCCTCGGTCCACCCGAGCGTCTGCTGGTCACGCGGACCGTATCCGGCGGCCTGGAGCCGGCCCTTGGCGCCCCGGACGTCGACCGTCGTCTGCGGGCTCCCTTGGAGGTTTTGGCCACCGAAGAAGAAGTCGGTGTCGGAGGCGTCGGGGCCCCAGACCGTGACGGCCCGGCGTACGACGCCGCCGGGGTTGTCGAGGAGGACGAGGGCCGCCGGCTTCGGTTTGCACGGCCGCTCGACGGTCGCCCACGCCCCGTAGGAATGAAAGCCGGCCGGCACCGCTGCGGGCAGGTAGCGCAAACCGTCGGCGACGCCGGGACCGGCGGCGGACGCGAAATGATCCTGGCACGACGACGTCGCGCTGGCGGTCGTCGTCGTCCGGTCCCACGGGCGCAGCCCGAGGGAACCGACCACGACGATGATGGCGGCCGCGACCGCGACCAGCACCAGGCGCCGGCGGCCCGCCAGGTGTCCCGCCGCGGCGCCCAGCATTGCGGCGGGGACCACGGAGGCTTCCAACCCCGGAGCATCGCGCGCCGGAGCAATGGGAGGACCGCCGAGGCGCGCCCGGTGCTCCAGGACGCCAAGGTCCGGGGCAGGGCGGACGGGGGTGGCGACGGCCGCGGCCAGGTCACGGCGCAGGCGATCTTCGATATCGATGGTCATGACAGCTCCTTGCGCAGGCGTGAGATGGCTCGGTGGTGGGCGGACTTCACGGTTCCAGGGGCGACCGAGAGGACTTCGGCGATCTCCGCCTCGGACATGTCGAGGTAATAACGCAGGACGAGTACGGCGCGCTGGCGGTACGGAAGGGAGACGAGAAGGGCCAACGTCTCGTCGATGTCAGCCGACGGGAGTGCTACCAGTTCCGGCAGGGAATCGACGCAGCATTCACGGTCGCGGCCGCCCCGGCCGCCATTGGCCGCCCCGTTGATCACCGCGCGTCGAAGGTAGGCGTACGGGTTCTCCACGGTCTCGCGGTGACGCAGGTAGCCGACGAAGGCATCCTGTACCACCTCCTCACCCTGAGCCCGCGAACCCGTCAGGAGATGGGCAAACCGCACCAGGTCAGGCCACGCCGACCGGTAGAACTGTTCAAAGGCACTTGGAGGCGCGTGGGACGCATCGACAAGGGAGTGGGTCACACGCACCAGACACAACCCCGGCCCATCAGGTTCCACCGCCCGCGTCGCCCGAGCGAGATCGCGTGCGGGAAGACCCATTTTCCCACATGCTTGGTAATCGATGGATTTGTCACTGTTCGACGAGGTCGCCGACGCCCTGAGCGGGCTCGTGCCGCGCGAGCTGGGACAGCTGCGGTACCGGGCCCGGCGCTACGGCATCAAGGTCTGGTTCGACGACGAGACGCCACCGTTGGAGCACTACGAGGCGCAGGTCATCAGCCGCGACCATGGCGCCGACGCGGCCGTCACAGCCCTGGAGGTCGGGTTTCACTCCGAGCACCCGCAGGGGCCCGACAACGTCGCCGTCATAGCTCGCTTGCTCGCCGCCGAGGAGCGGTGGCGCCGAGACGTCGGTGACGAGGCGGAAGTCGGAGTGTTCCTGGGCCGGGCGACGTGGCGGCGTGTGTCGGAAACGTGGCCCGACCCCGACCTCGACAGCCCCACCATGGCGCTCGAGATCGCCGCCCGCCTCACGGACTATGTCATCGCCATCGAACCGGTCCGCCGGGGCGCCTGAACCCAGGGCCGACGAGCCGGCAAGACTTCTGGGTCGCTCTGACAGGACCAGACACCCCACTACTCACCGCGACGATCGCTCTCGGCCACGGCGTCGCGGAAGCGCCCGCTCCAGTCGCGGAGCTGCTCGACCAGCTCGGGAGGCGACCGCACTTCGAACGCCGCGCCCAGGGAGCCGAGCGCCATGGCCGGCCAGTCCAGCGAGTCGGAGGTCATGTGCAGGACACAGCTCTCCGTCCCCGTGTCCTCGACGTTCCCCCACGAGCCGACAAGGCCCCGCACCGCGCTGGCCGGGGCATGGACGACCGCCGCCACGGTGTAGGGGGATCGGAGGTTGCCGATCCCGGCGCGGACGAAGGCGGCCGCGTCCCCGCCGGGAAGTTGGCGCCCCCCGCAGCGCTCCCGCGTGCCCACGGGATTGTCGAGGCGGTCGAGGCGGAAGGTGCGCCAGTCGAGGCGGTCCAGGTCGTAGGCGACCAGGTACCAGCGCCGGCCGAGCGAGACGAGCCGGTATGGCTCCACATGGCGATCGGTGTGGTCGCCGCCCCGGGCGGTGTACCGGAACCGGAGGCGCTCGGCGTCACGGCAGGCCTGGGCGACGGCGGTGAGAACGCCGGGATCGATCGTCGCCGTGCTGGTCCCCCACATGGCGGGCACGGTCATTGCCCGCAGGGCGTCGGATCGCTTGCGCAGCGCCGGCGGCATTACCTGCACCACTTTGGCGAGGACCCGCACCGAGTACTCGGCGACGCCGGCAACAGTGCTGTGGGCGGCGGCCTGAAGTCCCACCACGAGAGCCACCGCCTCCTCGTCGTCGAGGACGAGCGGCGGCAACGCCGCTCCCGCGGCCAACTGGTAGCCGCCGTCGATCCCTCGCTCGGCCTGCACGGGGTAGCCCAGTTGCCGTAACTGGTCGATGTCGCGCCGCAGCGTGCGTCCCGAGATCTCCAGCCGCTCCGCCAACTCCGAACCGGGCCAGTAGCGGTGCGTCTGGAGCAACGACAACAGGCGCAACATCCGCGAACTGGTGTTTCCCATGAGCCCCAGTTTCTCACCATTTAGGTCAGAAAGTGGCCGCTATGGGCCGTACCGTCATCAGAACCAACCAATCAAGGAGCGTCAATCGCCATGACCACCGCGACCACCACGACCGACCCCACGATCGTTCCCGCTATCGCCAGTGTCACCGGAGAGCGTTCGGACCTACTGCAGGCCCTGAACCAGCACCGTTTCTTCCTGCGCAAGACCGTCACCGGCCTCAGCGACGAGCAAGCTGCGCTGCGCAGCACCGTTAGCCGGCTGTGCCTCGGCGGCCTCATAAAGCACGTGGCGGCGGCCGAGTCTGGTTGGGTGGACTTCATCGTGGGCGGTCCCGACGCCCTGGCCGAGGCCAAGGAATGGACGGCGGAGGAGACCGCCGAGCGCTGGGCGGCCAAGTTCGCCATGCTGCCCGGCGAGACCCTGGCCGGCATTCTCGAGCACTACACCGATGTCGCCCGGCGCACCGATGATCTCGTGGCGACCCTGCCCGACCTCGACGCCTCGCATCCGTTGCCCGAAGCCCCTTGGTTCGAGCCAGGCGCCCGGTGGTCAGCGCGGAGGGCCCTGCTGCACATCATCGCCGAGACCTCGCAGCACGCCGGCCACGCCGACATCATCCGCGAGAGCATCGACGGCGCGAAATCCATGGGATAGCCGCCAGGCGGTGGCGGACCGGCGGCAGCGCCTGGCGCCAGCGGTCCTGATACCGTCCGCGGCAATGGCAAACGACTATCAGTTCGTCACCGTGTGGCGGGTCGCGGGCACCGTTGACGAGGTCAAGGCCATCCTGGGCGACACCGATGCATCGGCCGTGGCCCGTTGGTGGCCGTCGGTCTATCTGAGCGTCGATCAAGTGGAAGCGGGAGGCGAGGGCGGCCTCGGCCGAGTGCTCGCCCTGCACACCAAGGGCTGGCTCCCTTACACGTTGCGGTGGACGCTTCAGGTCACCGAGCCGCTGAGCGACGTCGGCTACGCGCTGTCCGCGACCGGCGACCTGGAAGGAACGGGCCGGTGGACCTTCCACCAGGACGGCCCCGAGGTCGTGATCACCTACGACTGGCGGATCCACGCCAGCAAACCGCTCCTGCGCAGGCTCGGCTGGCTCCTCAAGCCGGCGTTCTCGGCCAACCACCATTGGGCCATGCGCCGAGGCGAGGAAAGCCTGCGCCTCGAGATGCGACGTCGCCGCCAGGGCACTGCCAACTCGCTCGCACCGGTGCCCCCTCCCCCGCCCGCCACCTTCGCACGACTGGCCCGACTGCGCGGCAGCTAAGTCAGATTTGGCGCCTTTTGGGTTTCTGAGCACCATTTGGCGCGACAGGTGCCCTCAGATGGTGCCAAGAATCCTGGTGGTGCCCGATCCGGCCGCCACTCGGGTCCCGAGAAGCAGGACACGAACGGTCGTGCCTTGCCCCGGTGCGGTGACGAGGGTGACGGTGCCCCCGTGGGCCTCCACGACCGATCGAACGATGGCCAGGCCAAGGCCGCTGCCGCCTTGGTGGCGACTGCGCCCGGGGTCCCCCCGGACGAACCGCTCGAAAGCGCGGGCGGCCAATTCGGGGGCCATGCCCTCCCCGCCGTCGTGGACCTCGACCACGCACGCTTTGTCGTTTCCGTGAGCCGCTACCTCGACCGCCACGGTGGGATCGTTATGGACGAGGGCGTTGGTGACCAGGGCGCCAAAGACCTGGCGCAGCCGGGCCTCGTCGCCCGGGACGACGAGACCCGCGTCGACGGCGGCGCGGATCTCCCGCTCACCGTGGACAGCGGCCGCGTCGGAGACGACGTCGGCCAGCAACTGGCTCAGGTCGACCCGCTGATCGGCGATCGGCCGGCCCTCGTCCAGGCGGGCGAGGAGCAGCAAGTCCTCGACCAGGCCGGTCATCCGGCCCGCCTCCTGGCCCACCCGGCGCATGGCCTCGTCGAGGCGGTCGGGATCGGACAGGTCCCCTCGCCGGTACAGCGCCAGGTAGCCGCTGATCGATGTCAGCGGGGTCCGAAGTTCGTGGCTGGCGTCAGCCACGAAACGCCGCAGCCGCTCCTCCGAACCCTGCCGCTCGTCGAGCATCAGGTTGAACGCCCGGGCCAGGCGTCCCGCCTCGGTTGTCTCCGGTGGCGGGTCCACGCGGTGTCCGAGGTCGCCGGCGGTGATGGCGTCCGCGGCCCGGGTCATGGCCCCGATGGGACGCAGCCCGAGGTTGACGACCCACCAGCCGAGTAGGACGAGCAGACCGAGCACCACGGTCGAAGTAATGGCGACGACCGCCACCAGGCGGTCGATCGATGCGTTGACGCGCCCGAGCGGCAGTGCCACCACGATGAAGTTGCCGTCGACCAGCTTGATGACCCGGAGGCGGTAGGAGTCCGAGGCGCCCACGGCCGGCACCGAGACCGCGGTGCCGTTCTTGGCCAGGCCCGCCAGGTTGAGGCCCTGCAGCGATGGTGTGCCGTTGGTCGCCTGTCCCGGCACGATGACTTGACGGCTGACACCATCGACACCGACGCGGGCCAGGTACAGCTCGAACAGGTCCGACGGCAGACCGGCCTGCGGTTGCCGCGATACCGCTCCGCGGCCGGTCGGCGGGCCTGCCAGGCGCACCGCCGGCAACGACGAGACGAGGAGCTGGCGGTCGAGCTGGTCGAAGAGGTACTGGCGCTGGCTTGTGACCACGATGGCGCAGGCGACCAGGACCGCGACGCCGACCGCGACCAGTGCGACGATGAGCCGGACCCGGAGGGTCACGGCTCGGCGGTGCCCGGCCGGATGGTGTAGCCGACGCCCCGCAGGGTCTGGATCAGGCGGGGCCCGTCGGCGTCGACCTTGCGCCGCAGGTAGCTGATGTAATTCTCGACCGCCGAGCCGTCACCGCCGAAGTCGTACTCCCAGACGTGATCCAAGATCTGGGCTTTGCTCATGACCCGCCCGGCGTTGGCCAGAAGGTAGCGGAGCAGCTTGTACTCCGTCGGGGAAAGGTGGATCTCGCGCTCGCCGCGCCGCACCTGGTGGCGCTCGTCGTCGAGCTCAAGGTCGGCGCAGCGCAAGATGGCCGAACGGCCGGCGAAGCCGGAGTGCCGCAGCGCGATTCGGACCCGGGCCAGGAGCTCCTCGACGGAGAACGGTTTGACCACGTAGTCATCGCCACCGATGGTCAGGCCCCGAACCCGATCCTCGGCCAGGTCCCGGGCTGTCAGGAAGATGACAGGCATCGGGGCGGCGCCCGAGCGAAGGCGCGGGAGCAGGTCGAAGCCGTTGATGTCGGGGAGCATCACGTCGAGGATGACCAGGTCGGGGCGGAACACCTTCACCCGCTCCACGGCCTGGGCCCCCGATCCCGCGGTGTCGCTCTCGTGGCCGTCAGCCACGAGGGCGGAGCGCACCAGGAAGGCGATGTTGTCCTCGTCATCGACGACCAGGACGCGCGCGGCACGGTCCTCCACGTGGTCATGATCGACGCCCGGCCTTGGAGGCGGCTGGGTGTTACCTCGGAGCCACCTCGCAAAAAGGGGGGTGCCCGACGGTCCTCATAGGGTTCCCAGGATTCTCCTAGGTTGCTCGCAGTTGGTTCTCATGCCGCGACGCGACATTGGGATGGCGCCGAGATGGCGGCCCCGTTGACGCCGTTGGCTGGCTCTAGGAGTACTCGTGACCGATCCGCCTTATCCGCTCTCCCCTGTTGAAGCGACCGGACCGCCGCCCGGTCCACCGTCGGCACCGGCGGCGACCGCCTTCGGGCTGCCGCCTGAAGGACCGCCCTCGGGCCCCGCAGTGGCCCCCGCAGGCGCAAGCCGCAGTGGCCGGGGTCGTTTGATCGCAGGCATCGCGGCCGTGGTCGTGGTGTGCCTCGGCGCGTTCTTCGGCACCCAGGCGCTCGCCTCGCATGGCGCGACGAAGGCGTCGTCGACCACAGGGACCACCACCGCCAACGGCAACGGCACGGGAGCGGCCGGTACCCGGCGCGGATTCGGAGGCGGCACCTTCGGAACCGTGAAGTCCGTCAGCGCCGACAGCTTCACCGTGACCGATCAGAACGGCGCGACTCTCACCGTCACCACGTCGGGGGCGACGACGGTGACCAAGTCATCCGCCGGGGCACTGGGCGATATCAAGACGGGCGACAACGTGACCCTTACGGCGTCGGGCACTGCGCCTGCCCTTACTGCGGGGCGGATCACCGATACTGGCAGTCAGCCCTTGGCCGGTTTCGGCGGCGGGCTGGGGGGCGGATTGGGAGGTGGGCGCCAATCACAGAACGCGACCGGTGGTACCACGGGAGGCACGACCAACTCGACGCGCCCGGCGGGCGCCGGGCCCGGCGGCGGGGGAAACTTCGTCCGGGGCACGGTCACCTCAGTCACCCCCACGTCCGTGACCGTCGCTGAGGCCAATGGCACCAGCGTTGCGGTGACGACGAACGCTTCGACCACCGTGCTCCTGGCTCGCTCGGCGACGCTGAAGGACGTCGCCGTCGGTGACACGGTCGTTGTGCGGGGCGCAACGACGGGTACCACGGTGGCGGCCGTTTCCATCGCCGACGGGCTGACCGGCTTCGGCCGGCCCAACGGTACGGGCCCCGCCCCGGGGACGGGCACCGGTACCGGCAATGGATAGCGTCGCCGTGGGCGGCGCGCCCGGCGCCTCCCGAGGCCTACCGGCCGCCCTTGCCCGCCAGGCGAAGCGGCCCGTGGTCGTCGTCGCCGTCGTCTTGGTGCTGGTCGGCGGCGCGATCTACTTCGGTTACCGCTCGGCGCACCGCACGACCGCGACCCCCACGTCCCTCGAGCGCATCGTGACGGTGACGACGGGAACCATCCGTCAGACCGTGGCCACGTCGGGGACGCTCGCGCCCGCCGACACCGAGGATCTGTCCTTCGCAGTGTCCGGCAAGGTGACCACGGTCAACGTGAAGGCCGGGCAAACTGTCGCCTCGGGCGCGGTCTTGGCCACCATCGACTCCGCCGCCCTGCAGAGCCAGGTCGCCCAAGCGCAGGCCTCGGTCGCCTCGAACCAGGCCAAGTTGAGCTCCGACACGACGGCGGCCGCCACTGCCGCGCAGCTGGCGGCCGACCAGGCCAACCTTGATGCCGCCAATGGTTCCCTGGCGACCGCCCAGGCGTCACTGGCCGGCGCATCGCTGGTCGCTCCCATTGCGGGCACGATCTCGGTGGTCAACCTGACCGTCGGTGAGCAGTTGGGCAGCAGCGGCAATGGGTCGGTGGGTTTGACGGGGACCGGTTCCAACTCCGGACGTACCGGTGCCTCGCCGTCTTCGGCCACCGGGGCGTCGGCGTCCTCGTCGTCGAGCAGCTCCGCTCCTGAGGTAGAAGTCATCAGCACCGGATCCTTTGTCGTGAACCTGAGCGTCGACGACACCCAGATCAGCCGGCTTGCCGTCGGCCAGGCGGCGACGGTGACACCGTCGACCGCGACCGGCGCCATCGGCGGCCGCGTCCGGGCGAACGCCACCACGACGACGGTTCCCGACCCTTCGGCCAGCACCGCCCCCGCCGCCGCACGGACCGCGGTCACCGCGACGGGAACGGTCACCTCGGTCGGCCAGGTCGCCAGTGCGTCGTCGGGGGTGTCGTCGTTCCCGGTGGTCGTCACCGTCGCCGGTACCCCCGCCGGTTTCTACTCCGGCGCCACCGTGCAGGTCGCCATCACCTACAACCAACTGGCCAACGTGGTCGAAGTCCCGACGGCCGCCATCAACCAATCGGGCGGCCAATCGACGGTGACGGTGACGAACAACGGCGCCAAGAGCACCCAGGTCATCACGACCGGAGTGGCGTCGGGCGGGATGACGCAGGTTTTGACCGGCCTCAGCCCTGGTGACCAGGTCGTCATCACCCTTCCGGCCGCCACCGCCACCTCGGGCGGCACCGGGCGCACCGGGGCCGGCAATACCGGCGGCTTCGGCGGAGGAGGGAACTTCCCGGCCGGCGGCTTCAAGGGCACCGGCGGCGCCGGCGCCGGGGGAGGCGGTTGATGGCGTTCCCGGAGTTCGAGTTGCCGGCCGCGGCCGGGGCTTCCGGGCACGAGCCGGTCATCAAATTGGATTCTGTCAGCAAGGTCTACCGGTCCGGATCCCTCGAGGTCGCGGCCCTGACGGAGGTCACGGTTCATATCGACCAGGGCGAATACGTCGCCATCGTCGGCCCTTCCGGTTCTGGTAAGTCGACCCTCATGCACATCATCGGCTGCCTCGACGTGCCGACTTCGGGCACCTACCACCTGGCGGGCGAGGACATCAGCGCCATGACGGAAAACGAGCTGGCCGACGTGCGCAATCAGCGGATCGGTTTCGTCTTCCAGCAGTTCAACCTGTTGGCCTCGATGTCTGCGTGGCGCAACGTCGAGCTTCCCCTCGCCTACGCCGGATACCGGCGCACCGATCGCAAGGCCATGGCGATGGCCGCCCTGGAGCAGGTCGGTTTGGCCGATCGAGTCGAGCACCGCCCCGGCGAACTCTCCGGCGGCCAGCAGCAACGTGTCGCCATCGCCCGGGCCCTCGTCACCGAGCCCGCCCTGATCCTGGCCGACGAGCCAACCGGCAACCTGGATTCAACCTCCACCGCCGATGTCCTAGGGTTGCTTCGCGATCTGCACGACAGCGGCCGGACGATCGTCCTGATCACCCATGAGCGGGCCGTCGCCGACGCCGCCAGCCGTACCGTGCACATCCTCGACGGCCAAGTCGACACCGGCGTGACGGCATCGGTGATGCCATGACCTGGCTGGATACCTTCAGGACGGGTCTCGACGCCATCCGCACCCACCGGCTGCGTTCGGGGCTCACGATGCTCGGGATCCTGATCGGCATCGCCGCGGTCATCTTGACCGTCGGGCTCGGCGAGGGAGCCCAGCAGAAGGTCAAGGCGCAGATCAATGCGTTGGGTACCAACCTGCTCATCGTCTCGCCGGGCAGTTCCACCACCACCTCGGGAATCCGGGGCGGCTTCGGGTCCGCATCCACCCTGACCACCGCCGACGCGGTGGCCCTCACGTCCAAGGTGGTAGCGCCCGATATCGCGGCGGTGGCCCCGACCACCTCGTCATCGGCTGCGCTGGTGGCGGGGAGCTCCAACTGGACGACCAGCATGGTCGGCACCACGCCCGCCTGGCTGGAAGTGCGGGCCCGGACGATCTCGAGCGGACGATTCCTGACCCAAAGTGAGCAGGACAACGCCGCCGCCGTCGTTGTCCTCGGGACGACCACTGCGGACCAGTTGTTCAACGGACGCAGCGCGGTCGGCCAGAGCGTCACCGTCAATGGCCTTCCTCTCACCGTGGTCGGCGTGCTGGCCAGCTCCGGCTCTACCGGCAACAGCAACAACGACGACACCGCCGTCGTGCCCTACTCGACGATGGCGCAACGCCTCGTCGGCGGCAACAGCCGGACTTCGGTCAACACCATCTACATCGAGGCGTCGTCGCCCACCTCGCTCAGCGCCGCCTACCAGGAGGCGCAGGGCGAGCTGCTCTCGCTCCACCACAGCACCGCGGTGACGAGCGCCGATTTCACCATTACCACCCAGCAGTCGCTGCTGACCGCGGCCACGTCGGTCGACAAGACCCTGACCATTCTGCTGGCCGGCATCGCCGCCATTTCACTGCTCGTCGGCGGCATCGGCGTGATGAATATCATGCTCGTCTCGGTGACCGAGCGCATCCGTGAGATCGGCCTGCGCAAAGCCCTCGGAGCCCGCCCGGGCGTCATCCGCCGCCAGTTCCTGGTTGAAGCATCGGTGCTCGGCCTGGCCGGCGGTGTCCTTGGCGCGGCCATCGGGGTCATCGGGTCGAAGGTCCTCCCCCACTTCATCTCCTCGCCCGTCGCCCTCTCTCCGACCGCCACCGCGGGCGCCATCGCCATCGCCATCGTCATCGGCGTGGTGTTCGGCGTCTATCCCGCCTCCCGCGCCGCCAAGCTGGCGCCGATCGACGCCCTGCGCAGCGAGTGACCTGTCCATGACCCCGCCCCTTTTTCCCCAACCCCCTGCGCCGCCACCGGTCGCCGCGCCGCCACAGCGCCGCTCCTCCGGGAGGTCACGCCGCCGCACAGTCGCCGCCGCCGCCATCACGGCCGTCGTGGTCGTGGCTGCCGGTGGAACGGCGTACGCCCTGCGGGGCGCGAAGGCGGTGGCCTATCGCACCGCGACAGTGTCACGCAGCAACGTGGTGCAGTCGCTGCACCTGAGCGGCACCCTCGAACCGGTCAGCCAGGCGACGGTCAGCTTCCCGATCGCGGGCAACGTGGCGACCGTCTCGGTGACCGCCGGCGAGCCGGTGGCGACCGGCCAGGTGCTGGCCACACTGGACGCCACCGGGCTGCAGGCGATGGTCACCACCAAAAAGGCCGTCCTGGCGGGCGCGCAGCTCACGTTGGCGCAGGCGCTGGCTGCGGCCGCGACCCCTGCCACCACGACTGCGGCGACGCCGACGACGAGCGCGACCACGGCCCCTCGGTCGGCCGCCACCTCCGCGGGGTCCCAGACCTCGTCGGCCGCGGCCGCCCTCGCCCAGGCCAACGCCTCGGTGCAGAACGCCATCGCGGTCTGCGATCCGACGGCGAGCCACGCCGTCGTCAGCTCGGCGACGCCGACCGCGGCGACCCCGAGGTCCACCACCACGTCGCCCACGGTGGCCGGCGCTTCGCCCACTGCGGCCTGCCTCGTCGCCGAGCAGGCCGCCTTGCGCGACCAGCAGAACGCGGCCGACGCCCAGAACGCCCAGGCGTCAGCCTCATCGTCGGCGCTGGCCCAGCAGTCGTCGGCATCGTCGTCGTCGGCGTCGTCGGGGACCCGCGCCGCCGCTTCGTCGGTGCCAAGCAGCGCCGGAGGCAGCGGGGCCAGCGCCGGCCAGGGCAGCGGTTCCTCGGGCGGCGTACCGACCGCAGCCCAACTGGTGGCCGACCAGGCCGCGGTCGACGCCGCCCAAGCCGACGTGAACGCCGCCATTCAGAACCTGGCCCAGGCCACGATCGTCAGCCCGATCAACGGGACCGTGGTGGCCCTCGGCCTGGCTGCGGGCAAGCAGGTCGCCGCCCAGTCGGCGAGCGCGTCGGTCGTCATCGCCGGGCAAGGGGGTTTCGAGCTCGCCACCAACGTGGCGGTCGCCAACATCGCCGACGTGAAACTGGGCGACGCCGCCACTGTCGTTCCCGACGGCACCAGTCAGGGCCTCGCCGGGAAGGTGGTGTGGATCGGCGTGGCCCCGGCCACCAGCGGCACGTCGACCACCTATCCCGTCGTGGTCGGCTTCAGCGGATCACCGGCGGGGCTCGGAAATGGTGCCTCGGCCACCGTGACCCTCGAAACCGGCGTCGCCACCCAGGCGCTGACCGTGCCCACCTCGGCGGTCCACTCTGTGGCCGGCTTCCATTTCGTGAACACCATCAGCAAGGGCGTGGTCGCCACCACCGCCGTCCAAATCGGCGCCATCGGCGATGAGCGGACGGAGATCACCGGCGGCCTCCAGACCGGCCAGGTGGTGGTCCTCGCCGACATGAACGCCGCCCTGCCGACCGCCAACACGCCCGCGACCGGCGGTCTGGGCCGCATCGGGGTGACCGGCGGTACCGGCTTCGGGGGCGGCGCGGGTTTCGGCGGTGGCGCGGGATTCGGCGGCGGGCGTTTCGCACCGGCTGGGGGCTGACCACACGGCAGTTGCCACCGACGCGTAAACAGGTCGGCATGGCCGCGTCAAGAACGCGGAAAACTTGACCCCCTCGGCGTAGAGATCACGGAAAGACGCGTAGACGAACCGACAACGCGGCGCTACACCGGTGCCAGGACCTGTTTCCTGGCACGAGGAGCGCAATGAACGATCTCGTTTTCGTAGGGATACTCCTGGCTTTCTTTGCCTTGGCGGCACTGTTCGTCCGGGCCTGTGAGCGAATCATCGGTGCCGACGAAGATACGATCGCCGAGCCCAAAGCCGGTACCGATACCGCCGGCGCCGACGCTCCGAAGGTGGCGGCATGAGCGGCGACGATGTTGTCGGGCTCGTCATCGCGGTCCTCCTCTTCGCCTATTTGCTGTTCGCCCTCATGGCGCCGGAGAAGTTGTAGGTGACGGCGGCAGGATGGATCGAACTGGCCGTTCTAATCGCGGCCTTGGCGGTGTCGACACCGCTGCTGGGTCGCTACCTGGCCAGGATTTTCGACCCATCGTTGGGACGGCCGGCCGGGGACCACATTTTTTCGGCGATCGAGCAGCCGATCTTCCGCTTGTGCCGCATCGACCCCGAAAGCGAGCAACGGTGGAGTACGTACGCCCTCTCGCTCCTCGCGTTCAGCTTGGTGTCGGTGCTCGTCCTCTATGTCCAGCTGCGGCTCCAGGGCCACATGCTCCTCAATCCCGACGGCCTCAAATCGATCAGCCCGAAACTCTCGTTCAACACATCGGTCAGCTTTTTGACCAATACCAACTGGCAGGCGTACGGCGACGGTGTGATGAGCTACCTCACGCAGATGACCGGCCTGGCTTTCCACAACTTTGTGTCTGCGGCCGCCGGCGCGGCGGTGGCGGTGGCATTTATCCGCGGTCTGGCCCGGCGCCAATCCAAGACCCTCGGGAACTTCTGGGTGGATCTCGTTCGCATGTGCGTGCGGGTATTGGTCCCGCTGGCATTCGTGGCCGCCATCGTGTTCATGAGCCAGGGCGTGATCGACAATTTCCACTCGTCGCGGGCGGTGACCACCGTGGCCGGTCAGACCCAGACGATTCCCGGCGGCCCGGTGGCCAGCCAGGAAGCAATCAAGGAGGGCGGCCAGAACGGGGGCGGGTTCTTCGGGGCCAATTCGGCCCACCCGTTCGAGAACCCCAATTCGATTACCAACATGCTGCAGCTGTGGCTGATCCTCGCCATTCCCTTCGCCCTGACATTCACGTTCGGGAAAATGGTCCGGGACCAGAAGCAAGGTTGGGTGGTGTTCGCCACGATGTTTGTCCTATGGCTGGGGATGACCTTGATCGTCACCCCGCTCGAAGCGCGTGGCAGCCCGAAGCTGACCGTGGGTGGCGCCAATCAGCAGGTGACGGCGCTCCAGGCCGGCGGGAATATGGAGGGCAAGGAGACCCGGTTCGGCCCGGTCAGCTGCGGCTATTACGCGGCCGCGACCACCAGCACCTCCGACGGGGCCGTCAATTGCATGCACGACAGCCTGACGCCTCTCGGCGGCGGGACGACGTTGGTCAACATGATGTACGGCGAGGTCAGCCCCGGCGGTACCGGTTCCGGGTTGTTCGGCATGCTCATCTTCGCCCTGCTGGCCGTCTTCATCGCGGGATTGATGGTCGGGCGGACACCGGAATATCTGGGGAAGAAGATCCAGGGCCCAGAAATGAAGCTGGTTGTGTTGTACCTGTTGTTACCGGCCATTTTCATCCTCGGCTTCGCGGCCGCGGCGGTGCTCGTCCACACGGCGCTCAACTCGCAGCTGAACACCGGACCCCACGGGCTGAGCGAGGTCGTGTACGCCTATACCTCGGCGTTCAACAACAACGGATCGGCCTTCGCCGGCCTGTCGGCCAACACGCAATGGTACGACACCACCCTCGGGATCGTGATGCTGGCCGGACGCCTGCTGCCCATGATCATCGTTCTCGCCATCGCCGGGTCGCTCGGCCGTAAAAAGGTCGTGCCGGCCACGGCCGGGACATTTCCGACCGGGACCGCGCTGTTCGGGGGCCTGCTCGGCGGCGTCGTGATCATCGTCGTCGGGCTGACCTACTTCCCTGTCGTCGCCCTGGCTCCTGTCGTCGAGCACCTCGTCGGTCACTTCTAAGGAACGAGCCCTTGCCTACCGCAAACCCCAGCCCTGCCGCCGGCGCGGTCTCGCCCGAAGCGATGCCCGCCGACTTCGGCGCCATTCTGGCGCCGCCACCCGAGTCCCGGCCGCCAACTGTGCGAACGAAGGCCCCGGTCTCGCTCTTCGAGCCGGCGATCGTCCGGCGTGCCTTGCGCGACAGCCTTGTCAAGCTCGATCCTCGGCTGCAGGCCCGCAATCCGGTGATGTTCGTCGTGTTCGTCGGCGGCGTGTGGACCACGGTGCTGTTTTTCCGTGATCTGCCCCACGCGGCGGCATCGGACACAGTGTTCACCGCGCTAGTGGCGGTTTGGCTGTGGTTCACGGTGCTGTTCGCCAACTTCGCCGAAGCGATCGCCGAAGGTCGGGGTAAGGCGCAGGCGGACACGCTGCGCAAGACCCGTTCGGAAACGCTGGCCCACGTGCGCCAGGCCGACGGGACCGTGGTCGAGGTGGCGTCGACCGGGCTGCAGATCGGCGATCTGTGCATCGTCGGCCCCGGCGAGCTCATCCCCGGCGACGGCGACGTCGTGGAGGGCATCGCGGCGGTCGATGAATCCGCCATCACCGGCGAGTCGGCCCCCGTCATCCGCGAGTCCGGGGGCGACCGCTCGGCGGTGACCGGCGGCACGCGGGTGCTCTCCGACGGGATCGTGGTACGGATCTCGACCAAGCCCGGCGAGAGTTTCATCGACCGCATGATCGCCCTGGTCGAGGGGGCGAGCCGCCAGAAGACCCCGAATGAGATCGCCCTCAACATCCTCCTGGCGGGCCTCACGATCGTCTTCCTGCTGGCCGTCGTCACGTTGCAGCCGTTCGCCCATTACTCCAACGCCACGCAAAGCATCACCGTGCTGGTGGCCCTCCTCGTCTGCCTGATCCCCACCACCATCGGGGCGCTGCTGTCGGCGATCGGCATCGCGGGCATGGACCGCCTGGTGCAGCGCAACGTTCTGGCCATGTCGGGCCGGGCCGTCGAGGCCGCCGGCGACGTGTCGACCCTGCTGCTCGACAAGACCGGCACCATCACCTACGGCAACCGCATGGCGGCGGAGTTCCTCCCCGTCGGTGGTTGCCGGGAGCTCGAACTGGCCGATGTCGTGCTGTTGTCGTCGCTGGCTGACGAGACTCCCGAGGGTCGTTCGATCGTTGCCCTCGCCGAGGAGCGTTACAGCCTCGCGCCCCGGGACCTGCCTGGGGCTGAACTGGTCCCCTTCACCGCCCAGACCCGCATGTCGGGCATCGAATGGGAGGGACGGTCGATCCGCAAGGGTGCCGCCGACTCGGTGCGCCGGTGGGTCGGTGACCAGGGCGGCCAGGCACCGGACGACCTGGCGCCCATCGTGGAGCGGATCGCGACCAGCGGCGGAACTCCACTCGTGGTGGCTGAGGGTCCCCAGGTGCTCGGCGTGATCCACCTCAAGGACACCATCAAGACCGGCATGGTCGAACGCTTCGCCCAGATGCGCCTTATGGGCATCAAGACCATCATGATCACCGGCGACAACCCGCTCACGGCCAAGGCCATCGCCGATGAGGCGGGAGTCGACGACTTCCTGGCCGAAGCCACGCCCGAGGACAAGATGGCGCGCATTCGGGCCGAACAGGCGGGCGGGAACCTGGTCGCCATGACCGGCGACGGCACCAACGACGCCCCCGCCCTGGCACAGGCCGACGTCGGCGTCGCCATGAACACCGGTACCCAGGCGGCCAAGGAGGCGGGCAACATGGTCGACCTCGACTCCAATCCGACCAAGTTGTTGGAGATCGTCGAGATCGGCAAGCAGCTGCTCATCACCCGCGGCTCGCTGACCACTTTCTCCATCGCCAACGACGTGGCCAAGTACTTCGCCATCATCCCGGCCATGTTCCAAGGGGTCTTCCCGCCGCTGAAGACCTTGAACATCATGAAGCTCGACAACCCCCATTCGGCGATCCTCTCCGCCGTCATCTTCAACGCCATCATCATCGTGGCGCTCATCCCCATTGCCTTGCGGGGCGTGAAATTCCGCCCCATGGGGGCAGCTGCGGTGCTGCGGCGAAACCTACTCATCTACGGCGTGGGAGGCATCGTGGCCCCCTTCGCGGGCATCAAACTCATCGACCTCCTCATCGTCGCCCTGGGAATCCGCTGACATGCGCCGCCAACTGCTCACCGGCCTGCTCGTCACCATCAGCCTGATCGTGGTCACCTCCGTCGCCTACCCGTTGGCGGTGTGGGGGGTCGGGCGGGTCGCCTTCGGTCACCAAAGCGATGGCTCCTTCGTCCGTGCCGGCGGCCGAGTCGTGGGCTCGGCGCTCATCGGCCAGAACTTCACCGGCGCAGATGGAAAACCGTTGCCGCAGTACTTCCAGCCCCGGCCGTCGGCGGCGGGCGCGGGCTACGACCCGACGGCCAGCAGCGGCTCCAACCTCGGGCCGAGCAACCCCAACCTCATCGGCAACAACGTCGACAACCCCCAAGCCAACGCGTATCGCACCCCGGCCGACCCCTACTGCGTTCCGGTGCCGGCCACCGATGCCAAGGGAGCGGCGGTGACCGACTCCCAGGGCAACGCGGTGCACGCAAAGAACCCCGACGGAACCTACGTTTGCAACCCCAACACCGTGCCGGAACGGGTCATCGCCTACCGCCAGTTCAACAGCCTGGCGTCCAATGCGACCGTCCCCGTCGACGCCGTCACCGCCTCCGGCTCGGGCCTCGACCCCGACATCTCAGTGGCCAACGCCCTCGACCAGGCCCCTCGGGTTGCCGCCGCCCGGCACCTGAGCGCGGGCGCGGTCCTCACCATGGTGCACCGCCACACCAATGGCCGGGCCTTCGGAGTACTCGGCGAAAAGACGGTAAATGTGCTCGACCTCAACCTGGCCCTCGACCGGCTCCTGGCGTCGGGTTAGCAGCCGCATGGTGAGCAGGGGCTCCCTTCGGGTCTACCTTGGCGCCGCGCCGGGCGTGGGAAAGACCTTCGCCATGCTCTGCGAGGGCCGCCGGCGCGCCGGCCGGGGTACCGATGTCGTCGTGGGGTTCGTGGAAACCCACGGCCGGACCCACACGGCCGAACAGCTCGCCGATCTCGAGATCATCCCCCGCCAGACCCTGAGCTACCGGGACACGGTGTTCGAGGAGATGGACGTCGCCGCCATCGTGGCCCGCCAGCCCGCGGTCGCCCTCGTCGACGAGCTGGCCCACACCAACATCCCCGGCTCCCGGCACGAAAAGCGCTGGGAGGATGTCACCGAGCTCCTCGACGCCGGGATCGACGTCATCTCCACGCTCAACGTCCAGCACCTGGAGTCGGTAAACGACGTCGTGGAGCGCATCACCGGGATCGCGCAGGGCGAGACGGTTCCCGATGCCATCGTCCGTGCCGCCGACCAGATCGAACTGGTCGACATGAGCCCCGAGGCGCTGCGCCGGCGCATGGCCCACGGCAACATCTACTCGGCCGACAAGATCGACGCCGCCCTGGGCAACTACTTCCGTCCCGGCAACCTGGCGGCTCTGCGGGAGCTGGCCCTGCTGTGGGTGGCCGATCGCGTCGAGGACTCCCTCCAGCAGTACATGGCCGACCACGGCATCACCCAGCCGTGGGAGACCCGTGAGCGGGTCATGGTCGCCATGACCGGTGCCCCCGGGGGTGAGGCTCTGATCCGGCGAGCGTCCCGGATGGCGCAGCGAGCCAAGGGCGAGCTCCTCGGTGTTCACGTCCGCGCCGACGACGGTCTCGCCGGAACACCCTCGGAGCTGCTCGACCGCCATCGTGAGCTGCTCCTTGAGCTGGGCGGTCACTATCGGGAAGTCGTGGCCAACGACCCGACCGCGGGATTACTCAGCCTGGCTCGCGCCGAGCACGCCACCCAGCTCGTCCTCGGGCACAGCCAACGTTCCCGATGGGCCCACCTGACCCGGTCGTCGGTCGTCAACAATCTGATCCGTCAGGCCGGCGATATCGACGTCCACGTCATCTCCACCCGTTCTTCGCCGGTATCGGGGCCCCGGCTCCCGTCAACCCGCGCCCGAGCGCTCATGGGCGTGTCGCGCCGCCGCCAGCGCCTCGGCTGGGCGGCGGCCGCCGCAGGCCTGCCGATCCTCACCATGGGCCTGAGCGTGCTCCGCCCCCAGGTCAGCCTTCCTGGCGACCTGCTGCTCTACCTGGCGCTGATCGTGGCGGTGGCCGCCACCGGGGGCACGTGGCCGGGATTGGCGGCCGCGGTCGCCGCTGACGTCCTGGTCAACTGGTACTTCACGCCCCCGATCTACACCTTCACCATCGGCGACACCAACAACTTGGTGGCGCTGGTCGTGTTCCTGGCCCTGGCCGCGGCCGTCAGCTGGCTCGTCGGCTACGCCGACCGAAGGGCCCGCGAAGCGGTGCGGGGGCAAGCCGAGGCGGCCACCCTCGTGCGCCTCGCCGGCGCCCTCCTCAGCGACCAGGACCCCCTGGTGGAGGTCATCGGTCAGCTTCGGGCCACGTTCGGGCTTCTAGGCGTCAGCCTGTTGCGCCGGGTCGACAGGGACAGCTGGCAACGCGTCGCCGCGGCCGGCGCAGCACCACCCGAGCATCCCGAACGCTCCAGCGACGCCGTGTTCCTCGATGACGACACCGTGCTGGCTATCGCCGGCCCTGACCTCGCGGACGGAGACCGAGCGATCCTGCGGGCCTTCACCGACCAGCTGGCCGTCGCCCTGCGGAGCCGCCAGCTGCAGGCCGAAGCGGGCATCGCGGTGACCCTCGCCCAGGCCAACGAACTGCGCACCGCCCTCCTGCGCGCCGTCTCCCATGACCTGCGCACCCCGCTGGCCTCGATCAAAGCCTCGGCGACGACCCTTCTCGCCGACGACATCGAACTGGCGCCTGCGGCCACCCGCGAGCTGTTGAGGACGATCGACGGCGAGACCGACCGGCTCAACCAGCTCATCGGCAACCTGCTCGACATGAGCCGCCTGCAAAGCGGAGCGTTCGAGCTGACCTGCTGCGACGTCGGACTCGACGAAGTCGTGGCCCAGGCGCTGACCAGCCTGGGCGAACGTGCCGCCAGAGTCGTCAACGAGGTCCCCGACAACCTGCCCCGTATCAACACCGACGCCGCCCTGCTCGAGCGGGCCGTTGCCAACGTCATCGAAAACGCCATCGCGTGGTCGGCCCCGGCTACGCCGGTCCGCCTCCACGCGTCAGCGTTCAGCGGCATCGTCGAGCTGCGCGTCATCGACCGCGGGCCCGGCATCGGCTCGGACCAGCGGGAACAGGTTTTCCTGCCCTTCCAACGGCTGGGCGACCAGAACACCACCCCGGGAGTGGGCCTCGGCCTCGCCGTGGCCCGGGGGTTCGTGGACGCCCTGAGCGGCGAGATCAGTGTCGACGACACCCCGGGCGGGGGCGCCACCCTGGTCTTCAGCTTCAAGGCGGCGATGTGATGGCAGCCCCCCAGAGGCCGAGCCCCCCAGAGGCGGAGCCCCCCAGAGGCGGAGCCATGAGCCGCCTGCTCATCGTCGAGGGCGAGAGGTCGTCCGGCGGTGCGCCATGACCTCGCAGCGCCGAAGGCATGTTGCGGCATTCTCGGCGGCCGCCATCACGCCCGCGGTGGTGGCAGCTGCCATGGTGCCGTTGCGCGCCCGCCTGCCCAATGCCACCATCGCGCTGGCCCTCGCCCTCACTGTCGCCCTCGCCGCCGCCGTCGGCACGCGGGCGTCGGCGGCAATCGCCGCCGTCTCGGCCGGCGTCGGCTTCGATGTGTTCCACACCCGGCCGTACGGGTCGCTCGCTATCAACCGGGCGGCGGACATCGAGACGACGGTCCTCCTGCTCGCGGTCGGGATCGTCGTCGGCCAGCTCGCAACCCGCAACCGGCTCCACCGCGACCTGGCGGCCGACAGCAGCTATGACCTCGGTCGCATCCATGCCGTCGCTGAGATGGTGGCGAGCGGCGAACCCGCCGCCCAGGTCGTCCTCGCCGTCGCCAATGAGCTGGCGGACCTCCTCGCCCTAAAGGAGTGCCACTACAGCCCGGCGTACGCCGAGCACCCGGGCCCGTTCATCGAACGCGACGGCGACGTGTCCTGGGGAGCGTTGCGCTGGGGCTTCCAGACCATGGGCTTGCCCGTCAAGGAAGTCAGCCTCTCCGTCGAGCACCAGGGGCGTCCGCTGGGTCGTTACGTGCTTCTCGGCGAGCCGGGCGTACCGCTCAACCCTGACGCCCTGATCGCCGCCGTCGCCCTCGCCGACCAAGCCGGCGCCGCTCTTGCCGCCCAGCACGCGTAACGGGAGGTTTTGGCGACACCCACCGCTACGCTGACTTTCCGAGCCGGTTGCGCCTGCAGCGGTCGTAGGGGGTAGTCAGTCACCAGATGGGAGACAGTGCTCCCAACGTCTTGAGCAGGGTGTACCGCAAGGCAGCGCGCCGGGGAGTGGCAGGTTTGGCAGACGGGCCTGCAAAATCCGGATTTCGCCGCCTTCGCCACCTTGTGCGGCGCCGCCGGCTTCCGGGTGGCGGCCTCCGATCAGCTGGCCGACGCCCTGGGGGCCGCTCTGGCCTACGATGGGCCGGCGTTGGTCGAGGTGGTCGCCGACCCGCTTCTGGTTTGAGGACACGGGGGTGCTCGGCTTGGTCGGGTCGACAGTGAGAGGAGAGACCCGATCCCACCACCCGTGGACAAGGAGACCTTGCCAGGGCGGCGCCGGCTTATAGATTCGCTCCGGATATCTCCGAGGAGGATGTGATGGTAGAGGCATCGAAGGCTCAGGCACCCCCGGCGGAAGTGGCCGAGAGGATCGCCGACAGCCACGCAAGGGCAGTTGTGTTCCCCAAGATGGAATTCGCCGAGAGCTCTCCGGTGGGGGAGGTGGCGCAGCGGATGGTCGACGGAACATTCGACAAGGCATTCGTTATCAGCGAGATCGAGCGGTTCACCGGGGTAAAGGTGGACATACCGGACGAACCCGGCAAAATCTTGGTCGTCGTCCCCGAACACGGATACTGGGCCTCGGAGCTCACCCTGCCAGATCGGGTGTTGCGCGCCGCCGGCTACCAGGTGGATTTCGTGACCCCCCGGGGCCAGCGACCATTCGTGTACCCGGTCAGCCTGGACACGACCTTCAAGGACCAAGCCTGGGGTGCCGCCCAGGTATCCGTCGCGGAAGCGACGCTGGGCGAGCTGTACAACGATCGCACCAGCGACGACGGGCAGCGTTTGAACGAGCCCCGCAACCTCGGCGAATGGCTGCCGTCGACGCCCCGGCCCCATGACGAGGAGGCATCCCGGGAGCCCTTCCGTGAGAAGCTGGGTGCTGGCCTGCGTGAGGCCACCGAATACGCCGCCGTTGTCATCGTCGGCGGAGCCGGCGCCTACATGGACCTCGGCGGCAACACATCGGTCCGCCCCGTCATCCAGCTGATGATCGCGCTCGGACGCCCGGTCGCGGCCATCTGCTACGGGGTCTCCGTACTCATCCAGGCCACTGATCCCGAGACCGATGTCCCCCTCGTCTGGGGCCGTCTGGTGACGGGTCATTCCGAGCAGGACGACTACACCGATTTCACCGCCGACGTGGTGGCCGAAGGCGAGTACAGCCCGAACTACGGGGCCGCGGTTTTCACCCTGGAGCAGATGATCAAGCAGTACACCGGCCCCGACGGCGGATTCCTCTCGAAGAACGGGACTCCCTACATGGCCGTCGCCGATGGACCGGTCATCAGCGCCCGGACCACGCCTGACGGGTACCCCGCCGCCCTGTTGACCCTGGCTCAGCTCCACGGGGGCGGTGAACTGCCGGCCAGGTACGTGATCGACGGCGACGGCCGTGGCCATGAGCCGTCGGCCGAGGAGGTCAAGCGACCCCGCTTCTGAGTTCCAGCCACTTTGGTCGGTAGCTGCGCCGAGGCGACCGTTCGCGATCGACTCTCCCGCTGGGACGCCGTCGCCGTCACGACGAATGTCTTGTTGTCCGTGAAGGAGGTCAGCCTCTCCGTCGAGCACCAGGGGCGTCCTCTGGATCGTTACGTGCTTCTCGGCGAGCCGGACGTACCGCTCAACGCCGACGCCGATCGCCGCCGTCGCCCTCGCCGACCAAGCCGGCGCCGCTCTCGCCGCCCAACACGCCTAACAGGAGGTTTTGGCGACACCCACCGCTACGCTGACTTTCCGAGCCGGTTGCGCCTGCAGCGGTCGTAGGGGGTAGTCAGTCACCAGATGGGAGACAGTGCTCCCAACGTCTTGAGCAGGGTGTACCGCAAGGGCGTAGTCGACGCCGAGGGCTTCGACGTCGCCGCGGTCTCGGAGTACCTCGACGAGGCGGACACCATCGTATGGATCGATTTCTGCGCCCCAACCCGGGAACAGCTCAAGGAGCTGGCCGGCGAGCTCGGCCTCCACGAGCTGGCGGTAGAAGATGCCCTCGGCGAACACCAGCGCCCCAAGGTCGATCGTTACCCGACCCACCTCTTCCTGTCGTGCCACGCCGTCCGGGTCGATACCGACGGCGGCAGCCTGGTAGAGACCGAGATCGATGCGTTCGTCAACGAACGCTGGCTGATCACCGTCCGCAAGGATGAGGGATTCCCCATGGAACCGGTAGTAGAGCGCTGGGACCGCTCCCCTGACCTCGCCATCTTCGGCGTCGGATTCCTGCTCTACGGGCTTCTCGACGTGGTGGTCGACGGCTACTTCGACGCCGTGGAGCGACTCGACGACTACTACGAGGAAGTCAGCGAAGGGATCTTTGCCGAGCGGCCACTCGACCCCTCACGCCAGAAGCACTGGTTTGACATGCGCCGGGCGATGGTGCGCTTCCATCGTCTCGTCATCCCTACCCGGGAGGCGGTCACCAGCCTGATGCGGCGCGAGCACGCCTTCGTCTCCGAGGAGCTGTATCCCTACTTCCAGGACGTCTACGACCACATCCTGCGGGTGAGCGAATCCTCGGAGTCGCTCCGCGACCTCGTCAGCACCATCGTCGAGACCAACCTGACGCTGCGGGACTACCGCCAGAACCAGATCGTCAAAAAGGTCAGCAGCTGGGCCGCCATCATCGCGGTGCCCGCGCTCATCACCGGGTTCTACGGCATGAACGTCCCGTTTCCCGGCTTCGGCAAGACGTGGGGGTTTCTCGTGGCGACGACCCTGCTCATCGGGGCGTGCGTCAGCCTGTACTTCTTGTTCAAACGCCAGGACTGGCTCTAGGCGACGCTCAGCTCCTTCGAGGGCTCAGGCGCCCGAGCGCAGACCCGCCAAGCGCAGGGTCAGGCTGGGTTTGAACCCGACCCCACTACCGGGACCGGCGAGTAGCCGAGCCCGGCCCCACCCAGGCTAGCCATTTCCGCCCGAAGGTAGATTGGGACATGCCCGATCGCAATGTTCTCGGCGGCCCCCTCGAATCATGTGGGACGGACCCCGTCACCGGCTTCTATCGAGACGGGTGCTGCTCGACGGGCCCGGAGGACACCGGAAGCCACACCATCTGCGCGGTCGTGACGAGCGAGTTCCTTGCCCATCAACGCAGCATCGGCAACGACCTCAGCACCCCCATGCCGCAATACCGTTTCCCGGGCCTCGTTCCCGGCGACCGCTGGTGTGTCACCGCGGTCAACTGGCTACGAGCGCACCGCGACGGCGCCGCCGCCTTCGTTGTGCTGGCCTGCACCCACGAGCGGGCCCTCGACATCGTCCCCCTCGCGGTGCTCCAAGAGCACGCCGTCGACGTCCCCCTCACCCCGGACGCGCTCGAGGGCTGAGCGCACGGCTCAGCCTCGCCAAGGCCCCTACATATTGCGGATGCGCAGGTAGCGGCGGACGTCTTCGGCCGATAGCGCGGCGGTCGCCGCGACCGCAACTACTCCCACTGCTGCCAACCCCGTGGCAATCATCCCGACAAGGCGCATTGAACACCAATCCTTTGTCTGCTGTGTCAGGCACGGTACCACCGGCGTTGCCGCCCGCCGAGGGTTGGCGCGGAAACCGTCGTGTACACAGCGTTTTGCGCGCTCGCCCAAGAGCAACCGTCGGAGCGGGAAGTTCCCGTCCGACCTATATGCGATCCTGATGGCCGACAGGGCGAAAGGTAGGTGCGGTGATCGCCACGCTGGCCAAGCTGCGGGCACGAAAAGAGTGGAAGTTCTTCGGTGTCCTGGCCAAGGCCGACCGCCGCCTCGCCATCGGTTGGTGGGCCGTCCTCGTCCTGCGCGGCGCCCTCCCCGCCGTCTTCGCCATCGCCATGGGCGTCCTCGTATCGGCGGTCCAGCGCCACGGCGACCTGACGGGCCCACTCGTCCTGATGGGTGTGGTCTTCGTACTGCTGCAGGTGCTCAGCCCCATCCACACTGCTCTCGGCGCCAATCTCGGTGATCGCACCGCCGCCTGGCTGTACGACCGCCTGACCGACGCCTGCCTCGACCCGCCCGGCATGGGCCACCTCGAGAGTCCCAAGCTCACGAACGACCTGACCGTCGCCCGGGAATTTGACGCCGGCATGACCGGCCCGCCCCTGTCGATGAGCATGGACTTCATCGCCGGCGGCCTGGTCGAGATGATCGCGGGCGTGGCGTCGGCGGCGGTCCTGTTCGGGTTCAACTGGTGGGCGCCGATCCTGCTGGCAGGGGCCTGGTTGTCGACGCACTGGCTGCTGAAGGAAAGCGGCGTCTGGCGGGACCGCAATACCGAGGAGGTGCGCAGCGCGCAGCGAGACGCCGACTACGCCTACCGCCTGGCCGTCGATCCGCCGGCCGCCAAGGAGCTGCGGATGTTCGGCCTGGCCGGCTGGACCATCGATCGCTTCATTGATCGTCGCACCCGCCTCCACGAGCTGCAATACAAGGCCACCCGCCTGAGGGAACGCCCCGTATTGACCAGTCTGTTCATCGTCGCGGTGGCCAATATTGCCGTCTTCTGGGTGCTGGCCGGCGCAGCCGCCGCCGGACACCTGGGCCTCGGCGCGGTCGTGGTCTACTCCCAAGCGGCGGTCGGGGCGTCGTTGATCGCCTTCGGGGGCCTCAACTGGGCCCTCGACGGCGCGTCCTCCCCCGTGGCCGCCGCCCTGCGCCTCGATGGCCTCATGGCTCCCGCCGGCGCCCTGGTCTCTGGCGACCGAAAGGCCGCCGAGCTGCCCAAGACCGAACTCCGCTTCCGCGACCTCACCTTCGCCTACCCTTCGGCGACCGAGCCGGTCCTCGAGCATTTCGACCTCACTATCCCTGCTGGATCGTCGCTCGCGATCGTGGGCCAGAACGGGGCCGGCAAGACCACCTTGGGCAAGCTCCTGTGCCGGCTGTACGACCCTCAGGAAGGGGCGATCGAGGCCGACGGCATCGACATCCGCGAGTTCGACGTGGCCGAGTGGCGGTCCCGCATCACCGCCGTCTTCCAGGACTTCATCCGCTTCGAGCTGTCACTGCGCGACAACGTGGCGCCCGGCGGCGCCCCCGACGCCGAGATCCTCGCCGCCCTCGATGCGGCGGGCGCCGGCGACCTGGCGGGCCTCGACACCATCCTGGCCAAGGGCTACGAAGGAGGCACCGACCTGTCGGGCGGGCAATGGCAGCGCGTCGCCCTGGCCCGGGCGCTGTGCGCGGTCCGCCTCGGCGCCGGCGTGGTCCTGCTCGACGAGCCCACCGCCCAGCTCGACGTGCGGGGCGAGGCCGAGATCTTCGACCGCATTCTCGCCGCCACCCGCGACTGCACGACGATCCTCATCTCCCACCGCTTCTCCACCGTGCGCCACGCCGACCGAATCTGCGTGCTCGAAGGCGGCCGGGTCGTCGAGCTCGGCACGCACGACGAGCTGATGGCCAAGCGGGGCCGCTACCAGACCATGTTCGACCTCCAGGCGCAGCGCTTTGCCAGCGGCGGCACCGTCGACGGCGAGGAGGAGGTGGTGTTCGATGTCCTCACCTAGCGCCAGGGGCAAGAAGACCGACGCCGATCTCCCCCCCGCGCTCTCCTCGATGTGGCGCCTCTGCAAACTGGGCTACCAGCACGAGCCCGGCCTGATCCTGGCCGCTTTCGTCCTGTCCCTTCTGGCCGCCCTGCCCGACGCCCTGATCGCGGTCTGGCTCAAGCTCCTCGGCGAGGGCGTGCTCCAGCACCGGCGGGGCCTTCTCCTGGTGGCCGCCATCGGCATGGGCCTGTCGGGGGTCGCCACCTGGTTCCTGCGGACGGTGTCGACGCGCGTCCAGCGGCGGTTCCGCGACAAGGTCAGCATCGCCCTCGAGTCCCATGTGGCGTCCCTGCAGGCCACGGTGACGACCATCGCTCACCAGGAGCGGCCCGACTACCTCGACCGCCTCTCGGTCCTGCGCAACCAGATCTTCGTGCTCGACCACATGTACATGTCGGTGTTTTCGACCTGTGGATGGATCCTGCGCCTCGGGGTCACCGTGGCTTTGCTCATGTCGGTCCACCCCGCCCTGCTCCTCCTGGCGGTGTTCGCCCTTCCCACAGTGGCGACATCGACCTGGCGCCCGGGCGTGGAGCGCACGGCGCAAGAACAGGGCGCGCCATCCGATCGCCTCGCCCGCCACCTTTTCACGACTGCCACCACCGCGCCGCCCGGCAAGGAGGTGCGGGTCACGGGCATCGGGCCCCGCCTGTCGGCCGACCGCCGCGCCGCCTGGGAGCAGTGGTACCGCCTGGTCTCGGCCGCCCGGACGCGCTCGGCGGTATGGCACACCGCGGCGTGGGCGGTGTTCGGCGGCGCCTACGTCGGGGGCGTGGTCTTCGTGGCCAGCGGCCTGCACTCGCCGCCCCAGGACGTGCTGTTGGTGCTCGCGGCCGGCTCGCGCCTGTCGTCGTACATCGGGGCCACCGTCGGCGAGATCGGATTCCTGCGGGGGATCTGGATGGACGGGTCGCGCCGCCTGGCGTGGCTCGAGGATTACGCCGCCGCCATCGAGGCCCGGGCCGATCTTTCCGTGCCCGCCCGCGTCACGCAGGGCATCACCTTCGAGCACGTCTCCTTCTCCTATCCCGGCACCGACCGTCTGGTGCTCGACGACGTGAACGTGACGCTGCCCGCGGGAGGGGTCATCGCCATCGTCGGGGAGAACGGGGCGGGCAAGACCACCATGGTCAAACTGCTGTCGAAGTTCTACGAGCCGACCGCGGGGCGGATCCTGGTCGACGGCGTGGACCTGGCCCGCATGCCCGCCGAGGAATGGCGCCAGCGACTGGCGGGTGCCTACCAGGACTTCTTCCGTTTCGAGCTGCGGGCCGGCCAGACGGTGGGCCTCGGCGACCTGCCCCGTCTCGACGACCGGCCGGCGGTGGGCACTGCGGTGACCCGGGCCGGTGCCGACGACGTCATCGCACACCTGAGCGCCGGTCTCGAGACGCAACTGGGGCCGAGCTGGCCCGACGGCGTCGAGGTGAGCTTCGGCCAGTGGCAGAAACTGGCGCTGGCCCGGGGCTTCATGCGCGACGGACCCCTTCTGCTGGCCCTCGACGAGCCGACCGCCGCTCTCGACGCCGAGACCGAGCACGCCCTTTTCGAGCGTTACGCCGCCGGTGCCCGCCATGACGGCGACGACGGACGCATCACGGTCCTGGTCTCGCACCGCTTCTCAACGGTGCGCATGGCCGACCTCATCGTTGTCCTCGACGGGGCCCGCGTCGCAGAGGTCGGCAGCCATGAGGACCTCATGGCCAAGGGCGGTCAATACGCAGAGCTGTACGGGATCCAGGCGGCGGCCTATCGCTGAGCGGGCTCGGTGGGCCGGGCGGGCGGAGCCGGCGGGGTGGCGGCGGGCGGCCCCGCCTCGGAGATCCCGATGCGGTCGTGGATCCGGTGCATCCACGCCGGCGCCCACCAGTTGGCCTCCCCCGCCAGGCGCATGAAGGCGGGGACCAGGATGCCGCGGATCAAGGTGGCGTCCATCACCACTGCCAATGCCAGCCCGAGCCCGAACATCTCGATGAAGCTGATGCCGCTGGTCCCGAAGGCGAGGAATGTCACCGCCAGTAGGGCGGCCGCGGCGGTCACGATTCGCCCGGTCCGCTCGAGGCCGACGGCGACGGAGTGGGTGTTGTCGCCGGTGGCGTCGTGCTCCTCCTTGATCCGGCTGAGCAGGAAGACCTCGTAGTCCATCGACAATCCGAAGGCGATGCAGAACATGAGGATCGGCATGGTGACGTTGAGGCTGCCGGTCGCGGTGAAGTTGAGCAGCCCCGACAGGTGCCCGTCCTGGAAGATCCACACCATGGCCCCGAACGTGGCGGTAAGCGAAAGCAGGTTCAAGGCGATGGCCTTAATCGGCACCAAAAGGCTGTTGAACACCAGAAACAGCAGGACGAAGGTGACCGCCGCGATGATCCCGAAGGCGTAGGGCAACCGGGAGAAGATGGCGGACTTGGTGTCGGCCAACGTGGCCCCCTGCCCCTCGACCCCCACGGGGAACGGCGCCCGCAGCGCCCGGATCTGCGTGACGAGGTGCTGGCCCGCCGAGGAGACCTGGTCGACGGACGGCACGATGGTCAACCAGGTGCCGGTAGGCCGGGAAAAAGAGGCCGCGCGGGGTCCCGCTGCGGTGGCGAGCCTTCCCGCTTCATAGGTACCGGTGAGGGTGTCGACGCGCGCCACATTCGGCAACGCCGATACGCGCGACGCGTATTCGCCGATGGCGGCGCCCCGGCCGCCGGGGCTGCCAATCCCGTCGGCGACAATCGCGAAGGAGTTGCCGCTGTCGCCGTTGAAGTCGTGCAGGAGCGTTTCCGACACGGCGCGGGATTGTGCCCCCTTGGGCAGCGCTTCGGCGCCGGAAAGCCCGAAGTTGACCCGCAGGAACGGCGACCCGAGGAGGACCAGCAGGGCGATGGCGCCCACGCCGAACACAACGGGCCGGCGCATGACCGCCATGGCCAGGCGATGCCAGAAGCCTTCGCCTACCGGCTTCGGCGTGTGTCGCCACACCCGGAGGCCGTCGACCCGGGTTCCGGTCACCGCCAGCAGGGCGGGCAGGCTGATCACGGCGCCCAGGGCGGCGATGACCACGACGGAACTGCCGGCGTAGGCGAACGAACGCAGGAAGTACAGCGGGAAGACCAGGAGCGCCGAGAGCGATGCGGCCACGGTCAGGGCGGAGAAGGCCACCGTGCGGCCCGCCGTCTCGACCGTCCGCACCACCGCTTCATCCGACGTCAGGCCTCGCGCTAGCTCCTCCCGAAACCGGTTGACGATGAACAGGCTGTAGTCGATGGCCAGGCCCAGGCCGAGAGCAGTCGTCAGATTGATCGAGTAGATCGACACGTCGGTCACCTGCGAGATCCCGAAGAGGGCCAGCAACGTGCCGAATACTGCGATGATGGCCACGAACAGCGGTAGCCCGGCTGCCACCAGGCCGCCGAACACCACGATGAGCAAGATGATCGTCACCGGCGCCGAGATGCCCTCGGCCTTGCCGAGGTCGGCGCCGATCTGCGTGCCGATATCCGAGTTCACCGCCAGGTCGCCGCCGAAGCGGACGTCGATGACGCCCCGCCGGCCTCCGATGCTGGCCTTCAACTTCTTGTAGGTGTCGGTCATCTGGGTATCGCTGCCCGTGACCCGGGCCACGATGATCGCCTTGGTGGCGTCCTTGCTGCGCAACGGCGGCGCCTCCCCGAGCGACCAGTACGACGAGACCTGGGTGACGCCGCTGATCGCGGCCAAGCGGTCCGACACCTCCTTGCCGGCCGCGGCGGCGGCGGGGTCGTCGACGGTGCCGCTGGTAACGGCGGCCAGGGCGACGACGTTGGCGTCGCCGGCGCCGTAGGTGTTCTTCAAAATGTTCTCGGCCTTGGTCGATTGCGCCCCCGGGTCCTGGAACCCCCCCGACTTCAGGCGGGCGAAGGTCCCGGTACCGAGCACCGCCGCCACCAGGATGAAGGCGCCCGTCGCTACCAGCACCAGTCGCCGGCGGCGGACGATGAAGGCGCCCAACCGTGTGAACAGAGTGGCACCAGCCTGTCGTTGGGGCGTGTCGCGCTCAGTCAGGGTCCTCACGGAAATCTCCTTTGCGAGGCTGGCGCCCGGTCGGGCGCCGCGCTGGTCAGGCGGGGGTCTCTTGCCCCCGGGCTTTGGTGTTCAACTGCCGGGACATCTCGTCCGCCCAGGCCAACGTCGCCTCGGCGTGGCGCAAGCCGAACATCGCCGTTGTGCGACCCCAATACGCGGCCGGGAACGGTTCGAGCATCTCGACGATGGCGGCCAGGCGGGCTCGTTCTCCTTCGGCCTCCTGGCGGGCGGCCTCGACCAGCGCGGCGACTTGATCGGGGGTCAGGCGGTCGGCGAAGAGCATCTTCACCAGCAATGAATTCTTGCGCCGCTCCTTGCGGAAGGTCGGTTCCCGCAGCCAAGCATCGAGAGCCTCGCTGCCTTCCGCGGTGAGGTGGAACACGCGCTTGGTGGGCAGCTTGACCTGACTGACCTCGGATGCCTCGACGAAGCCGAGCTCCTCGAGGCGGATCAGCTCTCCGTAGACGTTGCTCTTCGACATCGGCCAGAAGTTGGAGATGGCGCCTTCGACTTGTTGAGCCAGCTGGTAGCCCGAGGCGGGCGCCTGCGAGAGCAGGCCGAGCACGGCGAAGGAGCTCACCGGCAGGGCGTCTGCTGTCATAGTCCTAGTTGTAACAGTTCAGTTAGGACTAGGTCAAGGGCGAGTTCACCGGAAGCTTGCTACTATTGACGTTGTGCAAAAGGCTCTTGAATCGTCACTTCTTGACAATGGGGTGCCAAAAGGGGAACGAACCCGGGCTGCGCTGGTGGCGGCCGCCATCGCGCGGTTCGCGACCGACGGCTTCGCCCGCACGTCGGTGTCCACGATCGCCCGCGATGTATACGTGACGCCGGGGGCACCGTACCGTTACTTCGCCGACAAGGAAGCCCTCTTCCTGGCCGCGGTCGACGCCGACGGGGCGGGACTCATCGACCTGGTGCGCACGACGGTGTTTGGACGCCTCGACGGTTCGATACGCGGCCTCCTCGGGCGGTTGACCGACCAGCTAGGTGCCGCGCTCGACGAGCACCCGCTCGTCGCCCGCGTGCTGAGCGGCGCCGAGCCCATGGGGCCCGAACGGATCCTCGCCCTCCCCAACCTGACGAAGCTACGCGCCGAGCTCACCGCCGTGCTGCAGCTCGGGCAGCAGGCCGGCGCCGTCCGCAATGGTGTGGACCCTGCGTTGCTGGCCCTTGGTCTCGAGACCGCGGTTGTCTACCAACTGGCCCACATCGCCAGCCTGCGGGGCAGCGGCGCCGGTGCCGATCGCGAAAGATGGGCTGCGCTGGCGGCCCTGGTGGAGGCGGCCCTCCAGCCGTGCCCCCGATGATCAAGGCCCGCCGGGTGGTGTTCGACTGGAAGGAAACCCCCCCGCACTGGGTGCCCGACGACCCGTTCACCACCCACGTGATCAACGTGTTGCACTTGCTGCTGCCCGCGGGCGAAAAGTGGTTCTGCGATGTCTTCCGCGAAGCGCTGCCCACCATCACCGACGGTCAACTCCGCGACGACGTGAAGGGCTTTGTGGGCCAGGAAGCGCTGCACTCCCGGGCCCACGCCGCCGTTGTCGTGCACATGGCGGCCGATGGCCTCGACACCCGGGCCTACACCGAAAAGATCGACTGGCTCTTCGAACGGCTGCTCGGCGACCATCCCCTTGGCGTGCACCGGGGGATGCGGCTGCTGCGCCGCCAGTGGCTGGTGACCCGGCTCGCGATCATCGCGGCGATCGAACACTGCACGAGCGTGCTCGGCTGGTGGGCCATCACCTCCTCCGAAGCCCTCGACGAGGCGGCCGCTGACCCGACCATGCTCGACCTCCTGCGCTGGCACGGTGCCGAGGAGGTGGAGCACCGATCGGTGGCGTTCGACCTGTACCAGCACCTGAGCGGGAGTTATGTTCGCCGGGTCGTGGCCATGATCGTGGTCTTCCCGATCATTGTGTGGTTGTGGATGATCGGCACGGCGTACCTGATGCGCCACGATCCTGCGGTTGCGCCAACGGACAAGGCCAGTGTGCGGCGCTTCCTCAAGGTGAGCCGGAGCGGGCGCCTGCCGAGCGCCGGCTATCTCGTCGGCGCCGTTCCCCCGTTCCTGCGTCCTGGGTTCCATCCCGAGGGCAAGGCGTCGACCGAGGTGGCTCTCGCCTACCTGGCCCGCTCTCCCGCCGCCCGCGCCGCCGCCGCCGGCCACGACGCCTAGATGTCTTCGCCTCGGCTCAGCTTTGTGGTGGTCCTCGGCCGAACGACTGCTCAGGGGATATTGGCGATGAGTCCTACGACTCCCCGAGATGGGCGGCGGCGACACCTTTCGGAACGACCATCCGCCACGCATCGATGACGAGCTCGGTCATCTCCTCGTCGCTGACGGCGGCCAGGCGGACGAGGACCCAGTTGTATCGCTGGTCGGACAGTGGCGGCATGGCAAACTTCGCCGGCTCCGATGCGATCAGGGCGTCGCGCTCACCTTTCGGAAACGCGAACCCCATCACCTCCTCGTCGCGCGAGAACGCCAGGTACACGATCCGCCCCACCCGGAACTTGATCCGGTCCCGGATCAATACCTCGTAGCTCCGGGGCAGGCTCAGGGCGAGAGGACGGACCGCGTCCAGCGTCGCCATGAACCGCAACGATACCGAGGTCGACAAAGATCAGCGGATGACCTCAGGCGATGGCCACCGGCCGGCCCTGATCCAACAGGCGCTGCGGCTGTCCTATCTCTCAGTGGCCTGGGGTGCCCTGTCCGGAGTGCTGTCGGTCGGTATCGGGCTGTCCCGTCACAGCTTGAGCGTCGTCGGCGTCGGACTCAATGTCTTCGGTGACATGGCCGGTTCCCTGATGCTCGTCCGGCGCTTCCGGGCCGAGCAACAAGACCCCACCCGCACCCACGACGCCGAGCGCCGCGCCGCCATCGTGATCGCCACGGTGCTGATCCTGGTCGCGCTCGTCCTCGCGGTCTCCGGCCTCGCCGCCCTTGTCTCGGCCTCGCGCCCCGAGAGCTCACCGGTCGCCATGGCCGCGGCCGCCGTCAACATCGGGATCCTCCTGCCTCTCGGCATCGCCAAGCGCACGGTAGGCGGGCGCCTCGGCAGCGCCGCGCTCCGCGGTGACGGCGTCCTCAGCGTGGTCGGCGCCACAATGGCCTTTTTCGCTCTGCTCGGACTCGTCGTCGATCGCGCCTTCGGCTGGTGGTGGGCCGATCGTGTGGCAGCTCTCCTGGTCGCCGTCATCGTGGCCACCGAAGCCACCCGGATCATAAGAGGTCTGGGAAAAAGAGTTGACGGTGCCTGACCCGTGTCTTGTGCCGAACTCAATATCCTGATGAAGATGAACAGTACCGATGACGCTCTCGTTGAACTGACTCGTGTGCCGTCCATCGCTGAGGCCAACGCGATTCGCCATGACCTCGAGCGGGCGGGCATCGCAGCCGTGGTGTTCGAGTCCGACGGGGGCGGGTGGGCGCCCCATTTTTCGATTGCAGAAGGTCATCGAGTCATGATTCATGCCGGCAATATGAACCGGGCCCAGGAACTGGTTTCCCACATCGGCGGGCAATTGGAGATCGATCACTCGTCGCCGTCGTCGGCCATCCGCAAGCACCGCCGACCACACGGCCCGACGACCTGAATCGGGCGGACTTCAGACGATCATCCGATCCGGCGGAACAGCACCAGTGACCGGTCCTGCACGATCGCCTTCCCGCCCGCGCCGACCTGCTCGCCTTCGTCCAAGACGTCGGCGGTATCGAGCGTCCTTATCCAGCGGGGGCCGAAGCGCTCCGGGGGAAGGGTGAAGGTCATGGGTTCGTGGTGCGCGTTGAACACCACCAGGAAGCTGTCATCGGTGATCCGTTCGCCCCGGTTGTCGGGGCTCGGGATGGCCTCGCCGTTCAGGAACACCGCCATCGACTTGGCGAAGCCCGAACCCCAGTCCTCCTCGCTCATCTCGCTACCGTCGGGCCCGAACCAGGCAATATCCTCGCCCTGGCCGTGCAGCGCCCGGCCCTGGAAGTACTCCCGCCGGCGGAAGACCGGGTGGCGGCGGCGCAGGTTGATCAGGCGCTGGGTGAAGGCGACGAGTTCGCCGTCGGTGTGCTCCCAGTCGAACCACGACGTCTCGTTGTCCTGGCAGTAGGCATTGTTGTTGCCGCCCTGGGTCCGGGCCATCTCGTCGCCGCCAAGCAGCATCGGGATGCCCTGAGAAAGGAAAAGGGTGGCCAGGAAGTTGCGGCGCTGGCGGGCTCGCAGCTCGAGCACCTCGATGTCATCCGACGGTCCCTCGACACCGTGATTCCATGAGCGGTTGTGACTTTCCCCGTCGGCGCCGCCCTCCCCGTTGGCGTCGTTGTGCTTCTCGTTGTACGACGTCAAGTCGGCGAGGGTGAAACCGTCGTGGGCGGTCAGAAAATTGATGCTGGCCGACGGACGGCGCCCCGTTTTCTCGTACAGATCGGAGCTACCGGTAAACCGGTACGCCAGCTCGGCGAGCGTCTGGTCCTCACCCCGCCAATAGTCCCGCACAGTATCGCGATATTTCCCATTCCATTCCGACCACAACGGCGGGAAATTGCCCACCTGATAGCCACCCTCGCCGATGTCCCACGGTTCCGCAATCAGCTTCACCTGGCTGATCACCGGGTCCTGCTGGATAAGGTCGAAGAAAGCCGACAGCCGGTCGACCTCATGGAATTGCCGAGCCAGCGTGGCGGCCAGATCGAACCGGAAGCCGTCGACGTGCATGTCGAGCACCCAGTACCGCAACGAGTCCATGATCATCTGCAATACGTGCGGGTGCCGCACGTTGAGGCTGTTTCCGGTCCCTGTCGTGTCGTAGTAGAAGCGGGGATTGTCCGCAACCAGGCGGTAATACGCCGGGTTGTCGATGCCTTTCATCGAGAGGATCGGTCCGAGATGATTGCCCTCCGCGGTGTGGTTGTAGACGACATCGAGGATGACCTCGATACCGGCGGCGTGGAGCGACTTGACCATCTCCTTGAATTCCTGGACTTGCTGGCCGACCCGGCGCCCGATGCTGTAGCCGTTGTGCGGAGCCAGGAAGGCGATGGAGTTGTAGCCCCAGTAGTTACGCAGGCCGCGCTCCACCAGATGCGAGTCATGGACGAACTGGTGGACGGGCAGCAACTCGACCGCGGTGACACCCATCGACGTCAGGTAATCGACGGAGGCAGGATGGGCCATGCCGGCGTAGGTACCCCGCAGTTCCTCGGGAATCCTCTCATTGGTGGCCGTGAAACCCTTGACGTGCACCTCGTAGAGCACCGTCTCGTGCCAGGGCGTGCGCGGATGGCGGTCGAAGTCCCACTCGAAGTACGGATTGATGACCACCGCCTTGGGCATGTGGGCGGCGCTGTCGTCGTCGTTGGAAAGGTCGTCGGGGTTGGCGAAGCGGTACTCGAAGAGCGACTCGTCCCAGTCGACCTCACCGTCGACCGCTTTGGCGTAGGGATCGAGGAGCAGCTTCGAGGGTCGGCACCGCTGGCCGGCGTCGGGGTTGTACGGCCCGTACACCCGGTACCCGTAGCGCTGGCCCGGCAACACGTCGGCGACGTATCCGTGCCAGCACAGGGCCGTCACCTCGGGGAGATCGAGTTGGGTCTCGTTGCCTTCCTCGTCGAACAGGCACAGCACGACGCGCTCGGCCAACTCAGAGAACAGGGAGAAGTTCGTCCCCAACCCGGTGAACGATGCACCCAACGGGTACGCCTGGCCGGGCCAGACCGGCAACGATTCGGACATTGATGGACTTCTCTCTCTTCTGGGGCCTCTCCACCATTCCCCTTCGGCGGCCGGTCGAACCTCCTGGGGTTACGCCTTGGGATCGAGCCGGTAGACCGTGCCCATGCGGCTGGTGTCGGCCCAGGCAAAGACCGCGCTGCTGGAAGCCCGGTGGAGGCCGCCGGAGCTGTCGTGGTTCGCACCGATCACCTTGCTGGCGACACCTGACTTGCCGGTCGCGACGTCGATCAGGAGCACCTGGTCGGCGCCGGTGGTGGCATTCTGGGAGCTGACGAGCAGCGTCTTGTTGTCCCGGGTGAGGCTGATTCCGCCGGGGTCGCCCAGGCGGGCGCCAGCGAACTTGACGGCCGTGCCGTTAAACACCTTGAGTACCGCGCCGTCGCCGCTGCCACGGTCGGTGACATAGGCAACGTCGCCCGCTACCACGACCGCGTCGGGCGAGATCAGCGGGGCCCCTTTGGCGACGACCGTCACCGATCCGCCGGCCGCGGGGATGGAGAACAGGCCGGCGGTGCCATCAGCGGGGTCGGTGCCGGTGAAAGAGATGACGTCGTGACTACCGGCGACGGTCATATCGAGGCCCCGGGGAAAGCGCCCCTCGGTTCCGGCCACCACGGTGGCCGCGCCGCCGGCTGCGGGGACCTTGAAGATCCTGCTGGCGCCGGAGTCGGCCACAAACACGCTCTTGCCGTTCGTGGCCACGGCGAGGCCGACCGGGTGCACGAGCGGCGCGCCGGCGGTGAGAAGAAATGTGGCACCGCCATTGCCCGGCACGCCGATGACCGCGGGGCCGCCGGTGCCATTGGCAGTGAAGTAAAAGACACTGCCGTCCGGAGCGGGGGCGGCATCGATGGGCCCCCGATCGGCAGTGCCGGTCGCCACCACTTTGATTGATTTGATGGAGCCGTCGCCGAGCGACGCTGCCGTGTGGCTGCCGGTGCTGCAGCCGACGAGGCCGAGCGCCAACACGCCCGTGAGCGCCAACCTGACCCGCCCCAACCGGCGTCGCTGAACCATGATGCCCCTCCTTGGTCCGTCGCCAGCGGCGCTCGCGACACTGACAACCCGTTCGTCCGCTCCCCGGGGAACGGATCACACCTGGGCGATCGACCATCCCAACGTGGAGCGACCGTGGCGGCGGGCAATCTGGCCCTGGTCACAAACCCCCCCTGCCACGGTCTACTGTCCACCCCCCCGGGCAGGACACGAGGGCCCTGGACACAAACCCCGCCCCAGACACGGTCTACTGTCCACCCCCCTAGGGACGACACGAGGGCCCTGGACACAAACCCCGCCCCTGACACGGTCTACTGTCCACCCCCCCGGGCAGGACACGAGGGCCCTGGACACAAACCCCGCCCCAGACACGGTCTACTGTCCACCCCCCAGGGCAGGACACGAGGGCCCTGGACACAAACCCCGCCCCAGACACGGTCTACTGTCCACCCCCCCAGGCAGGACACGAGGGCCCTGGACACAAACCCCGCCCCAGACACGGTCTACTGTCCACCCCCCCAGGCAGGACACGAGGGCCCTGGACACAAACCCCGCCCCAGACACGGTCTACTGTCCACCCCCCCAGGCAGGACACGAGGGCCCTGGACACAAACCCCGCCCCAGACACGGTCTACTGTCCACCCCCCCAGTCAGGACACGAGGGCCCTGGACACAAACCCCGCCCCAGACACGGTCTACTGTCCACCCCCCCAAACAGGGCGCCGGGGGGCCCTGGTCACTCCACCCCGCTCCTGGCACGGTGCTGACCACCCCCACGGGGGCCAGAAGCCCGGAGGAAGTGGGTCAGTGCCGCGCTTGCGCCAGGACGGTATCCATGGTGGCCATGATCGAGACGCTCTCGTCGAGGGGCATGAAGGGGCTCTCGAGGAGTCCTTCCCGCAGGCAGCGGGCGACTTCGTCAGCCTCGTAGTGCAGGCCGAGTCCCTCGTGGGGCGGGTCGAAACGCGTCACCGTACCCTCACGCGTGACCAGCGTGAAAGGGGTCGGCCGGTAGAAGTTGTGGTCGATCTCGATGCGCGCCTCGGATCCCACGATGGTGGCGCGAGTTGGTCCGTTCGCCGCCGAGGTGCAAGTCACGACGGCGTGGGCGCCGCTCGGGTGGCCCAACACCATCGAGGTTTGCCCGTCCACGCCGGTAAAGGCGGGCTCCACCATGGCGAGGATCGAGTTCGGCGTTCCAAGGACCATCGATGCGAACGACACCGGGTAGACACCGAGGTCGAGGAGGGCGCCGCCTCCCAGGTCGGGCGCGAACAACCGTGAGCCGGCGTCGCGGGGGAACCACTTCCCGTGATCGGCAATCACCGTCACGATGTCACCGAGCACGCCGGTGCCAATGAGGCGGCGGATCTCCACGATGCCGGGGAGGAAACGGGTCCACATCGCCTCCATGAGAAACAGCCGGCGGGCTCGGGCGGTCGCCACCAGGTCACGGGCTTCGGCCGCGTTCATGGTGAATGCCTTCTCGACCAGCGCCGCCTTGCCGGCGCGCATGGCCTGTAAGGCGTTGGCGTGATGCCACGGGTGCGGGGTCGCAACGTAGACGACCTCGACGTCGGGGTCGGTCACCAGGGCCTCGTACGAGGCGTGGCGATGGGGAATGCCGTATCTGTCGGCGAAGGAGTCGGCGGTATCCAGGTGGCGCGACCCGACCGCGACGACAGTTCCCGAAGTCGTGAGGGCGAGGTCGGCCGCGAACGCCTGGGCGATGCCACCCGATCCCAGGATCCCCCAGCGCACGGGTTCGGTCATGTCTCGATCTCTGCCCGCGCGCCGGCAAGGCGCAAACGAGTCATCGGGGCCATCGTTCCCCCGAAATGGCGCCTGACCTCGTCGGCGCCCGCGTTCTCCAGGTCATCGGGGTGGCGGCCGTGCAAGGCGAACGAGTCGACGAAGCTGACCGTGCGCAGATCGTTGAGCACCAGCCACGAATAGGCCTGAAACGGCTCCGCGGCCGGGTTGCGCAGCACCAAGCCCGAACCGTTGAGAGGCTCGTAGGGTCCGAGAAGCGTCGGCGCAACAAACCCGTACAGCCCGGTCGGGCCCGAGATGTCGGGATGGAACGTGCGCTGCTGCGTCGAGAACAGGAGGTAGTACAGGCCGTTGTGGGCGACGACGTGGCTTCGCTCCAGCTCGTTGTTGACCCCGTCGGCGGTGACGAGTGGATCCAGAAGTTCCCAGTGGTCGCCGACCTGGCGGGCAATTCCGATGCACCCGTTGAAATCTGTCGCCGCGTCGGCGAGCGACGCCGTGAACAACAGGTAGGACTCTCGAGACTCAGGGTCCTGGAAAAAGAAGGGGTCGCGGAACGCCTTGATGAATCCCGGCTCGCCCGTCGCCTGCACCGCCCGCAGATAACGCTCGCCGTCGGCAACGACCAGCTCCTCGTGGGTGTTCCACCCGCGGATCTCCGGTCGGCCACCCCTGCATGTCACTGTTGCCGATGCGCCCATGATCCGCTGCTCGAAGGTCGGGACAGGCTCGCCCCGCCGGCCGGCCGCGGTGTAGAAGGCCAAGACGGTATTGGTGGCCGGGTCGAACACCGTCGAGCCGGCCCACTCCCGGCTGCCCGCCGATGCACCCTCGGGGAACAGGGGGCCGAGGTCCTGTCCCGCCGCCATGAGGCGGATCCGGGCGATGTCGTGGCGCCCGCTCGGATGCCCCGATGCCGGGGCGGAAAGGCCGGCCCACACGTGGGACCCGCACACCGTCGCTACCTCGCCGTCGGGCTCCCGTAGCGGCCACAGGTCCCAGAAATCGACGCCGGGCAGCAGCCGGGGCAGTCCGGCGTCGGCGATCAGCGTCGTGTACGTCGCCGGGTCGTCGCCAATCGCCTTCACGTGCGCACGGGTCCAAGCCGTGGCGGTCATGGCGAACGAAGCCCGCCGGGCCGGTCCCCGGACGACGCCATGCGGCCGGGGGAAATCGTGGACGTTGCTGGTGCCGAAGGGTCCCACGGAGAGTCGCCCATCAGGTAGAAGGTACCCGTGCCCCGTCCCGCGTGCCGGCGCAGGGGCCGGGTCGCAGGTCGCGGCCGAACACCGGGCACCACCGCCTTCCCGCCCAAGCGACCGCCTTCAGCGGACCGTCCTTGGGCTGAAGCAAACTGAGGATCATGACCTCCGACCCTCCGCCCCTCGAGAGCGGCGAAACGGCAAACGGGCACGGAGGTAGCCACAAGGCAGTCTTCGCGGCCCTGCTCGCCAATGTGTGCATCGCCGTCTCCAAGCTCGTTGGCTTCGCCCTGACCGGGTCCAGTTCCATGGGCTCCGAGGCGGCCCACTCGGTCGTGGACTGCGGAAACCAGCTGTTGCTTCTCATCGGCGCCAAGAAGGCGAGCCGGCCGGCCGACGCCAATCATCCCTTCGGGCACGGCCCCGAAACGTTTTTCTGGGCGTTCCTCGTCGCAGTCGCCCTTTTCGGGATCGGCACGGTGTACTCGGCGTACGAGGGCGTCGCAAAGCTCCGTCACCCCGGAACCGTCGACCACGCCGCCGTTGCCTTCGTGATCCTCCTGGTCGCCATGATGCTCGAGGGCCTGAGTTTTCGTACGGCCGTCAAGGAATCGAACAAGTCCCGGAGAGGATCGTGGCCCGGCTTCATCCGCGACACCAAGGACCCTGACCTGGCGGTTGTCCTCCTGGAGGATTCGGCCGCCCTCGTCGGCCTCACCTTGGCTCTGCTTGGCCTCGGTTTGTCCACGCTGACCGGCAATAGCGCCTTCGACGGCATCGCCAGCCTGCTCATCGCAGCGGTCCTGGCCACCGTTGCGGTCATCCTCGGCCGGGAGATGAAAAGCCTCCTTGTCGGCGAGGCGGCGCGGCCCGACGAGTTGGCTGCCATCAATGCCGCGATCCTCGCCGTCGCCGTTTTCGATCGGGTGATCTACGTGCGTACCACCCAACTGGCCCCCGACGAGATGCTCGTCGCCGCCAAAGTGGCCGTCGACGGCAACACCCGCGCCGCGGACGTGGCCGAGGGGGTCGACGAAGCGGAGCGCGGCGTGCGCGCCGCGGTCCCGGCCGCCAAGTACATCTTCATCGAGCCCGACATCGAGCACGCGGTGCCCGCCCCAAACCAGGCTTAAGCGGAAACGCCCCGCTCTTCGAGCAGCCCGACCACGAGGTCGCGCATCGAAAACACCCCGGCGAGATTTCCGTGCTCGTCGATGACCACCAGCTGACGGAACCCGGTCTCGCGCATGAGCGAGGCGGCCTCGACGATGTCGATGGTGCCGGTCACGGTCTTCAGGATCCGTTTCACGCAGTCGCCGACGGTCGTCTGATTGGGATCATCGCCTCGGGCGATGACACGCAGGGCGTCACGATCGGTGATGATCCCCGACGGTTTGCCATCGCTCATCACCACAGCCGAGCCGACCCCGCGCTCCATCATGGCGACCGCAGCAGCGCGGAGAGTATCGCTCTTCTTGACCGTCAAAATTGCCCTGGTGATCAGCGGATCGATCTCCACTCGGTACCTCTTCTGTCGTTCGGAAACGGGTGATCGGTGTCGTCTCCCCCGCCGGCACTCTAGCCAGCCGTGCGCACTGAGCCCGTCAGAACCCTGCCTAACATGCGGTTATGACCCTTGTTCACCGGGTGTTATACCCGCGTCCCATCATTTCCTTGGATGACTACCTGTTGCGGGGCGGGGGCAAGGGCGTCCGGGCGGCAAAGCGGATGCAGCCGAACGCGATCATCGACAAAATCGTGGCCTCGGGGTTGCGGGGCCGGGGCGGGGCCGGGTTCCCGACCGGCCTCAAATGGCAAACCGTCGCGGCCAACCGCTCGTCGGTCGAGCCCACCACGGTCATCGTGAACGCAGCCGAGGGCGAGCCGGGAACCTTCAAGGACCGCACCATCCTGCGCCGCAATCCCTACCTGGTGATCGAGGGCGCCACCATCGCCGCCATTGCGGTCGGGGCCGACATGGTCATCGTCGCCATGAAACGAGCTTTCGAGGGCGAGATCGACCGGGTGCGGGCCGCCATCGAGGAAGTGGCCGACGCTGGCTGGAGCGAGGGCATCGAGCTGGTGGTGTTCGAAGGTCCCGACGAATACCTCTACGGTGAAGAGAGCGCCCTGCTCGAGACAATCGACGGCCGCTGGCCGTTCCCGCGAGTTGTGCCCACCTTCCGCCGAGGCCTGCGGGGCGCCGACATGGTCGACTTCGAGGGCGAGGCGCCCGCCCTGGTCAACAACACCGAGACCCTCGCCAACGTGGCGCGCATCATCGACCGGGGCCCTGCGTGGTTCCGCACTGTCGGCACACCGGAGTCCCCCGGGACGATGGTGTGCACCGTTACCGGGAGCACCAAGCGCCACGGGGTCGGCGAGGTGCGCATGGGGACGCCACTTCGCGAGGTAATCCAGGCGATCGGCGGCGGTCCCAGGTCCGGACGCCAGATCAAGGCGGTGCTTTCAGGCGTCGCCAGCCGGGTCATCACCGCGGCGCAGCTCGATGCGCCGGTGAGCTACGAGGGCCTCGCGGGGATCGGAAGCGGGCTCGGGTCGGCCGCGTTCATCGTCTTCGACGACTCCGACGACATGGCGGCCGTCGCAGCCGGCGTCTCGCGATTCCTCGCCGTGGAGTCGTGCGGGCAGTGCTCGCCCTGCAAGCTCGACGGTCTCAACCTGTCGCAGCATTTCGCCAAGCTGGCCGGCTCCGAAGCCCAGGACTACGACTTCGCCGAGATCCAGCATCGTATCGAAACGGTGTCCGACCGGTCCCGATGCTTCCTGGCCACTCAGCAGCAGGTGGTCCTAGGCAGCATCATCGAGCGGTTCCCCGAGGAAATGGCCGATCATCTTTCCGGGGCGAGGCCGCCGGCGGAGCCCGAGCTCATCGCCGAGTTGCTCGACATTCACGACGGCAAAGCGTTCGTCGACGAGCGCCACCGTCGCAAGCAGCCGGACTGGACCTACAACCGGCGGGACTCGGGCTCAGTGCCCGTCGAGTTGCTCGCCAACGCCATTCCCCCATGGCGCCCCCGGGCCCAGGCGGTGGCCGTCGATCGATAGCCACCCCGAGGGCTGTCACCGCCAACACGGCGGACAACCGGTCCCGTAAGAGAAGGGCGCCCTCCACGATCAGCGGACCAGGTCACGCCGCGCCGCGGTTTTGGGGGCCGCGTGTGGGGCGCGACGGTGCCAGACTCGGCGTATGGAACCGGCAGCTTTCCTCGACACCGTGCCGTCCAACGGCGAGCTCCTCGCCGTCGTGGCCCAGGCCAACCCTCATGAGCGCGTCCCGACCTGCCCGGACTGGGACCTGACGGGCCTCCTCGCCCACGTGGGCACAGTGCACCACTGGGTCAACCACATCGTCGCCACCGGGGCCACCGGGCCGTCAAATCCCGACGACGATGGGCCGCCCTCCATGGATCCCGACGCGGTCGTTGCCTGGTACCGGGAGGGCCTCACCAATGTCGTCGAGACGCTGCGGGGGACCGACCCCGACACCGACGTGTGGAACTGGTTCGACCGAGGCCCGGCGCCGGCGCGTTTCTGGTTCCGGCGCATGGCCCTCGAAGACGTCGGTGCACCGCTGGGACGGCGAGAACGCGGTCGGAGAAGCCCATCCCCTGGCCGTCGACGTGGCGCTCGCCGGGCTGGACGAGTTCCTCGGCTTCGTCGCCATGTGGCTCCCCCGCCGCCCGGTCCCCGGCCTCGAGGGCACCATCCATCTCCACGCCACCGACGCTGAGGGCGAGTGGTCGCTCACCGTGCGCCCGGATTTCCTCGAGACCCACCACGAGCACACCAAGGGCGACGTGGCCATCCGGGCCCGGGCCTCCGATCTCCTGTTGTGGGCGGTCAACCGAAAATCGCCGGACTCGGCCGACCTGGAGCTGTTCGGCGACCGCGCCCTGCTCGACGCTTGGGGCCAGATGCATTTTTAACCGCCAGCAGGACTCCCCTAGACACCGGGGCGCGGGGCGGCTTAGCGTGCCGGGATCTTGAGAAAAGGAACTGTCTGACGATGGAGACCGACCGTCGCGCTGAGAAGGCGGGGCACCGCTTGGACAACGGTGCCCGGCTACAGATGGGACCTCAAGGTGAGCGTCTGTACACCATTGGATGTTCGTGCGGTTGGGTGAGTGAAGCGTGCGGTACCGCGGTGCTGGCCGAGGCCGACGGCGAGCAGCACGTAACCTTCGCCCTCACCAGGCGCCCGACGGGCCGAGAGGCAATCTAGGCCGAGGGTTTCCGGCGACCGGCCTGCGCGCCGAAGCCAGCCGCACAACCTCGACCGGTTGACAGGTCAAGTAGTACGGCCGGCTTCGTACGTCTCGGGCATCGTGGCGGTTACCGCCGAAGCAGCAGGACCACGATGATGATGATCAGGATTATGACTATGGCTCCCCCACCGATGTACACACGACGACACTACCCAGCGGCACAACAGCCCAAACTGAGGCGAAATTTGCCTTAAGCGATCGAGGCTCCCCCAGGCTTCATCTCGAATCGGCCGATCCTCCTAAGCCCCCTCGAACCTCTCGGAAGGCCCATCGGCGCCAGAAAGGACGAAGCCTGAGGCAAGGGGACGAACCGATCTCCCCACCAAAAGGTCGCCCCGTTTCTTTGCGCATACAATGGTATTCGAGGCGGCTTTCGCGGCATTTTGCCGGGGCCCGGTGCGAAAGATTGCCCATACACCCCGCTCCAGGTCCGTCCGATAGCCGTTTCTATGGAACGCACAGGGACCGCCCGGCGCCGATCGCAGCGCCTCCCGATTCGAATCGCAGGTGTTGTCGCGGCTGTGGCCGGTCTTCTTGTGCTGTTCACTTCGCCCGCGGGCGCCGCCAGCCGGGCCACCCCCGCCCTTACCATCACGTCGTCGTCGTCGACATCGGTCGGCCTTCAGATATGGACCCACGTCAACCTCTCGAACGGCTCCTCACCCTCGGGAACCATCGCTTTCAAACTGTTCGCTCCCGCCGACTCCTCCTGTGCCGCCCCCATGTTCACTTCGACAGTCGCGGTGGCGGGAACCTCGATCGACTCCGACCGATTTACCACCAGCCAGGCCGGGACCTACCGCTGGCAGGCCACGTACAGCGGCGACGCCAACAACCAGGGCTATGGCCCGACGGCGTGCTCCGCCTCGTCCGCACAGGTCGATGTCGCTCCCTCCAACGCCCCGCTGGCCGTTACCGCGCAACCTGAATCCGGCGACATCATCCAAGCCAGCGCTTCCCTCGGCGGTTTCCAGCCGACCGGATCGATCACGTTCTTGCTGTCACCTCCCGGCGATCAGTTTTGCTCCGCCACCCCGGTCTTCTCGACGACCACGCCGGTGTCCGGGAAGGGCACGTACAACTCGGCGGCCTACACGCCGACCACGACCGGCACCTACCGCTGGCGGGCCACCTACAGCGGTGACGCCAACAACATCAAGGCGGGCCCGACGGATTGTCTCGACCAGGCCGCCGCCGTCTCGGTGAACAGCGTGACAGCGCCGGCACCGTCGACCGCGGTGAACCCCGCAAGCCTGAGTTTCTCGGCTCAAACGGTGGGCACGGCCAGCTCGACGCAAAAAGTCACGGTGACCAACTCGGGCAATGCCGGCCTCGCCGTCGGTTCGATCGCCATCGCCGGCACGAACGCCGATGAGTTCGCCACCAGTGGCGACACATGCAGTGGGGCGACGGTCGCGCCGGCTGCGACGTGTTCTGTCGCCGTTGCCTTCGCACCGCACGCCTCCGGCAGCCGCAGCGCCGCCCTGACCATCACCGACAATGCCGCCGCTAGCCCCCACAGCGTCGCGCTGAACGGCCAGGCCACTGCCAGGGTGCTGGCCACCCCGCAGGTGACCGCCACGGCGTCGGGGTCTGTGCACACCGGCGGATCGATCTGGGCGACCACCGCCTTGGCGAGCGGGAGTACGCCGTCGGGTTCGGTCGTGGTGAGCCTCTACACCAACAGCACTTGTTCGGGTTCGCCGCTGTTCACCTCGACCAAGCCGATCACGGGCAATGGCTCCTACCGGTCGGACTCGTTCACGGTCGCCAACGCCGGCAGCTACCGGTTCGTGGCCACCTACGCCGGCGACGCCAACAACAACCCTGCCGCCAGCGCCTGCAGCGATCCCGCCGCCGCCGTCACGGTCACGTCGCCTCCGCCTCCCCCCACGACCACGCCGCCCACCACCACGCCGCCCACGACCACGCCGCCCACGACCACGCCGCCCACGACCACGCCGCCCACGACCACGCCGCCCACGACCACACCGCCCACGACCACACCGCCCACGACCACACCGCCCACCACCACACCGCCCACCACCACGCCGCCCACGACCTCCCCGCCCACGACCTCCCCGCCCACGACCACGCCGCCCACGACCACACCGCCCACGACCACACCGCCCACGACCACACCGCCCACCACCACACCGCCCCGGGCGCCCTCGGCCGCCGTCAACCCGGCAACCGTGAGCTTCGTCGACAGCGTCGTCGGTGCGACCACCGCGGCCAAGACCGTCACGGTCACGAACTCAGGTAGCGCCGCCCTCGTCGTCTCGTCGGTCAAGGCAACCGGCGCCAACGGGGCCGACTTCATCCTCAGCGCCGACGGCTGCACCGGCACCACCGTGGCGCCGTCGGCCACCTGCCACGTGGCCGTGGCGTTTTCCCCTCGGGCCGCGGGCAACCGTTCGGCCACCCTCTCGCTGGCCGACAACGCTGCTGCCATCCCGCAGGCCGTGAGCCTGAGCGGCGTGGCCACCACCGACAGGGCGACGTTCCTCAGCCCGACCAACGGGCAGAGCAACGTCGCCACGACCAAGCCGTTCAGTTGGACGACCGTAGCGGGTGCCCAGGGCTACTACCTCGCCGTTGGCACCTCGCAGTACGGCACCGACCTGGTCGACTCGAAGGCCCTTCCGGCCAGCCAGTCTTCGCTCAACGTGCCCGAACTTCCGACCGGCCGCACCCTCTACGCCACCGTGCTGACCGAGATCAACGGGTCGTGGAGTCGCTTCCAGGCCGTGACCTTCACCGCCGCGCTGGGCCATGCAACATTCACGTCCCCCGTCGACGGCGAACGCAACGTTCCCGCCGGCGCGGCCCTCACCTGGGCGCCGGTCGCCGGAGCCCAGGGCTACTACGTGGCCGTGGGGACCTCCAAGTTCGGAACCGACGTCATTAACTCGGGGGTCTTACCCCCCACCCAGTCCTCTTACCAGGGCCCACCGGTACCCAAGGGCAGGTACTTGTACGCCACCGTGCTGACCGAGGTCAACGGCACCTGGTCTCGCTACCAGGCCATCAGCTTCACCGCCTCCTGATGCCAAGCGCGGCCTAAGCGGCGCGGCGAAGGGCCCGGCGCTGGCGGATCATGCGCCGCCGCTCGGCTTCGCTGGCGCCACCCCAAACCCCGAACTTCTCCCGCCTGACCAGGGCCGCCTCGAGGCATTCCGTGCGCACCGGGCAGGTGGCGCAGATGGCCTTGGCGCCGGCAGCACTTGTATCGTCGCCTTCCTCGGGGAAGAACACCGCTGGGTCCACCCCGCGGCAGGCGCCGGTGGCCTGCCACGCCGGCCGAGCCCCGACGGCGGCCGCGAGATCCTGCCGGGCCGCGCCCCGGCCCGCCCCCAGAGCCTGGCTCGAGACGCTCGGCGGTCCGACGGGCAAAGCCAGAGCGCCGAGGTCGAGACTCGGGGCCAAGGAGCTGCTGGACGGAAGCGCGACAGCTGCCATGGGGGGCCTCCTGGCGGGGTGGACGCATGTGGCTCGATGCGCTACCAGGGACCGGAGCAACGCCGCCCGCAGGCTGCCAAGCACTGGCAACCCGACACGGCTCCGGGCGTGCTCCCGTGTCAACCCCAATATTACACGTCCTCCTGGATCCCGCCCATACCTCCCGGAGCCGGACCGGTACGACACCGCGGATGGGGGTGTCAGGCCCGCAGCAATGTGGCGACGGTCACGAGCAGGCCGAGGATCTGGTAGGCGGCGTAGTCGTTCACCGAGCCGGTCTGGATGGAACGCACCGCTGCGACCCAGTGGTCACCGAACCCGGCCACCCCGGCCGCGCCACCGCCCCCAGGCGCGCCGGCCGCCCCTTTCTCCGCCGCCACGCCGGAGGTCCGGTTGGCCCAGCGGAAGACCGGTACCGCCAGGACAACTGAGACAACGACGATCGCCAACTCCACCCCGCTGAAATAGTGGAACTGCACCGCCGATGTCGGCAGCGTCCCACCCCCTGCCAGCAGGTTGCGGCCGTACCGGGCACCCGCCCCGAGCGCCCCGCCGGCAGGCGCGGCCACATGGGCGAGCACCCATTCGGGCACGACCCCGAAGCCCACGCAGGCGACCATGAGCCCGCCCAGCGCCACGAGCATGCCGGGACGCAGCTGCTCGTCATGGGGATACTTCTCGGGGGGGGCCCGGAAGAACGCCTGCCACACCGCCTTGACCAGCGCCGCGATGGTGAGGACCTGGGCCGCCACCATGAGGACCAGGGGAACCGTCTGGCCGCTCTCGCGCAGCGCGTCGTGGATCAGGCCGACCGAGACGTAGCCGTTCATGGGGGGGATTCCGGCGATGGCCGCGACCGCCACGCAGAACCCGGCGGCAAGGACCGGGAAGCGCCGGGCCAGGCCTCCCATCTCCGACAGGCGCCTGGCACCGGTGGCGTGGACGATGGCCCCCGCACACAGGAACAGCAGCGACTTGAACAAGGCCTGGTTGAGCAGGTGATACGAGGCGCCGGCCAGGCCGGCCGGCCGGCCGGTGGCCAGGCCGACGGCCAGCACGCCCATCTGCGAGATGGTGTCGTAGGCGAGGAGGCGCTTCAGGTCGTCCTGGAGCAGGGCGAAAAAGGCGCCCCCCACGGCCGAAAGCAGGCCGAGGACCATGAGCAGTCCGAGCAAGCCTGCGGCGGCGGGCCCGTACACCTGGAACGCCAGGCGGCCGATGGCGACGATCCCGAGGTTGACCATGAGACCGGAGAACAACGCCGACACCGGCCCCGGCGCGGCGGTGTGAGCATCGGGTAGCCAGCCGTGAAAGGGCACCAGGCCGGCCTTGGTGGCAAAGCCCGCCACCAGCAGGGCGAGGGCGATGAGGTCGACGGTTTGCGGATGCGAGGCCAGAGCGTCGCGGATATGGCCGAAGTTGAGGGCGCCGTGATTGGTGTAAATGAGCGAAGCGCCGAGGAAGACCGCGAAGCTGGCGATGGTCGTCAGCACCAGGATCTTGAACGCCGCCTCCAGCGCCAGCGGGCGCTCGAGGAAGAAGGCGGTCAGGGCGTAGCTGGCCAGGGCGGCGACCTCGAACCACACGAACAGGTTGATCATGTCGCCGGTCAGCGCCACGCCGATCAGGGCGGCCTCCAACAGGAGGAACAGGCAGCAGAACGACCCGAGCTCCCGGGGTCCGAGATCGCTCTGGCTGGAAAGGGTGAACAGCAGCAGGAGCACCCCGATGGCCGCCGCCGTCAGGGCGTAGGTCAGGCCCCAGGCGTCGGCCGAGAAGGCGATGCCCAGGGCGGCGCCGTTGACCGGAACCCAGTGGCCCAGGTAATGGGTGACCTGGTCGCCGCCGTACACCGTCGGCGCCACGGCCACCAGGATCGCGGTCGATCCCAGCAGGGATCCGATGGACACGATGATCGCCAGCCGCCCCGAGAGGCGGGCGACGAGCAGGACGACGGCGCCGCCGGCCAGGGGGCTGGCGACGGCCAGGGGCAGCAACGACGCCCGGGCGGCATCGGTCACCCCCGCATGCCCCGGACCTTGGCGGAGTCGAGCGTGCGGTAGTGCTGGGCGATGCGCACCGTCACCGAAAGGAACACGCCGGTGACCGCCACGCCGATCACGATGGCGGTGAGGCAGAAGTTCTGCAATACCGGATCCGCCACCGTGGCGCGGGCCAGTTGCGCCTGCGAGAGACCCGGCGGGGGGTTGAGCAGGACGGGCGCGGTGCCGTGGGCCCGGTAGGCGAAGGAAAGCAGGAGGAGATACGTGGACGCCTCCATGACCGACAGTCCCATGACGATCTTGATGAGGTTGCGCCGCGTCAAGACGGTGTACAGCCCGATGCAAAACAGCGCCACACCCGCCAGGTAATTGCCGATGATCACGTTGGTTCGTCGCGATCGGGGGAAAGGGGTGACGCGTCCTGCGGCCGCGGCGCACCGTCACCTTGGTCCCGGCTCCAGTCGTGGCCCATCCCGAGCAGCCCGAACACCGCGAGCACCAGCCCGGTACCCACCTCAATGAACTCGCTGACTGAGAAGGCCTGCAGGATGCCCCCGCTTCGGATGGTGCCGATGGGTCCAACGGGCAGGAAGTTGGCCGAGAAGGAGCCTTTGAGGAACAGCCCGAACAGTTCGATGGCGATGATGGCCACCGCCCCGGCCACCTCGAGAGTCTCGATCACGTCGGGGCGGATGACGCGTTCCACCCGGCGGTACCCGTAGGCCACGTATACGAAGAGGATGACGCCGAGTACCACCGCGCCCGCGGGGAAACCACCGCCCGGCGAGTAGCCCCAGGCCACCAGGTACAACCCGGCGATGGCAAGGATCGGCGCCACCATGCGCACCGCGGCGCGAACCACGACGGTCATGGCGGCCGCCGTCTCGCGGGACTGGGTGCCGACGGGCTCGTCGTCGGGTGTCTCCCGGCCACCAGGGCCCTGGTCCAGTTCCGTCGCCTCCGCCTGCCGTTGGTCGGCGTCTTCGGCGTCGGGCTCAGGCTCGGCGATCTCGCTCTGTTCCCGCCAGCCGGCCAACTCCTCGCCAATGAAACCCCGCCGCGGTTCCTTGCGCCGGCAGATGGTGGTGATCCCGACTATGGCGGCCAGCAGCAGGAACGTCTCGCCGAAGGTGTCGAACCCCCGGGTGCCGTACACCACCTCGCTGACCGGCTCGGTCGTGTGCCAGACAGGAAGGGCGACCGCCATGGCGTAGCGCGCCACCGCGGGCAGCGGCGCGTCCTGCCGGGGAAGCCCGATGACCGCCACCGCCAAGGCGGCGCCGACGCCGGCCACGAGGATGGCGCCGATGCCGCGCCGGTGGCACGGCTCGTCGGGCAGCACCTCGTCGGGGAGCAGGTCAGGTCGGGCCATGGCCGCTCTCGCCGACCTCCCCGAGGTCATCGTCGGGCGCGACGGTGGTGCGGATCTTGGCGATGGCGATCAGGTACAGCGTCGGCAGGGCGATGGCGCCGACGACCACTTCCGAATGAGCGTCGTCGGGCGCCCCCAGCACGACAAACAGCAGGCTCAAGATGGTTCCCATGGCCGACAGCGCCATGACGGCACCGTTGAGGTTGCGCAGCCGCAGCACCGCCACCGCGCTGATGACGATACCGAGCAGGCAGGCGTAGTCGATGACCCAGAACACTCAGGCGCCGCCTTCGTCGCCGTCGGCCGCAGCCGGTGGTCGCCGCGCCGCCGCCTGGTCGATCACCGAGCCCGGCCACACCGGCACTCCCCGCTTGTAGGCGGCCCGGACCAGTGCGTGCGACGCCAGCGGATTGACGACCAGCAGGAGCAACGCCACCAGCAGGGCCCGGCTGGCGTAGGTGGTCCTCCAACCTTCGCCGACGACCAGGGCCAACAATGCGGGGAGGGCGCCCATGGTGATGGTCTTGGACGAGCACTGGATGCGGGTGTACACGTCCGGCATCCGCACGATCCCGACCGCCCCGCTGAGCGAGAAGCCGATGCCGATGGCCGCGAGGACGACGACCGCGACCTGCCTCACAGGAGTCCCCGCTCCAGGAAGCGGGCCCAGACGACGGTGCCCACGTAACTGAACGAGCAAAGCCACAAGGCCGGGTCGAGGTAGATCGGCCGGGCGGCATAGGCGGCAAAGAACAGCATCGCCAGCGTCGCCTGCGTCGAGATGGTGTTCACCGCCACGATCCGATCCGAGACGGTCGGCCCGATGGCGACGCGCACGAGCAAGATGAGCAGTACCGCGATCTCGGCGGCCGTGATGATCCCATAGGTCTGCGTCATCAAATCCCCGTCATCCCCGGACGATCGCCTTTATCCGCTCCTCCAGCGGGCCGTTTATCTTCCGGCGGTTGTCGGCTGGGTCGCCACTTTCAATCCAAACCGCGTGATAGAGGAGCTCGTGGCGCCCGCGATCGATGTCGACGATCTGGTTGTCGACGATGAGCGAGCTGATCAGCCCGACCGAGGCCAGCTCGCCTTCGGTCTCCATTTCCGTCGGGACGATCACAAATCCGGGCCGCAAAGGGCGACTCGGCGACCAGATCCGCCGCGACAGAGACAGGTTGGCGCGGACGATATGGCCCAAGGCCCACCCTGACGTGGTGACGATGCCGGCCAGTCGCCGGGGACGCAGCGCCGACCACGGCGCCGCCACCGGTCCGAGCGGCGCGCACGCCACGGCAACCAGCGCCGACGCGACGGCACCGACGATCAACTGTTCCAGCGTCGCTGTCCAGCTGAGCAGGATCCACCCTGCGAACGCGACGCTGAAAAGGGCGAGGCCTCGGCGAAGCATCACAGGGGATAAATCCCCTCTCCCTGGCGCCGGCAAACCGGTGGTTGGCCTGGCCCGCTATGGGGTAATCCTTCGCCCGTGAGCGAGACACTGGCCCCCCAACTTCCCCCTTCCAGAGGACCGCTCAGCGCCTTCCTTTTCGAGAAGCTGCGTGGTGAGCCGCAGTTCCGACTCTGGCGCCACGAGCCACCGGTCGCAGGCGCTACCGACGACGACCTTCACCTAGCCCTCTACTGTTGCTACGAATTGCACTACCGGGGGTTCGCGGGCATCGACGACCGGTGGGAGTGGGACAGCGGCCTGCTGGCGTTCCGTGAGCGCCTCGAGCAGGCCGTGCTGGCCGACCTGATCGACGAGGTGGGTCCCCCGGCGGCGGTGGCCGATATCGCCACTGAGCTCCACGCCATCGTCAACGGCGGCGACGGCCCCTCCCTGTCGGGCTACATGGCTGAGCGGGGTACCCCGGCCGAATTCCGCGAGTTCGCCATCCATCGCTCCGCCTATCAGCTGAAGGAAGCCGATCCCCACACCTGGGTCATCCCCCGCCTGGCAGGCACCGCCAAAGCCGCCCTCCTCGAGATCCAGACCGACGAGTACGGATCCGGCCAGCTGGAGGCGATGCATTCGACCCTCTTCGCCCGCACCATGCGCTGTCTGGGCCTGGATCCCACCTACGGCGCCTACCTGGCCGCCCTTCCCGGCGTCACGTTGGCCACGGTCAACCTCATCTCGTTCTTCGGACTGCACCGGCGCTGGCGAGGCGCGTTACTAGGGCATCTGGCGGTTTTCGAGATGGCGTCGGTCGGACCCAACGGTCGATACAGCCGGGCATTGCGCCGACAGGGTTTCGGTCCCGAGGCCACAGCGTTCTACGACGTCCACGTCCGCGCCGACGCCGTCCACGAGGTGATCGCGGTCGAGCAGCTGGCCCGCGGTTTCGCCGCCGACGAGCCCCACCGGGCCGGGGACGTGGTCTTCGGTGCCCGAGCGATCATGGCCGTCGAGGGCCGCTTTACCCGGCACTTGCTCGATGCCTGGGCTGCCGGCACGACTTCCCTGTACCGGCCGGGGCTGCTGCTGACCGCCGCCTCGTGACCTCAGCGCTCTCCGTCGATTCGACGGTTGTCGCCGATAGCGACACCGAGGGCCGGATTCTGGCGTTCCTCTATGACCTTATGAGGGACCTGGAGCAGGCGCAGCAGGGTGACCAGCCCCACGCCGCCGATCAGGTTGCCGAGCGCCGCAAACCCCGCGGTCTTGGCCCAATCGATGTAGCCGAACGGGGCATGGCCGGTATGCAACGCCGCGAACATCAGCAGCGAATTCACGATGGCGTGGTTGAGCTGGCCGCCCGCCAGCAAGAACGCAGCGGTGACCGCAGGGATGATCTTGGCGCCGATGGAGTCGCTGCTGTGCTGCATCCAGGTCATGAGGGTGATGACGGCGCCGCCGAGGATCGCGAGTGAAAGGGCCCGGAGGCCATAGCCGAGTTGGACGTAGTGGAAGCCCGACTCGATGGCGGTGGCGTTCATCTCGGGATAGCCCCTCATCATCAACCAGGTGAAGATCCACCCGCCCACCAGGTTGGCGACGAGCGTCCCGACCCAGAGCCTGATGAGCATCCGGAACCGGGCCTGGCGGGCGATGACAGTGGAGACGGGGATGAGGAAGTCCTCGGTGAACAATTCGCTTCGGGCCAACGCCAAGGCGATGAACCCGATCGAGAAACCCAGCCCGCCGAGCAGCTTGCTCTTGGTGGTGTGCTCGACGAGCAGCAGCCCGAGGACACCGGTACCGACATCGATGCCGCCCACCATGCCCGTCGCCAGCAGCGGCGCCATGGCTCGGGACAAGCGGCGGCGCCCCTCGTCGACGGTACGCAGGAAGGTCTCTTCGACCTCGCGCTCGGCGACGCTGGCGTCGCGGGCGGGGTCGGTCCCGACACCGGGACGCTGCTGGTCCTCGTGGTCAGATCGACGTTCGTGATCATCGGCGTTGGTCACCGCTGTCGGTTACCCGGCCTCAGATTGACCGAAACCCTCACTCGGGCGACCGCATCGAGGCGGCGTGCACGGCCGCCCCGATGATTCCCGCCTCGTTGCGGAGCTCGGCGGCGACGATCGGTGTCCGCAGATGCAGGCGGTCGAGGAACTTGTCGGCCTTGCGGCTGACCCCGCCCCCGACGACGAAGAGATCCGGCCACAGGTAGCGCTCGAGCGCCTGGTAGTACTTGTCGAGGCGGTGGGCCCATTCCCCCCAACTCAACTCCTCGCGCTCCCGGGCCGCGGAGCTCGCTCCCCGCTCGGCGTCGTGGCCGTCCACTTCGAGGTGGCCGAGCTCGCTGTTGGGGATCAGGAGGCCCCGGAAAATGAGCGCGGTGCCGATGCCCGTGCCCAATGTGGTCACGATCACCAGGCCGTCTTGGCCCCGGGCGGCGCCGAAGGCCGCCTCCGCGACGCCGGCCGCGTCGGCGTCGTTCATGGCGGTGACCGAGAGGCCGGTGGCCGCGCCCAGAGCTTGTTCGATGTTGGTGCCAACCCAGCTGGCATCGACGTTGGCCGCGGTCCGGGCCACGCCGCCGGTCACAGGCGCCGGGAAGGTGGCCGCAAACGGCGCTCGCCAATCGAAGTGGCGGATCACCTCGGCCACGGTCTCAGCGACCGCGCCCGGCGTCGACGGGGTGGGCGTGAGCAGCTTGTGGCGTTCACCGACGAGAGAGCCGGTATCGAGGTCGACCACCGCCCCCTTGATCCCCGACCCCCCGATATCGACGCCGAGACCGAGACGGGCCACGGTGGTCACCTTAAACGGTGGAGATGGAGTTGGCAGATCCGCCACCTACGGGTGGTCGCACGGGCCTACTCCGGCACCTCGTCGACCGGCTGAACCTCGTCCGACGGGAGGAGTTGCTCGGAGGGGGTCTCTTCCTCGGGCGGCAATTCGTAGTCGAGGGGCGGCAGGGGCGGGTCCTGGCCGGGAGCAACATCGGTCGGGCCGGCGTCTCCCACGATGTTGGGGTCCTCGGTGCCGACCCCGCCACCGCGCAGCCGCTCCAAGATCGACAGGTGATGGGCCGGGGTTTCTTCGGGCGGATCAGCGGTTTGGCTCACGCCCCTCGACGTTACGCGCCGGGGCCTGACGCGACCACAGCCGCCGCCCGCAACTGGGCGAGTGTGGCCCGCATGCCCTCGCGGTTGTGCGCGGCCTGGTCGGCCACGCCCATGACGAACGGCGACAGCCGCCGCACGAACGCCGGCCGCCGGTCCGTCCAGGTCTCGACGACCCGGCAGCCGTCGCCGTCGGGAACGAAGTCATAGGCCCACCGGGCGATCGGAAGGGGGCCGAGGTTGACGTCGAAGGCAAAGCGACCTCCGGGCTCGGCCGCCACCACCGTGCAGGCGGTCTGCCAGCGGCGCCAGCCCCGCTTGTTGGCGCCTTTGAACCGGGCCCCCACCGCGGGGCGCGGGCACCGCCGATCCACCGGCAGGCGGTGGTTTCGGGGCTCCACGAGCCCATTCGGGTGACGTCGCTGACCATCTCGTACAGGGCCGCCGCGGTGGCCGCGATGCGCTCCTCGACTTGCACCTGTTCCACGAAGGCCACCTTACCGACAACGACTTTTTTCCCCAGCCTGGGGTGCCTCAGACGACCACGAAGCCGACCCGGTTGGCGCCAGGCTCGGTGTACCACAAGGTGTTTCCCGGACCGGGGGTGATGCTCGTGGGCTGGCCGCCCGCGGTCGGGGCGGAGAAGTCGCTCGCCGTGCCGTCGGTCGTGATGCGGCCGATGCGGCCCGCATTGGTCTCGGTGAACCACAGGCTTCCGTCCGGCCCGGCGGTGATCCCCTCGGGCCGGCTGTTGGCGCGCGGCAGGCGGTACTCGGTGAGGATGCCCGCGGGCGTGAGGCGCCCCACCTTGTTGGCGGCGTGCTCGGTCAACCACAGGTTCCCGTCAGAGCCCGCCGCCAGCCCCAGCGGGTCGGCCCTGGGGGTGGGCACGACGAACTCGGTGAGCACACCGTCGGTGGTGATGCGACCCACTTTGTTGCCGACGTGCTCGGTGAACCACAAGTTGTCGTCGGGACCCATCACGATCGACAGCGGCCCGGAGCCCGCGGTCACAGGGAACTCCGTGATGGTCCCGTCCAGTGCCACCCGCCCGATCTTGCCGCCCGTCGTCTCCGTGAACCACATGGCCCCATCGCCAGCGCCGGTGATACCGGCCGGTCCACTGTTGGCCGTCGGGATGCCGAACTCGGTAATAACACCGGTCGGGCTGATGCGGCCGATGTTGCCGGCCAGGTATTCGGTGAACCAGACATTGCCGTCGGGTCCCCGGGCAATGCCATAGGGGCCGCTGTTGGCGGTCGGCGAGGCGAAGTCGGTGATCGCGCCGCCGGGGCGCATGCGGCCGATGCCCATCGCGTACTCGGTGAACCACAGCGTGCCGTCGACGCTGTCGGTGATGCCGAACGGCTGGCGGTCAGCCGAACCTATGACCAGGTCGCCGAGCGCCGGCGCCCGGGGTACCGACGTGGTGGGGCCGGGGGTCGTGGTGGCCGGTTCCGGCGGAGCCGATGTAGTAGGCGAGCCGGCGGGCGCCGGCAGCGGGGGCGCCGGGATCGTCGCCTCGGTCGGGGCGCGGTGACCTGTCGGCGCCGACCTCGGCGGGGCGACAGCGTGCGACACGCCGGGAACGGTCACCGTCGACGACCGGGTGACCACCTGGCTCAGGGTTCCCTTCAGCGGCACCGTCGAGGGGTGGAACGGATCGGATTTGGCGACGACGCCGAGGAGGAGGGCGACGAGGGCCACGGCAGTGACCGCCGCGGCGCGCCTCTGGCGCCGGTGGTGGCGGCGCTGCGCCTCACCTACGGCCGCGGCCAGGATGTCGGCCCGGGGGAGATCGGCGGGGATCTCGTCGCGCCAGCCCGTCATGCCGGCGTCACCCCATTGGTGGCGTCGTCGGCTTGGTGGCCACCGGGCATAGCTGGTGTCGTCGCTTCCGCCAGCAGTCCCCGGAGGCGCCGCGTCGCCTCGAGGCTCGCCGTCCTCACCTGGGATTCCGACATGCCGAGGCGAAATGCCGTCTCGGCCACGTCGTAGTCGAAGTAGTAGCGGGCCAAGGCAACGGTTCGCTGGCGGGTGGTCAGCTGGGTAAGGGCGGCGACGAGCTGCGGGCGCTCTACGACCATGTCCTCACCGCGTGACTCCCCCGGCGCCCAGCCCGCCCCCGGGGACCGGGCCTGGCGGCGGTGGACCTCCATGCAGACCTTCCAGGCGGCGTTCATCACCCACGCCTCCCGGTTGGGGTGGCGGGCCAAGGTGTCCCAGCGCTCGTAGGCGCGGGTGAGCGTTTCCTGGGCGACTTCCTCGGCCAGGTGGCTGTTTCGACTGAAAAAGCGGTAGCCCACGTAGTAGGCGTGGTCCAGCAACGACTGATAACTCTCCTCGAACGGGACGTCGCGGCGCTCCGGCGACCAGATCACAGGGACATCGTTACCAAACCATGACCGGCGGGACCCACCTTGTTGGGTCGGCGCAGGAAGTATCGGCCGGTTTCGCCCTATTCGGCTCGCTTGCGGGCGGGAGCCAGCTCGATCGGTTCGTTGCCGGTGAGCCGGCTGAGTGCCTTGATGGCGTCGCGCCAGCTGACGGCGGCGTCGTCCCGGGCCGAGTTTTCCGAGTTGGGGTCGCGGATGACGAACGACGCGGTGACGAGGTCGGCGAGCGCCGAGGCGGTCACCACGATCGGCAGCATCATGGCGTCATCGGTACCCCGCGGGCCGCCGAGATTGATGAAGTCGAGCGCCCGGCTGAGCCCCCGCGCCCGCCAGCTCAGCAGTTGCAGGGCGTCGAGGTACTCCTCGCAGCCGGCCGCGCCCAGGGCCTCGGCGGTGAAACCCTCGATGTCGCTCTCGCCGGCGCCGGCGGCGACGGCGGCGGTTTCCGCCCGCATGGCCGCCGCTTCCGCCGCGCCTACCGCCCGCGCCGCCGCCCGCGCGTCATGACCGTCCCCGTTGCCCGCCGCAGTTCGGTTGGCACCGGTTGCGCTCACCGAGGCCTCTTGCCGGCCATGCGGAGGCTGACGGCGGGAATCTTACGGTCGGTCTTTCGCTGCTCTTCGGCAAAGACGGGAAACTGCTCGCAGTGGTCTGCGAAGAGCTGGTCGCGGAACTCGCCGGTCTCGATGGTGACAGTCGCCTCATACATCTTGTGGCGGACCTCGACGGTAGCCATGGGATGGGCCAGGACGTTGACGTACCAGTCGGGATGGTTTTCCGACCCAGAGTTCGAGGCGAAGACAACCAGCCGGTCCCCATAGGGGAGGTACAGGAGGGGGACGGTGTGCGGATTGCCGGTCTTGGCGCCTGTGGTGGTGAGAAGCAGGAGCGGGGTGCCTTCGAACTCGCCGCCGACCTTGCCACTATTGGCCCGGAACTCCTTGATGATGCGGTCGTTCCAATCGGCTTCTGCTGCCACGCGTCCTCCTCTTGGGCGCCTGTGCCCATTTCCCTTCCATTCTGCCCAACGGGGGCCGCCGACCCCTCGCTCGCGGCCCGGCAATGTAATCGAACGGACCGTCGCCGGTCGGGCAAACTCTGACATCCTTAGGTTTGTGCCGACAGACCAGCTGGCAGACCAGCCGACAGAACAGCCTCCGGGCTGACCGGAGCCGCACTCGATGCTTGGCCTTCTCAGCGCAATTGCGGTCACCGCCGGGCTGTCGTCGCACCCGGCGCCGGCGCATTCTGCCGCCCATGACGCCGCGGTCGCGGACAAGTCCTATGTGGTGGACACGATGCTGGCCAACCTGCAGCAAGCGGCCGCCAACCTCGCCACCTCGGCCGCGGCCAGCGGTGGCGCTCCTGGGCCTGCCGCCGCCCCTGTCGCCTCGGCCGCGGCCAGCGGGGGGGCTCCTGGGCCGGGCGCCGCCCCGGCGCCGGTCGCGCCCGGGCCTGCGGCCGCCGGACCGACACCAGGACTCGATGCCGGCGGCGCCGCCGCCGTCGCGTCGCCATCGGGCTTCGGCGCCACCGCCCCCCTTCTCGGCACCGCCCCTCCCGCCTCCGACGCCGCCCGGCCGGCCGCGGCGGCCGGCCCGGCCGCCACCGGGGGTACCCCCGCGGCGCCATCGCCGGTTCCCGGCGCCCCGGTCGCCAGCGGCGCAGGCGGAGCCGGCACCGCGGTGCCGACATCGGGTGCCACGGGCCAATGTGACATCAACGTCACCAACCTGATGACCCCCCTCACGGTCGAGTGCCAGACGGGCAGCTCGGGCGACGCTTCGGGTACCGGCGTGGGAGGCAACTCGGGCGACGTCAGGGCCGTGGGGCCGGTGGGGACCCGTTCCGATTCGACCGGTCCCCACGGCGCGGGCGACATCGGGGGAGGGTCGTCCGCCTCGGCGACCGAGGGGACCAAGGGGGCGTGCCTGCTCAGCTCCACCAACGCCTCTACCGCCGCCCTGTCGGTCGACTGCACGACCGGCACGGTCGGCGCGGCCAGCGCCAGTGCCGCCGGCGGGACCCCGGGGCCCGGGGCGGCCGGCGCCGGGAACGGTACGCCGGCGGGGGGTGGGCCCGCCGACGTGGCCACCGGCGCGGGGGGCGACGCCACCACCAGGGCCACATCCGGGCCGACCGGCAACTGCGTCATCCGCCTCACCAACATCGCCGCCGCCCTCACCGTCGTCTGCGTCACGGGCCACTCGGGAAACGCCACCGGGGCCTCGCACGGCGGGCAGTCGGGCGCCGCCGTCCTGCTGACACCGGGCCCCGGGGGCGTGGCCGCCTCGGGCGGGGCCGGGGTCGCGGCCAGCGGCACGGGGGGCAATGCGGTGGCGGTCATCAGCTCCGGAAGCACCGGGACCTGCACCATCTTCCTGGTCAACGTCCGGGCCCAGGTCACGGTGCTTTGCATCACCGGCGACTCCGGTGATTCCTCCGGCACCGCCGCCGGCGGGGCATCCGGCGCCGCCCTGCTCATGTCGTCGCCGGCACCCGGAGGTCCCGGTGGCGGCCACGGCCTGCCGGGCGCCGGGGGTCACGCCAACGCCCTCGTCACCTCGGGCGGGACCGGCAACTGCGCCATCAGCCTCACTAACGCCTTGGGCTCGATCTCTCTCCTGTGCCGTACCGGCAACTCCGGCTCGGCGCTCGGAAAGGCGGTCGCCGGGGACTCGGGTCCCGCCCTGGTCATGTTGAAAGCACCGAGCCAGGTCGTCAGTGCGACCTCGCCGCCGGCGTCGCCATTCGGCCGCGTTCCGGCGGCGACCCCCGCCCGGGCGGTGTGGGCGCCGCTGTCACGGCTCCCCGCGGTGGCGGAGGCCTTGCCGGCTGTCGCCATCGGACAGAGCGCGTTCCTGCCTGTCACCGGCCTCGGGACCACCGTGCCGATGTCGCTGGCGGCGGGACTGTTGTTGAGCGGCGCCGTCACGGTGGCGACCGCGGGGCGCCCCCGGCGGCGATTGGTGCGAAGCTGACGGCATGAGCCGAATGCAGTGGTACCGCGGTCCCGGTACCGCTGTCGGGGCAGTCGTCATGGCGTGCGGGCTGTGGTCGTGCCAGAGCAGCACGGCTCATCCGGCGGCGCCGCAGACCCCCGCCGCCAGTTCGGCGACGCTCACCCCCGACACGACGACACCGTCGTCAAGCGCGGCCTCTCCCACCACGAAGCCGGCGCCGACCACCACCTCGGCCCCCACCACCGTCGCGCCGCCGCCGACCACCGCTACCACGGCGCCGCCCGCCGCCGACTCGGGCGCCATTGTCCTCGGGTCAGCCGGGCCGGGAGTCCTCCAGGTGCAGCAGCGCCTTCAGGCCCTCGGGTTCTGGCTCGGGACCCCCGACGGCCACTTCGGCGGGACGACCCAGCAGGCGGTGTTCGCCCTCCAGAAGGCGGCCGGCATCTCGCGCACCGGAGTCGTCGATGCCACCACCGTGACGGCCCTCAACGCGGGCGTCAAGCCCTCCCCCACCAGTACCTCCGGTCACGTCATCGAGGTCGACCTGGCCCGACAGCTCATCCTCCTCGTGACCAACGGCCACCTCGACGCGGTGCTCAACACCTCGACCGGCGGCGGCTACGTCTACTACGACCACGGCGCCAAGCAGGTTGCCATCACCCCGAAGGGCCACTTCACGACCAGCTGGGAGGTCAACGGCACCCGGGTGTCCTCGCTCGGGGTGCTGTGGCGGCCCAAGTTCTTCGTCGGAGGCATCGCCATCCACGGTGATTCCTATGTTCCCGCCCACCCCGTCTCGCACGGCTGCGTGCGGGTGACCAACCAGGCGATCGACTGGATCTGGGCCACCGGCAGCGACCCCATCGGCACGCCCGTGTGGGTGTACTAGGGCACCGGCGAGGCCTTCTCACGGCTCGGCTTGGTCGGCCTCCTTGGCGTCTCCGGGCGGCGCCTCGAAACCCTCACGAAGATCGACCACCGAGTTTTCCCCGCCGAACTTGTTGGGCGCGTAGCCGTGGGCCTCGGTGTCGTTGAACCAGGTGCCGCCTTCGTCGACGTAGCGAAACTCGTAGCGGCGGCCCGCGCTCAAGGTGACCGACGCCACCTCCAGGTCGCCCCGCCGCTTGAACATGTTGGGGCCCGCCCGCCAAGCGTTGAAGTCGCCGACCAGTGCAACTCGGACCGTATCCCCCCGGGGCACCAAAGAAAAGGTCACCTTCACCTGGTCGCCCCGTTTGGTGGGTTCACAGTGGATCGTTGGTCCCACCTCCTCCCAGTGGTTCCATAAACCGGCGCGAATGCTCCCAGGTTTTTGGTCGTGTCGGCCAGGGCAGGGGCCGACGGCCGGGCCCTCGGCTCAAGGTTTGACGTTGACACATCCGGCCTCTGCTCGACCGTCCGCGCGTGATCCAAGTCTTTCGCGATCCTGAATCCCCGGCCAGTATTGCACCAAGGGTGCTGAAGGCGACGGCTCTGCCGTTCTCAGCGGTCGGACCCCAACGCCCGCGCCATGTTGTCCAAGCGCGTGACGGTGCGCCAGTTGCGCGTGGTGGCCACGACCCCGAGCTTTCGCTCGAAGAAGGCATTGTTCAGCTTGGTGCGCCCGTAGCCGTCGGGACAGTAGAGGTACACCTCCCGCCCATCCGCCTTGAAGACGTCGTTTCCCGCGCCGGGCACCGTCGCGCCCAGCGCCGCGGCCCGATCGCGTCCCGCCTCGGTGGCCAGGAAGGTCACGTGCAGCTTTGACTCGTCGCGGCCTCCCGACGCCAGGGGATTGTGGGCCACCACCCGCGCCAGGTCGTCGGCGCCGCGGACCACGACCGCGACCTTGGCCCCCAGATGGCTCGAGAGCCGGGCGGAGGCCGCGCCCTCGATCGCGCCGGCGTTCGGGGCTGCCGATCGGAAGACGGCATTGCCGCTCTGCAGGTAGGTGGAGACCTCCTCGGCCGGCAGGGTTTCGATCAGCGCCCGCAGGTCCGCCATGAGCAACGGGCGGCCAGCGACGTTGATCGCCCGCACCATCGCCACATAGACCTGCCCCCGGGCGCTCATCGGCTCGCACATTAAGGCGCTCCAAACGCACAACGGTACGAACGCGGCATCATGGGTCGGTGCCAATCGATCGCGGGGGCGATGACATCGGGGCGGAAACACGGTGAGCTCGGCCACGATCACCGTGTGGGAGGAGCGCCAGCGGAGCTTTGTCGACCGGCTGGCCCGCGTCGGGCCCGGCGCCCTCGACCGCGGCCGGATGGTCGTGATCCCGTCGCTCAGCTTCTCGATGGCCGAGCTGGCCAAGATCACCGGGGTCGTGCGCTACGAGGAGCGGTTGCTGTACATGCTCCTGCAGCTACGCCAGCCCGACCTGGACATGGTGTACGTCACGTCGCTGCCGATCGACCCGGACGTGGTCGACTACTACCTGCGGTTCCTGCCCGACCCGACCGACGCCCGGCGACGGCTCCAGCTGCTCACCATCCACGACCCTGAGGTCATCCCACTCACCCAGAAGTTGCTGCGCCGCCCCGACGCCCTGGCCCGATTGCGGACCCTGGCGGGCGATGCCGGCAACGCCTACCTGATCAGTTTCAACGTGACCGACCACGAGCAGGCGCTGGCCGAGGCGGTGGGCCTGCCGCTGTACGGGGCCCCTCCGGAGCTGGCCTGGCTCGGGTCCAAGACCGGTTCCAAACGCAGCGCCCGCCAGGCCGGGACGCGGGTCCTCGAGGGTACCGAGGACCTGTGGAGCCTGCGTGACGTCGAGCGCGGCATGGAGCTCATCCGGGCCCACGCCCCCCACGCGGAAGCCGTGGTGGTCAAGCTCAACTACGGCTTCGCGGGCCAGGGAAACGCCATCGTGGAGCTGGAACGGCCCATGCGGGCGCTGGCCGAGACGCCCACGGTGTTCTGCGCCCCGAACGAGAACTGGACGTCGTTCGAGGCCAAGATCGCCGCCGACGGGGCAATCGTGGAAGAACTGGTGCGGCGCGAGGAGATGGTCTCGCCGAGCGTGCAGCTGCGGGTGATCCCCGGCTCTCCCGTCGAGATCCTCTCGACCCACGACCAGATCCTGTCGGGACCCGAGGGCCAGGTCTATTTCGGCTGCCGCTTTCCCGCCGACGCCTCCTACCGCCTGGTCATCCAGGAGGCGGCGGTCAAAGTGGCCGAGGTGCTGGCCGGTCACGGGGTCATCGGCATCTTTGGCATCGACTTCCTGGTCGCGCCGGGGCGCCGGGGCAATGCCGTGTATGTCAGCGAGATCAACCTGCGGATGGGAGGCACGACCCACCCGTTCTGGATGGCACGCCTGGTGACCGAGGGGGCGTACGACCGCGCCAGCGGGGAGCTGGTGGCCGCTACCGGCCCCAAGCGTTATGTCGCCACGGACAACCTCCAGGACCTCCGCCTGATCGGGACGTCGCCTCGCCAGGTCATCGATGCCATCGACGCCGCCGGCCTCGGCTTCGATCCGGCCACCGGCACCGGGACGGTCCTGCACATGCTGGGCGCCCTCGAGAGGTACGGGAAGATGGGAGCGACCTGCATCGCGGACAACCTCGACGAGGCCCAGGCGCTGTACGACGCGGTGGTGGCAACCTGCGCGGCATTCGGGGAGCCCCCCGCCTAGCCGACACTTCTAGCCAGGATCGGCGACGAGCTCGGGCGAGGGACCTCGGCACTGGTGCCACAGCTCGGGGATGCGCCACGCCACCAGGCCCAGCCCCAGGATGCAGGCGACGCCCCCCGACCACACCGAGAACTGCGGGCCGCCGATCGAGGCCGCGACGCCGGCTTCTGCGTCACCCAGGCGGGGGCCGCCGGTCACCACCGCCATGTACGTACCCGCCAACCGGCCCTGCAGGTGCTCAGGCACCGTGGTCTGCAGGATCGACCCCCGGAACACCGCCGAGACCATGTCGGCGGCGCCGGCCACGGCCAGGAGGGCGAGCCCCAGCCACAGCACCCGGACCACGCCGAAGGCGGCGATGGCCCCGCCCCAACAACCGACCGCCACGATGACCGCTCTGCCCTGGTGACGCACCCGTCCCACCCAGCCAGTGAAAAACGCACCCGCCAGCGCCCCGGCACCGGGGGCGGCATACAGCAGGCCGAGGGTGGTGGCGCCGCCTCCGAACACGGTGAACGCGAGTGCTGGGAAAACGACCCGGGGCATCCCGAAGATCATGGCGTCGAGGTCGATGACGTAGGTTCCCGACAGCATCCGCTGGCCTTTCAGGTAGCGGAGCCCTTCGCCGATCGACGCCAGCCCGGCGCGGCCCTTCCCGCCTTGGGGTACCAGCGGCGGCAAGGCGGCGGAGATAAGGAACGTCAGCGTGCCCATGACGGCATCCAGCCAGAACACCGCGCTGAGCCCCACTGTGCCGATCAATAGCCCGGCCAGTGTCGGGCCGACGATCAGCGACAGCTGGAAGACGATCTGCTGGAGGGCGAGGGCGGCGGGCAGCTCGGCGGCGGGCAGGACCATGGACATGGCGGCCCGCTCGGTCGGCGACTGCACGCCCTGGAGGGCGGCGGTGAGAGCGCTCAGGACAAAGAGAGGCCACAGGGCGGGATGGGCCAGGGCGGCGTTGACGGCCAGGCCGCCGCTCGTCAGCGCCAGGATGGCGGCGGTGACGAGGAGGAGTCGCCGCCGGTCCATGACATCGGCGACCGCGCCGCCCCACAACGTCCCCACCAGGAGCGGTACCAGCTGCGCGAGGCTGATGAGGCCCACCGTGAATGTCGAGCCGGTGAGGCGGTAGGCCTGGTAGGCGACGCCCACAACCGTCGCCTGGGCTCCCAAGCTGGACAGGGCCTGGGTGGCCAGCAGCCGCCGGTAGTCGGGATGGCCACGCAGCGGGGTCATGTCCGCCAGCACCCGTTTCACCCGCCGATGGTAACCAGCACCTCTTTCGAATCCACCCGCGGCGGCGGGTACCGCCATTGATCGTCAACTGCCCGTCATCCCGCCCGCCGGTCGGCGCCGTAGAAGGGCCGTTCGAGTGACGGAACATCCCTGGAGGCTGCATTGAGCGACGCACGAGTCATCCCTACCAACCGCCATCTTCCCCTCAGCTACAACCAAATGTTCGGATACGTGTTCGGACTGGTGTACCTGGCAGTGGGAGCCGCGGGCTACGCAGCAACCAAGGGTGTTTCCTTGACCGCCACCGTGGGCGGCCGAGAACTGCACTGGTTCAGCGTCAACCCCCTGCACAACATCACCCACCTGGCAGTGGGCGCCCTGTTCATGATCGGCGCCTTCGCCGGTCCCAGTATTTCCCGGGGTATCAACCTCGTCGTCGGCGTCGTGTACCTGGCTCTGGCGGTGCTCGGTCCGTTCATCGTGGGTACCAGCGCCAACATCCTCGGCCTCAACCTGGCTGACCACCTTCTGCATCTGGCCACCGCCGCCACCGCTCTGCTCGTCGCCATCCCCCTTGGCGCACGGGACGAGTTGCAGCGAGCCTGAGTGCACTGCCGGCCGGCTCTGCGCAAGAGCCGGCCGGCAACACCACCGCTTTCCCCATGAGCCGCCGCCTCGCCGCCACCGCATCGGTCGTGACCGTTTGGCTGGTCGCCATCATCGGCTTCGCTTCCCCAGCCTCGGCCCACAGCGTCTCGGGGGTGGGCGCCACCAACTGGCAAACCACCCTGACCAGCCTCTCACCGGCTCCGGCGGGCCTGACCGTCAAGGTGGTCGAAAACGGCAGCCGCCTGGAGCTCACCAACGGCGGCCCCGAGATCGTCGTGTTCGGCTATGAGGGTGAGCCCTATCTCCGGGTGGGCCCGAAGGGCGTGTTCATCAATTCCCGGTCGCCCGCCGCCTACCTGAACTGCAGCCGATCGGGATGCCCGGTCCCCGCGTCGGCCGATGCCCACGCCGAGCCTCGCTGGGAGCAGTTCTCGACCGGTCAGACGGTGCTGTGGCATGACCATCGCATCCACTGGATGGGGAAGTCGCTCCCGCCCGACGTGGCGCGCGAGCCCGGTACCCGCCATGTGCAGGCTCGCTGGACCGTGACGATGGCCCAGGGCTCCACCGTCATCACCGCCGCCGGCGACTACACCTGGATCCCCGGCACGGCGGCGTTTCCCTGGCTCGTGGTCGCCGCCGCCTTCGCGGCTGTGGCCCTCGTCGTGGTCCGGACGCGATCATGGCGCTGGTTGGCCGTCGCCGCCGGCGTGGTCACCGCCGTCGATTTCGCCCACGCGGTCGCGGTCGCCTGGTCCTGGGCCGGGGGATCGGTGTTCCGGGTCACCCAGCTGTTCGAGGGCAGCTCCTACCAGATGCCGGGCTGGATCCTCGGGGTTCTCTCGGTGGGGCTTCTCATCCGCGGTCGCCCCCGGGGCCGCCAGGCCGCGGCCTGCGCGGGGGCGTCGGCCCTCCTGTTCACCGGGCTGCTGGACTTCCCGGTGCTTTCCCGCTCTCAGGCGCCCTTCAACGGGTCCCTGGCCGTGGACCGCCTGAGCGTCGCTGCCTGCCTCGGGCTCGGACTCGGCGTGGTCGCGGCCGCGGTGGTGCTCATCGGGGCCGACCGGCCCCGCGTCGAGTACGACAGCGACGACGTCGACACCGTCGCCGACGACGACAACGACAACCAAGCCGTCGCAGCCCTCGCCGGCTGAACCGCTAGGACAGTCGCTCGAGGATCATCGCCATGCCCTGGCCACCGCCGACGCACATGGTCTCCAGGCCCAGGTGACCGTCGTGGAACGCCAGGGAGTTGACCAGCGTCGTCGCGATCCGGGCGCCGGTCATGCCGAACGGATGGCCGACCGCGATGGCGCCGCCGTTCACGTTCAGTTTCTCAAAGTCAACCCCGAGCTCCTCGGCCGAGGGGATGACCTGCGCCGCGAACGCCTCGTTGATCTCGATCAGGTCGATGTCGGCGATGGTCATGCCCGCCCGGGCCAATGCCTGGCGCGACGCGGCCACGGGGCCGAGGCCCATGATCTCCGGTGACAGGGCGCTGACCCCCGTCGCCACGATTCGGGCCAACGGCGTCAGGCCCAACTGGGCCGCCTTCGTGTCACTCATGATGATCAGGGCGGCAGCGCCGTCGTTAAGGGCGCAGCAGTTGCCCGCGGTCACGGTCCCGTCGGGGCGGAACACCGGCTTCAGCTGCGCCACCCTGTCGAGGGTCGTGCCAGGCCGGGGACCGTCGTCGGCGGCCACCGTGGTGCCGTCGGGCAGCGTGATCGGGGTGATGTCGTGCTCCCAGAACCCGTTGGCCAAGGCCGCTTCGGCCCGATTCTGGCTGCGGACCCCGAAGGAGTCCTGCGCCTCCCGGGACACCCCCCTGATCTGCGCCACGTTCTCGGCCGTCTGGCCCATGGCGATGTACACGTCCGGTAGGCGCCTGTCCTGGCGGGGGTCCTGCCAGTCACTGCCGCCGAGCGCCCGTTGGGCGGTCAGCGTTGCGGCGTCGTCGAACACCGGGTTCTGCGTCTCGGGGAGGGTGTCGGACGAACCTTTCACGAAGCGGCTCACCGTCTCCACTCCGGCGGAGATGAAGACGTCGCCCTCCCCCGCCTTGATGGCGTGGAAGGCCATGCGGGTTGTCTGGAGGCTGGACGCGCAGTAGCGGGTCACGGTCGTGCCGGGTAGATGATCGAAGCCCATGAGCACCGCCGCCACCCGAGCCAGGTTGAAGCCCTGCTCGCCGCCCGGCAGGCCGCAGCCGACCATGAGATCGTCGATCTCGGTGGGGTCGAGCGCTGGGACCCGGTCGAGGGCGGCCCGGATCATCTGCACCACCAGGTCGTCGGGGCGCACGGAGACCAGCGAGCCCTTGAAAGCTCGGCCGATCGGGGAGCGGACGGCGGCCACGATCACTGCTTCCGGCACAGCGGACCCCTTTGTTCGCAAGAATGTTACTGACTAGTAGCTTAACCGACGGAGAGCGGAAAGGGCGTCCCAGACGTCGACGAATCGCGTGGTCAACGGGGCCAGTCCCATCCGGATGGTGTCGGGAAAACGGAAGTCGGTGACGATGCGGCCGGTGGCGCCCAGCTCACGATGGATGCGCTGGGCATCGCCGTGGCGCAGGCCGACATGGGAACCTCGCGCCCGTCCCTCCGCCGGCGAGCCAAGGCGAAACCCGAGGTCCGGCAGCCATGCCCGGTAGAGGTCGACGGCCAGCTCGCCGAGCGCCAGGGCCTTGGCCCGGATGGCGCCGATCCCGGCCTCGGCAATGGCGTCGATGCTGCCACCGATGCCCGCCAGGGCCAGCACCGGGGGCGTGCCCACCAGGAACTGGCGGACATCGGGCCACGGGTCGTAGTCGGGCCCCATGGCGAACTGGTCCCGCTGCCCGAACCATCCCCAGATCGGCTGGCGCAGCCTCGCTTGCTGCTCCGACCGCACGTACAGCAAGGCGGGGGCTCCCGGCCCGGCGCTCAGGTATTTGTACGTGCAGCCGACCGCCAGGTCGACGCCCGCCGACTCGAGGTCGATGGGATAGCAGCCCACCGAGTGGCTGAGATCCCACAGCATGAGCGCCCCGGCCTCGTGCACGACGGCGGTGATGGCGGCCATGTCGGCCACCGCCGCCGAGAGGTACCCGATGTGCGACAGGCACACCAGCGCCACATCAGCGTCGAGGGCGGCGGCTACCGATGCCGCGGTCGGGGCGGCAGTGTCTGCGTGGGAGATCAGTCGCAGCGTGGCGGGCAGCGCCGCCAGTACGTAGCGGTCGGTCGAGAAATCGCCGGCGTCGGCCACGATGACCGATCGGGGGGCGGCCGCGCCCAAGGCGGCGGCCGCCAGCTTGTAGAGGTTGACGCTGGTGGAGTCCGACACGATCACCTCGCCTCGGCGGGCTCCGAGAAGGGGGCCCGCCATGCGGTCGCCGATGCGGCTCGGCAGGTCCAGCCACTCGTCCCACCCGTCGACCAGGCGGCGGGACCACGTGGCCATGGCGCCGTCGATGGCGGCCAGCCCCGCCCGAGATGGAGGCCCGAGCGAGTTCCCGCAGAGGTAGATCACGTCCGCTTCGGCGAAGACGAACCGTTCCCGGAATCGGCCCAAGGGATCGGCTCGGTCCAGGTTTTCCGCCCGCGACCGGTCCACGGCGGCGGCGGGCGTCGTCGTCACGTCGAGGCCTCGCCGCCCGGTGTCGGGGCCGAGGCCTGGAGCAGCGCGCTACGGAAGGCGACGTCCATGGCGGAGGCCGCCTCGGTGGTCGCCAGGAAGTCGGTGATCAACGCGGCCAGGCGATCGCCGTCCTGCATCGGCAGGAAGTGGCCGGAGCCCTTCAGGATCTCGAGGCGGCTGCCGGCGATGGCGTCGTGGGCGGCATGGGCGTGGGCCACCGGGATCATGGCGTCGCGATCGCCCCACACGATCAGTGTCGGTATGGCCGCGGCCAGGTAGAGCTTGTCGCTGGCACTCACCCGCTGGCCCGCCAGGTCGATCACCTCGCGCACCGTGGCGATGAACGCCAGGCGTCCCTCGGCGGTGGTCAGCGAGCTGTAGCCGTTCCACATCTCAGAGGTGGCGTCGTCGAAGCGCAGCCCGAAGCGCCGCAGGCGCTGACCGAGCGAGACCAGGACGCTGCGGGGCCCGACGTGCAAAAGAAGGGGCATCACGTATTCGGCTCCCGGTAGGGCGACCGCCCGCAGCAAGGGCGTCACCTCCTTGCCCAGGCCCCCGCTGGCCACCAGCACCAGCCGCTGGCAACGTTCGGGAAACTGGTACGCCAGCTGCATGGCGATACCGCCGCCGAAGGAGTGCCCGACGAAGGTGGCCCGCTCGAGGTCGAGGGCGACCATGAGATCGCGGATGCCGCTGGCCTGGGCGCCGAGGGAGTAATCGCCCCGCGGTTTGGACGACTCGCCGTGTCCGAGCAGGTCGACGGCGACAACGGTGTTGTTCTTCGCCAGCCGGGGCCCGACCCGCCGCCATGTCGCCGAGCTGCTGGCCAGGCCGTGGATGAGCACGATCGCAGGACCGGCTCCCGCCCGGCGGTAGGCCACCCGCTGGCCGTTGATCGTGACGTGCCGGAGGGCGAAGTCGTCGCTGACGTCGGTGCCCGGGTTCTCGGTGGACATGGCGAAAACCCTATGCCCACTTCTGGCCCCGTTCATGGCTTGGTAGGCGACGTCGGCGCGGCCCACGACGGCGGGGGCAGATATCCGGTGCTTGTCGTTGCCGGGGGCCCTTTCACCCGGGATCGATGCGCCTGGTTCTAGCCTTGGGGCGGTGGCACCGCTGACGCATCGGTTTCCCGACGTGCCCCTCGTCCGTCGTATCGGTGCGGCTCGCTTCGAGATGGAGCTGGGCTTGCTGCGCTACGCGGGCGGGGCGATGCTGGCGCTGGGAATCGCGCTTTCCCACCTGCCCGGCAATCCCGGCCTGCCGTGCCCGATGCGCAGCGTCACGGGCGTGCCGTGCCCGTTCTGCGGCCTGACCACCAGCGTCAAGGCGGTCCTGCACGCTGATGCCCGCAGCGCCTGGGCCGCCAACCCCTTCGGGATTGTCTTGGTCGCCTTCGCGGTGGCGCTGGTGGTGCGGCCCCGATGGCGGCGACTGAGCTTGCCCACCGTCGTCATCGTCACGGGCGTGGCCCTGTCGTGGCTGTTCGAACTGGGCCGCTACCACTTCTTATGAACAGTTCTTGCCCGGCGGCACGGCTGGCGGCCGGCGTCGTCTATGGGCGGGCGTCCCAGGTGCAGATGAGCCGGCGAGCGGCGCGGGCCTCGTCGACACGGGATACCGGGGTGGTCCGCGGCGCCTGGCGGGCCTCGTCGGCGTCCTCGGACGCGATGCGCAGGAGCGCTTCGGCCAGGGCGGCCAGGGTCTGGGGGCTTTCGGTCTCGGTGGGCTCGATCATGAGTGCCTCGGCGACGATGAGGGGAAAGTAGACCGTCGGGGCGTGGAAGCCCTCCTCGAGGAGGCGCTTGGCCACGTCGAGGGCCCGCAGGCCCCGGACGGCCTTGAGACCGGTCGTCGACGCCACGAACTCATGCAGGTTGGGGCGGTCGAAGGGAATGCCGTAGGTGCCTTCCAACTGGCGGCGCAGCCAGCGGGCGTTGAGCACCGCCCCGTCGGCGACGCGGCGCAGCCCGTCGCCGCCGTTGAGCAGGATGTAGGTATAGGCCCGGGCCAGCGCCAGTGCGTTGCCGTGCCACGAGTGGACCCGGCCTATCGAGCGACGCGGGGTGGCCCACTGGTAGCTGCCGTCGGCGCCGACGGCGGGCAGGGGTCCGGGGAGGAATTCGCTCAGCCGGTGCGATACCGCCACGGGACCGGCGCCCGGGCCACCGCCGCCGTGAGGGACGGCAAAGGTCTTGTGGAGGTTGAGGTGGACGATGTCGAAGCCCATGTCCCCGGGGCGGGTGACACCGAGGATGGCGTTGAGGTTGGCCCCGTCGTAGTACAGCAGGCCCCCGACGCCGTGGACCGCGGTTGCGATGGCGGCGATGTCCTCCTCGAACAGCCCGAGGGTGTTGGGGTTGGTCAGCATGATGCCCGCCACGTCGTCGTCGAGGCGGTCGGCGAGCGCCGCCATGTCGAGCAAGCCCCGATGGTCGGTGGGGATCGTCACCGTCTGGTAGCCGCCCAACGTGACCGACGCGGGATTGGTCCCGTGCGCCGAGTCGGGGATGAGCACCTTGCTCCGGGGCCGCCCCTGGGCCTCGTGCCACGCCCGCATGAGCAGTAGCCCGGTGAGCTCACCGGCGGCTCCCGCGGGGGGCTGGAGCGTCACCGCGCTCATCCCGGTGATCCGGCACAGGATGTCGCCGAGCCGCCACAGCAGTTCCAGCCATCCCTGGGTGAGGTGGGCGGGCGCCGCCGGGTGGATGTTCGCCAGCCCCGGGAGCTTGGCCGCCTCGTCGCATGCCTTGGGGTTGTACTTCATGGTGCACGACCCGAGGGGGTAGGCCCCGAGATCGACGGAGTACTGGCGGTGGCTGAGGCGCGTCATGTGGCCGACGAGGTCGCGCTCGGACACGTCGGGTAGTGGGAGGGGTTCGGGCCGCAGGTAGGCCGGGGGCACCAGTTCGGAGGCCTCCCATTCCGGCACGTCGGTGCGGGGGAACGACCATGCGGCCCGGCCGGGGACGGAGAACTCGAAGATGGTGGGCTCGGCGTCGCGCCCCATGAGCGGCGCCGAACGCGCCCGGCCGCCGGGGGCGGCGGCGACGGCGGTCGCCGTCCGAACTACCGCCTCGCCGTCACCGCCATCACCGGTGGCCGCGGTATCGGCCACGAGGCCGGTCACGCCAGCACCTTTTCGAGGGCGGCGGCGTAGCTGTCGATCTGGGCCCGGGTGCGTCGCTCGGTGACCGCCACCAGCAGGGCGTCGCCGCCGGCTATCTCGTCGGTGACGACGCCGTCTGCGAGGCCGACGGGCACCCCGGCCAGGAAACCCTCTTCGGCCATACGTGCGACGACGACCACCGGGTCCGCAGGCAGGCGCACCGCAAACTCGCGGAGCACGGGGGCATCTGCCAGCGGCTCGACCCCCGGGATGGCGAGCAGCGCCTCGCGGGTGTAGCGGGTCGCCCGGGCACAGCGCAGGGCCAGTTGGCGCAGGCCGCCGGTACCCAGCCATGCCAGCTGCACCATGCAGCAGATAGCGATGAGCGTCTGGTTGGTGCACACGTTGGACGAAGCCTTCTCCCGGCGGATGTCCTGTTCCCGGGCCCGAAGGGTGGTGACGTAGGCGCGGCGACCCTCGCTGTCGACGGTCTCGCCCACCAGGCGGCCGGGGAGGCGCCGGACGTGCTCCTGGCGGCAGGCGAACAACCCGAGGAAGGGACCGCCGAACGACATCGGCGTTCCGAACGGCTGGCCTTCCCCCACGACCACGTCGGCACCTTGCTCCCCGGGGCTGCGCAACAGGCCGGCGGAGACCGGGTCGGCGACCACGACGAGGCGGGCGTCGTGGCCGTCGGCCACCGCCCGCGCCGCCGCGACGTCCTCCAGGCACCCGAGGTAGTTGGGCGACGCCACGACGAGGGCACCCGGCACCCCCTTTTCCCCAGCTCCAACCTGGGACCAATCGGTGACACCGCCGCGGAGGCCGACGTCGACCAGGTGGTGGCCGGAGCCGGCGGCATAGGTCCCGAGGACGGCCCGCCAGTGCGGGTGGAGGCCCCCGCTCACCCACACCGTCTGGCGACCGGTGGAGGCGACCGCCAGGTTGACCGCCTCGACCGTCGCCGCCGCGCCGTCGTACAGCGAGGCGTTGGCGATCGGCAGCCCGCTCAGCCGGGACACCACGGTCTGGTACTCGAACAGAGCCTGGAGCACCCCTTGCGCCACCTCAGGCTGGTAGGGCGTGTAGGCCGTCACGAACTCGGAGCGGAACGGCAGGTTCCTGGTGACCGACGGGATCTCGTGGTCGTAGGCCCCGGCGCCGGCGAAGCACAGCAGCGCCTCGTTGCGGCCGGCCAGCGCTTCGAGCGCGCTGAGGGTGTCGGCCTCGGCCAGCCCGTCGGCGATGTCGAGGCCGCCCGCCAGGCGCAGGGCGGCGGGGATGCTCTCGAAGAGCTCGTCGAGCGAGGTCAGGCCGAGCGACGCCAGCATGGCCGACAACTCCTCGTCGGTGTGGGGGACGTAGTGGCCCATCAGGCGCTCTTCTTCACGAACGGAGTACCCACCGAGCTGGCGGGCACCCGGCGGTCGCGGATCTCGATCTCGATGGCCGCGCCGGGCGCAAGGTTCGGGGGGAGGAAGGCGAGGGCGATGCCGTGGCCGAGGACGGGCGAGAAGTTGCCGCTGGTGATCTCGCCAGCCGCGTGGCCGTCGACGAATACCGGGTAGTGCTGGCGCGGGGGTTGGCGCCCGGCGGTGGCGAGTCCCGCCAGGCGGCGCGCCACGCCCCGCTCCCGCTCCGCGACCAGCGCATCCTTGCCCCGGAAGCCACACGGCTTGTCCCACCCGACGACCCAGCCGAGGCCCGCCTGTAGGGGGGTGATGCCCGGTCCGAGCTCGTGGCCGTGCAGTGGCAGGGCGGCCTCGAGGCGGAGGGTGTCGCGGGCACCGAGGCCGGCCGGCGGGATTCCGGCCGCCATGAGTGCATCCCAGAAGTTGGCGGCGGTATCGGCAGGTATGGCCACTTCGACGCCGTCTTCGCCGGTGTACCCGGTGCCCGCGGCCAGGCATTGCGTCCCCCGCCAGTCGAAAGCCATGACTCGGAACCGCCGCACGCCGGCGGCGTCGGGCGCCACTGTGGCCAGCTGCTCGCGGGCCGCGGGGCCCTGGATGGCGATGATCGCCCGGGTGGCTGTCACGTCCTCGCCGGCGAGGGCGGCCACGACCCGGTCGGTGTTCGAGGCGTTGGGCATGACGTCGAAGCGGTCGTCGGCGACCCACCACACGATGATGTCGTCGACGACCGAGGCGTCATCGGCGTCCAGGAGATGGGTGTACTGGGCCCGGCCGGGACCGATCTTGGCGAGGTCGTTGGACAAGGTGGCCTGCAAGCGGTCGAAGGCGCCGGCACCGGTCACCCGTACCGTGCCCAGGTGGCTGACGTCGAACGCCACCGCCTCCCGGCGACACGCCAGGTGCTCGGCGATCGTGCCCGCCGGGTAGGCGAGCGGCATCACCCAGCCTCCGAATGGCACCATCTTGGCGCCCAGGCTGCGGTGGGCGGAGTCGAGGGGCGAGCGGTGGACCTCGGTGGCCTCGTTCTCGGTGGCCTCGTTCTCGGTGGCCGTATCAGTGCCGCTGCCGATGCCGCCGCCGCTCATGGCGGCACTTTACCGGCGGGCTACGCCAACGCCGCCGTCTCGGCCGGCAAGCCGAATTTCATCAGAAGACTCAGGTAGTCCCGTTGATACAGGACCTTGACGGTGACCTCGGGATGGAGTTCCCGCAGGCGGCGCACCTTGGCGTTCTTCTTGGTGACGAGCCGCTGGTTGAGGGTGGTCAACTCGATGTACAGGTCGTAGTCGGGTAGGAAGAAGTCAGGCCGGAAGGCTTGGTTGGGTCGGCCGTCTTCGTCCCAGGCCAGGACGAACTCGGTGGGCTCGTACTCCCAGGTGATGCCGTAAAAGTCGAGGACGCCGGCGAAGCGCCGTTCGGACTCGTGGGCGAAACGGGGGCACTGAACCGCCTCGCCCACCGCGCTAGGCCTCCTGGGCGAGGATGGCGGCGTCGATCTCCGAGACGACCGTCGCCATCGGCACCGTGATGTTGAACATCACCTGACCGCCCCGGAGGAGGTCGATGATCTCCTCGCCCGAGCGCAGCAGGGCCCGATTGTCCTCGATGACGAGATTGGCCGAGGCGATGTCCTCACCGCTCGATCGCAGGCACTCGATGGCGTTGCGAGCATGGCGGAGGTCGATGCCGCCGTCGAGCAGCCGCTTGATGACCTTGAGCTGGAGGAGGTCGAGGTAGGAATAGCGCCGCTGGGTCCCGCTCCCCCGCGCCTCGGTGATCGAGGGGCGCAACAGATCGGTCCGGGCCCAGTAGTCCAGCTGTCGGTAGGTGATCCCGACGATTTTGCAGACCTGCGGGCCCCGGAAACCACCACCGGAATCCATAGTCTTCCCCTCCCTGTCACTGCTGCTCACAAAGCTGCTCACAGAGGCGTAGTTACGCCAGTGTCACAACAGTACGCCACCGCCGCCCCAGCGTCAATCGGATCGATTGGTACCGCCACCAACCCCCTGCAAGGACTACGAGCTGAAGTCCTCGGGCTTGACTCCTTCGATGAACTCGCGAAACTTGCGCTCGAGCTCGTCCTGGTCGGGGCCCTCGTCGGGCTCCTCCTCGCTCTGGAGAACGACGCCCTCGGCGTCGAGCAGTGCCTCTTCGGCGTAGATGGTCGTGCCCAGCCGGGTCGCCAGGGCGATGGCATCGGACGGCCGGGCGGAAACGGTGTGGCGGTGACCGCCGAGGGTCAGGCGCAACTCGGCGTAGAACGTGTTCTCGCGCAACTCGGTGATGACCACGCAGTCGACGACCGCCCCCACTTCACCGAGGATGTCGCGCATGAGGTCATGGGTCATCGGGCGGGCCGTGGGCACCCCCTGCAGTGCGTAGGCGATGGCCGTGGCCTCCGCGGCACCGATATAGATGGGCAGTGTCCGGCGCGCCCCTTCGGCCTCCTGGAGCAGGAGGATCGGGGTGTTCGTCGGAAGCTCCACCCTCACTGCGGCCAAATGCATCTCGACCATGGAAGAAACCTACCTCCTATGGAGGGGATCGATGTGGCGATCAACCTCCGGCCCGCAACGCGTTGAGATCGGCCGCCATGATCCCCTCGAGATTGCGGTAGCGCTCGCCAAAGTCCATGCCGTAGCCCACCACGAACTCGTCGCCGATCTCGAAGCCCACGAATCGCAGGGGCACCGGGACGAGGCGGCGGACCGACTTGTCGAGCAGGGTGCACACCGCGACCGAGCGAGGGCCCCGGCGCCGCAGCTCGCCACCGATGTAGGTGGCGGTGAGCCCGGTGTCCACGATGTCCTCGACGAGCACGACATCGCGGTCCCAGATGTCGATGTCCAGGTCCTTGACCAGCCGTACCCGACCCGTGCCTTCGGCGTAGGCCGAGATGGCCAGGAAGTCGATCGCCACCGCGGTGGTGGTCGCCCGGGCCAGGTCGGAGAGGAAGATGACGCTGCCCTTCAGCACCCCGACGAGGAGCACTCCTGCGGGGTAGGCCGCGGTCACCTCGGCCCCCAACCGGGTCACCGCCGTGCGCAGCGAGTCGGGCCCGATCAGCTGGCGCATGGCCACCGGGCCGTGGCGCCCACCAGCGGTGTCCGTGCCGTCGCCGCCCGCGCCCCTCCCCCGGCCGGCGTCGCCCGCGGCGGTCAAAAGGCTTTGCCGAGGGCCTGGCGAAGCAGCGCCCGGCGCAGTTCGGCGCTGAGACGCCCGAGGTCTTCGAGCGCCGTCGCCGCCTGCTGCCGGGCCTGGGGATTGCGTTGCTTGACGAGCGGCATGACGATCTGCTCGAACAGCGCCGACTCCCGCTCGGCCGCGTTTTTGTACATCCGGAGATGGCGAGCCTCGACACCATGGCGGGCGAAGCCCGCTGCCAGTGCCGCGATGTCGGCTGCCTCCTCGTCGTAGTAGTCGGTGCCGCCCACGTCGCGGCTGCTGATGAGGCCGAAGCCCGACAGCTCGAGGATCGCCTGCTCGCTCAGGCCCGTCGCCTCGGCCAGCTCGTCGAGCGTGTAGTTGCCACCGGAGGGGCTGGGCGCGAGGCCGGGCCGTCCCGGGATGGAGGTCTGGGGAGCCTGCGGGTCGGGAACCACGCCGGGGGCAGACCCGGCAAACACCGGCGTCGAGGCGGCGGCCACCTCGGCGGCCAGCTCGATGGCGGCAGTGGGATCGGGTTGGTCGATCAGCCGGCCCTTGATGACCTTGAGGGGCAGGAAGTTCTCCCGCTGCTGGCGCAGGATCCAGCGCAGCCGCTCGACGTCCTCGTCGTAGAACTTGCGGTAGCCCGACGGGGTCCGTTCGGGGTCGAGAAGCCCTTGGCTCTCCAGAAACCTGATCTTGGAGATGGTGACGTCGGGGAATTCCTCCCGGAGCAACGAGAGGACCTCGCCGATCGACAGATGGGCCCGCTCGGCCACCTCCCTAGGCCTCACTGACGCCGGCCAGGAACACCAGCCGGAACTTCCCGATTTGGACCTCGTCGCCGTTGCGCAGGGTTCCTTCGTCGATGCGCTCGCGGTTCACGTAGGTCCCGTTCAGCGAGCCCACGTCGCGCACCAGGTAGCCGCTGGTCTGGCGCACGAACTCGGCGTGGCGCCGCGACACTGTGATGTCGTCGAGGAAGATGTCGCTCTCCGGGTGGCGGCCCGCTTCGGTGACGTCGTGCTCGAGGACGAACCGGGAGCCGGCGTTGGGCCCCCGCTTGACGACCAGCACGCCGAAGCCCTCGGGGAGCTCGTCGATGGTGACCGAAACCTCATCGTCGGCCACCTCGCCCGCTCCTTCCAGCGGCATGAAGGTGATGGTCGTCGATGTCGACTCGTCGTCGCTGCCGTGCTCGAGGACGGCACCGCACGACGAACAGAAGTTGGAGCCGGTGGGATTCTGATGCCCGCACTGGTTGCAAAACACGCCTGTCACCGGCGTTTGGTCCCCCTCGGCATCGCGCTACGCCGAAATCAGTTGGCGATATGACTCGGCATTCATCAGGCTGTCGTACTCGGTGGTGTCGCCCATCTCGATGATGCAGATCCAGCCGGCGCCGTAGGGGTCCTCATTGATCCGCTGCGGGGCGTCGACGAGGTCGTTGTTGACCTCGGTGACGGTACCGTTCACGGGCGCGTAGATGTCCGACACCGACTTCGTCGACTCCACCTCGCTGAACGAGGCGCTCGCCGTGACCGCCGCCCCCTGCTCCGGAAGCTGGACGAAAACGATGTCGCCGAGCGCGTCCTGGGCGTAGTCCGTGATTCCCACCCGGGCGTGATCGCCTTCCACTTGGACCCACTCGTGGTCCGAGGTGTAGCGGCGATCTTCGGGGACATTCACCGCACGGACCCTACTGGACGCGCCGCCGCCGAGGACGAACGATCCCCCCCTACGGGCGTCGCCCCAGTCAGCCGCCGACCGGCAACGCGTCCTTGGCCCGTTCCGAGGCGTGGTGCGCCAACTCCAAGGCCCGGTCGCGGGCCTGGACCAAGTCGACGTCGGCGACGTGGTCCCTGGCGTACGCCACCGCGTCGGCGGTCGCCTGTCGGGTGCGACTGGCAGCGGCCGACGCCCGAGCCGCCACGTCCGACTTCTTGGCCATCTTCTCGGCGTTGCGGCGGGCCTTCTTGGCGGCGCCGATGGCCCGCTCGGTCAACTCGGCGTCCTCCGCCCGCTTGGCGGCCTTTTGGGCGGTCTTCGCCAGGTCGATCTTCTGGGCCTTCGCCATGGCCTTGCGCGCCCGCTTACGGGCCCGCTTGGTCACGTCGGCCTTCTGGGCCTGGGCCAGCGCCTTGCGGGCCCGCTTGGGCAGGTCGGCATTCTGGGCCTTCTCGGCCGCTTCCTGCAGCGAGGCCGCGGCTTTGCGAGCCCGCCGGCTTAGATCCTTGATGTCGGGCGCCGAGGTCGAGCGGGCGAGGTTGGCGAGCTGCTGGGCCAGGTCGCCGGCCGCGCCCGTGGCCGTCGATCTGGCCTCGCCGCCCGATGCCACCACGTGCTTGGCCAAACCCTGGGTAGCAGCGCCCGCGGCGATGGCGGCCTCCGCGGCGTGCTTGGCGGCACGCCGGGCCTGCCACGGGACCGAGGGCCGGCCACCGGTATCCCCGGCGGCAAAGATCAAGCCGCCGAGCATCGCGGTGTTTTTGAGGAACTGGACCCGCTGCTGGGCCCGCCGGTCGTCGTCGACCTCCTCCCAGAAACGGTGCCCGGCATAGGTTGTCGGGATCAGCGAGGCGGCCAGCGTGAGCGCCGAAAGGCGCCGGAACTTGCCGAGCGCCAACATGGTCCCGGCCGCGACCTGGATCCCGCCGTTGACGCGGACCAAGGTGACCGTGTCGGTGGTGGGCAGGTGAAGCGCTTCGGCGATCATCGGCGCAACGTCGTCAGCGGCCTTGGCCTTGCTTTCGGGATCGCGGAGCGCATCCATGCCCCCGTACACGAATATTCCGGCCAGTAAGGGCCGAGCTACGGCTGCGGACATAGTCATGGCAGTTCGTATACCCACTTCATCCGTTTGTACGCCGGAGCCGCAGCGCGATCAGCGGACCATCTGGCGAATGCGCCGGGCGTACTCCTGGGCCCGGGTTCGGGCGTCGGCGTCGGTGGCCGCCTCGGCCCACACGTGGGTCACCGGCTCCTCGGGGTCGGGCAGGACGAGGGCCCAACCATCGTCGAAGATGACCTTGACCCCGTCGATCAGCTCCTGCTCGTGATCCTTGGTCTGCTCCACGACCTTGCGCATGACCGACCCCTTCTTGTCCCAGGGGGTGACGACGCTCTCGTGGGCGATGTGGACTCGGGGCAGTGACGTCACCACCCGCGAGAGGCGCCGGCCACTGGCCGCCAGCAACCCGAGGGTCTTGACGAACGTCGCCACGGCGTCGTAGGCGGGCAGGAAATGCGGGAAAATGAAGCCCCCCTCCTGACTGGCCGCGAAGTCGACGCCGGGCTGCGATGCCACCTCCATGAGATGCGGCGTCGACAGCTTCGTCTGGATGAGCGTCGCCCCTGCGGCCCGGCACATCTCCTGGGCGGCACGGCTGGCCGAGATGGGCAGGGCGACCGTCGCTCCGGAGGCGGCCGTGGTCTCGAGGACCAGTTGCAAAAGGGCCAGCAACGTCTCGTCGTCGGTCAGGACATGGCCGCTGTCGTCGACCAGCGTGAGATGCTCGCCGTCGGGGTCGAACACCGCGCCCAGATGGGCGCCCGCCGCCCGGACCAGTTCGGCCACGTCGCCGGCGTGGCGCCAGCGGTCGAAGGACATGGCCTGGCGGGTATTGGCGTAGGGGTTCACGGCCAGCACGTCGGCGTTCAGCTTGGCCAGCACCTGAGGCATGAGGAAGCTCGGGGCACCGAAGGCGTAGTCGAGCACCACTTTCATGTGGGCGGTGCGGATCTCTTCGAGGTTGACGTCGTCGATCAGCACCGAGGTGTAGTGCTCGGTCAATCGGGCGGGAAACGAGATGTCGCCGATCTCACCTGCCAGCGCCCGGCGAAATTCCTCCCGGTAGAAGAGGCGCTCGATCTTTCGCTGGGCCGCCTCGTTGATATCGATGCCGGAGGCGTCGAAGAACCGGATCACCACCGACTGGGGGTCGTTGGGCGCCAACCGGACGGTCACGCCCCCGCCGCTCGGCTCGCCCCGGACATGGAAGCGGGTGAGGGGGATGGTCGCGACCTCGAGGTCGTTGACATCGACGCCGGCGGCGTTGAGGCCGACCATGATCGCCCGCTTCAGTACCCGCGCCGCCCGGCTGGTGTCACGGGAGGCGGTGACGCTCGAACCGCGGGTCAACGTGGTGGCGTAGGCCATGGCCAGGCGGACCGCCAGCTCGGGGGTGATGTCGACGTTGGCCAGGCCCGCAACGCCGAGGCGCCCGAACAGGTTCCGGGCTCCGCGCGACTCCCACACGATCGAGGAGTTGACGATGGCCCCGGCCTCGACGGTCTTGAAGGGGTAGACCTTCACCCCGGGGTTGATGACGGCGTGCTCCCCGACGAAGCACTCGTCTCCGAGGACGACGCCTTCCTCGCAGTGGGCGGCGCGCCGGATGTCGCTCGAGCGGCCCACCACGCAGCCGCGCAGGCTGACGCTCGGGCCCAGATAGGAGTTGTCGTGCACGATCGCCCGGTGGATGAATCCGTCCTCCGACACCCGCACGTTGGATCCGAGCACGGTGTACTCCCGAAGGTGGGCGTTGGCCTCGACCCGGCAGTAGTCGCCGATCACCACCGGCCCCTGCACCTTGGCGGCCGGATGGACCTCGGATCCCTCGCCCAGCCACACCCCGTCGCCGAGGCGGAACCCGGGGATCTCTATGGCCACCCGCTCGTCGAGCACGTCCTGATGGGCTCGCACGTAGGCCTCGATGGTGCCGACATCCTCCCAGTAGCAGTCCGTCACGTAGCCGTACAGCGGTTTGCCGTGTTCGAGGAGGGCGGGAAAGACGTCGCTCGAGAAATCGGTTGGCCGACCCTGGTCGATGTAGTCGAAGATCTGCGGCTCGAGCACGTAGACGCCGGTGTTGATGGTGTCGCTGAAGACCTGGCCCCAGGTCGGCTTCTCGAGGAAGCGCTCGATCGTGCCGTCGTCTCGGGTGATCACGATCCCGAACTCGAGCGGGTTGTCCATCACCTTGAGGCCGATGGTCACGAGGGCCGACTTCTGGCGGTGGAAGTCGACAATGGCGCCGAGGTCCATGTCGGTGACCACGTCGCCCGAGATCACGAGGAACGTGTCGTCCAACTGCGCCATGGCGTTGCGGACCGACCCGGCGGTGCCGAGCGGGGTCTCCTCCTCGGCGTAGGAGATCCTGACGCCGAACTCCGACCCGTCACCGAAGTAGGTCCGGATGGCGTTGGCCCGGTACGCCACCGTGACCACGATGTCCTCGAAGCCGTGCTTCTTCAGCAGGTTGATGACATGCTCCATCATCGGCCGGTTGACGAGGGGAAGCAACGGCTTCGGTGCGTTGGAGGTCAACGGCCTGAGGCGGGTGCCCTCGCCCCCGGCCATGATCACTGCCTTCACGGGCGCGTCACCGCCACGGCGCCCGAGTCGCCGCGGCGCGCGGCGCGACCCTCGGCGAGAGCCTGGCGGGCCATCGGGACGTAGGTGATGGCGGCATACCAGGAGAAGCCCACCGCGGGGACAGTGGCGATCCACGCCGCGACATGGGCCACGTCCTTCCACGGCGCCGTCGAGTTGGCCACCAGGAACAGCGGGATCGTGACCATCAGCGCGAAGGTTCCCGCTTTGCCGGCCCATTGCACGTCGATGCGGCGGGCGCCGGCCAGCGCCAGCGCCACCGCGGCGCCGGCCACCAGCACCTCGCGAGCGAGCACCACGACGGCGACCGGCAGGGGCACGGAGCCGTCGATCAGGATCGTGACCACCGCCACCCCGAGGAGGATCCGGTCGGCGGTCGGGTCGAGGATCTTGCCCAGCGTGGACACCTGTCCGAGGCGCCGGGCCAGATACCCGTCCACCCAGTCCGTTGCCCCGAGGGCGCCCAGCAAGATGGCGGCGCCGTAGCGGTCGTGGCGCCCGAAGAGGAGCCAAACGAACAGGGGAATGCACAGAAGCCGGATGGCTGTGATGCCGTTCGGCACCGTCACGATCCGATCCTCACCCGATGCACGCACTACCGCGAGTCTACGGGGCCTCCCGCCTCCGCCCTGACAGGCAGCCCGACAGACAGGTAGCGCGATCTTGGCTTGCACCGAACCAAGACCGCGCTACCCAACTACGTGCATGCGTCCCCCGGCCGTCAGCCGGAGGTGAAAACCTAGGCGGTGGGAAGCTGCAGGTCGACGCTGACGTCGACGCTGTCCTTGACCTTCAGGGCGCCCATCATGGCCGAGAACGGCTTGATCCCGAAGTCGGTCTGCTTGAACGAGGTGGTCGCCGTGGCGTGCCCGCTGTCGTCGACATTGAGGTTCAGCGTGACGGGGGCGGACTTGCCGCCAATCGTCAAGTTGCCCTTCACCGAGGAGCCGGAAACGCTGTCGCTCTGGAAGGAGATTTCACCGCTGCCGAGGGACTTCGCGATGTTCTTCTTGATGTCCCTCTTGTCGCCCTCGCTCAGCGCCTTGGCGCCGCCCTTGCCCTCGATGACCTCGAGCGAGCTGATGGGGATGGTCACCTGGAGGCTCGACGACGACGGATCATCGGGGTTTATGTCGGCCGTGCCACTCCATGAGGTTGCCTCGAGCGTGAGGTCATGGCCCATCTTGGCGGCGACGCCATCTTTGTACACATTGACGAGCACCTTGCCGTCTTGGGGGCCGATACTGTGACTGCCTTTTGCGATTGTCATAGATTCACCCTACCCCGCAGTGGGGTGCCGATATACACTTGTGGCGCCCAAGGACCTGAGGGGCCATCTTGGCGCGAGCCGGGTGTAGGCTTGCCGGGATACCGGCCAGTCGCCTCCATCGGGCCTGCCGGTTCCCGGATTTGAGAGTCCTGAAAGGCGCGGAATGGCAGCACACGGAAAAGATCGGGCACGGACAAAGCCAGCCGACGCCAAAGGCCGCGTCCGGCGTGGCCGGCCCAAGGTATGCATGTTCTGCGCGCAGAAGATTGCCTGGGTCGACTACAAGGACACCAACCTCCTGCGCCGGTTCATCACCGATCGCGGCAAGATCAAAGCCCGTACCAACACCGGTACCTGCGCCCAGCATCAGCGTGACGTGGCCTTGGCCATCAAGACCTCCCGTGAGCTCGCCCTGCTGCCGTACCTGGTGCGCACCCTGGCCGCCGACAAGGGCGGCCCCCGGCGTCCCCGTGGTCCCGGTGGTCCCGGCCGTCCCGGCGAACGCCCGGCGGCTACCGAGGATGCGGCCGCGCCCGCGGAAGCGGACGCCGGTGTCGCGGCCGTGGCCGATGGGGCCGACTTCGACGCTGACGAGCTCGTCTGACACCGATCTGAGCCATTCCGGCAACCGGGTCGGAATCCGGTGTGATTGGCCGATTGGATATTTTCAGCCATATCCGGCGAATTGTCGGATATGAACAAAACGTGTCGTTCTGGACGTCCTGTTGACGAATGTCGCTACCATTGGCCCCACTGCCCGGAACGGGCAGTGTGTCTGATTCCCCAAGAGGGGGACGGATGAAAGGTAACCCTATGGCTGAGACAGCTCCGACACCAGGGCCGACCGGTGAGGACTACGTCACGCCGGGCGAGGCAGCCCGGCATCTCCACGTGTCACCGAAGACCATCAATCGGTGGGCCAACGACGGCCGCATCCCCTGCATCGTGACCCTCGGTGGGCACCGCCGGTTCCGCCGCGATGACGTCGACGCCGCGGTGCGGCAGATGTCGGCACGCGGCGCCGCATTGCAGGACTAATTTTTCCCCAGGGCCGGTTGGTCGCTCACCCTCGGTTCTGAATGGCTCATTCTCCCGACCCGCTTGGGGTTTGGTGCTCGCGGTGCGGCCCGGAGGCGTTGCCGGCCCCTGAGTGGTGTACGGTCGAAGGGACACGGAAGCCGATTCCCAGCCGTGTCGGCACCGTGTACCCGCGCGAAGGTGTGCGAAGCGGCAGTCTTCGGGAGCGTTGCTCCGGCCCCTGGTAGCGCGACACAAGCGGCGCCAGCAAGGAGGCCCCATGAACGGCCCGTCACCGATGATCGACCCCGGCAAGCCAACTGTCCCCGACACAGCTCCCTTGGCGCGTGTCGTCCTCATCGACGTGCGCGCCGAGCGCATGGCCGTCATGCGGACGCTCCTCGAAGGCACCGAGTTGGTGTCCGTCGTCGGCGAGGCCGACTCCGAAGCAGCTGCCCTGGCCGAAGTCGAGCGCGGCCACGCCGACCTGGCGGTGGTGGAGGTCCAGATGCCCGTCGTGGCGGGCCTGGCCATGGTCAGCGCGCTGCGGGCACGCTTTCCCGAGCTCCGCATCGTCGTGTGCTCGTTCCACCTCCTGAGCGCCACCAAGGATCAAGCTCTCGAGAACGGCGCCGACGACTACCTCGCCAAGCCCGTCGACGTGCGGGCCCTCGGGCGATTGCTCCGCCACTACGCCGCGACCCCTCGCCCCCGGGCGGTCGCCGCCATGCCCGCCGCCGGCTAGCGGTGCTCGACGGCACAACGTGAAGCGGCCCCGGCGACGTGAGTCACCGGGGCCCCTTTTTCCATCTGCGTTTCGAAAAGCTCAGGCGTCGCGGGTTGCGATCAGGCGGGAGGCGATGGCCAAGGTGACCACGGCGTAGGCGGCCAGCACCGCCACCGCGGTGCCCGGGGTCAGCAGCCCGCTGGTGTGCTTCACGGTGACGATGGCTTGGATGACCGCCCCCGGCAGGTACTGGCGGGCGCTGGCCGGCAGGGCGATGCCGAAGATCTGGCTTCCGATCGTTGCCAGCATCAAGGCGGTGGTGGCGCCGGCGGTGCGCCGGATGATCCCGCCGAGGCCGAGGCCGAACACGCTGACCAGGCTGACGGCGACCGCCCCGAAGACGATGGCTTCGACGACGCCGTGCTGACCGAGCGACATCGACACACCCTTGGCGGCCAGGATCTGGCGGGCGATGAAGAACGACGCCACGTTGGTCACCAGGGCCACCGGGAAGGCGATGGCGGCCAGGATTGCGGCCTTTGCCGCCAGGACTGCCTTACGGCCGGGAATGGCGGTGAAGGTCACCCGGATCATGCCCGAGGTGTACTCGTTGGTGATGGCCCGAACGGCCAGTGTGCCGAGGATGACGGCCGCGAACAGCACCCCGATGAGGGCCGTGCTGGTGGGATCGAACTCCAGGCGCTGCTTGGCGCTCATCTGGTCCCACTGGCTGACCTGGGCGAAGCAGATCAGCGCGGCCAGGCCTACGGAGGCGAACACGGCCCCGCCGACGGTGTACCAGGTCGACCGCAGCGTCCGCAGCTTGGTCCACTCCGCCTTGAAGGTGTCGGTGATCGTCAGGCGGGGGTAGTTGGGGGCCCGCACGGGAGCTACCGCCGGCGTGGTCATGATCGTGGTTGCGGACATGTCAGGCTCCTAGCTCGGCGCCGGCCATAGCGGCGGCGCGGTAGTCGGTCTCGTTGTGGGTCAGTTCGAGGAACGCCTCCTCGAGGGTGGCGCCCTCGGGGGTCAGCTCGACAAGGGCGATGTTGTGGGCGGCGGCCAGCACCCCGATCTTCGTGGAGTCCATGCCGACCACCGACAGCGACCCGTCAACGGTCGGCTCGATACGGGCACCGTTGTGCTCCAGCAGCGCGGCCAGGTCGGCGTGACGAGCGGTGCGGACCCGGACGCTCTTGGAGGCGTTGCCCGCGATGATGGCCTCGACGCTGGCGTCGGCGATGATCCGGCCCCGACCGATCACGACGAGGTGCTCGGCGGTCTGCGCCATCTCACTCATCAGATGGCTGGAGAGGAACACGGTCCGCCCCTCTGATGCCAGGGACTTCATCAGGTTACGGATCCACAGGATCCCGTCGGGGTCGAGGCCGTTGATCGGCTCGTCGAAAATCAGCGTCTCCGGGTCACCAAGCAGGGCGGCGGCGATGCCGAGGCGCTGGTTCATCCCGAGCGAGAACGTCCCGACCCGGTGGCCGGCGACATCGCCCAGGCCGACGATGTCGAGCACTTCGCCCACCCGCCTTCGATCGATGCGATTGCTGTCGGCCAGCCAGCGCAGGTGGTTGGCGGCGCTGCGGCCGGAGTCGACGGCCTTGGCATCGAGCAGGGCACCGACCGCCTGTAGGGGCGCCGGCAGCTCGCCGTAGGTCGTGCCGTTGACCCGGACCGAGCCCTTGGTCGGGCGGTCGAGACCCAGGATCATCCGCATCGTCGTCGACTTCCCGGCGCCGTTCGGGCCGAGGAAGCCGGTGACCCGCCCGGGGACGACGGTGAACGACACCTCGTCGACCGCAATGGTGTCCCCGTAGTGCTTGGTCAGTCCGATCGCCTGGATCATCGGTGGTCCTCCGTGACGTAGTTGTCACTTAGGACGGTACGGCGGCATCCGATTTCGATCGCCGGGCGTACGGGGGATTGGCCCTCCCCCGCCGGGCGGGCGCCCGCTCATCCCTCCGGCGGCGCCGCGTCCCTCTCGGGTCTTACTTCCGGCGGGGCCAGGCGGCCCAGCGAGCCAGGCCCTTCTTCTCCGGGCCGGACCCGGCGGCGACCGGTTCGGGGATGCTCGGGCGGTACGCCCAGAGGACTTCGTTGCCGGGGGCGGTCACCGAAGTTGGCGCCGGCGTCCCCGCCGGCCAGGCGATGGCCCAGCCCTCGCTGCTCTGGCGGAACTGCTCGGTATGGGTGGCGCACAGCCGGAGGGATCCCGGCAGGTCGTCCCGGCTCACCGACGCCGCCGACCCGCGGTCGCAACCGGCTACCCAACATCTCTCGGTGGTCATGGGAGCCAGTCCTCACGTTCTCGGTGTCACCGCACCCTACGACCTAATCGGGGTAGACCTTGACCGTGCAAACCCTCCGCTCGCCCTCGGAACTGGCCCGGCGCCAGCAGCTGGCGGTGACCAAACGCCGGGCCACTGCTTTGTTGGCTCTGGTGAGCGGCATATTCATGGTGGCCACGATCTGGGGAAATGGGGGGTCGTGGGTGGGGTACGTCCAGGCCACGGCTGCTGCCTCGATGGTCGGCGGATTGGCGGACTGGTTCGCGGTCACCGCCCTGTTCCGCCACCCCCTTGGGCTGCCCATTCCCCACACCGCCATCGTGGTGGAACGCAAGGACCAGTTCGCGGCCACTTTGGGCGAGTTCATCCAGGAAAGCTTCCTGACCCCGGAGCTGATCGTGGATCGGGTGCTGGCGGCAGGGGTGGTTGCCCGGCTGGCGGAATGGTTGTCCGATCCGGGAAATGCCACCCGGGCCGCCGCCGAGGTAGCCGACGCCATCGTGGCCGCGGCCAACCTGCTCCGCGAGGAGGACATGCACCGGACCATCGAGGACTTCGCCCGCAAGCGGATCGAGAATGTGCCGGTGGCGCCGCTGGCCGGCCAGGCCCTGCGCTTCGTGGTACGGGACGGCCGCGCCGATGATCTCGTCGACCGGGCGCTGGAGGAATTGTCCCGGTATCTCGAGGAGCACCGCGAGGATCTCCGGCGCCAGCTGACCAAGAAGTCGCGGTGGTGGCTCCCCGGAGCCGTGGACCACAAGCTGTTCGACCGGGTCGTCGACGGGGTGGCGTCGGTGCTCGCCGAGATGGCACGTGGCCCCGACCACGAACTCCGCCAGCAGCTCAATGCCCGGCTGCTGCAGCTGGCCGAGGAACTCACGACCTCCCCGGTCCTCTTGCGGCGGGGCGAGCAGCTGAAACAGGAGTTCCTGGCCCGGCCCGAGGTCCAGCGATGGGTGGCCACGGTGTGGGTCGACGTCCGGCGTCACCTCGAGCTTCAGGCGTCGAATCCCACATCCGAGCTTCGCCAGCGCCTCAGCGAGACCATCGTGGGCCTCGGGAAGCGGCTCCAGTCGGATGCCACCCTGGCGGCCCGGCTGGAGGAGGTCATGGCGGCGGCGGTTTCGTATGTGGCCTCGCACTTCAACAGTTCGATTGCCGGGCTGGTGAGCAATACCGTGGCCCGCTGGGACGCGGCCGAGACCGCCTCCCGCCTGGAGTTGCTCCTCGGGCCCGACCTGCAGTTCGTGCGGATCAACGGCACGGTGGTTGGCGCAGGCGCCGGGCTCCTGCTCCACGTCGTGTCCCGGGCTCTCGCCTAGACGCCCCTACTCGTGACGGTCCCACCCGCCTGAGGTGGCCCCGGGCCCCCCGGTCACAAACCCGGTGCCAGAGACGGATAAGTGACCACCCCCCCGGCAGGAGATCCCCGACCCTGGACACAAACCCGGTCCCAGACACCGGCAAGTGACCACCCCCCCGGCAGGAGGCCCCGACCCTGGTCACAAACCCGGCCCCAGAGACGGATAAGTGACCACCAGAGCGGCGCGGCTGGGCCTACGAGGCCCAGGAGTCGTCCTCGGGCAGGTAGCCGATCGCCTCGCGGGTCGTCGCCAGGTCGAGGTGCTGGAAACGGTTGGCCGAGATCCCGTTGGCCACGAAATAGTCGATGTCGCCGGCGGCCACCGCGGCCACGGCCAGCCGGGCGGCGTCGCCGACGCTCAGCCAGGCGGCCAGGTTTCGGGGCGTCGCCTCATCGCCGGCGGGCGGCCGGACCGAGAAGAAACCTATCCGGAGGACGACGACGGTCGTCTCCGACGCCGCCGCCACCCACGAGCCGATGGCCTCGGCCCAAGCCTTGGTGGCGCCGTAGAGGTTGGGGGGCCGGATGCGGTCCTCAGCGCGGATCTGGCGGCCCGGCGGGTAGGCCGCCACCGCCTGGGCGCTGCTGGCGAGGACCAGCCGGCGGACGCGGCTGTCCATCGCCGCCCGGGCAATGTTGTAGGTACCGACCACGTTCGCGGGCAGCAAGGCGTTCCATGACGCGGCGGGATCGGGAACCCCGGCCATGTGGACCACGGCGTCGATGCCCCGGCAGGCTTTCGCGCAGGCGGCCAGGTCGGTAACGTCGAGGGGCTCCTCCTCGCTGCCCACGCCCGGCAGGTCGGTGGCCAGGACGTCCCAGCGTTCCTCGAGGGCGGGGCGGATGGCTCGGCCGATTCGACCCGCCGCCCCGGTCAGCAAAAGTCTGGTCATGGGACATGATGGTCGCATGCCTCATGTGCGTGACGTCGCAATTGGCGACGACACGATCCGTCTCGGCCAGCTGATGAAACTGGCCAATGTCGCCGACTCCGGCGGCGACGCCAAGTCGTTGCTGGCGGCGGGCGAGGTCCAGGTGAACGGCGAGGTGGAGACCCGGAGGGGCCGCCAACTCCGACGTGGTGACCAGGTCGTCCTCCTGGGCCAGCACCTGCGGGTGGTGGGCAAGGCGTAAGGGAGTAAATGCATCGCACCCCTTTTCCCAGGGCGTATCCTGGAAGCGTCGGCCTACTGCGAAGGGAGGGAACGCGTCATGACTGTCCTGGGATTTACGAGATTTCCGCAGGCCGTGGTTGCCACCTCCGTTTCCTGTTCGCCGTGCCCGCTCGCCGCGTGATCCGATAGCGAGCGAGGCGCCTCCATCAAGGAGAGCCCTACCTTGCTCGAAGCCGCTTCTAGCGCGCTGGCATCCCTTGGCTGGGATGACCGTGTCGCCGCCCTCTACGGCGAAATCGCCGGTCCTGGGCTCGTTCCTGCCCGGGTTGTCCGAGTCGAGCGCTCGGCGTGTGTCATTGCCACCGCCGACGACGAGCTCGTCGCCCAAGTCCCCCGAGTGGCCGCCGTCGGCGACTGGGTCGCGGCCCGAATCGACGGCGGGGACGGGGGTGCTTGCGTCGTCGGGTTCGTCCCCGCCTGGTCGCGGCTCACCCGTCGCGATCCCGGCGGCCAGAGCCAGGTACTCGCCGCCAACGTCGACATCGTGTTCATCACCGCGCCCGCCGATCGCCTCAGCGCGGCCCGTGTCGAGCGCGAGAGCGCCATGGCCTGGGAGAGCGGCGCCCGGCCCGTCGTGCTCGTCACCAAGGGCGATGTCGCTTTGCCCGACCAGGCCGACGAGCTGCGCCGCCGCTTGGTCAACATCGACGTCGTGCAGACCAGCGCGGTCACCGGTCTCGGGCTGCCCGCGGTGCACGAGCTTTTGCGACCCTGCCGCACCGCCGTCCTGCTCGGACCGTCGGGTGCCGGCAAGTCGTCACTCGCCAATGCCCTGATCGGCGAGCAGCGCATGGCGACCACCTCGGTGCGCGACGGCGACCACCGCGGGCGCCACACCACCACCTCCCGGCAGTTGCTGGTCGTGCCGACCGGAGGCGTGCTGATCGACACGCCCGGGCTGCGCAGCCTCTCCCTGGAGGGGGCCGGCGAGGGCATCGCGGCCACCTTCGACGACATCGTCGAGTTGGCTGCCTCGTGCCGCTTCCGGGACTGCCGCCACCTGAGCGAACCCAAGTGCGCCGTCATCGCCGCGCTCGCCCGCGGCGAGCTCGACGCCGACCGGCTGGCCAACTACCGCAAGCTGCAGGGCGAGATCATCCCCGACGCCCCCCGTGTGTGGCGGTCACACATGACCGCCGCTCGCTACGCTCCGAAGAAGTGACCGGCGACGAAATCGAAGCGCTGGCCCGGGCGCTGGTCGCAGCGGCGCCCAGCCACCGTGACCTGAACGATGCGGGCCTCGGGGCGCCCGCCGCCGAGTGGCGGGCCCTCATGCACATCCAGCCCGATCGCCGCCTGCCGGAGGTGTTCGCCACCATGAACACCCTGTTCGCCGACATCGATTATGTCGACACGCCGGGACTGATCGTGGCCCTGGTGGCATTGGCCTCAGAGGTCCTGCACCGGCTGGCCGGTGCCCTGGACCGGCCCCTCGCCGAAGTGCGGGCCACCATCTTCGCGGAGATGGCGGCGACCGGTGAAGGACTCGGACCGCCGGGCTGACGGCTTGAGGCGGGCGTTCGGCGCACCATCGACACCTGGTCTGGTACAAAAGAGCCGCCGGCCATTTGGCGAATCGATGATCGGCCGCAACCGGTAGCGGTCCCAGGTTCCTTCAGACATGAAGGCCCACAA
>CAWKNP010000011.1:0-115299 GCA_963851105.1 uncultured Actinomycetota bacterium
GTACCCGGTACCAGAACGAGACGTCGGTGTCGTCGCACGAGATGATCGAATCGGTGACCGACGCCGAGGTCGGCTTGGCCACCACCAGCGCCCCGCCGCTGGCGTGGTACGACAACACCAACGGTGAGATCGGCGACATCTGCAACGCCCAGCAGCAGGCCGTCGTGGGCGGCGACGGCCGGACCTACACCGTCCAGCAGGAGTTCTCCAACCGGCAGAACAACTGCGTGGTGAGCGGCCCCGTCACCACCAACGACTTCTCCATCTCGGTCTCACCGACCACCGTGTCGGTCACCGCCGGCTCCGCGGGCACGGCCACGGTGTCCACCGCCGTCTCGGCCGGATCGGCCGCGTCGGTCTCGCTGTCCGCCAGCGGCCTGCCGGGCGGTACCACCGCCAGCTTCAACCCGTCGTCGGTCACCGCCGGTGGGTCCTCGACGCTGACGTTGACCACCACGTCGGGCACAGTATCGGGCACCTACCCCATCACCATCACGGGCGTCGAGGGATCGAAGACCCACACCGCGTCGGTCTCGCTGGTCGTATCCGGCGGCGGCGGGGGCGGCGGCAGTTTGACCAACGGAGGGTTCGAAACCGGGACCCTGAGCGGCTGGACCGCGACCGGATCGACCAGCGTCATCAGCGGTGGGGCCCAATCGGGCACCTACTCGGCCCGGGTCGGCGCCACCACCCCGACGGGCGACTCCAGCATCGCCCAGACCTTCACCGTGCCGACCGGCGGAACGGGAGTCACCTTCTGGTACAACGTGACCTGCCCCGACACCGTCACCTACGACTGGGCCACGGCGACGCTGAAGGACAACACCACCGGGGTCACCACCACGCCGCTGGCCAAGACCTGCGTCAATCCGAGCTCCGGGTGGAAACAGGTAACGGCTGCGGCCACCGCCGGCCACAGCGTCACCTTGACGCTCAGCAGCCACGACGACAACTACGCCGGTGACCCGACCTACACCCAGTACGACTCGGTGGCGGTGACCACCGGTGGCGGCGGCGGAGGTGGCATCACCAACGGCGGCTTCGAAACCGGCTTATTCAGCGGCTGGACCACCAGCGGCGCCGCTACTGCCGTCGTCACCACGACGCCCCACAGCGGCACCTATGACGGACGCGACGGCACCACGACGCCCACCAACGGCGACTCCAACATCGTGCAGACGTTCACCGTCCCCTCAGGCGCCACTGCCCTGCACTTCTGGTACAAGATGACCTGCCCGGACACGGTCACCTATGACTGGGCGACGGCCACGCTGAAGAACAACAGCACCGCCACCACGACCACGCCTCTCGCCAAGACGTGCACGACCAACGCCTGGACACAGGTCACTGCGTCGGTCGTGGCGGGCACCAGCTACACGCTGACGCTGACCAGCCACGACGACAACTACGCCGCCGATCCCAGCTTCACCCTGTTCGACGACGTCACCGTGAGCTGACGCCGCCCGGCAGGACCTGCTCGACGGAGAGAAGGGGGACCATGAGGTCCCCCTTCTCCGCGACCCGCTTCAGTACATCCGGCGCCTCGAACACCAGCGCCTCAGGGTGGCTCGCCGCGATCGCCGCCTCGACCTCGGACCACTCGACGGGGGTCGATACCGTCGGACGCTCCCGAGCCCGCATCGAATAGACCGATACGGTCGTCTTGGAGGCGGTGTTCTGGCTCCAGTCGATGAGCACCTTCTTGGGCCGGACGCTCTTGTCCTGGGTCGTCACGATGAGGTCCGGGTGCTGGCGTTCCAGCACCTGGGCCAGGGCATGGGAAAATGGGCGGGTGTCGTCGTAGGTCGTCGGGGTGTTCAGAGGCACGTAGACCTGGAGGCCTTTGCTCCCCGAGGTCTTGACCCAGGCCTGCAACTTCAAAACGTCGAGCGCTTCTTGCAGCAGCAACGCCACCCGCCCGCACGTCAAGACGTCCGCGCCCTCACCAGGGTCCAGGTCGAACACGATCGACCGGGGGCAGCCCAGGTCCTCGGACCGGGCCAGCGAAGGATGGATCTCGATGGCGGCCAAATTTGCGGTCCACACCAGCGCCGCCGGCTCGCCCACGCAGCAATAGCCGATGCCGCCCATCTCGATGGTGGGCAGCCACGGGGGGCGATGGGAGGGGCAGTTCTTCTCGTAGAAGAACTGCTTGTCGACACCGTTGGGGTAGCGCTTCAAGGTGATCGGCCGCCCGGCCACGTGGTTGACCATCACGGGTGCGATACGGGCGTAGTAGTCGATCATCTGGCCTTTGGTGAAGCCGGTCTGGGGCCACAGCACCTTGTCGAGATTGGAGAGCTTGAGGTGCCGGCCGTCGATGTCGACTTCGACGGAACTTTCCTTCACACGCTGGCCTTGTGCCGCGAATTCTTCCCCTTCCCGTCGTCGGTCTTGGCGGCGCGGGCCGCGGCCAGGCTGGCCTCGAGGGCGGCCATCAAATCGACGACGGGAGCGGCGGGCGCGGCTTCGGCGGGCGCCGCGATCTCCAGGCCCTCCGCCTTCGCTCTCGATCAGCTCCATGACCCGTTCGCGGTAGTCGTCGTGGTACTTGGTCGGGTCGAACGGAGCCGAGAGCGACTCGACCAGTTGCTTGGCCATGTTCAGCTCCCGCTCCGACGGCTTGGTCCTGTCGGCGGTCGACACCTCGAGGTCGGCGGTGGGGATCACCTCGTCGGCGAAGAGCATCGTCGACAGCACCATGACGCCGTCTTTGGGCCGCAGCGCCGCCAGGTACTGCTTGCTGCGCAGCACGAACTTCCCCAGCGCCACCTTCTTGGTCTCCTCCATGGCCTCCACCAACAAGGCGTAGGGCTTGACCGCCCGCTCCTCGGGGACCAGGTAGTAGGTGTGCTCGAAGAAAATGGGGTCGATCTCCTCCAGGTCGACGAACTCCTCGATGTCGATCGTCCGGCTGGCCTCGGGATCGATGGAGCGCAGCTCTTCCGGTTCGATGATCACGAAGCGCCCGCCGCCGAGGTCGTAGCCCTTGACGATGTGGTTGTAGTCGACCTCCTCGCCGTCGACGGAGCAAACCCGTTTCTGATTGATCCGGCCGCCGTCGGCGTCGTGCAACTGGTTGAACCGGATGTCCTTCTGCGACGTGGCGGTCACCAGCTTGATGGGGACATTGACCAGTCCGAAACTGACCGCGCCACTCCAAATTGACCTGGGCATGCGCCCATTCAATCGCACCCGCCGCCATTTTGGCGGCAAGGATCGGCCAGACGGTCACACCGCCGGGGGATCATGGAGCTATGGCTCACCCGACCATCTCCGACACCGCGGCACGCCTGGCCAGTCTGCTCACCTACGCCGGCGGGGCGCTGGCCGACCCGCAACGTCACGACTTGGTTTTCGAGGTCGACATTGCGCTGCGCCCGCTGGCCCGCCGGCCCCCGCCGGTCGACGTGTGGGCCATCGACGGCGGTCAGGCGATCGTCGCCGACGCCCGCTGCCTCCAGCTCGTCGTGACCCGCGCCGCTCGGGCCCGCTGGCGCGACGGCCAGATGGTGCTCGAAGAGGAGGGCGACCTGCGGCCGCAGCTCATCGGCTGCGGCGAGGAACGCACCGCCATCGTCACCTATGGCATGCCCGTACGCCCCGATGCCGCCGTCGACATCGGGCTCCTGCGGGACTGGGGCGAGTGGCAGGCGGCCGCGGCCGCCGTCTCGGAGGCCGACGCGGGCGCCATGGTCCTCATCGACGGCGACCTCGAGCCCGACTGGCGGATCCCGCCGTCCTACCTGACCGCTCTGTTCGACCGGGCGGTGGGGCGCCAGGTCACCGTGTGCGGCGTCACCAAGCACTCGTCGCTGGCGCTCGGCGGCGCCCCCCTGCTCGGCCAGCTGGAGCGCCGGGCGGAACGGGAGCTTGGGCCCCGGACCATGTGGTGGGCCCGGCTGGCCACCACCGCGCCAAGATCGGGGCCCACCCGCCAGATCCTGGCCGCCCGGCTCGATCCCGACGCCCGGTTCTCGTTCCGCGTCGACCTGCCCCTCGAGGCCGACGCCGCCGAGGCCCTGGGATCGCTGTCCGCGCTGGCCGACGACGCGGCTTTCCCCGGGTACCCCTACCCCCTGAGCGTCGCCGACCGCCTCGCCGCCTGCCCCGGTTGGGTCCGTGACGACGTCTGGGCCCAGCTGGAGGACGGCCTTGACCACTTCGGGGTACCGTTCGATGTGCGGGAGCGGGCGTTCACCGATCGTCACCGGCTCATGGAGCGGGCATGACCGGCGAACTCGGTGGCGGAACGGCCATGACCGGGCCGATTTGCTCCCGCGCCGCGTCCATTGCCCGCCGAGGTCCGAAAGGCAGAGCGAGGGTATGAGCGCCGACGACGGGGGCGACGCCGGTGGCGAGCGGCGCCGCGTAGGTATGGGCGCCGACGACGGGGGCGACGCCGGTAGCGAGCGGCGCGGCGAGGTCCGGGGGCGACTGTTCGGCAAGAACGTCCTGGAGGCGACGTTCCGGGCGGCGCCCGACGAGGACCTGTTCCTCGGCGAGCTGCTGGTGGGCGTGGACGACGCCACCGGTCGGCGCTACCTGTTCCGGGTGGTCGACGTCACCTATGGCACCGAGCACCGGGAGCCGGGCTGGGCGGAGCGAGTGGCCGGGACGATGCTGGCCGACGACGGGCGCGACGAGGCGGGCGCCCATCCGCTGTACGAGCAGTCCCGGCGGACCTACCGGGTGGCGACATGCAGCTGCCTCGGGTATCTCGCCCCCGCCCCCGGGGGTGGAACCCCCGAGTTCCGCAAGCCCAAAAGCCTGCCCACCCAGTTCTCCCGCGTGGTGGCCCCCCAACCCGAGGACTTCGCCTTTCTCGCCAGCCGCATGGGCGACCTCCCCATCGGGATGCTCCGAAGCGGCGAGAGCGTGGTCGACTTCCGCGTCAGCATCCCCGGCCGCGCCCTGTCCAGCCATGTCGGCATCTTCGCCACCACCGGCATGGGCAAGTCCAACCTGATGCGGGTGCTGGCCGCCGGGGTCATGCGGGCCAACGGCCGGTATGGGCTGCTCATCGTCGACCCCCACGGCGAGTACCGCACCGCCCTGGCCCGCCACCCCTGGGCCGGAGTGGGACTGAGGACCTACGCCGCCCGGTCGCTCCCCAACACGACGGCCCTGCGGGTCAGCCTGGGCGAGCTGAGCGTCGACGACCTCCGGACCGCCTACGAGTGGAGCCGGCCCCAGGAGGAAGCCCTCTTCGAGCTGGAGCGCCACTATGGCGTCGCCGGGCTGGGGTGGCTGGCGGACTTCGCCCGCCTCGACGATCTGCCCGGTTTCCGCGATGTCGAGCTCAACGGCCGCATCGCCCTCAGCACTCTGCAGGTCGTGCACCGCCGGGCCCGGCGCATCGTCGAGCTCAAATGCGTCGCCACCGACCCCAATGTCTCGGTCGGCGGCGCCGTCGTCCGGGACCTGATGGACGGCAAGGTCGTACTCGTCGACGTGAGCGGCCTCGGTTCCACCGAGGAGGTGCTGGTCGCGTCCTACCTGACCCGGCGGGTGCTCGAGGAATGGCAGTCCGCCTACCTCGACCGGCCCGAGCAGCACGAGCGGATGCCCGTCGTGGCCGTCGTCCTAGAGGAGGCCCAGCGGGTGCTGGGCGCCAGCAAGGACCGTGAGTCCAATGTCTTCCCCCGCGTAGCCCGGGAGGGCCGGAAGTTCAACGTCGGGATCTGCGCCATCACCCAGCAGCCGAAGCTGCTCGACGACGAGTTGCTGAGCCAGTTCAACACCTTCTTCATCCTCGGCCTGGCCGACGAGAAGGACCGCAACATCCTGCGGGCGTCGTCCAAGCAGGACATCAGCGCAGTGGGCAAGGAGATCCAGACCCTCATGCCCGGCGAGTGCCTCATCGCGGGGCTGGCCGCCCCCTTCGCCATGCCCGCCAAGGTCGACCTGTACTCCGACCTGATCCGGGCGACGCCGCCACCCCCACCACCGCGAAGCGTGGCCGCCGCCAACATCTCCGCCCTCGTCGACTGATCCGGCGGTCCGCCTCCGGGCGAATGGCGAAGTACAGCGACAAGGGGGCTTGGCAATGGACGACCGGTTGTTTGCCCGCATCGGATCGATCAGCGCGGCGGTGGTGGGGGCGCTCTCCGTCCTCTATGCCATCGCCTACCTCGGCATCACCCCGGCCGACCAGCGCGGCAGCGACGTCGACAAGTTCTTCCGCTCCTACCTGGCCCATCCCACCGGGCTGCGCCTGGCCGCCTTCTGCCTGTTCGTCTCCGGGCTGGTCAGCAGCGTCGCCGTCATCGCCCTCATCGGGCGTCTGACTCGGCGACGGCCGGCCAATCAGGCGCTGGCCTGGTCGGGGATCGTGGCGGTGGTGGCGGGCCTCGCCACCTCCGCCCACGGCCTCGGCGACCTGGTCGGCGTCGACAAGTTGGCTCACCGCTATGCGAGCGGGGATGCCGCCACCAAGGCGGCAGTGGCTGTCGTCCATGTCACGCCGTCGGGCGTCGATCCCCGAGGCCTGGCGACCTTCGCGGCGTCGGGGCTGGTGGCGTTGGTCATCGGCCTCGCCCTGCGGCCCGAGCGCCCACGGCTCGGGCTACTCGGCATTGCGCTCGGCGCCGACATGGCACTGCTGTTTGTGGCCAACGCCGTCGGCATCAACGCCGTCGTCCTTCTCACCGGCGCTCTGGCGTCGGTCGTCCTCGGCCCGGTCTGGTGGTTCGCCCTGGCCCGGCTCCTCTGGGTCACCGACATTCCGGCCGGCGTCCCGATCTCGGTTTCGAGCGCGCCCGGCATCTAGCGCGGCCATTTCACGCGAGAGGCACGGCGTTCACGCCGCAGGGCTGAATATCCGTCCCGCCTTGGCGGCGAGGGCGACGGCATCGAGTTGCGGCCGTTGTCGCCCCCGCCGCAGCAGGCGACAAAGGCGGGATGCGGGAAGGATGCGCACGTCTCCGACCTTCTTGCCGCGCCGGCGGAGACCACGACCATGTACGGCCACGACAGCCTGCACGGGCGCGCCGAGCAGCCGGGCAACTTGCTCGGCCTGCCGGGCGGCCGGCGCGGGGTCGACGATCTGGGCGCCAACCCATACCTGGCCCCGGCGGATCCGCAGGTCGGCGCGACGGGCCTTGGTGTCGATGACCCACACGCCGCTCGGCGCGATCACGATGTGGTCGATGTTGCCCTTCGACCCCGGGGCCCGGCGGTCGTGCAGCACGACGAAGCGCCGGGGCAGCCGGGCCAGCAGCCGGGCGGTCGCCACCTCGGCGGCGGCGCCCCGGGCCCAGCGATCGGGATCGGGAATCGGACGGCGCCACCAGGTCAACGCAACTACCGCCGCGGCCGCGACAGCCGGCGCGACGGCGCCCGTCATCACCGCGACCGTGGCGAGACCGAGGGCCAGAAGAAGTCCGGCGGCGCTGACCCACCGGTGCCGGTCATACGCCACCTGGGCCCGGCGGCCCTCGGCGGCGGCCGAGAACCCGGGCTGGTCACGGTATGCCCCCCTTTTTCCCACCCTCCCAGCAAATCACATCGTTGTGATTGTCACACCAGCCTGAGAACATGGTGGCATGCGTGTCGCGGCCATCGGCGACGCCCACCTGGGCCGTTCGTACTATCCCTTCACGACCCCCGAGGGCGTCAATCAGCGGGAGTGGGACTTCGAGCGGTCGTTCGAGGCCGCCGTCGAGCTGGCGCTCGCCCAGCAGCCCGACCTCATCGTCTGGCTCGGCGACGTGTTCGACCACCCCCGGCCGACGTACCGCTCCTTCCGGCTGGCCCAGCGGGCCCTCGCCCGCATCCGGGAGCACGGCATCCGGGCCGTCGTCATCAGCGGCAACCACGACACCCCCCGCCTCCCGGGCACCGGCAGCCCCTACTCGGCCCTCGCCGACAACTTCCCGGAGATGTACTTCGCCCACCGCCTGACCTACGAGCGCTTCGAGCTGGCCGGCCTCGTGGTGCACGCCGTCCCCCAGATGCTCACCGTCGAAGCCACGCTCGACGCCTTGGGCGAGGCGGACCGGAGCCGCAGCGCCGACCGGTCCAACCTGCTCCTCACCCACCCCCGCATCACCCAGGTCCAGCCCCGGTACTCCGACATCAACGAGATCGAGGTCGACGCCGGGATGCTGCGGTCGGACTTCGTGTTGCTCGGCCACTACCACTTCCACACTCGTGTCGCCGAGGGGATCTGGTACGCCGGCTCGACGGACTCGTTCTCCTTCGCCGACGACCCCGACAAGGCCAAGGGGATCCTGGTACTGGACACCGACACCGGGGTGTGCCGCCATGTCCCGCTGGCCGGGCAGCGGCGCCTCGTCACCTTGGAATCGGTGTTCGCCCTCGGGATGTCGCCCGCCGACCTCCAAGGCCAGGTGCTCGAGCGGGCGGCCAAGGTGCCCGACGGGGCGGTGGCCCGCCTGTACCTCGACGGCGTCGACCCCGAGGCCTACCGGATGCTCGACCTGGAGGCGGTGCGCGACACCGCCCGGGCGGGACTGTTCCTGAAGCTGGAGCCCCAGTTCGCCGACGTCGGCACCGCCGTCGAGCTGCCCGACCTCGACGGCATGGGCGCCCGGTGGGAGCGCTATGTCGGCGACCAGGATCTCACCGGCCTCGACCGCGACCGCATTCGCGAGCTGGGCCTGCAGTACCTGGACCGGGCCGTCGAGTCGGCGGGCTGACACCCGACGTGCTGCTCACCCATATCCACCTGCGCAACTACCGGGTCTACGAGGACGCCCTCGACCTCGACCTCCCGCCCGGCTTGATCGGCATCTACGGCCCCAACGGCTCGGGAAAAAGTACCTTGCTCGAGGCCATCCTCTTCGCCCTGTGGGGCCGGGCCCGCACCGGCAAGGAGGATGTGCGCACCGCCGGCGTGGGCGGCGAGTGCGTGGCAGAGATCAGCTTCGAGCACGAGGGTCACCTCTATCTGGTGCGCCGTTCGCTCACCGGTATCAATCTGACGGCCAAGGCCGAGGTGCACTGCGACGGCCTGGCCATGGCCGAGGGGGTGCGCGACGCCAGCCGCTACCTGCACCAGGTCCTCGGTATGGACGACGCCGCCTTTCGGGCATCGGTGTTCGCCGAGCAGAAGCAGCTCGCCGCCTTCTCCGATCGCTCGCCGGCCGAACGCCGCCAGCTGGTCCTTCAGCTGCTCGGGATCACCCCGCTCGACGTCGCTCGCGACGCGGCCCGCAAAGATGCCCGTGAGACCCGGCAGAATCACGAGCGGCTCCGGGCCATGTTGCCCGACCTCGACGGGCTGCGGGTGTGCGCCGCCGATGCCCTCGCCGCCGCCGAGGCCGCGATCGTCGGCGCGGAGATGGAGGAGATGGCGGCGGCAACGGCGCGGGCGCACGCCACGGCGGCCGAGGACACCTTCGGGCGGCTCGACCGGCTCCGTCAGGCCCACGACTCGCTGGTCATCGAGGGGCGGGCGGCACGCCGCCTGCTCGACGACGCGGTGGCCGCGGCGGGCCAGCTCGAGGCCGAGCAGGCGGGCCTTCGGGCCGCCGCGGCGTCGCTGGAGCAGGCGAAGCCGGTGGCCGAGGGACTAGCCGTGGCCGAAGAGCGGTTGGCGCTGGTGGCCGCGGTAGTCGCCGCCGAACGCTCGCTGGCCGCGATCGTCGTGCCCCCCGAGCCGCCCGCGGTCAATGCCGGCGCGGTCTCGGCGGCCGAGGAGGCGCTGGCGACCGCCCGCTCGGCCGCGGCCGGGGCAGCCGGGCAGATCGAAGCAGTCACCGCCGAGTTGGCCCGGGCGCGCGAGCAGGCGAGCCGCTCGGCGGAGCTGTCGGATGAGGCCGACTGCCCGTTGTGCGGGCAGGCACTCGGCGACGCCTTCGAGAAGGTACGAGCCCATAGAGCGGCCGAGGTGGAACAGGCCGAGACCCGGCTGGCGGCGCTGGCGGTGCTGCGGCGCACGGCCTCGGCGGCAATGGCCGCCGCCACATCCGCGCTGGCGGCCGCCCGCGACGACGCGGCCCAAAGGCTCGCCGCCCGCCAGGTGTGGGAGCAGGCCGGTGCCCGCCACGCCACCGTCGCGGAGACGCTGGTCGCGGCGCGGGCCGCCTTAGGCCCGGTTGCCGAGGGATCTGCGGTCTCGTTGCAGGCTGCACTGCAGAGCGAGGTCAAGACCCGGCGGGCGGCGGCCGACACGGTGCAGCGCCTGCAGGGCCGCCTGGAACGATCGACGATGGTCGCTGCTCACCTCGACCAGGCACGGGAACGGGTCGCCGCCTTGGAGCACGGGGTGACGGTGCTGCTCGAGAAGGTCCGGGGCCTGGGCTTCGACCCCGAGGCGCTGGCGGCCGCGACGTCGGCGTGGACGGCGGCTCGGGCCGCCGAGACCCGGGCCGTGTCGGCCGCGTCCAGCGCCCGGCTCACCGCCGCCCGGGCGTCGGCCCATGCCGAGGGCGAGGCCCGGCGGCTGGCCGACGGTGAGTCCCAGCACGCCGCGCTCGCCAGCTTGGCGGACGACAGCCGCCACCTGGGGCGCCTGGCCGACCTGCTCAACGCCTTCCGCAACACCATCGTGGCAACCGTCGGGCCCCGTCTCGCCGTCCAGGCTGCGGAACTGTTCGGAGAGCTGACGGACCACGAGTACGACCGCCTCGAGGTTGACCCCGAGACCTATCAGCTGCAGATCTGCGACGGCGGGCGGGTGTTCGGGCTCGACCGGTTTTCCGGGTCCGAGGTCGACCTGGCCAACCTGGCGCTGCGGGTGGCGATCAGCGAGCACGTGCGTTTCCAATCCGGGGGCACCGTCGGGCTCCTCGTCCTCGACGAGGTGTTCGGGCCGTTGGACGAGGACCGCAAGGCCCGGATGCTGCAGGCCCTGGAGCGGCTGCGGGGGCGATTCCGCCAGATCCTCGTCGTCACCCACGACGCCGACATCAAGGAGCAGCTCCCCTACGCCGTCGAGGTGCGCAAGCTCCCCGGCCGCCGGGCGACGGCCCACCTCCTCAACGCTTGACCCGCCTGGCCGGCTCCCGCGAGGCGAGATTCGCGAGGCTGGCCGGTGTCGCCGCCAACCCAAAGTGCTGCGAAACGACGGTATCCCGTCACTTTGCAGCAGGAGACCGCGAGGCCGGCCGGTGCCGGCCCAGCCGGCAACCCAAAGTGCTGCGAAACGACGGTATCCCGTCACTTTGCAGCAGGAGACCGCCCGGTCCAGGCCGCGCTGGCGTCGCCTCCGGGCTAGGACGTCACTTCTTGGGCTGGGGCCTGCCGACTACCGGTGTGTATCCCCTGCCCAGGACTGGCCGTTCCAGTACCGGGGTTGCCCGGAACCGGCGGGGTCGGGGTACCAACCGGGTGGCGGGGCCGCGGCCGTTGGCGGCGGGGCCGCGGCCGGCGGCGGTGGAGGCGTCCAACCGCCGGGGCCGGAGGGGCTGGTGCCACCGGGTGCGCCGTACCCAGGGGGCGGCCCGTAGCCAGGGGGTGCGGGTGCGCCGTAGCCGGTGGGCGGGGCGTCGGAACCGATCGGCGGCGGTGTGCCGTAACCACCCGGCGGTGTGCCGTAACCACCTGGCGGCGTACCGTAACCACCCGGCGGCGGACCGTACCCACCCGGGGGTGTGCCGTATCCACCGGGACTGCCATAGCCACCGGGAGGGGCACCGTAACCGCCGGGAGAGCCATAGCCGCCACCTCCAAGCCCGCCACCTCCGCCGCGTTCGGCGGCAACCAGCTTGGGCCGGATGACCAGCAGATAGATCAGGCCGATGATGAGGCCGCAAACGAACACGCCGACGATGTTGAGCACGAGCCAGAGGGTCTTGTTCTGCCCCGATGCCTGCCACACCCAGTCGGGACGACGGAGGACATCGACGATGGCCACGACGGAGATCACCAGGGCGATGAGCGACAGAACCAACAACTCGGGGCTCAAAATGACGGACAGGATCATCGGATCGCTCCCTTGGCGGTGGCTTCTCGGACGAAACCCCGCTCAACATGGTGTCACGACCGGGCAGAGGGCGCGAGAATGGTCGGTGACGGTGAGCCGGCTGGGTGGCCGCGGCCAGGCGGGGGCGCGTGCGCCCACGACCTGGTCGAGGAAAGTCGGGACTCCATAGGGCAGGGTGCTGGCTAACGGCCAGTCGAGGTGACTCGCAGGAAAGTGCCACAGAAAACAGACCGCCGATCGGCGGATGGACCGGTTCGCTGGGACATCCGTCACCGGTAAGGGTGAAACGGTGCGGTAAGAGCGCACCAGCGCCCGGGGTGACCCGGGCGGCTCGGCAAACCCCACCCGGAGCAAGGTCAAATCGTGGGAGGGCGGCCCGCCCATCTCCCCAGGTAGACCGCTCAGATGGATGGCCACCCACCTGGCCCGCAAGGCCAGGGGACAGAATCCCGCTTACAGGCCGGCTCACCGTCACACCCCATCTGACCAGCTCGTTTACATCCTTAGTACCCCTGACGGCTCGGAGGAAGAAACATTCGAGGGGGCCGGTCAGTTGCTGGCATGGGCGGTGTTGTCGAGCCAGTGCTGGACGAGTTCGATGTCGCCGTCGACGCTGATGTTGGTGGCTTCGCGGTCGGTGAGAGGGAGTCGTCGGGTCAAGGTCAGCAGCAGCGATCGTGCTGGGCCGGTCACCGTCACATCGGCCTGCTGGATTCCGGGCCGCCACGTCGCTCCGTCACGCCGCCGTTCGATGAACCAAGCGCCCGCGTCGCCTGCGGTGTCGGTGGCCTGAAACTGCAGGGTCTGCCCGGTGCCCCGGATGGCATGCCGCGGACGCCGACCGCTGCATCTCCCACGTGGGTGAGGTGAGCATCGCGAAGTGGTTACTGATAAGCGCGGCCGCGATGTCGGCGTCAATGTCAGCCGGTCGGCCCGCCGCGTTGGCTGCGTCAAAGCCGTGGACGACCGTTTCGTTGAGGACGCTGGACATCCAGAATCGGGTTCCAGTCCGCTCGTCCCCCGCGGGGTTGAACACCGGCGCGTCGAGCACGTCATCGGAGCACGCTCTCGCGAACCGCTGCGCGGACTCCTCCAGCCAGGCCTGCCACTGGCGGGGGTCGGCGGGGAGTACGGCCATCTCGGTGGGCAGCTGTGTGGGGTCGGTGATGCGCCGCTCGATGATCTCCGCGACCCAGTGCTGGGTCTGGCCCACGTGCTCGACCAGGCCAGCCATGGTCCACTCCGGCGCTGTCGGCACGACGGCGTCAGATCCCGCCGCGGCGGCTGATTCCGCCAGACGCCGGGTGTGCTGGACAATCGCTCGTCGGGCATGTTCCGCGTTCAGCTCAGTCACTAGATGTCCTTCACGTAGGTTGGCGCCCATCATCGGGCATCGTGAGGGAGGGGCATCACGTAGCCGTCTGTTCCGTTGACACGAATGCGTTGTCCGTCACGGATCCGCTCGGTGGCACGTTCTACGCCCACGACCGCGGGCAGCCCGTACTCTCGTGCGATCACCGCACCGTGCGTCATCATGCCGCCGACTTCGGTCACGAGGCCCGCGATCGCGACAAACAGTGGTGTCCAGCTGGGGTCTGTGTAGGCGGTGACGAGGATGTCGCCGGGTTCGAGATCGGCATCCGCCATGTCCATGATGACGCGAGCGCGCCCTTCGATGATCCCGGCGGAGACCGCCAAGCCGGTCCATGCGCCGCTGGGCACGTCGTCGCGTCGATAGGTTCCGGCGACGGCTTCGCCGTCTGAGGTGAGCACCCGGGGTGTCGTGAGCGCCTGGTAGAAGCGGAAGTCGGCTTTCCGTTGTTCGATGAGCCGCTCATCCACCGAGTTGGTGCGCACGACGTCGTGGAGTTCTTCGAACCGGAGGAAGAAGATGTCGTCCTCCGCAGGCAGTACTGCGTCCTTGACGAGACGCTCGGCCTCGGCAAGCAGGGCGCGTTTGTAGATGAAGTAGCGGCTGACCATGCCGTATTTCGGGTACTCCCGGTAGCCCATGAAGGTCCGGACTCGGTCGATCATCTGTTTCGTCTCAGCGGCTTTCTGACTTCCGCCCGGCAAGGCGCGCAGCCTCTCGAGGAGTTCCTGCTCTTTCGCCGACGCCTCCTGGCGTCCTTGCTCGAATCGGCGCTCCGCTTCTCCCGGCTCCATATTCTTGACGTGAGCGAGGATCATCGGGATGAGAGTCGTAGGTTCCTCGGTCCAACGCGGTCTGGTGATGTCGATCTCGCCCGCACAGCGCATGCCGTACCTGTCAAGAAAACCCTCGATGGCGCGGCGCGCCGCTGGCCCACCGTCGAGTCTGTCCAGTTCGTCGAGGAAGCCGTTGTCTTCTACGCCGCGGAGGAAGGTCACCACGTCAGGGTGTGGCCGGATTACGTCGGCGACATCGAGGAGCGCCAGCCCCATCTCTGACGTGACGTTGTGGGGAACGGACTGCGTGAGGGTGTCGGCCACGTTCTTCTCACCCAACCATGTCAGCAGGTGCTCGTTGAGCCACCATGTGGCCTCCATGGCCGTCATGAAAACCTGGCGGCTGCGCGGATCGAACAGCAAGCGCTTGAGCTCATGCATGTCAGACAGAATGAAGTCGAACAGCTCGGCGCCGGCCTTGGTCTGGATATCGTGTCGGCACGCGGCGATCGAAGCCTTGCTCTGATCGATCAGCTCACTGACGATGGCGGGGTCGGCGTCGAGTAGGACGGTGACACCGACTGCCGGCGGCGGTACTGGAGCATCGTCTCGCGCCGACTGGATGAAGTCGCCGCGGTCGATGACCGTCTGCAACGCGTCGCCGAGAAGGGGATCCAACTTGCCGGAGAGGTCGAGGAAATCGGCCCGGCTCGACGGCGCGGCCAAACGGGCCGTGACATCGACGAACAACCGACCACCGGCCTCGGACATCGGCGCGGGCGTCGTCATCTGCCACAGCGACAGCCCGAGCGGCTTGATCGCGTCCGTCATCATTTGGTTGTGACCGACGGAGACGTAGACATGATTCGCGTCGTCGTCGGCTGGCGGGATCGGGAACAGCGTGGTGATCGGGCGACTCTGGACGACCTGGAAGTCGTCGACAAGGCACCACTCGATGTCCTGGGGAGAACCGAAATGAGCCTCGATCCGTCGACCCAGCGCCGCAAGCCGTAGGACCTGAGCGTCGGTCAGCGCCGGCTGAACTTGCCGCTCCGGGTCGAGGGCCCTCTGCTCGGTTCCGCCACCCGGTATGGGCTGGATCTCGATGGTCTTGGTGGCGACGGTCCTGTCGACGATCTCGCCGTCACGCACCTTGTAACCGTCAGCGTTCACCACGCCCGCAACCAGTGCCTCACCGAGGCCGAAGCACGATTCAATGGCGACAATTCGCGCGGTCGAAAGTCACCGGGTCAGCGGTGAACATCACTCCGGAGGCGTGCGGGATCACCATTTCTTGCACGATCACCGCGATACTGACGCCGCGATGGTCGATGTCGTTACGTTGGCGGTAGGTGACCGCACGTTCGGTGAACAACGATGCCCAACACCGGCGAATCCGATCGATTATCTCGCTGGGCCCGACGACATTGAGGAACGTGTCGTGTTGACCGGCGAACGACGCAGTCGGTAGGTCCTCGGCCGTTGCACTTGAGCGGACCGCCCACGCCGAGCCTTCAGACCGTCGACGGCGTCGATGGCGTCAAGGATTGACGCCGACCAGATCTGCGGGGATCGTCGACTGTTCGATGGTCAATCGGATCTGCCGACTCACCTCAACGATCCCACTACGGTCGGCCGGTCGTGTGTTGCGCCAACCGGTCCAGGAGATCGTCGATGGCCGATTGCATCATGAACCGCCTGAACGCATGAGTACTTACGCAGAAGCCCGGCGGTACTCGGACGCCGTCGATCCGGGTGAGCTCGCCGAGGTTCGCAGCCTTGCCGCCCGCGAGCACGACGTCGTTTCGGCTGAGTTGATCGAGACGAATGAGATCGTTTTTCATGAGTATTTCGGTTCGGAACGTGTGGTGATTGGTGCGGGCGAGGTGGTGACGGCGGGCTTACCACCGTTCGCCGCCCCGGTCCCGTCGCTTGCGACAACCGGAGGATAATACTCCGATTATCCCGATGGCAACCTAGACTGCGGTCCTCACTGGTGCTCGATGACGAACGCCGGAAGCCGGACGGCTGCGACCTAGAACTGGAGAAAGCAAGCCCTGATGCGTGCCGACGCGCGACGTAACCGCGAGCGACTTCTCGACGCTGCGATCGAGTTGATCCTCGAGATGGGCGGCGAGCCCGCACGCGACGCGATCGCGAACCGTGCCGGGGTGGGAATCGGCACGCTCTACCGACACTTCCCCGACCAGCAGGCACTCCTGCACGCCGTCGCCATCCACGTGTTGGATGGCACCATCGCAGCCGGCGAAATCGCGCTCGCCGAGTCCGCCAGCGGCGCCGAAGCGTTGCGGCGCTACATGCACCTGGCGGTCGATCACGGCCTCGGGGTACTCAACCTCATCCACCCGCTCCTCGACGAGGCGGATTGGCCCGAGCAACGAGCACGAGCCGATGCGCTTCTCCACACCATCGTCGATCGCACCGAACGCGAAGGTCTGATGAGACGTGACACCACCGCCAAAGACGTGGCCTTCGCCATCATCCGCGCCTGCCGCCCCCTCGCCGTCGGCCTTCCCCCCGCCGACGAACGAGCACTCGCTCATCGCCACGTCGACATCTGTCTCGCCGGGCTCACCGTCGACGCCTCCAGGCCTTCGTCAGGTTGACGGCGTCCGACGATCGGGCCCGACTGGCCTCCCGCTGGCGGCGGTCGTTTCGCTCGCCGCCGCCGCGTCATCACTGATGATGCGGCCCGTTACCGGCCACATCGAGACGTTCGAAGGGATCGGGGTATGACCAGTACCTGGACGGCCGATGAGCTCGACACGATCGCCCTTGCCGCAACCACGCTGCGGCTCCTCCCCTGCTGAGAAAGGAACTGCCAATGTCCGACACCACCGAGGAACACCGACTATCAGGGTGCCGAGCGCCTCTTCGGTGACTTCGCGCCCGCCCTCGTGAGCTACACCGACGAGGTCCTGTTCGGTGACGCCTGGAAGCGCACCGAGCGGTCGGCGATGGATCGCAGCCTCGTCACCGTCGCAGCGCGCGCACCGCGATGGGCAACACCGACCAGCTCGTGTTCCACCTCGACTACGCCACGCAGAACGGCAACAGCGAGAAGAGCTCGTCGAAGCCATCACCCATCTCGCCTTCTACGCCGGCTGGCCCAAGGCCATGGCCGCATGACCGTCGCCAAGCGGGTCTTCCGCGGCGACGACAACAGCTGAAAGGAACGAATAATGCGAGGAGCAGTCCTCTACGCCCCCCACGACGTCCGGGTCGACGACCGGCCCGATCCTCGGATCGAGCGGCCCACCGATGCGATCATCCGGCTGTCGGCCACCTGCATCTGCGGATCCGACCTGTGGCCCTACCGCGGCATCGAAGCCGGCGACGGTCCGGCTCCGATGGGTCACGAGTACGTCGGCATCGTCGAAGAAGTCGGCGCCGACGTGGGCAACATCAGGCCCGGCCAGTTCGTCATCGGCTCGTTCTTCGCTTCCGACAACACCTGCGCGATCTGCCGTAGCGGCTACCAGAGCTCCTGCATCCACCGCGAGCCGATCGGTGCCATCGGCACTCAGGCCGAATGGGCCCGCATCCCCCTCGCCGACGGAACTCTCGTGGCCACCCCGGAGGTTCCCGACCCCGACCTCGTCCCCAGCTTCCTCGCCGCGTCTGACGTGCTCGGGTACCGGCTGGTTCGGCGCCGTCGCGGCCGAGGTCGCGCCGGGCAAGACCGTCGCCGTGGTGGGCGACGGCGCCGTCGGCCTGCTCGGCGTGCTGGCTGCGAGTCGCCTCGGCGCCGAGAGGATCATCGTCATGAGCCGCCACGAGTCACGCCAGAAGCTCGCGCTCGAGTTCGGCGCCTCCGACATCGTCGAAGAGCGCGGCGACGAAGGCGCGGCACACGTCAAGGATCTCACCGACGGGCTCGGCGCCCACTCGACGATCGAAGCGGTCGGCACACGCGAGTCGATGCTTCAGGCAGTCCATGCCACCCGCCCCGGCGGCCACATCGGCTACGTCGGCGTCACCCACGCCGACCTCCCGGGCGACCAGCTGTTCTTCAGCCACACGCACCTGCACGGCGGACCTGCCCCGGTCCGACGGTTCCTCCCGGAGCACATCGAGCTGATCTGGAACCACGAGATCAACCCCGGCAAGGTCTTCGACCTCAAACTGCCGCTCGAGGACGCCGCCGAGGGCTACCGCGCCATGGACGAGCGACGCGCCATCAAAACCCTGCTCACCGTGTGACCGGCGTCGGCCCGTGTGACCCGACGTGAGGAGCACACCATGACCACCTCGAACCCGCAAATATTCGCCGGCGAGGTCGTCTTCATCACCGGCGCCGGCATCGGCATCTGCCGCGCCACCGCTGCCCCATTTCGCACGCTAGCCACCAGACCGACCGCACTCGTTCCCTGAAGGAGATCAAGCAATGGAAGTTCAAACCAAGAACCCCACCACGAAGGGACCGGAGGACTGGTTCACCGGCGACGTGTTCATCGACCCCGTGACCACCAACCAGGGGCCATCACCGTGGTCACTCGGATCGGTGCACTTCACACCCTGCGCTCACACCGCCTGGCATCACCACACGCACGGCCAGACGCTGTTCGTGACCGAGGGCGAAGGCTACGTCCAGGCGCGCGGCGGCACCGTGGTGCGCATCCGCCCAGGCGACGTGGTGCGTATCGGTCCCGGCGAAGAGCACTGGCACGGCGCGACGGCGAACAACTTCATGACGCACCTCGCGCTCACCGAAGGCGACACCGTGTGGGGCAACCACCTCACCGACGCCGAGTACCCCACCTCGTAGCGCTCGCCGGGAAGCGATGATGGCACGCGTCTTCGTCTCCGGCTCGACCACAGGACTCGGGCGGGCAGCGGCCGAGTCATTGCTCGACGACGGCCATGAGGTCATCGTCCACGCACGGAACCGCGCACGCGGCGCAGCAGTCGATGGCCTCGTGGGCCGCGGAGCGCAGCTCGTGATCGGCGATCTCGCCAACTGCGAAGAGACGCAACATGTTGCCGATCAGGTGAACGAGATCGGTGACATTGACACGGTCATCCACAACGCGGCCATCTACGTCGATGACCGCCGCGTCGCGACACCTGAGGGCCGGCCGCGAACCCTTGCCGTCAACGTCATCGCCCCGTACCTGCTGACGGCATGGATCAAGGGCCCGAGCCGGCTGGTCTACCTCAGCAGCGGCATGCACCGATCCGGCGACACGTCGCTACGCGACATCGACTGGGTGAGCCGGCGGTGGAACGGCGTCCAGGCGTACTGCGACAGCAAGCTCTACATCGCAGCCCTCGGGTTTGCACTCGCCACGCGTCGGCCCTCGACCACCGCGCACATCGTCGATCCCGGCTGGGTGCCCACGAGGATGGGCGGTCCCGGCGCGCCCGACGACATCCAGCTCGGCCGGGAGACACAGGTATGGCTCGCCGTCACCCACGATGTCGACGCGAACACGCCGGGCTACTGGTACCACCGGCAGCGCCAACAACCAGCGGACGCGGTCCTCGATGACGAATTCCAGCATGCTCTCGTCGAAAAGCTCGCCCGCCTCACCGAAGTCGAGATCACGGAGGATCCCGCGTACTAGGCCATCAAACCGGATCGTGCGATAGCCCTCCTATTGCGATGCAGCCTGGCATTCTTCGGGGTTGACACTTTGCGGCGTAACGCGGTCCTACGATTGCACCATGGCACCGGTCGTGGGTGTGAGTCGGGTCGTGATCATGGTCCAGGAGAACCACACGACGGACAATTACTTCGTCGGTTTGGCGCCCTACGGCGCCAACGTGGCGACCGGCTGGCCGACCAGCGCCAACCCCCCCGCCAAGGACCAGAACCACAACCGGGCGGCCTATTTCAAATGGTTGACCGGCGCCAGCACGGGGGCCCATGTGCAGTTCGACACCGATGCGGTCCTGCCCTTCTACGCCTATCTGGCCCTCACCGGCGCCTTCTTCGAGAACCATTGCTCAGGGTTCGGCACCAACTCAACGCCGAACCATCTCCTGGTTGTCGGCGGCCAGTCACCCACGTTGAGGAACCCGCCCCGCCCCGACCCTGTGTGGGACCTGCCTTCGCTTCCCGGCGTGGCCGCCGAAAACGGCATGGACTGGCGGTGCTACGCGGGTAGCAGCGGGTACCCGTTCGTCTTCTATCAGCAGTTGAAGGGTTCGCCCAAGATCGTCCCCGCGGCACACTTCGTGACCGACGCCGCCGCAGGTGCCCTTCCGCCCCTGTCCTACATGTACCACGACAGCCCCCTCGACGAGCACCCCCCGGCCAACGTCACCCAGGGCATGACCACCATCTGGCAGGCCGTGGCGGCGGTGGTCGCGGCTGGGTTGTGGCACGACACCGTGTTCATGCTCACCTGGGACGACTGGGGCGGCTACGACGACCATGTGGTCACGCCGGCGGTCGAGTACACCCCGGACAACGTCCAGTTGGCGTACGGCCCCCGGGTGCCATTGCTCATGTTCGGAGGCCCCGTCAAGGTCGGTATCGACAGCCGGTGGTGCTCCCATGTGAGCATCCCCAAGACGGCTCTGCAGCTTTTGGGCCTGCCGGCGATCGGTGTCCCCCGCCTTGATCAGGACCGGGGGCTGGCCGACCGGGTGGACGCCACCGTGCAGAACCCGCCTCCCCCACCGGTGGGCAGCACCATCACTCTGCCGCCGCCCCCACTACCGACCCCCGCCCCCGCCCCCCTACCCCCGCCTCCACTCGCCCAGCCCATTCCGGTGCCGCCCGTGATCCTCCGCGACGGCAGCACCCTGCCGGCGCCCAACGATCAGCCGCTGCCCCCACAAGCCGCACCGCCCCCCGCCACCGGCGGCAAGAACTCGCCACCACCTCAGCCGCCACCGCCTCCAAAGCCTCCTCCGAAGCCCCCGAAGCCCCCGAAGCCCCCCAAGCCCCCGAAGCCCCCAAAGACCCCGAAGCCGCCCAAGCCGCCCAAACCCAAGACATAGCCGCCGAAGCCGCCACCCAAGCCCGACGATAGGGCGGCAATGTCGTACGACGACAGAATCGGCACCAGAACGTGGGAGGCCCCATTCTCGCTGGTGCGCCGCGCCGACGCTGAAATCCCCTGAAGACCCACCGGCCGACCGGATTGAACCGCGCCGGTTTCCTATGGTGCGTGGGTGCAGACATCAAGGGCGCGTTTCGCCCGCACCTGGCTGACCACAAAGGGTGCGCTGCGCGTTCCGGAGATCACCGTCGCCTTCTGGCTGATCAAGGGCCTGTCCACAGCCATGGGCGAGAGCACCTCCGACTACTTGGTACATGCCATCGCACCCGAGGTGGCAGTCCTTTTGGGTTTCGCCGGATTCGTCGTCGCCATGATCCTGCAGTTCCGAAAAGCGCGTTACGTGGCGTGGACGTATTGGTTCGCGGTGGTCATGGTCGGGATCTTCGGGACGATGGCTGCCGATGTCCTCCACGTGGGTTTCGGCGTGCCCTACACGGCGTCGACGGTGCTCTACGCGATCGTGCTGATCGCGGTGTTCGCCACCTGGCAGCGAACGGAAAGGACACTCTCCATCCACAGCATCGACACCCCCCGGCGGGAGGCCTTCTATTGGCTCGCGGTCATGGCGACCTTTGCGATGGGAACTGCGCTCGGGGACCTCACCGCCTACACCCTCCATCTGGGCTACTTCGTCTCGGCCGCGATCTTCGCGGGAATCATTGCCATCCCGGCCATTGGCTACCGCTGGTTCCACTGGAACGGTGTGTTCGCCTTCTGGTTCGCCTACGTCGTCACCCGGCCTCTCGGTGCGTCGATTGCCGACGGCATCGGAAAGGCGAAGAACGTGAGTGGTCTCGGCCTCGGCGAGGGCTGGGTGGTCCTGGTGCTCGGCGTGTTGATCTTCGCCATGGTGGCGTACCTGGCAACGACCGGGGCCGACATCCAGGAACCCCCCGCGCCTTCTCATCACCCTCGATAAGCCAACTCACGAGTGCCACGGAATACACCGCCTAGGCGTGGCCTAGAACCCGGCGCCTTCAGTTGCCGGCGGCAAGCGCGCTGACCGCATCCTCGACCGTGGCGAAGAGGCGGTGAGACCCGATCGTCGGCAGCAGCCCGCTGTGCTTGAGGTCGTGGTGGACGAGATGCGACGCCCGGGCAATGGCAAGCGTCACGCCCCGGGCCTGGAGTTCCGTCGCCAGGTCGCCGAGAGCGCGGGCGCCGGTGAAGTCGATATCGGACATGGCATTGGCGTTGAGAATAAAGGCGTGCACCGGCAGGTCGACGGAGTCGACGATGGCGCGCACCCGCAGCCTGATGTAGTCGGCATTGCCGTACCACAAGGGCGCGTACAGGAGGTACACGATGATCCCCGGCACCTGCTCGGTCGGGCGCCCGACGTCGGGCGGGATCCAGTGATCGGTACCCGGAACCCGTCCCAGGATCACGTCACACGGTCGGGCCGCCCGCCGGGTCCGATCGGCGAGCGACAGGACGAGCGCCACGACCACGCCGACCTCGATTCCGAATAGCGCGACCGCCAGCAAGGTGACCACCGCCAGGGCGAACTCGAGGACGTCGAAGCGGGCGATGGCCCGGAAATCGGGGATGCGGAACAGGCGGGTGGCCACGAAGACCAAGATGGCGCCGAGCGTCGCCCTCGGAAGATCGCGCAGGAGACCGGTCGCCACCAGCACCACGACCAAGGCGACCACCGCGGCCACGATCCCGGTGAGCTGTGTCCGGCCCCTCGACGCTCGGATGACCTCGGTGCGCGGCGGGCTGGAGTTGACCGCGAACGACCCGCTCACGCCCGCGACCAGGCTCCCGGCGCCGAGCGCGACCAGATCCCGGTTGAAGTCGCGGGCGGCGGGAGCTCCGGCGCTCGAGGCCCGCACGGTGGCGGCCGTCTGGGCCACGCATACGAATGCCACCGTCAGCGCGGGCAGCACGAGGCGCCCCAGATCGGACCACGACGCCGACGGGACGGCGAGCGTGGGCAGGCCGCCGTGGATCGCGCCCAGCACCGTCACCCCGTGCGCCTTCAGTCCCCCGGCGGCCACCGCCACGGTCGATCCCACCAGACCGATCAGGGCACCCGGGACGCGGCGATCCACCCGTTCCGCGGCCATGATCACCGCGAATACCGCCAACGCGATCCCCATCGACCAGGCATTGAGGTGGCCCAACTCGGACCCGACCTTGCGCAGCCGGCCGAGCGTGGTCGTGCCGCCCCCGGCCAACCCACCGATGGCGGGGAGCTGGCGCACCAGGATCTCGACGGCAATCCCGGCCAGGATCCCCGTGATGACCGGGGTCGACAAGAACTCGGCGATCCAACCGAGGCGCAGCAGTCCGATGGCGACAATCAACGCCCCGACCATGATGGCGAGAAACGAAACCAGGTCCCGGTAGTGCGGGGAACCCACCACCGCGACCGCTGCGACACCCGCAGCCATGACCGGCGCGATGGTGGAGTCGGCGCCGACCGACAAGTGGCCGTCGCGGCCGAGGGCGGCAAAGACCAGCGACCCCGCGATGAAGGCGTAGAGCCCGGTCACCGCCGTCATGTTGGCCAGGCCCGCGGTCGCCATTTGCTCGGGAACCGCGATCGCCACGAGCGTGAGCCCGGCCAGCACATCGGGGCCCAGCCATGGGGACTGGTAGCCCCGCAGCGTCGGAAACAACTGCGGCGCTCGCACAGCGGATCCTTGCACCGCTGCGCCCGCCCTCGCAGGTTGTCGTAGTGGGAGTAGCACGATCTTGGGCGGGTACAGCCCCGATCACAGGCTTGCCCGGTTACCCGGGCGCCGCCGGCAATATGCCCGAGGTCAAGCCGACGTTCGGCGCCGGGCGACGAACACCGGGATTTCCCGGTCGGTCTTGGACTGGTACTCGGCATACGGCGGGTAGGCGGCCACCGCTCGATCCCACCACTCGGCCTTCTCGGCGCCGTCGACCTCTCGGACCTCGGCGTCAAACGGCTCCGGTCCATCCTGCACCTGGACGGCGTCGGGGTCGGCCTTCAAGTTGTAGTACCAGACCGGGTGCTGCGGCGCCCCGCCTTTGGAGGCGACCAAGGCGTACTCCCCGTTGTGCTCCACCCGCATCAACGGGAACTTGCGGACCTTGCCGCTGCGGTTGCCCCGGGTCGTGACGATCACGACCGGGAGTCCGGTGTCGCGCAGCGTGTTGGCTTCCTGGCCGCCCGAGCGCTCGTAGGCCTCGACCTGGTCTCGTACCCACTGGGCGGGGCTGGGTTCGTATTCGCCGTCAAGGGACATGGATCGAGCCTACGCGCCACCCTCGACAGAAAACGGCCCCCTACGACGCAGCCCACCCGCTGACCGCGGTGGCGGTCAGGGTGATGATGCTGGCGATGGCGTCGGGAGCCCGATACGCGGGGAAAAGGGAGGCGAGTGCCGAGATCTCCTCGGGGCGAGGACTGTTCTCGTGCCCGGTGCCGTGTACCCGCACCCACCACAGGCGCGACCAGTCCTCGTCGTCGTGGTCGATCAGCAGGACGCAGCGATCGTCGTTGGCCAGATTGGCCAGGCGCTGCAGTCGCAGGCTGCGCTTGGCCTTGACGCGATCCACCGGGATGACCACGCGGTGCCCGATCACCGCGAAGACCACCGGCACCGCGTCGACCCCCCGTACCGGGTGGACGGTGCCGAGCACGCCGTGGCGGGCGCCGGCGACCAGCACCCAGCATCGGTCGTCGTCGAGGTTCACGGCTCAGGGGGGTGCATCGGGGCCCCCGGGACAAGGTCCGGGGCGGGCCCGTCCCCGGGAATGTCGGGCCACCACACCGTCGCGAGGGTCAAATCCACCTAGCCTCATAGCCTCATGGTCGAGTCACGAACCGCCCCGCCGCCGTGACACTGACGCTGCTCGACTGGCGGCGCCGCGTCGCCGACCTCTACCACGAGGTCCGGGCATCGGCGGATATCGCCGCCGCTCACACGCACTGGCGCCAGACCCGTGACGAACTGTTCCGCCATCACCCCGACTCGCCGCTGTTGGCCGCCGACCGCGACGGCTTCACCGGGTTGCCGGTGGCCCCCTACGATCCCGCCTTTCGTTTCGACTCCGAGGTCGATCGTGACCTCCCGCCCGCGCATCTCGAGGTCCCGACGGGGACCGACGGGATCGTGCGATTCCAACGCCTCGGCCAGGTCCGTCTCGGCGGTCTCGGCGAGCTCGATGTGTGGTGGATGATCGGCTACGGCGGGGGTGTGTTCGTACCGGTGAAGGACGCGCTGGCGGGGCGAAGGACGTATGGCGGGGGCCGATATGTGATCGACACCGTGAAAGGCGCCGACCTCGGTGGCGACGCCCGCAGCGGGCGGCTCGTCATCGACCTCAACTTCGCCTACAACCCGTCGTGCGCGTATGACCCGGCGTGGGCCTGTCCGCTCGCCCCGGCCGGCAACGTCGTACCGGCACCGGTGTTGGCCGGCGAGCTCACCGGCCAACACGACGTCGGATAGGGCTCTAACTCAGGCCCGCGGCTCCGACCGCTCGGCGGCCCCCCGGGCCCCGGGCCTTGCGATCGGCCATCTCCCGCTCGGGATCGGGCAGGCTCACGACGATCAGCATGATGATCCCGTACACCACGACCAGGGCGCCGAGCTCGGTGAGCAGACCGGGGAACAACGACAGGTCAGGTGCGGTGCCGCTGAGCTTGCGGAAGTCCGGGGCGGACTTCTCGACCGCGGCAACCACGTCCTTGCTGAAGTAGTCCCTTAGCTCCGGGGCCGTCTTGACGGCGCTCCCGTCGAACCGGGTGAGATTGGCTCCGCCGGGATAGTTGTCCCAGCCGTTGACCACCACCGGCAGGTTGACGACCGCCTGGGCGATGCCCGGCGTGGCCGCCGTGAGCGTAGTCAGCACATCGGCCGGCGACACGTTGAGCACGACGTGCAACAAGTTGAGAACGCCGGGTATCTCGGCGCTCACCTTCGACAGTGGCAGCGCCTGCAGGAGGGCTGCGGTATGGGGGAACGACTTGGTGACCGCCGCCAGCAGCGCCGGCTGGCTGAGCCCCGTCTTGGTCGACAACGTGGTCAGAAGTTTGCCGATATCGGCGGCCGCCCCGCCCTGGTCATTCATGATGGGATCGGCAAGGTCAACCACATGGGAAACGAAGTTGATGCCCGCCCGCGAGCCAGCCACCCGTGACGGTTCGAACAGCGGTTTGGCGTCGCGTAAGAGGTGGGACCCGCCGTCGAGGCGGGGGTAGATCTGGGCGCCGAACACGATGCCCAGCACGACGACGCCGAGGAGCAGCACGACCGTCCACGACGCGACCGCCTCACCGTGGGCCACCTTGCCGGTGGCCGCCCGCAGCATCATGAGCAGGCCGAACAGGATCGCGATGGCGCCGATCACGGTCAGCAGCAACGGGATGTACTTGACCGGCGGCCAGTAGCTGGCGACGCGGTGGAAGTCCGAGGTGTGCTTCTCGACCACGGGCACGACATCACCGCTGAAATAGTCACGCAGCTGGGGCGCGGTCTTAACCGCCTGGCCGTTGAATCGGGTGAGGCCGTTCAGTCCCGGCACGTCGTTCCAGCCGTTGGTGACGATCGGGAGGTTGGCCACCGCCTGGTACAGGTGCGGGAAGCTGGTTTGCAAGGTGGTGACGAGGTCGGCCGGCGTGACCTTCAACTCGGACGCCACGAAGGTCAAGAACCCCGGTATCTCGGCGGTGACCGAACTGAGGGGAATGGCCTGTAGCAGCGCCAGCGTGTGGGGGAACTGAGTCCCGATGGTCGACAGCACCGCCGCCTGGCTCAGGTTCGTCTTGGCCGAAACCAGGGCGACGAGCTTCGGGACTTCGGAAGCCGCGGTCCCCTTGTCGGTGACGATGGGATCGGCGGTGTTGACGACATTGGAGGTGAAGTTGATACCGACGCGGTCACCATGGGCTCGGGCCGGGGTGAAGGCGGGCTTCAGGTCGTCCACGACCCTCTGCCCGGCGGTCAGGCGGGGATTCAGGTGGAGCCCGTAGACGAGCCCCACGACGAGGGCGCCCACGAGCACCACGATCAGCCAGGCCAACACTCCGACCCTGCGAGGCACAGTGACTTCCCCCTCTGTCCGTTACATCTGGCTTGTTGTGTCCGTTTGGCACGGAATATAGCCCCCCGCCGGCTGCGGGACCCGGACCCTTCGTCAGCGCCCATCTGAGAGGACGAGAACCACCTGCGCCGCCCCTGTTCGGGGGACGCTCCGGGGGAGGCGCTCCTCGGGGCTTTACAGTCCGCGGTGAGCGGGGACAAGGATGCGACCGCACTGCTCGCAGAAGCTGAGGGTGTCCTCGCCCTGGTGGCGCAGGCGGTCGAGCTCGGTGGCGGGCAGCGTCAGGTAGCAGCCGCCGCAGCGGGCACCGACGAGGCGGGCGGCGCCGACGCCGCCCAGGTGGAGGCGGAGTTGCTCGTAGATCTTGGTCAGGTCGGCAGGAATGTGTGTCGCGGCCTCGGTGCGGGCCGAATCGAGGACCGCGATCTCGGCGTCGACCTCGGCCTCACCGGCCGCCAGTGCCTCTTCGAGCTGCGCGCGCGCCGCCGTCCGGGCGGCCTTTTCCCCCTCGATGGCGGTGACACCGTCGTCGAGGGGGTCCCACGCCCCCATGACCTCGAGGACCCGCGATTCGAGCTCCGACGCCCGCGCCGTCAGCGAGTCGAGCTCGGCGGCCATGGCCTGCAGCTCCCGGGTGGCCGAGACCGTGCCCCCGTAAAGGCGTTTCTTTATCTCCGCGGCCCGAGCTTCGACCGTGGCCAGAGTCCGCTCGAGGGCCAGTTGCTCGCCCACGACGGCGTCGCGTGCGGCGCGCGCCGCGGCCAGCCGCTGCTCGAGATCGGCCAGCTCATTGTCAACCGCTACCAGTTCGGCGCGTTCGGGCAGAGTCGCCCGGCGGTGGTGGTGGCGGTCGAGGTCGGTATCGATCGCCTGCAGGGCCAACAGCGCCTCGAGGCTGCCGGCCGACATGGGGGTCAGTGACATCGGTGGATGACGAGTGTCGTGTGAGGAATGGAGATGTCGACGCAGGTGGTCGGAGGGATCGTTCGCACCGTGGTCGGGCTCGTGGGCGGCGGTGTCGACGGGGTCCCGGCAATGGTGGTCCCAGGCTGGGGCACGGTGGTCGTGGGACTGGTAGTCGGCGTTACCAAGATCGTCGGGGGGAAGGTGACCGGCGAATCGAGGCGCAGCTGGTTGGAGGTGATCAGCTTTCCAAAGGGGATGAGGCTCGGGTCGGGCGCCGGGAAGTCGATTGCCGGCTGGCCAAGCAACGCGGCCTCGGTGAAGGCGTGCCAGATGCTGGCGGGATACGTCCCCCCGAACACGCTTATCGGAGTGTGCGGCCACTGCATGGGCGTGCGTCCCTTGGGGTCACCCATCCACACCGAGGTCACGAGCTGCGGAGTGATCCCGTTGAACCAGGCGTCGATGTTCGTCTCCGAAGTGCCGGTCTTGCCGGCCACGGGGCGGTCTGGCAGGGCGGCGCCGACGCCGGTGCCGTACTGGACCACTGCCCGCAACGTCTGAACCGCCTCGCGAGAGATCTGGGGATCGAGGACCTTTTTCCCGGCCGTGCTGGCGGTGAACACGGTCTTGCCGGCGCTGTCGACGATGCGGTCGATGAAGCTGGGCGTGTGGTAAACGCCGTCGGCGGCCAATGTGGCGTAGGCGGCGGCCATTTCCAGCACCGTGGTCTCCTCGGAGCCGATGACGAGGGACGGGTTGAGGGGGAAGTTCTCCTTCAATCCGAGGCGGTGGGCCATCTCGACCACCTTGCTCAGCCCAACTTCGTGGGCCAGGCGGACGAAGGCGCAGTTGACCGACTGGGCGGTGGCGGAGGTCAGGCTGATCGGCCCGAGCGCCTTGCCCTCGTCATTGTTGATCGGGGTCTTGAGCAGGGACAGGTTGCCGGGGAACTTGATGGCGCACGGCGTCGAGCCGTCGATGGTGTCGTTCGGGCCGTACCGGGCCTCGTAGGCGGCCAGGAGGGTGAACACCTTGAACCCCGATCCGGGTTGGCGTAGTCCCTGGGTGGCGAGGTCGTACTTGACCTGGTCGTAGCCGGGACCACCCACAATGGCCCGCACCTTGCCGTTGGTCGGGTCGAGCGACACCAGGGCGCCGGCGAAACCGTTCTTGGTCACGCCGGTCGGGATGTTGTTGGTCACGCTCTGCTCGGCGAGGTCCTGGAGCCGGGGGTCGAGGTTGGTGTAGATCCGCAGGCCGCCCTTGAAAAGCTCGTTGTAACGCTCCGTGTACGTGGCGCCAATGGTGGTGCCCTGGTTGAGCAGGACCTGCTTGACCTGCTCGACGTAGTAGTCGTCCCTCGTGTCGGCGGTGCCCTGCGGGGGGGTCAACTTGGTCGGGATCGGCGTGGTGGCGAACGACGCGGCATCGCTACTGCTCAGATGGCCCTGGCCGACCATGCGTTGCAGGACGAAGTCCCGGCGGGCCTTGGAATCATGGGGGTTCAGGATCGGGTCGTAGCCCTGAGGGTCGCGGATCATCCCCGCGATGAGCGCGGCCTGCACCGGCGTCACCGCGGCCACGTTCTCGTTGAAATACGTCTCGGCGGCCGCCTGAACGCCGTAGGCGCCGTTGCCGAAGTACACCGTGTTGAGGTACGCCTCAAGGATCTGGTTCTTGCTGTAGCGCCCCTCGAGACGCGACGAGATGACGGCGTCTTTGATCTTGCGATCCAGCGTCTTCTCCGGGGTGTTGAGGACCGTTTTCACCAGCTGCTGGGTGATGGTCGAAGCGCCCTGGACGGCGGCGCCGCTTTTCACGTCCGACGCCAGCGCCCGTACCGTCGATTTGATGTCGATGCCGCCGTGGGTGAAGAACCGGGAGTCCTCGGTATCGACGACCGCATTGATCATGGCGGGGGGCACCTGGTCGAGGGTCACCGGCGAGCGGTTCTCGGTGGCGTGAAGCACGGCCAGCACGGTCCCGTCGCTGGCATAGACGACCGAGCGCTGCGCCTGCTGCTTGAAGATGTCGAGCAGCGGGTTGGGGACGGACTCGGTGGCGCCACTCAACAGGGCGTTGACGGGAACGGCGAGACCCGTGATCCCCACCGCCAGGCAAATCCCGGCGACGAGGGCAATCGTCAAGAGCCGGTAAACGCTTCGCACCGTAAATTGACGCTACTTGAGGGGTGTGACCGGCTGGGGCCGGCCGTTTCCCGCCGGCGGCTAGTCCTCGACGACTTCGACATCGAGGGGCAGCTCGAAGACCCGCTCGAACAGCTCCCGCTTGCGGCGCAGACCCCACACCTCGAGGTCGATGTCGCCGGCGGCGTGGATGAGCAGTCGCACCCGGCCGCTGTCGACCTTGACACCGATCCCCTCCACCAGACCGGTATGGCTGCGATCCAATCCGTCGGCGATGCGCAACAGGGCGATCAGCTTGGCGACGCGTTCGCGCCGCGCCGGCGGAAGCGAGGCGAACGGCTCGAACGACAGCTTGGGGTTGCCCCGCCGGTGGAAGCGGCCGAGCGAGGCCAAGACCGCGACCTCGTCGGGGGCGAAACCCCGGAGCCGGCCATGCTGGATGAGGTACGCGGTGTGCTTGTCGTGGCCCTCGATGCTGACGTGCTCACCGATGTCGTGGAGCATCGCGCCGAGCTCGAGCAACTCCCGCTCGTGGTGGCCCAGGCCGTGGATCTCCGCCGTCCCGTCGAACAGATCGCCCGCCAACCGCGCCACGTGGCGGGCATGGCGCTCCTGCCAGTTGCACCGCCGCCCGAGATCCTCGACCGACTCTCGCCGCAGGTTGCGGGCCTCGCCGCTCCAGTCGGCCTGGGTGTGGTGGCCGATGGTGTCGAGCACGATGCCCTCGCGCAGTGCCCACTCGCAGCCGACCAGCTCGTCGAGGCCGAACAGCTCCATGGCCGATGTCAGGAGCATCGAGCCGGCCGGCAGAAGGTCGGCGCGCCGGGCGTCGACGCCCGGGAGCTTCTGGCGCTCGGCCGCGCTCAGATCGAAGATCTGCTCGTGGACCGCCAGCAGGTCCTTGCGCCGGGCCTTCAGCTGGTTCACCGATGGAGGGACGGCGCCGGTGCGGCGCGCCGCCGCCATGCGGACCAACGCGCACAGGGTGCCACTGCTGCCAACCAGCATCTCCGGGCTCAGGCTCTCCACTTCCATGGCGATGGGAGCGAGGACCGACGAGAGTCGCCGGGCGAGACGCCGGCGGTCGGCGGCCGAGGGCGGGTCGTCACGGACCAGCTCGGCGGAGAGCCGCCCGACGCCGAGCTTGACGCTCTTCGACCAGGCCAGCCCGAGCTGGTCGCCGACCATCAGCTCGAGGCTGCCGCCACCGAGGTCGAGCGCCAGCGCGGGCGCAGGGTCGATCACCACGCTGGCGCGCACGGCGGCGAAGATCAGGCGGGCCTCCTCCTTGCCGCTGATGACCTCGACACGGACGCCGGCCTCGCGCTCGATGCGGTCGACGACGGCAGCCGAATCCTCGGCCTCGCGCAGCGCACTCGTGGCGCACGCGACGAGCTCGTGGGCGTCGACGGACTCCGCCAGCGCCCGGAAGCGGCTGACCACCTCGACCGCTTCCGCCGCGGCCGTCTCGCCGATACGTCCGTCGCGGGTCACGTTGTCGGCGAGACGGAGAACCTCTTTTTCCCGGACCAGGGGATCGAAGGTTCCATCAGGGTGGGCGTCGGCGACCAGGAGGTGAAACGAATTGCTCCCTAGGTCGAGAGCCGCGATCCGCACGACTGGGGACTGTAGAACACCGCGGGCGCCAGCCGGCGCGGCTGTTTGAGCCCGCAGCCGGTCAGGACTTGAGCCAGCGCCGACGCTTCTTCTTGGCGGCTCGCCGCCACGGGCGGCGCCATTCCTTCCGGCAGACCGCCTGCTCCTGGCGTTGCAACGTGACGAGTTGGCCGGCCACGAGAGCCCGGCCGGCGGGACCGGAGGTGCCCTGGCGGCGCAGCCACCGTTCGGCGACCACGGCATCGTGCATGTCGCCAAGCACGTCCTGAACCGCGGCGACGGCGTCGGCCAGCTTCTGGGCCGGCTTGCCGATGACCCCGGCCACCGCCTCGGCGGCGTAGCGCACCCGCTTGGCCCGGATGCGGACCTGGTGCAGCGAATCGTCGGGCGCGTCGTCGGGGAGTTGGGCGACGTGGTGAGCCAGTTGTTTCCAGGGCCGGCGCACGAGCGGCGCGAGGACGGCGGCGGCCTTGCGATCACCGGGTGCTTCCTCGGCCGAGAGGGGTGGGTCGTTGGCGGCTCGCACCAGCGAGTCCAGCAGAGCCACGTAGCGGTCACTGGCGAGCACCGCCAGCAGGCGCAGGCGGGCCTCGTCGCGCTCGATGGCGATGCGCTGGAGAAGGGCCGCCGCCGCCTTGGAGTCGGCGCCATCGAGAGTCCGGGCCTGGCCGAGCAGCCGCCCGGTCAGCACGTCGGCGTCGCGTACCTCGCCGAGCGCACCGGCCAGCCAGCCCAACTCGTCGCGCGCCGACCTGGTCCACTCCTCGTCCAGCAGCGGCCGGAAGGTGCGCAGGTCGCTGCGCAACCGGCGGGTACCGACCCGCGCCTGGTGGACGTGCTCGGGATCGTCGCCCAAGCGGACACCCGGGTCGTGGCGGATGATCCTCGTCACGCCGGCGCCGATGGCCGCCGCGACCACCGCCGCCACCGTCGCGTCGCTGTCGAGGGGTGCGACGACGACATCAGGGGGATCGGCGGCCCGAGCCCCGATGGCCCGCACGACCTTGGGGCGGTCGTCGCCCGCGACCGCCCCCGCCCGGGTCAGGGCGTGCAGCACCGCATCCAACAGTTCGTCAGTCGCAGCATCGCTCAGCTCCAGCTCGATCTGGCGAAAACGGTTGACGAGGCGCCCGCCGTCCATGACCGACACCGTGTCGTCGTCGATCTCGCCCAGTTTGGTGCCGCCGCCGGCGCCGCCGGCGCCGCCGGTGCCGTCCGTCAATTCGACGCGCTGCCGCTCGCTGACCAACGTCGCCACCGGCTCCAGCCGCCCGCCTCGGGCCAGGGCCCGGACCAGGCTCGCCACCTCGGCGGGCACAGGTCCGTAGGGACCGGGCCACGACAACTCGGTGCGGACCAGGGCGACACCGTCGGCCTTGTCGGGCAACTTCACGGTCCACGCCGACTCCGCGCCGGCGCCGCCGACGGTGTCGTGGCGGTGGCGCAACGTCACGCCCCAGCGCATCAACCGCAGATCGGCGGTGTCGAAGTAAATCGCCTCCAGCTTGGCGACGGGCAGCCGGGTGGCGACCACCCCCGCCACGATGGCGGTGAACTCCGGCAGCTCCAGGCTCAACGGGGCGTCGAGCTTCACCTCGCGCTCACGGTTGCTCTCGGGGGCGGCCACCGTTAGGACTTTACCGGGAGGGGTAGCGCGATTTCCGTCGTGTACACAGCGGAAATCGCGCTACCCGCCAGGCCCTCCAGGCCCTGCAGGCCCTGCAGGACAAGCGGCTACGGCAGGATCAGGTGGCTGTCGCCGAACTCGTGCCACAGGTAGCCACAGGCACGGGCCGCCCGGTAGGAGCGGGCCAGCAGCTCGGTCCCGCCGACGGCCTCGAGCAGGGCGAGATGGCTGGCCTCGGGCTCGTGCCAGCCCGTGATCACGCCGTCGACCGCCCGGACGCCGCGTTGCGGCGAGATCACCAACTCCGTCCAACCGCTGGCCGGGTGGACCTCGCCGGCGCCGTCAGCCACGGTTTCGAGCGCCCGGACCACCGTGGTGCCCACCGCGATGACCCGGTCACCGCGCTGGCGGGTCCGGTTGACCAGGTCGGCGGTGGGGGCGCCCACCGCGTACCGCTCGGCCACGGGATTCTCGTGGGCCTCGAGGGAGGACACCGCGCAGTGCAGGGTGATCGGGGCTACGGCCACTCCCCGGCTGACCAGATCGGTCACCAGCTGGGCGCTGAAGGGCCGCGCCGCGCTCGGCATCTCGGCGCTTCCGGGCTCCTGGGCGAAGACCGTCTGGTAGTAGTCGAGGGGCCAGTCGCGCCCGACGTAGCCGTAGCGGATGGGGCGCCCATAGCGTGGCAGCCACTCCCCGAGGGGGGTCTTGGCGTGGAGGGCGGCGATCCACAACCGCCCGGGCGTGCCGTACGGCGCCACCAGCTCGGCGCGGGACCCGCCCGGTAGCGAGATCACCATACCGGCCTCGCCATCGCGGAACGCCACGCTGGCCGGGTGAGCCGCCCGGCGCACCTCGACCACCCACAGGTCGGTCTCGAGCTGGGTGGAGAGGTGCAATTCGAGGGCGGTGCCGTCGGGACCGATGGCGTCGAGGGCGGCGGGAAGGGTGGCGGAGTTGTTGACGACCAGCAGGTCCCCGGGCCGCAGGTAGTCGCCGATGTTGCGGAAGGTGGTGTGGGCCACGTCGCGGCGATGGCGCCACGCCACCAGCAGCCGGACCTGGTCGCGGTCGAGGCCGCGCACCTCGGGAGGTTCGGATGCTTCCATGCACATGGGGCTGGGGCGACCCGAAGATCCGGGTGGTCTCGGCTGGCGGGGCTGGTTCGGTGGCGGTGGTTACGGCCGCCATCACGACACCGTCGCTTCCATCGCAGGCTCCTGGGGGGCGGCCGGGGCGATGTCCTGCAGGCGGTAACGGCCGCTGGGCAGGTCGCCCTCTACGAGGGCCAGGAGCCCGGGGATGGCGATGTCGGGAAGGGGGCGATCGGAGATGTCCTCGCCGGGAAACGCCTCCTGGTGCATCTGGGTCCTGAGGTCGCCGGGATCGGCGTGGTAGACCCGCAGGCCAGGGCACTCCTCGGCCAGCACGCGGGAGAGCTGCTCCAGCGCCGCCTTCGACGAGCCGTAGCCGCCCCATCCTTCGTAGGCCTCGACGGCCGCGTCCGAGGTGATGTTGATGATTCGGCCCCCGGCGCCGCTCCGCCCGCCGCTCCCCCCGCCGGCGCCGGCGCTGGCTCGCAGTGCCGGCAACGCCAGCTGGATGAGGGCCAGTGGCGCCAGCGTGTTGACCTCGAAGACATGGCGGAGCACCTCGAGCGGATACTCCGCCAGCACCGGTTGCGGGCTGGGCCCGAGGACGCTGGCATTGTTGACCAGCAGGTCCAGACCGCCGAGCTCCCCGGCTGCCGCCATCAGGGCACTGCGGTGGTCGGCATCGGCCACGTCGCCGGTCACGACCCGCACCGTGGTGACCGCCGCCAGCTCGCGGCCGACAGCAGCCAGTGCGTCGCCGCCGCGGGCGTCGAGTCACCAACTGCCAGTCACGCTCTGCCAGGGCCCGGGCGAGCGCTAGGCCGAGGCCTCGGGATCCTCCGGTGATCAGAGCGACACTCACGGCGACCTCCAAAGTTTGGATTGCGTAACTTACACAAGTAATACCTTGTTTTATGGGTGAAAGCAAGCGGGCGTGGGAGAATCTCTGCCATGCAGGCCACTCGCGAGGAGTTCGAAGGTCTGGTCGCCGACGCCCTCGACGGTTTGCCCGAGCACCTCGGCAGGCTCATGGACAACGTCGTGGTCACCGTCGAGGACTGGCCCACAACCGAGCAACTGGCCGGCTTCCCCGGCACCCTGCTCGGCCTCTACCAGGGAGTATCGCTCACCAACCGGTCACCGCTCAGCTACGCCGGGGCCATGCCCGATCGCATCTTCATCTTCCGCGGCCCGATCTGCGAGCGCGCCCCCACGGTGGAGGCGCTGGTGACCATGGTGAAGCGCACCGTCATCCACGAGGTGGCTCATCACTTCGGCATCAATGACGACCGCCTCCACGAGCTGGGCTGGGGATAGTCGTTCCGGGAGCCGCGTATCGCCGGGAGCCACCGTTCGACATCGGCGCCTGGGGTTTGGGATCTATGGCGCTCCCGCAGCAACCGATCGTGAGACCTGCACCAGTCCCGAGAGGTGGTGCCCGGCGGGAGCCGCGTCACTGCTGATGGAGGTAGAAGCGCGTCCCCTGGTCGTCGGTGCAGGTGGCGGATATTCCGTAAGGCTGCGGGTCGGGATCGGTCGCCGTTCCCCCTCGGGCCCTCACCCGGGCGACGGCCGCGACGATGTCGTCGACCCGGTACATCGGGACCACGGTGGCCGGGGTGTGGCCGCCGGCCATGCCGAGCATGGGGACCACCCCGTCGTTCTGCCAGCCGTCGGTCACCCGGCCGGGATTGAACCGCCAGCCGAGGACGGCGCCGTAAAAAGCGCGCGCCCGCGCCGAGTCGACCACCTCCATCGTCAGGTAGGAGATGTCGCCGTGGCGCTCGCCGTTCGACTGCCCCCGCAGGACCGGAGCATCGTCGGCGGCGGGCAACTCGACGAGCGCGAACCGCACCCCTTGATCGTCGGAGCAGCTCGCGGTGCGGCCGTATTGTTCGTCACGGGGGTCCCCCGCTTGACCGCCGGCCGCAGCCACCCTTTCGAGCGCCGAGTCGAGATCGGCGACCACCAAGCCGAGGAAGAGCGTGCTTTCGGTCTGGCCGCCGAGGATGCCATGGGGCAGCGACTGGCCGAGGACCTGGCGGGCCCGAGCCGGGGTGGTATCGGTACCGCCGGTGATGCGCCAGCCGAGGACCGCGCGGAAGAACTCGGCGGCCCGCTCCTCGTCGGGGACCCACAGCGACACGTAGGCGACATCGCCCTCCTGCGGAGAGGTAGGCGCCGGGGTCGGGTCCAGCTGGACAGCTGAAACGGTGACACCCTGGGGGAGGTCCAGGGCGCGCACCAACCGCGCCCGGAGGCCGGCGGCGAAAATCGGATCCGGTGCCACCGAAGGCACCGGCGCCCGCAGCGCCCCGAAGGGATCAACCATCGCCGGCCTCCTCTGCGGTGTAGACCCGACGAAAGGCCGTCCGTGCCCGCACCAGCAAACCTTCCGTGCTGTGCACGCTGCGATCCAGGATCCCGGCGACCTCGGGAACGGGCAGGTCGTCGACGTAGCGCAGGACCAGCGCCACCCGGTACTGCGGCTCCAGCTTGGCCAGCGTGTCGTGAGCCCGCACCGTATTCAAGTGGGCCTCCCAGGGATCGGTCGAGGAGGCCACCTCCGCGCTCAGCGCGGCCAGACGACGCTTGTCCCGGCCCTGGCGCCGCCAGTGGTCGGCGAGCTTGTGCCGGGCTACCCCGATCAGCCACGGCACCGAAACACTGATCGGCGCCTCTCGGCGCAGCGCGTCGACCGCGGCGAGGAAGACTTCGGCGGTCAGGTCCTCGGCGAGCGCCACCTGGCTGCAGCGGCTCAGGAGATAGCCGTAGACCTGCGGGAGGGCGCGGTCGTAGACATCGAGCAGCCCGTGCCCGGGATCGGAGACCGCCGTTGATTCCCCGCTCACAGCCGTATTGTCGTCCCGGCGCCCGATGTTCCGATGGGAGGAACCCACTTTTGTCAGAAACCAGCGCCGAGGCCGGGGCCGAGACCACGGCCAGGGCCACGGCGAGCGCCGGAGGAGCGTGGTCCCCGGCCGCGTCGCCCGGAGTCTGCCCCTACCGCATCAATGCCCCCGTCATGCGCCAGCGCTGGCATCGTCTGACGTTCCTGCACTGGCAGTTCGAGCCGGCGGCGGTGCAGCGCCTCCTCCCGCCCGGCCTGACCGTGGAGCCACGCGACGGCGCCGCCTGGGTGGCGCTGGTGCCGTTCATGATGCAGGTCACCCTGCCGGGGGTGGGCATCGTCGCTTGGGCGAGCCGGTTTTGCGAAACGAACGTCAGGACGTACGTGACCGACGAAGCCGGTCGCTCGGGGATCTGGTTCTTCTCGCTCGACGCCGCCCGCCTCGGCGCGGTGGTCGTGGCTCGCACGACCTACCACCTTCCCTACTTCTGGGCCGCCATGAGCCTCGACCACCAACCGCCGATCGTCCGCTACCACTGCCGGCGACGCGGGCCCGGCCCTCGTGGCGCGGTCAGCCACGCTGTCATCGAGGTCGGCGACGCCTATCGGGCGGGTGAAGCGACACCACTGGAGCATTTCCTCACCGCCCGATGGGTCCTGTTCAGCGCGTCCGAGCCCGGGTCAAGCCCTGAACGGCACCGCTTCGCCATCGCGCAGCACCCACCGTGGCCGCTCTACAAGGCCCGGGTCATCGATCTCCACGATGATTTGGTTGCCGCCGCCGGGCTGCCGCGACCCGAAGGCCCGCCGCTGGCGCACTACTCCCCCGGCGTCGACGTCAGGATCGGCCGCCCCCAGTCCGACCTCGGCTAACCACCCGCCACCTTGAGGGCGTACACGCTGCCCAGGCCTCCGATGTACAACGTCCCGCCCGCGGTCCCGATCGACGGGAAATGGGGAATGGCGCCCAGCTTCAGTCTCGCCTTCTCGGCGCCGGTGGCCGGGTCGAGCGCCACCAGGCTGCCCGTCCAGGCGGCGTGCAGCCCAAGGGTGTCAGCGACCACCGACCAGACCCAGCCGTAGGCCAGGAGGGGGGTATTGGCCGTACCGCCCGCCTGCCAGGCAACAGAAAACGTTGCCTTGGCGGCATCGACCCGCACTGACGTCACCCCATCGCGGCACGGCACGAAGACCGTCGTGCCGGCCACGACGGAACCGCCGAAGGCCCCGCCCTCGGGGCCGCCGCCCGGGCAGACCGTCTTGCTGAACACCTGGCCACCGATCCCGCCAAGGTGCGTCTGCCGCAAGAGGTACCCGACTCCCTCCTTGCCGGCAATGAACACCAGCCCACCCGGCAACAGCGCCGGCGCCATTGATGCCAGGTCGATGTCCTGGCGGTTGAGACTGGCCCAATTCGACGCCGCCCACTGGTCGGTGGCCCCGGTCAAGGCGGCGTTCAGGCGCACTACCGCGTTGGAGCCGTCATAGGGGTCGGCGAGACCGTTGCTGGTATTGCCGGTGCTCACCCACACGTCGCCCGAGGTCGAGATCACCGGTCCCGCGGGCGCCCAGATGGCGCCCTCGGCATCGGACGGGACGGTCCACGCCTCGAGGGGGCCGGTGCCGTCGGTGGGCGCCGCCACGACCCGCCCGTGGTAGGGATCGCAATCACCCTCGAATCCGCCGAAAGTGAAGTAGACGTGGCCCGCGGCCAGGTTGAGCGCCCCCCGTTGCTGGTGATGGGCGGGGTCGGCGCCGGGCAGATCGACGACCCGGTGCCACAAAACGCTGCCGTCGGACAGGTGGAGCGCGAACAGCTCGTGGCGCGCCGGCGCATTCAGCATGGCGACCGCGTACACGATCCCGGCGGCGCCGTCGATCACCGGCGTCGAGGTGATGCCGTTCGGATCGATGTTGCCGCATTGGAGCTGGGAAAGGGGAACCGGTGTCCCCAAGTGCGATTTCCACCGCACCGCCCCGGTGGCCGCGTCAAGGGCATAGAGGTTGTTCTGCTCGGTCGGGGCAATAACGGTGTCGCCGATCACCAGAGGCTGGCCGTACACATCCCCCTCCACTGCTGCCGTCCAGGCCATCTTGGGCGGTGACGCCGCCGGCGTGGCCGGCCCGACGCCCGTTCGCGCCTGGTCGCCCATATAGGTGGGCCAGTCCGGCGCGGTGCGCCCCGGTAGGACAGAGGTCGTGGACGAGGCAGTCCCCGCGGTCGTCGTCGTCGAGCGGGTCACCGGTCTCGAGCTGGAACAGCCCGACACCAACGCCGCCGCGGTGAGGACGACCGCGGCGGTCCTCGGCAGATTCGTCATGTCGCTCCCCCCGCCCGCGCAACGAGCACAATGTAGTTCTCGGCCGCCTCAGATGCCTCCGAGCCCTGGGCGCAGGAACGAGCCTGGACCAATGCCAAGAAGCAGTTAAGGCCAAGGGATAGGGGTCACCACCTCAACAAGGTCAAGGGCATTCTCGGAGAAGGCGGCAAATGGAATGCCCCTTTCTTCACGTACATCGAATGGCTTCCGGTGAACGACGGATCGACCCTGTTTCCCGACGCACCTTGGTCACAAACACCATCCAGTGCACCAGGTACTGACCACCCCCCCACCAAACCCGGCGGGCCCTGGACACAAACACCCCCAGGACACCCGGTAACCGCCCACCCCCCCATCGACCCGGTCGGAGCCCTGGACACAAACACCCCCCAAGACACCCCCTAACCGCCCACCCCCCCATCGACCCGGTCGGAGCCCTGGACACAAACACCCCCCAAGACACCCCCTAACCGCCCACCCCCCCATCGACCCGGTCGGAGCCCTGGACACAAACACCCCCCAAGACACCCGGTAACCGCCCACCCCCCCACCAAGCCAGCCCGGAGCCCTGGACACAAACACCCCCCAGGACACCCCGTAACCGCCCACCCCCCCACCAAGCCAGCCCGGAGCCTCGGCTCGTTTCTTACCCCGTCACCGGCGTCGGCCCTCAGGGCTACCGGGATCGCGTGGCGGCACGGCGTCGACCTCGCGTCCGGCGCCGCAACGGTCGCAGCGTCCTGCCGGATCGGGCCGACGACATCCTCCTCGACGTGGCAGTAACGACCGGCCTACCCGGGATGGCGCTCGTCAGTGTCGGAGTGCGCCGGGCGTTGCAGGAGTCGGCGTTGCGGCGACGCAACAGCTAGTGGGACGGCGGACACTAGAGACCGTCCTATCCGCTGCCGGTCCCCCTTTCCCGTCGTGGGCGCTGAGGGACTTGAACCCCCGACATCTGCCTTGTAAGGGCAGCGCTCTACCAACTGAGCTAAGCGCCCCGGCCGGCCCATGTTACAGACGCCCGGCAGTCGCTCCGAGGCTCGCCGCCTCCCCGGATCTGTTCGTCCCGAACCCCGAGCGGGTGGGTTTTGCTCGAAACAAAAGGCGAACGGAGAACCGCCCACCCCCGCCGGTGGCAGAAGTGGGCGGCGATCTCTCGTCGTGTCAGGCGCTCAGCTCGATGTCGGGCCGAGGATGCTTCGGGGGTCGACCCCGCTTGCGCTTCTGGGCCAGGATGTGGCCGTTGGCGAACAGCTGTCCGCCCCAGACACCCCACGGCTCCCGCCGCGCGATTGCGCCGTCGAGGCAGGCGTCCATGATCGGGCACTTGGCGCAGATCGCCTTGGCCCGGGCAATGTCGTCGATTTGCTCCGAGAAGAACAGTGCAGTCATCGTGCCCGCGCCGTCCCGGCAGCGAGCGTCGGCCCACGACACATCGAGACCGGCCTCGTCGATCAGTTCGTTGAGCAGTTGGTTCGCGAACATCTCGCACATCCCTTCTCATCGGTCATCGCATGTCAGGCAGCTGAGCTCGGAAAATCTGGAAATCTTGGAAATCTGGCAAAACAAAAAGACCACCGGGATCTCCCGGTGGCCTCTGGGCCCTTCTGCGAAACGGTGACTGGTGTTACACAGTCGACCCTTCCGACAGACCCTTCGGCCACCCGGTGGCGTTATCGGTGTGGCGCACCTCGAGACGGGTGGCGTCGCCGAACGCTGCCCACGGCGTAATGGTGCGGGAGACACCCGCGAGCGCGCCCGAGCCAAAGCCGCCCATGGGCTTCATGGCGTAGGTGCGCAGCTTCACTCAGGGCTCCTCTCGCGGTCGCATCTGTCCCTGGGCCTTCCCCAAGACCCCCCAATCGGAGCAGATCGGGACAGGCTCGTCAAGCTATTTTCGCGTTTGCATCCGAGCGGACAAAAGTTCCTGCTGGAGCTCCTTGGTCGCGGCCGCGACCGGGGTCCGGCGATCGCCATGGCCGCGCACGACGAGGTCTCGGCCATGGGCATCGGCCACCGAGGCGCCCGCCTCCCGGCAGACCAGGAGGCCGCCCAGGTAATCCCAGGGCCCATGGGCATCCACGCTGCAATCGACATAGCCGTCGAAGCCGCCCGCCGCCACTTCGCACATGTCCAGGGCGGCGGCGCCAAACGCCCGGAACTGCCCCCACCCGAGATGGCCGGCGGGCAGCCCCGACAACGCGATGAGCGAATCGCCAAGCCGGGTGGCGTGCGAGGGCGTAATCACGGCACCGTCGCGCCAGGCTCCCCCATCTCGGATCGCCGTGAAGGCGGTGCCCGTGGCCTGGTTGACGACGAGCGCGGCCAACGCCCCCTCGCTGTCGAGCGCGCACAGGCTGGTTGCCCACCATGGGAGGTGCCGGGAGGCATTGGTCGAACCATCGACAGGGTCGAGGACGGCCAGGATCGCCCGGTCCCGGTGGTGGAGCCCGGACTCCTCAGACAGTGTGCCGAGTCCCGCCTTGTCGAGAATCGCCAGGGCGGCGGCGTCGGCCACGAGGTCACTTCGGTATTGACCGGCCCTGGTCCCCGCCAATCCCCAGTCGTCGAGGTCCCCGAGCTGCTGCGCGATGGCGGCGGCCACGTCGTGGAATACGGCCAGCAGGTAGTAGGGATCTGCGGTGGTCGCCATCGGAGGCGACGCTAGCGGCGGCGACACAAACGCCGGCGGCCGGCGACCACCCTGACGCCGTCTCCCGGGAGAAGCCTCCCCGGGCCGAGGCGGCGACCCGCTTTTCTGTCAGTGGGCGCCGGTAGCCTGAGCGACAGTGGCTGTCATCGATGTTGCCGGGTACGTGGCTGAGCTGAAGGACCACGCGGTCGACCACGGATTCCACGTGCACGACGAGCGCCACTTCGTCGAGACCTACTCGCTGCGCCAAGCCTGGGAGGTGGACCTGCACCCTGAGGAGGGTTGCGGAGGCCCACTCGACCTGCACCTGAGCCTGGAGGTCGATCCCCGGACGCTGCTCTCGTTCGAGGACACCGTCGTCGACCTGCCCGAGGAAGCTGACCCGCCCGACGAGTACAACTTCCCTCTCACCTTTACCTGGGCCCTACCGCCGTTGCCCAACGGGCCCGACTTGCTGCGCCTCGCCATCGACCTGGCCGGCGTCGGGGGCATCGACCTGCCGCTCGAGGTGTCTGCCATCGACTCGTTCGCCTCGGCCACTGATGCCGCCGAACGCCGCCTCACCGTGGTGGCTCGCCAGCAGATCTCCCTCGCCCGGATACTGGGGGGCGAGGAGTTGCTGTGTGAGGTTTTCGACCGGTGCCTGGCGGTCAGCCGTTACCTGCTCGACGCCGCCCCCGCCTGGCTCGGCGAGAGCTGAGCCCCTCGGCACGAGCTCCGGCATGCCGGCAAACCGGTGCCGATGGCGGGGCCCGACCCGCCCGCCGAGGCCCAAGGCCAACCGACGGGCGGCCGGGCGAAACCCAGACCCAGGCCCCAGACCCCAGACCCAGGCCCCAGACCCCAGACGCCAGGCCCCAGATCCAGACCCAGACCCAGGTCTAGGAGACTTCCCGCAGCTTGCCGGTCTCGACCTCGTACACGAAGCCCCGGATGTTGTCCTTGTTGGGCACGAACGGGCTGGCCTTGATACGAGCGATCGACTGCCGGATGTCGGTGTCGAGATCGCTGAAGGCCTCGAGGGCGAAGGACGGGCGGATGCCCGTGTCGGCTTCGATGGCGTCCTTGACGGCGCCGTCGGTGAAGGTCAGCATCCCGCAGTCGGTGTGGTGGATGAGGATGATCTCCTCGGTCCCGAGCAGCCGCTGGCTGATGACGAGCGAGCGAATGGCGTCGTCGCTCACGACGCCGCCGGCGTTGCGGATGACGTGGGCGTCGCCCTCTTCCAGCCCGAGGGCCCGGGCCGGGTCGAGGCGGGCGTCCATGCACGCCACCACGGCCACTTTCTTCCCTGGCGGCATGGGCAGTTCGCCCTTGGCGAAGTTGGCGGCGTACTTCTCGTTGTTGGCGAGGAGCTCGTCAGTGGCAGTCACAGTTGCAATTCTCCCTGGTTGGATGATGAGCCCCATACTCGACTAAGTTCATCGTATTAGTCAAGTATAGGCGGAGTCAGCCGCTGAACAGGGAGATGTGGGCGGCGACGATCCGCCAACCATCGGGGGTCCGGACCCAGGTTTGCTGCTGGCGACCGGTCACTCCCGACACCAGCCGGCGGAACTCGGCCGACGCCACCCCCACGTCGTCGCCGAAGGTGGAGATCTCGATGCGAAGCAGCTCGCGAGCCAGGTCGGTCGCCGAGCGCCGGGTCCGGAAACGAGCGATCTCATCGTGGCCATACAGGTTCTCCCCGGCACCGAAGCGCACCGCCTCGGGGCCCCCCCAGAACAACTCGTTCAGCACGTCCAGGTTGTTGGCCGTGAGGGCGTCCTCGTAACGCTGGAACTGGGCCCTGACCTCGGCCACGATCGAAGGGCGGTTCACATCCATCACGCCGGCGCTCCCACAGCGGCCACGGCGGCGAGGCCCCGCCGCTCGAGCTCGGCCGCCACCCGCACCAGCGCCGCCTCCCGGTAAGGCGCAGCCACCAGCTGGACCCCGAGGGGCAGCCCCTCGCCGCTGCGCCCGGCGGGCACCGTGAGCACCGGCAACCCGACAAACGAAAGCGGCTGGGTGAAACAGCCCAGATACGGCTGGGTCAGTACCGTCTGGCCGTCGACGACCGCTTCACGCTGGCCAATGAGCGGAGCGGGAAAAGGGGTGGTCGGAGCCAGGACTATGTCCACCGACGCCATGGCCCCGGCGACCGCAGCTCGAAACCAACGGCGGAACCGCTGGGCCGCCAGGTACGCCGAAGCGGGGATCATCGCCCCGGCCAGGAAACGGTCCCGTGTCATGGGATCGAATTCTGCCGCCCGGGTGCGGAGGTCGTGCAAGTGGTTCTGGGCCCCTTCGGCGGCGGTGATGACCATGGCCGCGCTACGGGCCCGGGCCGCCTCGGGAAAATTGACCGACGCGCCGGCGCCGAGCGCTTCGGCGACAGCTCCCACCACTGCCAGAGCCTCGGCGGTCGCGCCCCGTGCGAAGTAGTCACCGAGGACCGCGATCCGCAGCCCCGATATCCCCTCGCCGAGGGCTGCGGAGATCGGCTGCCGGGCCCGGGTGCTGGTTACGGGATCGCCGGGGTCGTGGCCGTGGAGGACATCGAAGCTGACGGCCAGGTCGCGCACCGATCGGGCCAGGACTCCGACGTGGTCGAGGCTCCCGCAGAACGGGTACATACCCCGCCGGGACAGCCTCCCGTAGGTCGGCTTCAAGCCGAAAATGCCGCACAGCGCCGCGGGTACCCGGACTGACCCGTTGGTGTCAGACCCGAGGGAAAGGGGCACGAAGCCGGCCGCCACCGCCGCCCCCGACCCGCCCGACGACCCGCCCGCCACCCGCGTCCGGTCATGGGGATTGCGGCAGGGGCCGTAGTGCGAGTTTTCCGTCGTGAAACCATAGGCGTACTCATCCATGTTCAAGGCGCCGACCAGGACCGCGCCCGCCGCGACCATTCCCGCCACAGCCGCCGCGTCGGTGGTCGCCGGCGGATCGGTCCGGCTGATCGAGGAACCGGACACCGTCACCTCGCCGGCCACGTCGAACAGGTTCTTGACCGCGAACGGCACCCCGGCCAGGGGCCCGGGGTCCTTCCCGGCCGCGATCACGGCGTCGACCCGGGCCGCCTCCCGGCGGGCCCGGTCGCCGAAGACCGAGGTGAAACTGTTGATGGCGCCGTCACCGGCCGCGATCGTCGCCAGCGTGTCGTCGGTCACGTCGAGTGCCCGGCGGGTGCCCGCCCGCACCTGCGCCGCGATCGCCAAGCCGTCGTCGGCGGCGCCGGCTGTCATGGCCGGAATACCGCGGCGGAGTCTTCGGGCAGGTCGACAGGGCCGCCTTCGAGTGATGCCGCCCGCTCCAAGATGGCCTCCAGGTGCCGGACGACACCCGGCCACCACGCCTCGTCGATGGCCAGGCCGGCGGCCGCGCCCGCCCCTCGGGCGTAGCGCTCGATATCGCTCACGTCAGGCGATGCCACAGCCCCTATCTTGCCGGACCCGGTGGCCGGCCCGCGGAGCCGAACGGCGGCTTAACATACCCGTCACAATCAGATGTTCTTGGCCGAAAACTGCCGCCCATAGGCGCTCGACGGTGCGCCAGGGAAGGGGTGGAATGTGACGGAGGGAACGGCAGCGACGGCAGGTTCGGTACTCGCGCTCGATCGAGTGTCGATGGTCTTTCCCGATGGCACCGCGGCGCTCGACGGCGTCAACGTGCGCGTCCGACCCGGCGAGCTCATCAGCGTGGTGGGACCGTCAGGGTGCGGAAAGTCGACGATGCTGCGCGTCGCAGCCGGTCTCATCGAGGCGACCAGCGGGACGGTGGCGGTGGCCCGCGAGCGCCTGGGTTTCGTGTTCCAGGACGCGACCCTCCTGCCGTGGCGGACAGTGCAGGGCAACGTCGAGTTGCTGCTCGAACTGCACGGCGTAGGCCGGTCGCAACGGCACGAACGCGCCGCCGAGGCCATCGCGGCAGTCGGCCTCGAGGGCTTCGAGCACCATCACCCGAAGAGCCTGTCCGGCGGCATGAAGATGCGGGCGTCGCTGGCTCGCTGGCTGACCCTCGACCCGACCGTCTTCTTGTTCGACGAACCATTCGCGGCGTTGGACGAGATCACCCGGCAGCGCCTCAACGAGGAGTTGCTGCGTCTGTTCGGGGCCAAGGGCTTCGCGGGGCTGTTCGTGACCCACTCAGTGTTCGAGGCGGCCTACCTCTCCTCTCGTGTCCTGGTCATGTCGCCCCGCCCGGGGCGCATCGTCGCCGACATCACGGTGCCGTTCCCCTATCCCCGGGCGCCCGAGCTCCGCTTCGATCCCGCCATGGCCGAAGTTGCCGGCGCGGTGTCGGCCGCCCTCCGGGAGGCGACCCTCGGCCCGGCCGGGGTCCGGGCGTGACCGACACCCTCCACGAACCTGCCGAGACCAAGGCGCCGCCGCCCGCTCACGTGACGCCGGACATGGCCGATCTCGCCGCCGGCACGGCAGACGGACGCCGCGCCCCGTACCGGCGGTCACCATGGGCCGCCATCGCCGTGGTCCTACCGGCGTTGGTCACGCTCATCGTGTTCATCGGGCTCTGGCAGTTGGCCAGTACCGAGATGATCAGCCACCAGCGCCGCTTCCTCGTCCCCACGCCGGCCACGGTCCTGACCAAAGGCCTGCTCGACGGCACCACAATGCGCCAGATCGGGGCGAGCTTGTGGCTGACAACCCGGCTGTCGTTGTTCGGGTTGGCGGTAGCCATCGTGGCCGGACTGGCCCTCGGCGTGGCCATGTTCCGGTTCCGCTGGGCGGAGCGGGCGTCCTTCCCCTACCTGGTCGCCCTCCAAGCGGTGCCCGTGCTCGCCCTCGCGCCGTTGATGACGGTCGTGTTCGGCTACTCGTTCTGGGCCAAGAGCGTCATCGTGGTGATCATCGCCTTCTTCCCGATCCCGACCACCCTCCTGCTCGGCATGAAATCGGTGGACAAAGCGCTGGTCGACCTGTTCCGGCTTTCTGGGGCCAGTTGGTGGACCCAGCTGCGCAAATTGGCGCTGCCCAATGCCCTGCCGTCACTGTTCACGGGCCTGCGGATCTCCGCCGGCCTGTCGGTTGTCGGCGCCATTGTCGGCGAGCTCTTTTTCCAGCAGGGCTCCCCCGGACTCGGGCAGCGGATCTACGCCTACCAGACCAACATGCAGTACCCGCAGCTGTACACCGCCATCATCTTCTCGTCGCTGCTCGGTATCGCCATCTTCTGCCTGGTCGGATGGGCCGGCCACCGGGCAATCCGGTCGTGGCACGAGTCGGCGGCCGGCGATCAGTGAGCCGTCACCCTCGAGGGCGCCCGACCGTGAAACGCTCGCTACTGGTGCCGCTCGCCGTCGCGGCGCTGGCCGGGCTCGTCTCGGCATGCTCGGCGTCGACCACGACGACTACCGCCGGGCGGGCGAAAGGGTTGGGCGCCTTCGCTCGCGCCCATTACACCACCAGCCTCACCGGCTCCTGCCCCAACCCCATCGTCGTCCAGGCCGACTGGTTGCCCGAGGCCGACCACGGCTTCCTCTATCAGCTGATCGGGGGCGGAGGCAGCCAGTCGCAGTACACCTACCAGGGCCCGCTCGGCGCGACCGGCGTCAACCTGGAGATCCTCTCCGGCGGCCCCGGGCTGGGCACCGGCGTCAGCCAACCCTCCTCCCTCTACGCCGGCAACCTGGTGAAACGCGTCACGCCCACACTGGCCATGGTTTCCTCCGACGACGCCATCCAGTACTCGCAGCAGTTCCCCACCACCGCGGTCTTCTCGGAATACGAGAAGAGCCCGCAGGTGATCATCTACGACCCCGCCAAGTACCACATCACATCGCTGGCCGAGCTGAAGGCGGCCGCGGCCGGCGGCGCCAAGATCTACGCGGTGTCCACGACCTTCAGTTACGTCCGTTGGCTTGAGGCGCAGGGCATCAACCACAACGCCTTCATTGGCGGCTACCAGGGTGATCTGGAGAAGTTCGTAGGCGGCGCCGGTTCCCTACTCAACCAGGGCTTCGCCACCAACGAGATCTTCACCCTCGAGCATCTGACGCCCAACTGGGACAAGCCGGTGGGCTACCTGTACATCGCTGATGCCGGCCTGCCCTACGCCCAGTCAGCCATGGCAGTGGCCAGCAACAAACTGGCCTCGCTGGCCCCCTGCCTCAAAAAGCTCGTGCCCATCCTGCAGCACTCGCTCGTCGACTACGTGACCGAACCGAGCGAGGTCGACACGATGCTGGCGGACTTCAACAACAAGGGTCTCGGCGCCCCCTTCTGGCACACCCCGCTCGACCTGAGCACTGCCGCCGCCAAGATCATGGTCTCCGACAAGCTGGTGGCCAACACTCCGGGGACCGCCAGTGTCGGCGCCTTCGACATGGATCAGGTGAACACGGTGATCTCCGATCTGGTGGGAGTCGACCAGGCCGCGGGCATTACCTCGCTCAATCCCAAGGTGACGGCCGCGGACATCGCCACCAACCAGTTCATCGACCCGGCGGTGGGCCTCAATTCGTAGCCCGCGTGCGGGCCAGCACACTTACGAGGGGGCTCGATCGGGCTCGGCACCGGGATTTCTGGGTAGGGATGGAGCGGTGACCGTCGAAGGACACGTTGCCGCAGAGGTCGAGCGACAACCGCGGCGCTTCACCCGGATGGCGCAGAGGATCACGCACTGGTCCGGTTCCGCGTCGGCTGCGGTCGGCGTCGTGGCAGCGCTGCTGGTCTGGGTCGCGGTCGGGGCGTGGGCCGATTTCCCCCGCTGGTGGGAGGTCGGCGCCACCGTCGGGCTCTCCTTCATCACCCTGTTGATGCTGGTGCTGATCCAGCACACCCAGAACCACGACGACGAGGCGGTGCAGCTCAAGCTGGACGAGCTGATCCGGGCCAACCCTGACGCAACCAACAACATGATGCGCCTGGAAGACGCCAGCCAATCCGACCTGGCACGGATCCGTAGGGCCTTCACGGACGAGGTTCCGGAGTAAGGCCGCCCGCGTCGGGGGGTGCCCACCGCCTCAGACCATGGACCGGCACCGACTCTCGAGGTAGGTGACCAGCAACCAGAAGTCCCCGAAGGCGGGATTGGTGGTCTGGCCATGGAAGAAGCGGTAGTAGATCTGCTGCAAGATGGCGGCCAGGCGGAACAGGCCGAAGAGCTCGTAGAAGACCCAGTTGTCCACGACTCGCCCCGTCGCCGCGCAGTAGTACGCCGCGAGCTCGGCTCGAGTCGGCATCCCCGGCAGATCGGAGGGCTGGCGCTTGAACCGCAGGAACATCGCGTCGTCGGAAGCCTCGACCCAGTACGCCAGCGCGGCGCCGACGTCCATCAGCGGATCACCGAGCGTCGCCATCTCCCAGTCCAGCATCGCCACCACCTCCAACGAGGAGGAGAGAACCAGGTTGTCAAGGCGGAAGTCGTTGTGGATGAGGCAGGTGGCCACATCAAGGGGCTGATTGTCCGCCAGCCATGACATCAGCCACGAGTAGTCGGGCACGTTCGGCGTCCGGGCCCGGCGGTAGCGCTCGGACCACCCCGCCACCTGGCGGGCCACGTAGCCGGCACCGCGGCCCAGGTCGCCCAGGCCGGCGACGACAGGGTCGACCTCGTGCAGGGCCACCAGGCAGTCGAGGGCGCGCCTGCCGAGCTCCCCCGCCGCCGGGGGCGGCAAGGACACACCCGGCGGCAGCGACTGCCGCAGGATCATCCCGCAGACCCGCTCCATCACATAGAACACCGAGCCGATCACCGTCGGGTCCTCGCACAGCGCCAGCACGTCGGGCACGTACGGGAACCACGGCTTGAGCTGCCGCTGCACCCGGAACTCCCGGGCCATGTCGTGGGCCGACGCCGCCTTCTGGCCCGCCGGCGGCCGCCGCAGCACGACATCGCGCCCCGGGTAGCGCAACAGGTAGGTCAGGTTGGACGCACCGCCGCCGAATTGCTCCACCACAGGCGGCGCCGCGCCGAGGCGCCGCCAGATCGGCAACAGACCCCAGCCACGAGTGGACGGCCGCCACGTCGAAGGCATCTTCGGGGCGCACGGGCCCCGGCTCGTCGTTCAGGGCGCCCACTGCCGCAGCTCGCGCCGGGCCACCACCCCGAGGTGCACCTCATCAGGACCGTCGGCCAGCCGCAACGCCCGCACGTGGGCGTACATCCACGCGAGCGGGAAGTCGTCGCTGACGCCGGCGCCGCCAAAGGTCTGGATGGCGTGGTCCAGGACCCGCAACGCCATGGCGGGCACCGCAACCTTGATCCCCGACACCGCGGTCCGCGCCGCCCGGTTCCCCGCGGTATCCATCAGCCAGGCGGCGTGCAGGGTGTACAGCCGGGCCTGGTCGATCGCGATGCGGGCCTCGGCGATCCATGACTGGACGACGCCCTGCTCGGCCAGGGTCTTGCCGAACGCCCGCCGGCTGTGGGCCCGCTGGCACATGAGCTCGAGGGCCCGCTCGGCTACCCCGATGGTGCGCATGCAGTGGTGGACCCGACCGGGCCCGAGGCGGGCCTGGGCCATGGCGAACCCGGCGCCCTCGGAACCGAGCAGGCTGGCCACCGGCACCCGCACGTCGCTGAAGAGGACCTCGCAATGCCCCTCCCGGTCGGCGTACCCGAAGACCGGGAGGTTGCGGACCACGGTCACCCCCGGGGTGTCCGCAGGGACCATGATCATCGATTGCTGCTGATAGGGGTGGGCCTCGGGGTCGGTCTTGCCCATCACGATGAACACCGCGCACCGCGGCGATGCGGCCCCCGAGATCCACCACTTGCGGCCGTTCACCACGTACTCATCGCCCCGGCGCTCGATCCGGCACGAGATGTTGGTGGCGTCGGACGAGGCCACGTCGGGTTCGGTCATGGCGAACGCCGATCGGATCTCCCCATCGAGCAGCGGTTCGAGCCACCGCTGCTTCTGCTCGTCGGAACCGAACAGCGAGAGGATCTCCATGTTTCCGGTGTCGGGGGCCGAGCAGTTGCAGGCCTCGGCGGCGAGCAGGGACCGGCCCATGACCTCGGCCAGAGGGGCGTAGTCGACATTGGAAAGGCGGCCGGGGAAAAAGAGGTTCCACAGTCCCCGGCTTTTGGCCTCGACCTTCAGGTCCTCCAGGATCGGGGGCTGGCCGTGGGGGTCGCCGAGCTCGGCCATCTGCCGGCGGTAGACCTCCTCGGCCGGGCACACGTGAGAGTCCATGAACGCCACCAGGCGCTCCCGCAGCTCGATGGCGGCCGGCGAGAGGGCAAAGTCCACAGGGCTGTGCCCTACTCGGCGGCGGGGGCCGGGGTCGCGAAGATCAGGCCAAGTTACCGTTCCCGCTCGAGCCGGAACGCCGCGACCAGTGGAAGATCGTCCAGCCGCCGAGGGCCCCGATCAGCAGCAGCGCGAAGCCGGCGCCGAGGAGCAGGGCGGCCCGGTTGCCCGGCGGCAGCGGCTTGGTGATGGGGTCGAAGGCCACGATCTTCGGCGCCGGCGCGGTGTCGGCGGTCTGGAAACCTGCCTGGATCACCGACGGATGCCCCGCCCCGGAGACGTCGATGGCGAGGTCGTGGTTGAGCTGGCCGGCGCTGGTGTTGATGGTGATGTAGGACAGCCAGCCCTGGCCCGGGATCCACTCACTGTTCTGATCAGATCGGAGGTCGCTGAGCAGGCTGGCCGAGGCGGGCTCGGCCGCCTGGATCTGGACACCCTGGTCGAGGCCCAGCAGCGCTGGGGCATGGTCGGTGAGAAGGAAAACGTCGGCCACCACCGGGGCTTCGGGCACCTTTGCCAGCGAAAGGATATGGAGCGGGACCCACGGGTTCGGTGTCGGGATGGTGATCTGGATCGGCGTGCCGTCGCCCGACTGCTCCTGGCGGGCCGCCGCCCTGGTGGCGTCGAAGCGGGCGGCCAGGAAGATCGGGCTGCGGCTGGCGTAGAAGGCCAGCATGGCAGGGGCGTCGTTGGAGACGGCGTAGCCGTGGGCCTTGACCCAGGCCAGGACCTCGGGACCGCCGCCTTTCAACACGGTGATGTCCAAGGCGTCGACGGTGGTCTGCAGGAGGACCTGGGCGGCGGGCGCCGCGGAGGTGGCCAAGCCCGCCTCGGCGGCAAACGCTCGCGGCGGGTTGACCTCACGCTCGAGGCGCTGAAGGGTCCAGCTGCCGGCCTTCTTCACGTCCGACGGGACACCGGGGAGCGGGATGATGGAGCCGAAGTTGGTGCCGCCGCCGGCGTACTGGAACGAGGTGACGTAGTGCTCGACACCATCGTGGTAGGCGGCGAGAGTGGTCGTGCGATCGAGCCGCACGGCGCCGTTGGGGGCCACCAAGCCGCCACAGGCGCCCGCGGGGGCGGCGGTGGCGGCCACCAGCAGCCCTGTTGCCAAAAGGACCAGCACCGAAAAGCTACGACGCATGGCGGACACTCCGATCGCTGCGAGAGGAGACAAGGACGCCACTAGGACGCCCCGATCGCCGCCTTCGGTTCCGCTAAAGACCAAGATGTTCATATCCTGGAGGGCGACATGAGTGATCGAATCGGCGTCGGCACGGTGCCCGAGGGATTGGTGCCCAAAGGCGAAATCGAAGTTCCCGAGACCACGGGCGTCACCGAGCCGGAGCCGCCCCCGCCGCCGTATGTGCGGCCCGCGCCTCCCGAGGGCATGTTCGTATCCCTCGCCGAGCAGCTCGCCAACGTCCGGCGCTGGAACACCGAGCGAGGTTGGGGTCTCACCGAGAGCGACTTCTCTGCCGTCGACCTCACCCCGGCCAACCATGACGATCCGCTCGTCACCGACGTGATCGCGGTCTACCTCGAGGGCGACGGCGAGCTCGACGCGGTGCGGCGGACCTGCGACGAGCTGTGGGAGGTCGCCCGGCAGCAATTCGAGAATGCGTGGTGCTGGGATCAGAAGTGCTGGGACCTGAACCTGGTCGGCAAGAAGCATGTCCGCCTACTCCACGGCATACCCCACGAGCCGGGCATCAAGCGGGTGACCATCGACCTGGGTGCCCACTGGGAGCCCGTCTACCCCACCCGGTCGATCGACGTCCGCTCACGCGACTCCGCCGCCGCCGAGGTCCTGGCGGCTGCCGCCCATTTTCCCAAGTGGGTCCGGGCCATGGACGGCGTGAAGGTGCCGTACGTGCAGCTGTCGGGATACCAGATCACGCTGGTGCTCCAGGAGTCCTGGCGGCGCCTGCCCTGCCTCAGCTGGAACGAATCGCGCCGTACCCTCAGCCTCACCGCCCACTGGTCGGACATCTTCGCCCCCCGCTGGTCATCGCCGGTCGTGGTCGCCAGATAGCGTCCGGGGATGAGCAGATTCACCGTCGTTTATCGAGAAGAGGGCACCTTCGTCGGGCGTGACGCTCGTTGGTTCAAGGTGGAGGTCCTCAAGGAGCGAGACTCGATCGGGACCGCGCTCGGGATCATCGCGGAACCGTCGTGGGACCGGGAAATGCCCGGTGGCGGCGACGGCCCCGCCATCCTCGCCAATGCCGCCGTCCGCCTCCTCGCCATCAAGATCCAGGACTCGGTCGAGGCCGGTGACTACCGCGACAAGTGGGAGCTCGAGGCGGCCGAGTTCATGATGGATGCCAGCGAGGCCCGCCACCTGGTCAACACCGGCGTCGCCGACCCCCACGCCTACACCGCCGGCGCCTCGGTCGCTTTCTTCAGCGACTGAGTGGCGGGCGGGGCTACTCCGACCCCGACGCCCGCCACACCTTTGTCCGCAGGCCGGTGTCGGCCGAGGACAAGTCCTCGGCGACGAAGCGGGCCCTGATGGCTTCCATCGTCGCCCGGTCGGCATGATATTTCAGGTTGAAGAACCGCTCTTGCGCGATGAACGTGCGATCGACACCTGAGCTGCACAGTGCCAACTCCATTTCCTCGACCATGGCGCCATTGCCGCACAGGTAGAACCGAGCTCCCCGCAGTCGCTCCAGGAGCGGCGGCACCGACTCGGTCACCCGGCCCCGGAGGCCCCGCCAGTCTCCGGGTGGCTCCGACAGCGAGATGTGGTAGCTGAAGTTGGGCATGCCCGCCGCCAGCTGGTCGAGCTCGTCGAGCAGGCAGATGTCCTCGGTGAGCCGCAGGCCCCAGAAGAGCCGCATCCGCCTGGTCTCGCCGGTCGAGAGAAGGTGGCGGCACAACGAGTACAGCGGGGCTATGCCGACCCCTGTCGCCAGCATCACCAACTCCGAGTCGGTGGGCTTGGGCAGGATCGCCCGGCCCCGGGGTCCCCGGAAGTTGATCGGGTAACCGGGAGCCAGCGACGCCAGGTGACCCGAAAGGGGGCCGTCGGGGAGGACCCGGATCAGCAGCTCGAAGTGGCCGTCGGCGGTTGGGGGCGAGTAGATGCAGTACGGGCTGCGGCGTGGGCCGACGCCGGCCACCTCGTCCTCGAGCGCTATCCACTGCCCGGGCGCGAAGTCGAAGGGCTGGTCGTCGATGACCCGGAAGGAGATCCGCACCGTGCCGGTGCCGGTCAGCCACTCAGTGGCCAGCACCTCGGCCCGGCGGTCATACCTCGACACCTCGCTCCACGTGAGCGCAGAGTCGAGGGCGGGACGGCCCCGCAGGTAGAAGGCAGAAGAGCTGCGTTTCTCGGCCATCGTCATCATCTTTCCTCTCCTCCACGCTACCGGGGGGCCGTGACAATGATCCGCGAACTGTTCGCGCTGGTAGGGCAATCTCTCCGTTATCGCACCATTTGCCCTCGCCAACGGCCGCCGGCATGAGAGGCTTGTCCCGGTGGGGGTGCGGGCGCTCGACATGGCGTATTCCACAGCTCCGCGACCGGCCGCGGCCCTGGTCCGGCCCGTTCGCGTTGCTCGCGTCGTTGGCGCCATGGCCCTGCTGCTGCTCCTCGCCGGACTGCTCCTCGCCCCCGCGCCACCCGCCGGCGCCCAGGGCCGGTTCATCTCGGGGGGGGCGATCGGGCTCAGCGTGAAGGCGAGCCTTCCTGGGGTCACGGTGGCGCCTATCCCGGCCGGGATCGCGGGCGCCGCGGCCGACCCGTCGCCCGGCTTCGGCCCCCTCCATGGCGCCCGCACGCTCGTCAAGGTTCCGGGCCTCGCCGCCATAGGCGCCGCCACCGCCTCGACCCAGGGCGCGGTGGCAGCGGGAACCGTCACCAGCCAGAGTCGTTTGACCGCAGCTTCGGTTGCCGGCGGCGTCATCTCCGTCGGCGACATTGCCACGACGTGCACCGCCACCATGGCGCGGGCACAGGGCTCGGGGCAGTTCACGGGCGTGACAGTGGCCGGCACCGCGGTGGACGCCGCCCCGGCCCCCAACACCGTCATCGCCATTGCCGGGGTGCTGCGCGCCGTCGTCAACGAGCAGATCCGTACCTCTGGCGCGGGGACGACAAGCCTGGTGATACGGGGCCTCGACGTGCAGATCCTGCCCCAGCTGCCGGGCTCCCCAATCCTCCAGGTCGTCGTGGCCGAGTCCCGCTGCACCGTGACAGCCGGCGCGGCCGCCCCCACCATGGCCACCTCCACGACCGTCGGTCCCCGCCCGCCCATCCCGCCCACGATCGGCCGAGCGATCCCGACAACGACGGAGGCGGCGACCACCACTTCGACCGTCCCCGCCCTCTCCGGGAACCCGACTCCGGGCCCGCCCGCCGCCAGCCCACCTCGCCAGCGAGCGCAGGTCACGCCCAAACTGACCGTGTCCACCCCGGCCGGCGCCTCGTCGGGGCCGCCCGGCGTCGGGCTGCGCGTCGCCGGCTCCGGGTATCAGGGCTGTGCCGAAGTGGTCGTCCTGTTCGAACACAGCCGGATCGGCACGACGCATCCCGATGGCGCGGGCGCCATCGATCAGGGCGGCCTGGCGGTACCGGGCGATGCCTCAACTGGGGGTCACCAGATCACCGCCGAGTGCCGGCCGCCGGACCGGCACCCTTCCGCCACCGCCGGCTTCCGGGTGACGACGGCCGCGGTTCACCGCAGCGCCTTCGTGACGTCGGTGCCCGAGCCCAGCCAGGTGGCGACCGGGATCGCCCCGATCGCGGCATCGGCACTCATCACCCTGGTCCTCGTCCTGCTGGTCGCCTTCCCCTCCGAGTTGTTCAACAGCACCCTCGACGAGAACTACGACGAGGTCCGGGCCTGGTTCGGGCTCCGGGCCCGCAATCCCCAGCGGCGTCCGCGCTGGTGGCAGATTTCGGCCTTCCTGGCCTTCGTGCTGGCCGGCGGCGGCATCTACTCAGTCCTCAGCCCCGACTTCGGCCTGAACCGTTCCTCCCTTGCCCTGGCCCTGGGCTTCACCGTCAGCCTGATCGTCATCACCGTCGTGTTCCGGCTCCCGGCGCTGTTCGTCGTCCATCGCCGTTATTGCGATTGGGCGGAGCTGCGGATCCTGCCGGGCACCGCGGTCGTCGCCGCCGCCTGCGTGGTGCTCTCCCGCCTCCTTCATTTCCAGCCCGGCTATCTCTACGGCCTCATCGCCGGCCTGTCGCTGCGGCACCAACTGGCGAAGGACACGACCGGTCGCCTGACCTCGGCCGCCGCCCTCGCCATCCTCGTCATCAGCGTGCTGGCCTGGTTCGGGCGGGCGCCGGTGGCGGCGGCCGCGGCCCGCCCGCACGCCAGTTTCTGGGTCGTGGCCGCCGAGGCGAGCCTCGCGGCGCTGTTCGTGGTCGGCGTCGAAAGCATGGTGATCTCGCTGATCCCGCTGCGCTTCCTCGAGGGGGGCAAGCTCACGGCTTGGAGCCGCACTGCCTGGTTCGTGGTGTTCGGATTAGGGCTGTTTGCGTTCGTGCACCTCTTGCTGCGACCCACGAGCGGGTACGTGGCGACCACGGCAGGCGCCTCCCGATTCGTCGTGGTGGCGTTGTTCATCGGCTTCGGGTTGTTCTCGATCGGATTCTGGGCCTACTTCCGCTTCCGCCCGGCGCGGCCCGAGCTCCGTCCCGCCTGACCCGCGCCCGACGCGGGCTTTCGAAGTGTTCACCTGCTGGCGGCTCAGCTAACCAGCCAGCCTCACCCAATCCAAGAAGCGAGTTGGTCGACCCCCATTAGGCTTCTTTTCTCGGCTCCTGGCCGAGATCATCGCGAGAGGAGGACACGTGCCGTACCGCCGCTGAGCCCGCCACCTTGCCGCCCGGTCGGGCGGCGACGGCCGCGTCGCCCCCTTCCGCTGACCTGGATGCGGCGGGCGTGGCCCTGGATACCACTGCACCCCCCGTCCGCAACCAACCGAAAGAGATCGACAGAATGACCGATTTTCACGACGCCCTGGCGCGCGTCGTCAACGATGCAGTGGCACCCGCGGCGCGAGAGGTGGACGACAAGGGCGCCTTTCCGTCCGATTCGATCCGTGCCCTGCGAGACGCGGGCCTGCTGGGACTTACCGCCGCCGCCGACGTCGGCGGCGGGGGCGAGGGCCTCCGCGCCGCCGCCGACGTGATCGAGGCGCTGGCCGCGGCCTGCGGATCGACCGCCATGATCGTCCTGATGCATTTCGCCGCCGGCGCGGTGATCGAGGCCCAGGGGCCCGAGGCGACCCGCCGGGCCATTGCCGCCGGCGAGCACCTGACAACGCTGGCCTTTTCCGAGGCCGGCTCCCGGAGTCACTTCTGGGCCCCGCTCGGCACCGCCGAAGCAGCCGACCCACCCGGCGCCGGCGATCCCCCTGGCCCTGCCGGCCCCGCCGGCCCCGCCGACCCTGGCCCTGCGCGCCTCGCCGGACCTAACGCCTGGGTGGCTCTCAACGCCCGCAAGAGCTGGGTGACCTCCGCCGCCCACGCCACGAGCTACGTCTGGTCCAGTCAACCGCTGCACAGCCCGGGCCCCATGACCCTGTGGCTCGTTCCGAGCGACTCCCCGGGCCTCGCCATCGCAGGCCCTTTCGACGGCCTCGGGCTCCGTGGCAACGCCTCCGTGCCCGTCTCCGCCACCGATGTCGTCGTCGGACGCGACACCATGCTCGGCGGCGACGGCCAGGGCCTCGACGTGGCGTTGACCGTCGCCCTGCCCTGGTTCCTCATCTTGTCGGCGGCGTTCTCCCTCGGGCTCATGGAAGCCGTGACCGCCGAAACCGGGCGCCATTTGACCGGCACCCGCCTCGAGCATCTCGACCGCCGGCTCATCGAGCAGCCGGTGCCACGGGCGGACTACGCCCGCATGCGCCTGAGCACCGACGCCACCCGGGCCTTGTTGCGCGACACCCTGGCGGCCGTCGAGACGGGCCGGCCCGACGCCACCCTCCGCGTGCTCGAAGTCAAGGCCGCGGCGGCCGAAGCCGCCCTCTTCGTGACCGACCTGGCGATGAAAGTGTGCGGCGGAGCCGCGTTCCGCAAGGAACTGGGAATCGAACGACGCTTCCGCGACGCCCAAGCCGCCCGGGTGATGGCACCGACCACCGACGCCCTGCTGGACTTCATCGGCCGGGCTGTCGGCGGCCTCGACCTGCTCGGGGCGTGACGGCCATGAGCGGGCCCCGCGACCAGATCCTCGTGATGGGTGCGGTCGCCTACGACCCCAAAGTCGTGACGATCTGGGACGGCTTCCGGCACTGGTTCCGGGACAACGGACTGCCCTTCGACTACGTGCTGTACTCCAACTACGAACGCCAGGTCAGCGACCTGCTGGCCGGGCGCATCGACACCGCCTGGAACTCGCCGCTGGCGTGGGTCCGAGCCAGCCGCATGGCGGCGGCGGCAGGATCAACGGTCACCGCCCTCGCCATGCGCGACACCGACCGGGACCTGACGTCGGTCATCGTCGTGCGGGACGACTCGCCCAGCAAGACCCTCGCCGACCTGTCCGGCCGTGTCATCGCCACCGGGGCGATCGATTCACCCCAGGCGACCCTTCTCCCCCTCGACCTCTTCCGCCACGCCGGACTCGACCCCGACGTCGACGTCACCGTCCACCGCTTCGACGTCGGCGTCGGCCTCCATGGCGACCACACCGGCGGGGAACGAGATGCCGCCCATGCCCTCATGGCCGGCACTGTCGACGCCGCCTGCATGATCGACAGCAACCACCTGGCCTTCGCCCGGGAAGGAACCCTCCCGCCGGGGGCCACCCGGATCGTGGCCCAAACCGAGCCCTACGACCACTGCAACATGACCGTCGGCGCCCACTGCGACCCTGACCTCGTGGCCCACTTTGCCGAGTTGCTGCTCTCGATGGACTACGCCGACGCCGGCGTGCGGCCCCTCCTCGACCTCGAAGGGCTCACCGCCTGGCTCCCCGGGCGCCTCACGGGCTACCGCCAGCTGGAACAAGCCGTCGACAATGCCCGCTTCTACGACGCCGAAGGGGGGATGACCGCCGCTGGCTACAAACCCTGACCCCTCGCCGGTTGTGGAGCTGGGCGACCTTGGGATCGACCGGGGTGGCCACCTCCTGATCGACCGCGCCTTGGCGCACATCGATACCGGCGACGCCGTGGAGGTCCGGGGAAGCGATGCCCATCTCCGAGCCCACCTGGCGGCGTGGGCCCGCCGCCACGGTCACCGTAGCGACGGCTTCACGGTGGTGAAGGGCGGCGCCGCCGAGGCCCGCTGGCAGGGCGCCGAGCGGGCCGGCGCCGCGGCGTCGACCACGGTCGGGGAAAAGGCGTCTCCGGGTTGGGGGCTGGCGGCGCGAGGCGCGCTCGTCGAACGCGGCGGCCCTGTCCTGGCCGTCGCCGACCTGGACACCAAGCAGAGCGTCTGGAGCGACCTGGCGCCCAAGCTCTACGCCCAGGCGGCGGCCAGCCAATGGGATCCTGCGAGCGCCATCGACTGGGACGCCCCCGTCGCCTTGCCCCCCGACGTCGAAGCGGCCGTGGTCCAGGTGATGACCTACCTCGTCGAGAACGAGCAGGCCGCCCTGATGGTGCCGGCGCGCTTCATCGCCCGGGTCCACCCGCACTACCGCGAGGTGGCGCAGTTTCTCGCCCTACAAGTCGCCGACGAAGCCCGCCACATCGAGGTCTTCTCCCGCCGGGCGGCTCTGGTCACTGGCCGGCTCGGCACATCGAGCGCCGGAGGGCGGGCCTCGTTACAGACCCTTTTCACCGAGTCCGACTTCTCGATCGCCTCGTTCCTGCTCTCGGTGCTCGGGGAGGGCACGTTCCTTCACCTGCTGTCGTTCCTCGAGCGCCACGCGCCCGACCCGGTCACCGCGCAGGTATGCCACCTCGCCTTGCAGGACGAGGCGCGCCACGTGGCCTTCGGGCTCGGCCATCTCGAGCAACGGACCGCGAACGAACCGCAGCTGCGGGTCCGCCTGCGCGCCGCCGTCGAAGCGCGCCACCAAGCGCTGGCATCGACATCGGGCCTCAACGACAGCGTGTTCGACGCCCTCGTCGTCCTCGCCGCCGGGGCCTGGACTCCCGCCACCATCGGCCGGGGTTACGACGCCGTGGTGGCGTTGCAAGCGGACATGGACGAGGGCCGCCGGCGCCGCCTCGTCCGCCTCGGGTTCTTCCCCTCAGAAGCGGCCGAGCTGTCGGCCCTGCACACCCGGAACTTCATGTAGCGCCATCACACCGAAGGCGGCGGCTGCGGCGGCCAGAACCTGCGGTCGGGATCGATCGGGCTCATCAGCCCGATGGCGTTGCCGTCGGGGTCCTCGACGATGGCGTAACGGGCGCCCCAGAACGGGTCGTAGGGGGGTTGCTGGCCCTTGGCGCCGGCGGCCGTCAGGTCGTGGTAGGTCTCGTCGACCGCCTCGCGCGTCGGCACCGAGAAACCGATGACGACGGGACCGCCGAATCCCCCCCGCCAACCGCTGTTCCACTGGGGCCCGAAATCGGCGGTGTCGAATTCCAGGTACTGGCCGTTGGGCAGGTCGACCGCCAGGTGGAAGGTGTCGGGCTCGGCTTCGAACTCGAGACCGAGCCGGTGATAGAAGTCGATGGTCGCCGCCATGTCCTGCACGACGAAGTTGAGCTGACAGAAGCTGACTTTGTGTGCCATTGGCACCAAGGTAACGGCGGGTGGGTCAGCCCGACTTGGTGATGAAGTTCAGGCCGATGGCCAGCACCACGAACCACACGAGGATCCAGGCCCCCATCAAGACGATGGCGCCGATGGCCAAAGGCGCCGATGACGATTGGCTTTGCCGCGGGGCCAGGGGCTTGTCGAGGCGGGGCAGCCATCCGAGCCGATCGGCCATCAGCACCGCCGCCACCGCCACGAACGTGCACGGCACGATGATGAGCAGGAGCAGCATCAGGGCACCGCCACCGTGGTCGTGGTCGACGTTGTCGTGGTGGGCCGCGGCGTGGCCCGCGTCGTGGTCGGAAACAGTCGCGTCGTGGTTGGTGTTCCCGGAAGTGGTGTCAATGGCTTAAGGGTCGGTGGCGGTGCCGACGGTGGACACGGCACCGTGGCGGGCGAGGTTGGCGTGGTCGAGGTGGTCGAGGTAGAAGGCGGCGGGAAAAGGGGCGAAGTCGTCGAGGTCGTCGATGTCGTCGATGTCGTCGATGTGGAGGTGGACGTCGACGAGGTTGAAGACGAAGGCGAGAACGGCGGCGGCGTTGTTGTCGTCGTCGGCGCAAAGCAGGGGATGAGAGGCGCGGGAGGCACGAAATTCTCGACCGGGCTCCCGGCCAGTGCCGCGGCCATGAAGTCGTGCCACGCCTGGGCCGGCAGGGTGCCCCCGAACACCTCCGGTAGGCCCTTGATGTTGACCAGGGGCTGGCGGCCATTGGTATTGCCCATCCACACCGAGGTGACGAGCTGCGGCGTATACCCGACGAACCAGGCATCACTGAACGATTCGCTGGTGCCCGTCTTGCCGGCCGTCCCGTCGGGGCGTCCGATGTTGGCCGCGACGCCGGTCCCGTAGCCGACGACGTCTTTCAAGACGTCGTTGACCTGGTCGGCAACCGCGGTGGCCAGGACCCGCTTGCCGGTGCGGGCGGAGTTGTCCTCGAGCACCGTGCCGTTGGCGGCGGTAACGCGCAGCACCGGGCTGGCAGGAAACTGCACGCCCCGGTCGGCGAACACGCTGTAGGCGGCGGCCATGTCGAGCGGCGAGACGTCAGCTGACCCGAGCGTCAGGCTGGGACCGTAGGGGCCGGTACGGCCCCGGCCGTCGGGGCTGATCATGGTCAGGCCGAGCCGGTGCGCCAGCTCTGCGGTCTTGGCGATACCGACGTCCTCGATCAACTGGGCGAACACCGTGTTGACGGAGTACGCGGTGGCCTGGCGGAGCGTGATCGGTCCGTAACCGCCGCTTTCGACGTTGTGGACGGTGCAGTTGGCCCCCTGGCATTTTCCCTTCGGGAAGGTGTAGGAGCTGGGGCCGTCGTACACCTTTTTGGCGTCGAGCCCCTCCTCGAATGCCTTTGCCAGCGTGAACGGTTTGAAGGCGGACCCTGGCTGGCGGCCGCTGCCGCCGCCGTCGATGCAGATGGGCGCGTCGTTGGCCTGCAGCCCGGTCGTGGCCGGGCAGGCACCGAGCGCCGCGTTGACCTGCGAGGCGGCGAAGTCGCGTCCGCCGATCATGGCTTTCACCAGGCCCGTGCCCGGGTCGAGGACCACCATGGCCATGTCAACCGGGGCTTGGGTGCCTTTCAGGGCGGCGGCCACGGCGGCCTCCGCCTGGGCCTGCATCCCCGGGTCGAGTGAGGTCTCGACGCGCAGGCCGCCGCCCGCCACCACATCGGCCCCGAAGCGGGCCACGAGGTAGCGCCGCACGTAGTCGACGAACCAGGGATACCGCGTCGGCGCGGCGGCCGCCGGGTACACCGTGGTGACGGCCGGCCCGGGCGGGGTGTCGCCGCCTGCGAGGACGAGGCGCTGAGAGTCGGCGGCCGACTCCTGGGCGAACGTGATCTTTCCCTGCGCCGCCATCTTCGCCAGCACGTCGACGCGGCGGATCTCGGCACCCGTCGGGTCGACACGCGGGTCGTAGGCGCTCGGCGCCGGCAGGATCCCGGCCAAGGCGGCGGCCTCGGACAAGGTGAGGTCGCGCACCGATTTGTGGAAGTACGACGCCGCGGCCGCGCCGACGCCATAGGACCCGCCGCCCAGGTAGACCCGGGACAGGTAGCCGACGAGGATCTGGTCCTTGGTCAGCTGCGAGTCCACCCGGCCCGCCAAGACGGCTTCGCGGAGCTTGCGGTTCAGGGAGCGGACATTGCTGCCGTACACGAGCCGCACATACTGCTGGTCGATCGTCGAGGCGCCTTGGGCGTAGCTGCCGCCGTTCAGGTCGGCCCAGAGGGCCCGCACAACACCTTTGGGGTCGATCCCGCGATGGTCGTAGAACCGGCGGTCCTCGGCCGCGACCACGGCGTCTTTCAGGACCTGGGGAACGTCGGCTGCGGAGACCGGCAGGTTGGTGGCGAACTGCTGGAAGGTGGCGATCTTGGTGCCCGAGGCGTCGAACACCTCAGTGATGGCCGATCCCACCGGCGGTCGGGGCGCCGGCAGCGCCCCTGACTGGGAGGTGGAGATCACGCTCGCGGTGAGCAGGTCGAGCACGACCACAGGTACCAGGACGCTTGCCACCGCCATGACGATGACGGCGCGCACCAGCCCGCCGCCCTTGACCGGAGGACCCGACGGTCGCCGCGAGCCCGACCAGGTGGTCGAACGCGCCGAGCTGGCGGGACCCTGTGAGGCCCACGAGCCCGACGACAGGCCGAAGAAGCCACCCAGCTCCGTAGCGGCCTTGGTGGGCTTGGCGGGCCGGGGCGTCGTCGGTCGTGACGAGGGGGGAAACAGCTCGTCTCGGTCGATGAGGACGACGCCGAGCACGCCGATGACCGCTACGGAAATGATGATCAGCAGGAAAATCATCACAGCGGCGCGATCGTCACGGTCCCAAGCACCGCGGGGACGTTAATGGGCGGACGGGATCGACCCCGTTCGCCCCAATGCCCGATTCCGCCGCGAGGTGTGGTCGGCGGACTCGACGCCGTCGCCTTCACCGGCGGCGTCGGCGAGCAACAGCCGGATCTGCGGGCTCGCGTTGCCGAGGGACTTTCGTTCCTCGGCGTCGTCATCGATGATGCGGCCAACGCCGCCGCCTTGGGGGACACGGACATCACCGCCCTCGGGGCCGCCTGCCGGGCGGTCGTGGTGACGGCCCGGGAAGACCTCCAGATCGCCCGCCTCGTCCGGGCGACCATCGCGCGACGGCAACACCACACTCCGAGCCCCGGATAGCACGTCGGCCCCGAATACGGACGACTTCCTCGGCTAGCGGACGGTGATCTTGGTCCACATTCCGGCCTTGTAGTGGCCGGGGAGGTTGCAGACGAAGACATAGGTACCGGGCTGGGACAGGTCGACCTGGCGCGTTTGCGACGTGCCGGGATCGAGGTTCTCTCCGTCGCTGACCTTGTTGATGCCGGGGGCGTCCTCGACGATGTTGCCATCCGGTCCCACCGGCAGGTTTCCCGCGTCGATCGAGGCATCGGGGTGGAAGACCAAGACCTCGTGGGCGATGGCGCCGCCATTGGCAATCTGTATGGTCTTGGTCCCCGGCGTCACCGCCGACACGGTCATCGTCAGCTTGAACTCGGAAACAGAGATGGGCAGGCTGGCACCGGCGAATGCCGCCGGTGCCGGGACGGTTGCAGGAACCGCGGGCAAGGAAGCCTTGTCCGTCGCGTTGGAGCCCGAGTTGCCGACAGCTACGAGAAGCGCCACGACCGCTACGGCGAGCGCAATGATGCCGATGCCCGCCGTGAAGCCCACGAACCAGTCGTTCCCAGGCGGCGGTGGGCTCCCGACGGCGACTTGGGGCTTTCCCCCCGAACTCGGCAGCTTTGACTTTCCCGGTGGAATCTCGGTCACGGTCATGTGATTGCTCCTTGCGCTCCTATTCGATTATCGCCACGGGCGGAACCACCGCCTAGAGGACAAGGTCCTTTGTGGTGACTCAGCGACGGCGGTGACCCTGTCGGAGCGCGGGGCCCGCCGGACGAGGCCCCGCTGTCGATCCCAAACTGCTGCAATACGACGGTATTACGTCACTTCGCAGCACTTTGGCCGCTGAGTCGTCCTCCGATCGGCCCCATCTCCAGCCCAGACGGCCGCGTCCCACCAACGGTTCGCTGTGGAACCTTCGGGCCTTTTCGCTTCCTGCGGGCTTTAATGGAGGCGGTTCGTGCCTACCTCGAGCGCATCTGGGGCGACGCTGCTGATGACAGGTACGAGACACCAAAGCGACGACGACGCTCCGCAGTCGCGAAAGGAGAGAACTGATGGCAGCCGGTACCAAAGATGACCCCTGGGTCCTCGTGACCCCGCCCGGTTCGTCGGAGTACACCATGTACAAAGACGAGCAGGCCGACCCCCCAGTACTTGTGTGCAACGTGGGTTCCACGACCCTCAAATACCACCTCAGGTCGATCGACGACCTGCACGCCTGGCTGCAGGAGCAGGGCGACTGGGTGCCGCTCGGCGCCGCCGACGAGAAGAAGCCGGCTGCCGAGGGCACCGTCGAGGCGTGGGGACGGTCGCCCGACAACCCCGTCGGCGGTTGGTACGGCCTGCGCAACGGCTACCGGGGCCGCTTCGCCATGTACCTCCCACCGCTGTTGGAGCTTCTCGGATTGGCCGAGCTCACCCACGATCCCCGCAACAACCGCATGCGGTTCAAGGAAGTGCCATAAGCGTCAGGCGTCGCGGCGGAGGGTGAAGAAGATGGCAAAGGCGATCAGGGCCGCAGCCAGGGCGACGAAGATGCCGGACTCGATCCACTGGAAGGTCCAATAGCGATTCGCGGGCTGGTAGGTCACCACCGTGCGGTACCCCATCCGGCCGAGGCAGCTCGCCACCCCGTTGCGATCGACCGACGAGAGGCAGGCGGTGGGGAGCTGGAACTTGCCGGTGACGAGGTGGCCTCCGGGGTCGAAAAGGTTCGAGCTCAGAGTCCACGAACCCCTCGGCAACTGCTGGTTGCCGCCGGGGGCGAATGACGCAGTGAGCGCCTTCAGGTAGTGCGGCCGGAGGTAGACCGCGACGACGAGGCGCACCGCGGCATATCCCCCCACCGTGACGCCCAGAGCCGGAAGGGTCCTGCGCAGCAGGCACCCTGCCGCTATTCCGAGGGCGACTGCGAACAGGGCGAAGGCAATCGGCGTCACGTTCTGCGTGTCGAACTGGGTGCTCTGGAAACGGCTCCCGTCAATGGCGTTGGGGGTCCCCGACCACCAGGTCACGAGGGCCGCGACCACCGCACTTACGAGCAGCGTGGCGCCGACAACCACCGCGATTTTTTCCACCAGCCAGCGGCGGCGGGGAACCGTCTGCGTCCAGACCAGGACGTTGGTGGCGTGCTCGGTCTCGCGTGCCACCAGCACGGCCCCGAGGAACAGGCCGAGGATGAGGGGCAGGGTATCGGTGAGGTGAACCGTGTCGATGATGGCGCCGTAGCCCTGGAAGAGGTTGCCGACGAGATCGCAGGCGCCGTTGGCCGGGCAGTTGTGGACAGCGTCGTGGTAGAGGTGCGCCATGTGCACGCCGGTGACGAGCACCGCCACCGCGAACAGACCCACCACGATGCCCATGACCGTGGCCTGGCTGCGGTGCTGGCGCCACAAGAGCCAGGTCATCGGACTTCCTCCAGCGGCTCGAGGGGATGGAGCGGAACGGCGGCGTCGCGCGACAGGTAGGCCAGCACGATGTCCTCGAGCCCCAGGTCGTGGACCTCCCACGCCGGATCGAGGACGGGACCGGTGAGTTTGACGGTGATCGCCACCTCCCGGGGAGTTCGGACCACATTGATGACCTGATGCTGGCGCTCGATCGCCTTGGTGTCCCGCGACGGCGCAGTGAGCAACTTGTGGGTGGCCAGCAGGTCATCGATGTCCGAGCAGATCACGGGCCGAGCGGCGGCCAGCAAGATCAGGTGGTCGCAAACCCGCTCGAGATCGGCCAGCAGGTGACTCGACAACAGCACAGTGAGTCCGCCCTCGGCCACCGCCGCCGCCAGCGACGCCAGGAATTCCCGGCGGGCCAGCGGATCGAGCGCGGCCACGGGCTCGTCGAGGAGCAGCAGCCGGGGGCGCTTGCCCAGGGCCAGCGCCAGGGCGACCTGAGCCCGCATCCCTCCTGACAGGGCCTCGATCGGGCGGTCCAGGGCGATGTTGAGGCGGCGCAGGCGGTCAAGCGTCAGGGATTGGTCCCATACCCGGTTCATGTGGGCACCGAGCGCCAGATGATCGGCGGCGGTCCAGCGGCGGTAAAGGGGGACTTCCTGCGCCAGGTAACCGATCCCTGCGAGGAAGTCGCCGTCGTCGGCAGGCGCCCGGCCGTTGACGGCGAGCCGCCCTGAGGTGGGCCGGCTCAATCCGGCCAGCAGCCGCATCAGGGTCGTCTTTCCGGCCCCGTTCGCGCCGACGAGACCCGACACCGCGCCTTCGGGCACCGCAACGGTGCAGTTCTGGAGCGCCCAAACCGACCGGAAGCGCTTGGCCAAGTCGTTGGTCTCGACCGCCTGGGCGATCATGCGATCTCCCCGCCGGCGGTGCCAAACCCCGACCCGCGGCCGTAGAGGATCTCCCGCATCAACGCCTCGATCGACGTGTCGTCGAGACCCGCATCCCGGGCCCGTTGCACCCAATGGGCCAGGCTGCGGGCCATGGCGGCGTGGGTGCCCGGTGGCGGCCCCGGCGGTCGCCGGGTTACAAAGGTGCCTGCTCCCGGCCGGCCCTCCACCAGCCCCTCGTGTTCCAGTTCCCGGTACGCCTTGAACACGGTGTTCGGGTTGATGGCAAGCTGGGTGACGACCGCTTTCACCGTCGGCAACTGGTCGCCCGGCTTCAGGACGGCCGCCACCAGGGCGTGGCGAATCTGCTGGGCGATCTGGAGATACGGCGGTACCCCCGACTTGGTGTCCAACCGCAGGATGATCACCAATGCCCCAAATCACTAGTCATCTAGTGATTTGACCAGAGGCAGCCCGAGTTGTCAATCCGGCTCTCCGCCGGCCGTACTAAAAGTCGGCGTTGTTCGGCGTCCGGGGAAAAGGGATCACGTCGCGGATGTTGTCCATTCCGGTGATATAGAGCAGGGTGCGTTCGAAGCCCAAACCGAACCCTGCGTGGGGAACCGTGCCATATCGCCGAAGGTCCCGGTACCACCCGTACGCCGACCGCGGCAATCCCACCTCGTCGAGCCTCTGGTCGAGGACATCCAGACGCTCTTCGCGTTGACTCCCACCTACGATCTCACCGATCCCCGGGGCCAGGACGTCCATGGCGGCGACCGTCCGCCCGTCGTCGTTCAGGCGCATATAGAAGGCCTTGATCTCCTTCGGGTAGTCGGTCACGACCACCGGCCTCCCGACCAGTTGCTCGGTCAGGTAGCGCTCGTGCTCGGCCTGCAGGTCGAGCCCCCACCCGACGGGGTATTCGAACGCCATGCCGCCCGCCACGGCCTGCTCCAGCTTGGCCACGGCCGTCGTGTAATCCATTCGTTCAAAGTCGGCCTTGATGAGGGACTCCAACCGGGAAATGCAGTCGCTGTCGATCCGTTCGGCAAAGAAGGCCATGTCATCGCCTCGCTCGTCGAGGACGGCTTGGAAGATGTACTTGAGCAGGGCTTCGGCCAGATCGGCGTTGTCCGACAAATCGGCGAAGGCGATCTCCGGCTCGACCATCCAGAACTCTGCCAGGTGACGCTTCGTGTGGGAGTTCTCGGCTCGGAACGTGGGCCCGAATGTGTACACCTTGCTCATGGCCAGGCAGTAGCTCTCCACGTTGAGCTGCCCGGAGACCGTCAGGAACGTTTCCCGCCCGAAGAAATCCTGGGAGAAGTCAGCCTTCCCGTCCGGTGCCGTCGCGATGCCATTTACGAGGTCAAGCGTCGAGACGCGGAACATTGCTCCTGCCCCTTCGGCATCGTTGGCCGTGATGATGGGCGTATGTATCCATACATACCCACGCTCGTCGAAAAACCGGTGAATGGCCATTGCCAGCGAGTGGCGGACGCGCATTACCGCCCCGAACGTATTGGTACGGACACGAAGGTGCGCGACGTCACGGAGGTATTCGAAGGAGTGCCGTTTCGGCGCCAGCGGATATGTTTGGGGGTCGTCCACCCAGCCGACCACTTCGACCGAGTCGGCGAGGAGCTCTACGGCCTGGCCGGCTCCAGCGGACGCAACGACCTGTCCGGTGGCGATCACAGAACATCCAGTTGTGATGCCGGTGATGTCGGTCTCGTAGTTGGGCAGCGAACCCCTGGCCACCACCTGGAGCGAGTCGAAGCAGGAGCCGTCGTTGACCGCGATGAAGGAGAGCCCACCTTCCGACTTGGATTGCCGGCGGGTCCGAACCCAACCCTTGACCGTCACGACGGTTCCGATCGAGCCGGGATCGGTCAGTACGGCGGCCACTGCGGTGTGCGACATCACTTCTCCCCCTACCGGAAGGTCGCTGGTCACACTAGGTGACCTCGCTCCCTGCGACAGGGGCGGGGGATCCCCGGACCGCCCTGGGGCGACCATTCCGCCGGCGCCCCCGAAGGCCACCGCGGCGGTCGTGGGTACAGTGGCCGGACGTGACCAGCGACGACCAGCCAGCGCCCGTCCGCTCGGACTTCATCCGCGACATCATCGACGAAGACCAGCGCTCCGGTACCAATGGCGGCCGGGTCGTGACCCGATTTCCCCCTGAACCGAACGGTTATCTGCACATCGGACATGCCAAGTCGATCTGCTTGAACTTCGGCATCGCCGAACAATACGGGTCGCACGCCAACCTCCGATTCGACGACACCAACCCCGCCGAGGAGGACGTCGAATTTGTCGAGTCGATCCAGCGCGACGTTACCTGGCTCGGGTTCTCGTTCGGAGAAAGGGCGCTCTACGCCTCCGATTACTTCGAGGAGATGTACCGGCTGGCCGAGCTCCTGATAACGCGGGGAGCCGCGTATGTAGACGAACTGAGCGACGAGCAGATCAGGGAATACCGGGGCAGCATCACGACAGCCGGCCAGCCCTCGCCGTATCGTGATCGCAGCGCCGAGGATAACCTGGCGCGGTTCCGGCAGATGCGGTCGGGCGACGTGGCCGACGGGGCCGCGGTGCTGCGGGCGCGCATCGACATGAGCGCCGCCAACATGAAGATGCGCGACCCACTGCTCTACCGGGTTCGCCACGCTCACCACCAAAGGACCGGCGACGCGTGGCCCATCTACCCGATGTACGACTTCGCCCACCCCATCTCCGACGCCATCGAGGGTGTCACCCACTCTCTCTGCACCCTGGAATTCGAGAACAACCGGGAGTTGTACGACTGGGTGATCGCGCACACCGGCGTGTCCGAACAGCACGGTTTCAGCCGACCCCAACAGATCGAATTCGCCCGCCTGAACCTCGATTACACGGTGATGAGCAAGCGCAAGCTGCGGCTGCTGGTCGACGGCGGCCATGTCGCAGGATGGGACGATCCGAGGATGCCGACCATCGCGGGAATGCGGCGTCGGGGTTACCGTCCCGAGGCGATCCGTGCCTTCGCCGACCTGATCGGCGTGGCCAAAGTCAACTCGACGATCGATTTGGCCAAGCTCGAGTTCTGCGTCCGTGACGACCTGAACTGGACGGCGCCGCGGGTGATGGGGGTGCTCCGCCCGCTGCCGGTGACGATCACCTCGTGGCCGGTGGACGACGTCGAGGAACTGTCAAGCCCCTTTTTCCCGCCTGATGTGGGCAAACCGGGCGAGCGGGCGGTGCCATTCGGGCGGGAGATCCTGATCGACCGGGACGACTTCTCGGTCGATCCCCCCACGGGCTACCAGCGGCTGGCGCCGGGGCGCACGGTCCGGTTGCGGCACGGCTACTGCATCACCTGCGACGAGGTGATCGAAGAAGGCGGCGAGATCATCGGGCTACGCGCCCACCACATTCCTGACACGGTCGGCAAGGCCCCACCCGACGTCAAGGTGTGGGGTGTCATCCACTGGGTGTCGGCGCCGCACGCGGTCCCGGCCGAAGTGCGCCTCTACGACCGGCTGTTCACGGTAGCCCGCCCCGAGGACACCGATGGGGAGATGACCGAGGCCCTCAACCCTGACTCCCTTCAGGTCGTGCGCGGCGCCATGCTCGAGCCCAGCCTGGCCGGCGCCGAGCCCGGCAGCCGGTGGCAACTCGAGCGGCTCGGCTACTTCGTGGTCGACAGCGAGGACTCGGGCCCGGCGATGCCGGTGCTCAACCGCATCGTCACCTTGCGCGACTCGTGGCAGGGTGGCAAGAAGGGCTCGCCGCCATCGCCTGCCGCGACCGCTGCGGACGACGCGACGCGGGCCCGGTCGGCCAAGGCGACGACCCGCCAGCCCAAGAAGAGCCGCCCCGATTACCGCGCCGAGGCCCGCCTGCGCGATCCGGTGCTTGCCGATCGCCTCGCGGAGTGGCCGGTGGCGCACGGGATCTCAGAGACCGACGCCGATTTGCTGAGCGGCGATCGGGCGACCGGAGACCTGTTCGCCCAGGCGGTGGCCGTCGGGGCGCCGGCGAGGGCGGTGGCCCGCTGGATCATCAATGAGCTGCCCCACGAACTGGACGACGGTGACATGGCTGCCAGCCCGATCACCGGCGCGGCGCTGGGGGCACTCGTCATCGCCGCCGAGTCCGGTGCCGTGAGCGGCCCCGCCGCCAAGGAAGTCCTGGCCGAGCTGGTCCGCCGAGGCGGCGACCCGGAGGAGATCATCGCCTCCCGCGGCCTGGCGCAGGTCAATGACGAAGCGGCTATCAACGCCATCGTCGACCAGGTCCTCGCGGCCAACTCCGACAAGGTGGACCTCTACCGAGCGGGCAAGAGCGCGTTGCTCGGGTTCTTCGTCGGCCAGGTCGTTCGGGCCTCGCACGGCAGGGCAAATCCTCAGGTCGCACAGAGGCTGCTTCTCGCCCGCCTCGGGTGACGGGCCGCTCCCGGCGCGCCACGCCGGTGGGCGCCATGACGCCCGTTGCGGGGCAGAGCGGGAAAAAAAGGGGGCGGCGAAAGCGCCGGGCGATCCCCGATGCCTCACGTTCCGGGCCGCGGCCCCCGCCTTCGTCGCCCCTAGGAGGCTCGTTTCTCCCAGCGAAATCGGGTACGGGCGATGAAGGCGAAGATGACGAACCAAATGGCGAGGTTCAGGTAGGCGGGTGCCGCGGCCCCGATGGCGTGAAGGCCGTGCACCGAGGCCGGCACCTGGTCCACTGACGCGGCGTGGCCCACCGAAGCGGGGGTCACGATCCTGTGCGTGTGGAAGTAGTCGAAGCCCAGGTATCCGGCCCGGATGGCGTCGAGGAGCCACCGCAGCGGGAAGATGTTGGCGACGGTCTTGAGGAACGCCGGCTCGCTGGTGAAAGGGAAAAAGACTCCCGAGATGAACTGGAGAGTCAGGAACGGAAGTTGGACCACTGCTGGTCCCGAGTCGGCATTGGGGATGAACGCGGTGAACGCGATCCCGGCCATCGTGAAAACAATGATCCCCATGATCACAATGAGGACGAACGCCAGAGGATTCTGAGGCAGCGGTGTATTGAACGCCACCCGGCCCAGGGTCAGAATGATGACGACCTGGATGATGACGATAACCACCGAATTAAGAATCTTGGCCCCGAAGAGGGCGGATGCGGGCAGCGGCGTGCCCCGGAACCGTTTGAGAACCAGAAGATCGCGTTGATACACGAGGCTGACGGCGAGATTGGCAAACGTCGACGAGAGCAGCGACACGCCGATCATCCCCGCCACGAAGTACGACGTGTACGGCACGGCGTTGGATCCGACATTTCCGTTGCCGCTGAACAATAAGGAGAACAGGACCACGAAGATGATCGGAAGGGCGAAGTTGAAGATCGCCGCCTGGCGGTTGCGCCAGAACAACTTCTGCTCCAACCGGAACTGCGACGCCGTCAGCGCCAACGTCGAGGTGCTCATGGGGCGCCTCCCGTGTCCGTCTCGCCGATGATAGAGAGGTAGGTGTCCTCCAGGGTCCGCCTCTCGACGCGAAATCCGACCAGTTCCAATGACCGTTCGAGGGCCCATCCGGTTATTGTGTGCGTGGCCGCGACGAGGTCACGAGTGGTGATCGAAACCTGATCTTCAACCACGTCGAGCGTCGCGTCGGGCGGCAGCGGGGGCAGGTCGGCGGTCGACAGGCCGTCGGGAATGCCGAAGTGGATCGTCCCGGGAGCCGATTCTCGCCCGCCGATGTCCTCCGGCGAGCCCTCGGCCACGATCTTCCCGCCTGCAATGATCAGAATCCGATCGGACAGCCGCTGCGCCTCGTCGAGGTAGTGGGTCGTGAGAAACAGGGTCATGCCATCGTGCACCAGGCCGTCGATCAACTCCCACGCCGACCGGCGGGCAGAAGGGTCGAATCCTGTGGTCGGCTCGTCGAGGAACAGCACCTCGGGCCGTCCGACGATTCCGAGAGCCAGGTCGAGGCGGCGGGATTCACCTCCCGAGAGATTCTTGGCGCGTACATTGCGCCGGCTCTCGAGGCCGACGGCAACGATCACCTCCTCGGCGGAGCGCGGACGCTGGTAGAAGCGCCGCCACGCCTCGACGAGCTCCTGCACGGTCAGCTCTTCGGGGAATCCCGCCTCTTGGAGCACGATCCCGACCCGACGTCGGAGCTGACTACCGGCGGTGGTGGGAGAAAGCCCAAGCACCTCGACGGACCCCGCCGTCGGTGCGCGGTAACCCTCGAGGATTTCTACCGTGGTCGTCTTGCCGGCGCCGTTGGGGCCGAGGAACGCGACCGCCTCGCCCACCTCGACGGTGAAGTCGATGCCCCGGACGGCCTCGTACTCTCCGTAGGACTTGTGCAGTCCCCGCACCGTGATGGCAGCTGTCATGCCCAGGGTCCGAAGACGCGCTCGTCCACGATTGCGACGCCTGCGAACCGGGTCACGATGGCGATGCCGGATACCCTACGACAAACCATTTCGCAAAACGAACGATGGCGACATCACGTCAAATTGCTATCGAATGACCTCCGCTCCTGGCCGCAACTAGGCTGTGGCCGGCGTCGCCTGATCGGGCGGTTCGATGACAGGGGGACCTCAGATGGCCAGTGCCGGCGGCGGGAGTGGGTTTCGGGTCCGACCGGCGACCATGCTCCTCGTGCTACTCGGCGTGGCCTTGTTCGCGCTCGCCGTCTACTACTTCGTGACCCCGGCGGGCTCACTGCCGTCGATACTCCCCGGTCATCAGGCCGGGTCATCCCACCATCACACCAAACACGGGATCGCAGTCGCCGGGCTTGGGGTTCTCGCCTTGGTCGGAGCATGGTTCTCCACGAACCCTTCTCAGAAACGAACGTAGAAGGCGGACAACGGTGGGGCGGCTATTTCGCTCCGATAGAGCCAGACCATCGCCGGCGGTGTCGCTGCCCTCACAACCGCGGGGACGACCTCGAGACATGACGACGGGACCCGGCCCGGGAGCTCCGTGAGGGGGTAGTGGGTCGGCCTCGCTGGCCCGGGATGGTAAGTCCGCCAGTGCTGTCAACGTTGACGTGGGCCCGGCAGGGATCGAACCTGCGACCAAAGGATTATGAGTCCCCCGCTCTGACCACTGAGCTACGAGCCCTTGTCGCTGGTCACGCCATACTTCCTGCCTCTCGGTCCGACCAGTTGGGACAATTAAGAAAAGTTCGCTGCAATGTACCCGTGAAGGACAGTCTGACCCCCGTCACAACCAGGAGTCTGGCGACTCCGGGTCCATGTCGGCAACAACCCAAAGGTAAACCGATCCACCGATCACAGACCTTCCACGAGCCCAAGAGAGACAACAAGAAGGCAGCCTCGAGGGTGCCGAGTTGGCCCTAGCAAGGTACGCGATCGACGTCATGGCGGACGTTTTCGGCCGCGGCAAGGTCATGATCGAGCAGCTCTTCTTCCACTGGATCGCCCAGATCGGGCCGAGCGCAAGGCGTGCACCATCAAGGGCTACCAGTCGAAGTTCGACAGCCGGCTCGGACTGGCCTTCGGCGCCACCCGGCTCGACAAGCCCACTTCGAAGCATCTCGACCGGCAGCACCGGGGGTGGCTCGAGGGGGGTTTCTCCGACCAGCGTCCACCACTGCCATGCCATCCTCGTTGCGGCCCTTAATCAGGCGTGAAGTGAAGCCTGCGGCCCGATCATGCGGACCCAGCGGTCACCCTTTGGATCTATGCCCACGCGTTCAAGGTCCAGGACAGGCGCCGCCGACGCCATCGGCCCGTCCCTCTCCGACTGATCCTTTCGGACAATTCCGATAACGGCCATTGTCGAGAGGTGCGACTATGCCCGGGGGCGGACGAGGGGGAAATCGGATGAAGCGCTGGATTGTACTCGGGATGGTGCCAATGGTGGCATTGAGCCTCGGCTGTGGAGCCAGCAAGAAGGCGAGTCAAACGACCACGACGGTCAGCACGTCGACAACGACCTCGACGACGGTGACTGTTTCCGCCGCGACCACGACCGTCACGGCGGCGTCGACAGCGGCGCCAGTGACCACAGCACGGCCTACGACCGTTGCACCTCAGGTGACGGCCCCGCCGACCACCAGGGCCACGGTCCCGCCGACGACCGCCGCGCCAGTCGTTACTACCGTCGCCGGCCCCCCGGGCAACCCTCTCGCGTTGTGTAACGACGGCACCTACAGCTACGCAGCACATCACCAGGGCGCCTGCTCGCACCACGGTGGCGTCATGGTTTTCTACCGCTGATGACGCTCGACCGGTTTCGATAGGGGAAGTCTCGGCCAGAACGGACGGTGGCTTACGAGATCCGCTACTAGCTCGACGTCGATACATTCGCAGGCGCCACTCGACCGGAGCGGTGCATGAAGACGTGAACCCCAACCACGACCTTGGTGGCGATGTTCGGCCCCGACAACAGGCGACAGGCCCTCGAAAAACGACAGCTGGACGAGGAGGTCCCAGGGCGCTGCCGCTCCTACGGTGAGGTTGTTCGCCTGGCGGGCACCGAGGGGCATCGACCCCGTCAGGTGCCTATCGTGACGGACCGCTCGGGACCACCGGGTCGGTAGTACGGCGGGCGACGGCAAGAAGAATGGCGCCCACCAAAAGTGATACGAAGCCGATGAGCGCCCACGCCCACGAGGGCATTCGCCAGGGCGTTACCCCATTCTTCTTGCGGAAGGCTTCGGACTCGCGATACGCGATCACGGCAACCAGGCCGCCGAAAACGATGAAAATCAGGAACCCGAGCACACTGACCTATCGACGTGTAGTCCCCCTTCTGGAGTGTTTTTTGCGCCCGTGCATCACCGGCTCGTGGCGTCGGGCAGCACACCCCCGCCCGAGACCGCCTCGACATCGTTGCCGGCACCATTCGAGCCCACGCTCGCTCGCCGTGTGGGGAACGCAGAACCCCTCACGCCCTCGTCCTGGGCCCGATCCAAGGTCGGGCACCGTTGGCACAGGGCTCGACCCTCAACCGATCGCGATCTGATGGCCAACACCGCCCCGGGAGGGGCATCGGCCGCTTTGGGCCGCCCGCTTCGAACTTGCCTCTTGGTCCTTGGGTGCTCGGGGGGTGGGACTCGAACCCACAACCTTTGGCTTAACAGGCCACCGCTCTGCCGATTGAGCTACCCCCGAAGGACCAAGGCACGATAGCAGTGCCTCGGGCCGGATTAGCCCACTCCGATCGCCCGCAGGCCGCGAGGTCGCGGTGTTCGGGCCCGGCCGGACCAACGTTCGGTGGTGCCCGGGCCCTGGTGCCAGGGCCGCGGATCGGCTACAACAGGAGGCATGAGACTGCGCGTGGGGCTCGTTGCGGGTTTCGCTGCTGGTGCGTACATCGCGACCATCGCTCAGCAGCGTTCACGGCAACTGAGCCAGCAAGTGAACCAAAAAGTCAACCGATCGGGCCGGCGTGCGGCGATCGACGGGGTAGCCGGCAAGGCCAAGGCCGTCGTCGATCTCGGCGTCGAGCGGGCCAAGGACGTCGTCGCCAGCAAGCTCGGCGACGCGAATCTGATCCGGCCCATCGTTCAGGCACCGTCCCGCCTGGCCGCCCAGCAGCGCAACGGCGGCCAGCCCTAGCAGCCCCGCTGGGCCCACCGGCCCTACCAACCACCAGCCCTACCAGCTTCCTCCAGCCACCAGCCCACCAACCCATAGCCATTAGCCCTCTCGGGCCGACGCCCGGGCGCCGGACGAACCGACCGGAGAGCTACTCGGTGTCGAGGTAGTCGCGCAGCCGGCTGCTGCGCATGGGGTGGCGCAGCTTGGCCAAGGTCTTTGACTCGATCTGGCGGATCCGCTCGCGGGTGACGCCGAACTCCTTGCCGACCTCTTCCAGAGTCCGCATGTGCCCGTCGTCGAGACCAAAGCGCAGCCGCACCACCTTCTGCTCACGCTCCGTGAGCTCGGAGAGCGCTTGGTTGACGGCGTCGTTGAGCATGGCCCGGGTGGCTGCTTCCGACGGGGCGATGGCCCCCTCGTCCTCGATCAGGTCGGAGAGGCTGAAGTCGTCGTCGCCCATCGGCTGCTCGAGCGACACGGTCTCCTGGCTGATACGCAGGATCTCCCGCACCCGAGCCGGCGTCAGCTCGGTCTTGTCCGCCAGCTCCTCCAGGCTCGGCTCGCGACCGTGGTCTTGGAGCAGTTGCCGCTGGACCCGGACCACCTTGTTGATGGTCTCGACCATGTGGACCGGGATGCGGATCGTCCTCGCCTGGTCCGCGATCGCGCGGGTGATGGCCTGGCGGATCCACCAGGTGGCATAAGTCGAAAACTTGAAGCCCTTGGTGTAGTCGAACTTGTCGACCGCCCGCATCAGCCCGAGGTTGCCCTCTTGGATGAGGTCGAGGAATGCCATCCCCCGGTTGCGGTACCGCTTGGCGATCGACACCACCAGGCGGAGGTTGGCCTCCACGAGAATCCGCTTGGCATGGGTGCCGTCACGACGCAGCCGCTCGTCTCGCGCCACGAGGGTCGGATCGGGGGGGCCACCACTTTCGACCCGCTCGACCAGCCGCTCGGTGGCCTTCAATCCCTCCTCGACGCATTTGGCGAGGATGACCTCCTCGGTAGCGGTGAGCAGCGGGACCTTCCCGATCTCCTTCAAGTACATCCGGACCGGGTCCGAGCTCGGGCCTACCCGGCCGTCCAGGTCGATCCGCACTTCGGCGAGGGGCCGGTTGCGGAAACGGGCGGGGTTGAACGCCGCGATGACATCGCTCCCGTCGGCCTCGACCGCCCCGCCGGCGGCTTCGGGAGGCGCCGGCGCCGCCGCGACCGGCAACAGCACCGATTCGACCGCCACCGTCGACGAAGAGGCGACCACGACCGAAGGCACCGACAGCGGCGGAAGGGCACCGAAGCCGAAGTCGCTCTCGGGCAAGACATCGTTGTCGTCTCGCCAGGCAATCCCTTCTGCCCGGATCCGGCCGATCACGGCGTCGATGAGCTGCGGCGTCAACTCGAGTGACTCCAAAACCACCATTACGTCGTCGGGAGTGAGGTACCCGCGTTCGCGCCCGAGGAGCAACAAGGCGGCAAAGTCGACCGTCAACCCTCCCTCGGGAGTAAACGGTGCCACGAACGCGTCACTCATCGGCGACCTCGAAACGGGACACGAGCCAGGCTACCAGCAGGGTCTCTTCATCTTGACCGGATTGTGCACTGCGCAACCCCTCGAGGGCGTGCTTCAACCAACCGATGGCGGCGCTGTAGTCCTGCGGCCTCGGCGCCCCCCGAGCGTCGCGTTCCAACTCCGTCAGGGCCCGCTGGCCGGCCATCTCGATGAGCCGGATGACCACCTCGTCGACGTCGTCGTCGCCGTCGTCGACCGCCAGCCGGGAAAGGAGATCGGCCACGTCCGGGTCGGCGCCCGCGATGGCGTCGTGCAACGTGACCGCCCCCGCCAGCGCCACATAGGTCCGGGCGCTGAGCTCGACATCGAAGAAGATCTGATGCAGCCGGGGACCGATCGCCTCGGGCCGGTGAACGAGCAGCCGCAGGGCCTCGAGCTCGGGCCCCGACGGTCCGGCGTCGAACATCGGAGCACCCGAACCGCTCCCCGATCCGACACCGCCCTGCCCTCCGGGGCGGCCGCCCCCGACGGCCCGCCGCCTGCCGCCCGCGTCGCCGCCCCCGGTCCCCCCGGCGGACCCGTTGCCCCACGAGCGCCATGCCCCCGATCGCAGTTGCTGCGGATCGACCCGGCAACGGTCGGCCACCACCATCAGGTACTGGTCCCGCACCAACTCGCTCGGGTGCTCCGCCACCATCTCCATGGCCCGGGCGGCCGTCCGGGCCCGCCCCTCGATGGAGCGCAGGTCGGCGGCCTGCAGCACCCGCTCCAGGCGGAACGCCATGAACGGCTGGGCCCCGGTCACCGCCGCCTTCAGGCCGTCAGGGTCCCGCCGGGCCATGTCCGCCGGGTCGAGCCCCTTCGGCAGCGCCGCCACCGCCACCTCGACGTCGAACTTCTGCTCCCACTCGTAGAACCGTTCGGCGGCCGCCTGCCCGGCCCGATCGGCGTCGTAGGCGAGGACGACCCGGGGGGCGAAGTTGCGGATCAGCCGCATGTGGCCCTCGGCCAGTGCAGTGCCGCAGGTGGCCACGGCGTGGCCAACGCCGGCGCGGTGGAACCCGATCACGTCGGTGTACCCCTCGCACACGACAACCTCGCCGGCGTCGACCACCGCCTTCTTGGCCCAGTTGAGCCCGTACAACACCCGACTCTTCTTGTAGACCGCCGTTTCCTCGGTGTTCTTGTACTTGTTCGGCAACTCCGATCCCGGCAGGATCCGCCCACCCAAGCCAACCGGCTTGGCTGCCGCGTCGAAGATGGGAAAAAGGAGGCGGGCTCTGAACGCGTCGTTCAGGCGTCCCGACTTGTTCACCGTCGCCAGGCCCGCGTCGCGAAGGACCTGGGCATCGACCTTGAGCGCCTTCACCAGATGGTCGAAACCGTCGGGCGCCCAGCCCAGCCGGTACTCCCGCACCGTGTCGCCGTCGTAGCCCCGCTCGCTGCGCAGGTAGCGCCGGGCCGCGGCCGCGTCGGCCGACGTGAGCAGCCGCTGGTGGTACCACTCGATCGCCTGCTCGAGGGCTTCGTAGATCCGGGTCTTCTGCTGGTGTTCCCGGCCCGCGATGGCGTCGCTGTAGTGCAGGGTGATGCCGGCGCGCGACGCCAGGCCCTCGACCGCCTCCACGAAGTCGAGCTGCTCGATCTCGCGGACGAAGGTGATCACGTCGCCCTTGGCCCCACAGCCGAAGCAGTAGTAGAAGCCGCGCTCGGCGTTAAGCGAGAACGACGGGGACTTCTCGGGATGGAAGGGGCAGAGACCGGTCCAGTGCTGGCCTACCTTGCGCAGGGCCATCTTCTCGCTGGCCAGGGCCACGAAGTCGGTCTCCGCCCGGACCCGTGCCACATCTTCGTCCACGATGCCCACTCCGCCAGAAGGTACCGCCTCCCGCCGACCATGGCGGGGGGTATCGCCGCGCTACCCCCTTTTACCCGGCGCGAGCAATGACCGCCTGGGCGGCCGCCAACCGGGCGATGGGCACCCGGAACGGCGAGCAGGACACGTAGTCCAAGCCGGCGTCGTAGAACAGGTCGATCGATTCCGGGTCGCCGCCGTGCTCCCCGCACACGCCGAGCTTGAGGTCGGGCCGCACCGCTCGGCCCCGGGCCACCGCGATGCGCACCAGCTCGCCCACGCCCGCCTTGTCGATCGTCTCGAAGGGGTTGCGCTTCAGCAACGCCTGCTCGAGGTACGCGGGCATCATCCGGCCCTCGACGTCGTCGCGGCTGAACCCGAAGGTCATCTGCGTCAGGTCGTTGGTCCCGAAGCTGAAGAAGTCCGCCACCTCGGCGATCTCGCCCGCCACCAGGGCGGCCCGGGGCGTCTCGATCATGGTGCCGATGATGACCTCGGGCTTCTTGCGCAGCCCGGCGGTGGCGGCCGCGATGGCGTCGGTGGCCCAGCCGCGGGCCAGGGCCATTTCCTCGCGGCCGATGGTCAGCGGGATCATTACTTCGATGCGGGGCTTGCCCTTGGCCGCCAGCCGCTCCACCGCCGCCTCCATGAGGGCCCGCACCTGCATGGCGTACAGACCGGGCTTGACGACGCCGAGGCGGACGCCGCGGATACCCAGCATGGGGTTGAACTCGTGCCACTGCTCGGCGGCGCGCAGCAGCTTCTCTTCGGTGTCGGTCAGGCCGATCGTGGCCTTCTTGATCACGAGTTCCTCGGTCGACGGCAGGAACTCGTGCAGGGGCGGATCGAGCAGGCGCACGGTGATGGGCAGCCCGTCCATGGCCTCGAGGATCTCGAGGAAGTCGGCCTTCTGGGCGACGCGCAGCTCCTCGAGGGCAGCGTTCTCTTCCTCGACGGTCTCGGCGAGGATCATCCGGCGCACGATCGGCAGCCGGTCGTCGCCGAGGAACATGTGCTCGGTGCGGCACAGCCCGATTCCCTCGGCGCCGAACTGGCGGGCGTTGGCCGCGTCGGGGCCATTGTCGGCATTGGCGCGGACGGCCAGCTTGCCCTTGCGGACGACGTCGGCCCATTTGAGGATGGTCGCAAACTCCGCCGGCGGCGAGGCATCGGAAAGTTCGACGGCACCGAGCACCACTCGACCGGTGGTTCCGTCGAGCGACAGCATGTCGCCTTGGGTGACGGTGACCCCGCCGGCGGTGAATGACGGCCCGTTGATCCGGACCGACTCGGCGCCGACAACCGCGGGCTTGCCCCAACCCCGCGCCACGACCGCGGCGTGGCTGACCAAGCCACCCCGGGAGGTCAGGATCCCTTCGGCCGCGATCATGCCGTGGACGTCCTCGGGCGAGGTCTCGCTGCGGCACAGGATGACCTTCTCGCCCCGGGCCGCGGCCTCGGCGGCCTCGTCGGCGGTGAAGTAGACCTTTCCGACCGCGGCGCCCGGCGACGCCGCCAGCCCCTTGGCGATCACCGTTACGTCGCTCGTGGCGAACTGCGGGTGCAGGACCTGGTCGAGGTGTTCGGCGGTGACCCGGCCGATGGCCTCTTCCCTGGTGATCTTCCAAGCCCGTTGCTTGGTCATGTCGACCGCCATGCGCAGCGCCGCCGCTCCGGTGCGCTTGCCCACCCGGGTCTGCAGCATCCACAACTTGCCCTGCTCGATGGTGAACTCGGTGTCGCACATGTCACGGTAGTGCGACTCCAGGCGGGAAAAGATGTCCATGAGCTGCTTGTAGATCGCGGGCATCTCGTCCCTCAGGGCGGCCAGCGGAAGGGTGTTGCGGATGCCCGCCACCACGTCCTCGCCCTGGGCGTTGATCAGGAAGTCGCCGTAGGCGCCCTGGGCGCCCGTCGCCGGGTCCCGGGTAAAGCCGACGCCGGTACCGGAGTTGTCGTCGCGGTTGCCGAAGACCATGGCCTGGACGTTGACGGCGGTACCCAGGTCGTGAGGGATCCGCTCGCGAACCCGGTAGGTCACCGCCCGGTCACCGTTCCAAGAAGCGAAGACCGCCTCGATGGCGCCGCGCAACTGGGCCTCAGGGGCCTCGGGGAAAGGTAATCCCGTCGCGGCCTGCACGATTGCCTTGTACTCCTCGACCAGGTCGGCCAGCAGCGCGGCGGGGATGGCGGCGTCGCTGTCGACGCCCGCCTTCTCCTTGGCGGCGTCGAACGGCTTGTCGAACGCCGCGCTCTCCACGCCGAGCACGATGCGCCCGTACATGGCGACGAACCGCCGGTACGAGTCGTAGGCGAAGCGCTCGTCGCCGGTCTGGTTGGCAACGCCGCGCACCGAATCGTCGTTCAGCCCCAGGTTGAGGACCGTGTCCATCATTCCCGGCATGGAGAATTTGGCCCCGGATCGGACGCTGACCAGGAGGGGATCGTTGGCATCACCCAGCTTTTTTCCCATCGCTTTTTCCAACCGCTTGAGTTGGGTCGCGACTTCGGCGCTGAGGCCGTCGGGCCAGCCACTGGCCATGTAGTCCCGGCAGGCGTCGGTCGTGATCGTGAAACCGTGAGGCACCGGTAGACCGAGTACCGACGACATTTCCGCCAGGTTGGCGCCCTTGCCGCCGAGCAGGTCCTTCATGGCCATCGGCGGCTTGCGGTGCTTGTGATCAAAGGCGTACACGTACGGCATTGGGGAAACCCTCCTCAAAGGAACCGACTCAGCCTATTGGCTGGGGCTTACGACTCCGGGCCGTCAGCCCCGGTCGAGGACGTGTACGGCCCGCAGCCGGCGTTCCAGATGCTGCTCCATCGCCGAGGTGGCCAGCATCGCCACCTCCGACGTCACCTCGGTATCCGGCTCCGCCAGCGCCCCGGCCAAGCCGCCCCCGAGGATCCGGGCGAGGAGGGCCAGGGCATCGGGCGATATCGGTACGCCTCGCCGGCAGTCCCGGCACAGGGCACCGCCTTGTGAGAGGTCGAAGGCGACCAGTTCCCGGCCTGTCGGTGCCGGCGCCCCGCACGAGGCGCACTCCGCCAGCACCGGTCCGTAGCCCTCCATGCTGAGCAACTTCCAGTAGAAGGCGGCGACCAGGAGCGGCGAGCGTTGCTCGCGCCCCGCCAGCGTGCGCAGCGCCGCCACCAGCATCTGGTAGAGCCGGGCGTCGGGCTGGCGCTCCTGGGCGGTCTGATCGACCACCTCGAGCATCGCCATGGCATCGGTCATCCGTGTCAGGTCATCGCGGATGGGCCGGAAATGGTCGATCGACTCGGCCTGGGTCACGATGTCGAGCTCACGGCCCTCGTAGAACAGCAGGCTGGTGTTGGCGGGCGGCTCCAGGCGGGCACCGAAGCGGCTCTTGGTCTTTCGGATCCCCTTGGCGACGGCCCGGACCTTGCCGTGGCCCGCGGTCATGAACACGATGATGCGGTCGGCCTCGCCCAGGCGGTAGTGGCGCAGCGCCACCCCCTGGTCCCGGTACAGGCTCACGGCGTCAGGTCGCTCGGAAGGTCGTCGGGATTGACGGTGCCCCCGAAGCGGCGATCCCGCCGCTGGAACTCCCGAACCGCCTCCGCCAGGTGCTCGCGACGGAAATCCGGCCACAGCACGTCGGTGAACACCAACTCGCTGTAGGCCACCTCCCAGATGAGGAAGTTGGACAGGCGGAACTCTCCCGACGTGCGGATCACCAGATCCGGGTCGGGCATGTCCGGGGCGTACATGCGCGACCTGATGGCTTTGACATCGACCTTGCGCGACGGGACTCCCTCGTCGATGAGGGCCCGCACCGCGTCGACGATCTCTGCCCGGCCGCCGTAATTGAAGGCGATCGTGAAGGTCATCTTGCGGTTGTTCTTGGTCATTTCCGCGGATTCGTCAATGCGGTGCAGAACCCGGCGGGGCACCCGCCAATCCCGCCGGCCGATGAAGCGGATGCGAATTCCCATCTCGTTCAGCTGCTGGCGGCGTTGCAACAGGAGCTGGTCGGCGATCACGCTGAGCAGGAACCGCACCTCGTCGGCGGGCCGGCGCCAGTTCTCGGTGGAAAAGGCGTAGACCGTGAACCAGTCGAGGCCCATTTCCAGGGCGCCGCAAACGGTGTCGAACAGCGCCTCCTCCCCCGCCCGGTGGCCCTCGGTGCGGGGCAGGCCCCGCTTCTGCGCCCAGCGCCCGTTGCCATCCATGACGCAGGCCACGTGGGCCGGCATCCGGTTGGGATCGAGCCCTTCAAGGTCCACATTTGTCACCGTATCGCTTGCCAACCGTCCTGCCCCGACACGCCCGCCGGTACCCTCTCGCGGTGACGGCCGAAGACGTGGGGGCAACCCTGGACCGGGTCGTGGGATCCCTTCCCGGCGGCGGCGACAGCCGCCCCGGCCAACGGCAGATGGCCCTGGCGGTGGCCGCCGCCATCGCCTCACGGCGTCACCTCATCGTCGCCGCCCAGACGGGAACGGGGAAAAGCCTCGCCTACCTGGTCCCCGCCCTGCTCTCCGGTTCCCGGGTGGTGGTGGCCACCGCGACCAAGGCCCTGCAGGACCAGCTGGCCAAAAAAGACCTGCCTTTCCTGGCCGAGCGCCTCCCCATTCCCTTCGAGTTCGCGGTGCTGAAAGGGCGGTCCAACTACCTCTGCCGCCAGCGGGCCCTCGAGATAGCCGGCGGCGGCGACCAGTTGGAGCTGTCGGCCACCTCGCGACCGCCGGGCGGCGACGGGGCCGACCTCGGCACCTTCGGTCGCCAGGTCCGCCGCCTGATCGAATGGTCGCTGACTGCGGAAACCGGCGACCGGGCCGACCTGCCCTTCGAGCCCCACCCCCGCGCCTGGGCCTCGGTAAGCGTCGGATCCAGCGACTGCCCGGGCAAGGCCCGCTGCCCGAACGGCGACGTCTGCTTCGCCGAGGCCGCCCGCGACCGGGCCGCGGTGGCCGACGTGGTCGTCGTCAACACCCACCTCTACGCCACCCACCTCGCCGCTGGGGGCGCCATCCTGCCCGATCACGACGTGGTCATCTTTGACGAGGCCCATGAGCTCGAGGACGTGGCGTCGTCGAGCCTCGGGCTCGAGCTGGCGCCCGGTCGTTTCTTCGGGCTGGCCCACAACGCGAAGCCCATCATCGACGACGGGGCCATCGCCGACGCCGTCGACGACGGCGGGTCCCGCCTGGCCGCCCTGCTCAGCGACCTCCGCGGCCAGCGCCTGGCCCATCCCCTTCCCGACGAGGTGGAGACCGTGCTGACGGTGCTGCGCGAGCGCGTCGCCCGGCTGAGCGCAGCGCTGCGCAAGGTCGAGTCCGACCAGGGCGACGGGGCCCGCAAGGCCCGGGCCCAGCAGGCCGCGGGCCACCTCGCCAGCGAGCTCGATCAGACCTTGGCCCTCCCGGCCACGAGCGTCGCGTGGATCGAAGGCTCGGCCTCGGCGCCGGTCCTCAAGGTGGCGCCCATCAACATCGCCCCCCTCCTCGAAGCCCTCCTCTGGCACGGCGAGTCGGCCCCCACCGCCATCCTGACCAGCGCCACCATCCCGCCCCGGTTGGCGTCGCGCCTTGGCATCCCCGACGGCTCCTACGACGAGCTCGATGTCGGCAGCCCCTTCGATTTCCCCCACCAGGCGCTCCTGTACTGCGCGGTGCACCTTCCCGACCCCCGCAGTGCGGGGTACGAGGCCGCCATGCACCACGAGCTGGAGGCGCTCATCCGGGCCGCCGGGGGCCGGACGCTGGCATTGTTCACCAGCTGGCGGGCGATGGACGCCGCCGCCAAGGCCCTGCGGAGTGTGCTCCCCTGGTCCGTCCTGACCCAGTCCGACCTCCCCAAGCCGGCGCTGGTGGCCGCCTTCAAGGGCGACGAGCGGTCGTGCCTGTTCGCCACCATGGGCTTCTGGCAAGGCGTCGACATTCCCGGTCCCGCCCTGTCGCTGGTTGCCATCGACCGCATCCCATTTCCCCGGCCCGACGAACCGCTGCTCCAGGCCCGCCGCGAGCTGGTGGGCAGAGCCGCCTTCGAGACGATCGACCTGCCCCGGGCCGCGACGCTCCTGGCCCAGGGCGCCGGCCGGCTGATCCGCTCACCCACCGACCGGGGGGTCGTGGCAGTCCTCGATGCCCGCCTGGCGACCTCGCGCTACCGGTGGGAGCTGATACGGGCCCTCCCCCCCATGCGCCGTACCCGCCACCTCCATGAGGTGGAGGAGTTCCTCGCCCCCTTGCGCAACTGAGGGCCTGCTGGTCGCGCCCGCCGAAGCGACCCGGGGCTCCGGTGCCCCTTCCGTTTCCGTGAACACTTTGGGCTCACCGGGCAGCCCGTACCGTTCACGGGTCAGGGAAGCTGACTGCGGCGGCCCGACCACCCCCGAGTCCGTGAACACTTCGGGCTCACCGGGCAGCCCGTACCGTTCACGGATCGGCGAAGCTGACTGCGGCGGCCCGACCACCCCCGTGTCCGTGAACACTTCGGGCTCACGGGGCAGCCCGTACTGTTCACGGGCCAGGGAAGCTGACTGCGGCGGCACGACCACCCCCGTTTCCGTGAACACTTCGGGCTGCTCTGCAGGCCCAAACTGTTCACGGTTTGGGAGGCGGTCAATACCCGAGGCGGTCCCAGGCTTTGGGGTGGCGCTGCCAGTCCTTGTCGACCTTGACCGCCAACTCGAGATAGGCGCCCTCAGGGAGCTGGGCCCGCACCCGAGTACCCGCCTCTTTGAGGACATTGCCGCCCCGCCCGATGACGATGCCTTTTTGCGATTCTCGCTCGACGAGGACCTCGACCTTGATATGGGGCCAATCCCACTCCGTCACCCGGCAGGCAATGGAGTGCGGCAGTTCGTCGCGGGTAACGGCCAGCAATTGTTCCCGGACGAGCTCGGCGATCCAGAAGGCCTCGGGAACGTCGGTGACCATGTCGTCGGGGTACAACTGCGGCCCCTCGGGCATGCGGCTCTCGATGGCGGCCACCAATGCGTCGACGCCTTCACCTGTCCGGGCCGAGACCGGAAAATACTCGTCGAAGCCCATCGCGCCTGCTGTCATCAACTGCCCGGCGACGATCGGCTTGCTGGCCTTGTCGACCTTGTTGACCACGCATAAACCCGAGGGCGGGACCCGGGCCGCGACCCACCGGTCCCCTTTTCCGATGGGTGCGGTGGCATCGATCACGAACACGACCACGTCGACGTCGCCGACCGCAGCCTCGGCGGTGTCGTTGAGCCGCTGCCCGAGGGCGGTGCGGGGCTTGTGGATGCCGGGCGTGTCAACGAACACGACCTGCACGTCGTCGCCGTTGCGCACCCCGCGCACCTGGGTCCGGGTGGTCTGGGGCTTGTCGGAGACGATCGAGACCTTGACGCCGAGGATCTGATTCAGGAGGGTTGATTTGCCGACATTGGGCCGACCGAGGAGCGTCGCGAAGCCAGATCTCACGAATGGGCGCGGTCGTGATCGGAATCGGATGAGGCGGCCGCATCCGGCGCGGCGGCGAGGTCGGTGCCCGGGGTGGTGATCCGCACCCGGCCGATGCGCCGGCCCTGAACCCGTTCGGCGGTCAAATGGTTGCCGCCTACCTCGACGGATTCCCCTTCGGTGGGGACGTGGCCGAGCAGCCCGTAGACGAGGCCGCCCACGGTGTCCCAGTCGCCTTCGGGGAGCTCGGTGCCAAGCAGCTCGTTGAGGTCGTCGATCGCCATACGGGCCGTGACCCGTACGTCGTGTTCGCTGATGATTTCGACAGGTGTCTCCTCGACGTCGTATTCGTCCTCGATCTCGCCGACCAGCTCTTCGATCAGGTCCTCGAGGGTGACGAGGCCTGCGGTGCCCCCGTATTCGTCGACCACAATTGCCTGATGCAGCTTGGATGCCTGCATTTCCCGCATCAGTTCGGAAACGCGCTTGGTCTCGGGCACGAAATGGGCCTCGCGCATGATTTCCGAGACCGCCATATCGGCGTGCCCCTCGCGCTCGGCCTTCATAAGGTCCTTCCCGAAGACCACGCCGAGGATGTCGTCGATGCCTTGGCCGTAGACCGGTATCCGGCTGAAGCCGGCGGCAATTGCGATCTCGATGACGTCGGACACCCGGGCCGTCGACTCGACCACGACCATATCCGGGCGGGGCACCATCACCTCGCGCACAACGGTGTCGCCGAAGTCGATGATGGAGTGGATGAGGCGGCGTTCTTCGCGCTCGATCACGTCGTCTTGTGCCGCGGCGTCGGCCATGGCCAGCAGCTCGCCCTCCGATACGTAGGGACCCTGTTTGATCCCCTTGCCCGGGAGTATGAGGTTGGCGAGGCCGATGAGGGCGTTGCTGATCCAGCGGACGGGCGGGATCTTCACGAGCGCCGCGACTAGGGGCGCGGCCAGCAGCGCGGCCCGCTCGGAATGTTGCACCGCCCACGTCTTGGGCATGGCCTCGGCGAAGACGAAGATGATGACGACCTCGAAGGCGGTGGCCGCGGCCACGCCCAGAGCGCCGAAAAGGTGGGCCGCGACGACACCCACGAGAGTGGCGGCGACGGTATTGCACAAAAGCAGCAGGAACAACACCGGGTTCAGGGTGCGCTCGGGGTGCTCGACCAGCTTGAGCAGGGTGGACGCGCCGCGCTGGCCGCCCTCGACCAGGGCCATCGCCTTGACCCGGTTCATACGGGTCAGGCCGGTCTCGGCCAGAGCCAGGCAGGCCGAGAGGACGATGAGGATGCCGACCGCCACCAGAAGCCAGAAATCCGCCGAGGACAAGTGCCCCGTGGCCGCCGCCAGAGACATCGACGACGTCATGGAGGCGGCGCCGGCGCCGGAGATTCGGAGCCTCCAGCGGAGTCGGCAGGCCCGACGCCGGCCGGGTCGTGGGCAGGCCCGATGCCGGCGGGGTCGTCAGCAGGCTCGATGCCGGAGGCAGGCCCGACGGGGTCGTCACCAGCCCCGACGCCGGAAGCAGGCCCGACGAGGTCGTCACCAGCTCCGGCGCCCGCGACAGGCCCGACGCCGGCGGCAGCCCCGGCGCCGGCGGCCACCGCCGCCTTGCCCTGAGGATCGCCGGCCGGCGCCCGGTGGAACTTGGCCAGCAACACCTGCTCCCGCGCCTCCATGGCCTCGGCTTCATCGTCATCCTCGTGGTCCATGCCCATCAGGTGCAGGAGCCCGTGCACGACCAGCAACGCCACCTCGTCGTCGTAGCTCCCGGCATGTTCCGGGGCATTGCGGAACGCCACCGCCGGGCAGATAACGACGTCGCCGAGCACCGTCGGCATGTCGCTCGGCTCCGAGGTGTCGCCGGGCCCGGTACCCCCCGAATCCGGCGAGCGGCCCCCTTCGACGGGCTCCTCGTCGATCGGGAACGCCAGTACATCGGTCGGATAGTCCTTGCCCAGAAAGCGTTTGTTGAGGTCGGCGATGGCAGCCTCGTCGATGAACAGCATCGACAACTCGGCGTCGCCCGGGACGCCCTCGTCGAGGATCACCGCCTCGGCGAGGCGGACCCAGCGCATCGTGTCGACCGGCTGGTCGTTCTGTTCATCCGCCACGAACACCTCGATGGCCATGCTGCGTCGACTCCTCTCGCCCGCGACGCGGCCTAGCCGCGGCCGGGGGCGGGGGCGGTCGTTCCGCCACCGCGCTCTGCGGACCCGCCAGCACCGGCACCACTGCTGCGCGCCGCACTCGCCGTCTCGTAGGCGCTCACGATGTCCTGCACGATCCGGTGGCGGACGACGTCGCGCGAGCCCAGGTGCACCCACGCCATGCCGTCGATCCCCTCCAGGACCTTTTCTAGGCCGACGAGGCCCGACCGGCCGCCCGCCACGTCGATCTGGGTGTCGTCGCCGGTGACGACGACCTTCGACCCGAACCCGATCCGAGTCAGGAACATCTTCATCTGTTCGGGCGTGGTGTTCTGGGCCTCGTCCAAGATGATGAAGCTGTGGTTGAGGGTCCGCCCCCGCATGTACGCCAGCGGGGCGACTTCGACGGTCCCGTCATCGAGCATGCGCCGGCCGCCCTCGGTGCCCAGCATGTCGTAGAGGGCGTCGTACAAGGGCCGGAGGTAGGGGTCGATCTTGGCCATGAGGTCGCCGGGCAGGAAGCCCAGGCGCTCGCCCGCCTCGACGGCGGGCCGGGTCAGGATGATCCGCTCGACCTGCTTGGCCTGGAGGGCCTGTACTGCCAGGGCGACGGCGAGATAGCTCTTGCCGGTGCCCGCGGGCCCGATGCCGAACGTGATGACGTTGGCCGCGATGGCGTCGGTGTAGCGCTTCTGGCCGCTGGTCTTCGGCCGCACCGCCCGCCCCCGCCCCGAACGCAGCACCTCGGCGGTGAGGACCTCCGAGGGGCGCTCGTCGGCCCGGATCATGTCGATCGTGCGGCTCACGACCTGGGCGTCGATCTCGTGGCCGCGCTCGAGCAGCAGGCGCAGCTCGTCCACCGTGCGCTCCGCCAGCGCCGCCTCGTCGCCGTCGATGATGAACTCATTGCCTCGGGCGATGATGCGGGCACCGGGAAACGCGTCCTCGACCAAGCGCAGGTGTTGGTTGAACTGGCCGACCAAATGCGCCATCAGATGGTTGGGGACGATGACTGTGCTGGGTGTCGACACGGACCTTCTAACCGTGCAGCCTACTGCGGCTGGGCCCCGACGGGGCGGACTTAGCCAGGGGGCCACCCCAGGCTCCGGCCACCGACCACGTGCAGGTGGAGGTGGGCAACGCTGTTCAATGCGTCCTCGCCCACGTTGAGCACCAAACGGTAGCCCCGTTCGGCCACCCCTTCTTGCGCCGCCACGAGCTGAGCGGCGCCGATGAGCTCGGCCAGGACGTCGCCGTCGTCCGGCCCGACTGTGGCCGCGCTCTCGATGTGGCGCTTGGGCACGACCAGGATGTGCACCGGGGCGGCCGGTTCTCTGTCGCGAAAGGCGTAGGTGTTCTCGGTCGCCAGTACCTCGTCGGACGGGATCTCGCCGCGGACGATGCGGCAGAACAGGCAGTCCTGCTCCGCCGCTTCCCCCGCCCCGTAGGTGGTCATCCGCCGCTCACGGTACCGCCGCGGCGGCGGCGTCCGGTACCTTCGGGCGTGGCCCGCGAGGACGACGACGCTCTGCTGGCAGCGGCCGCCCTCCCGCCCGACGACCGCATGGCCGCGGCCTCGGCGGCAGCCCGCAGCCGCCGGCGCTGGTTGGGCCAGCTGGCGTCCGAATCGGCGACCCTAGCTGGCATCCTCCTGACCCTCGCCGAGCGCGGCGACACCGTGACCATTTGCTCGGGTCCCTGGACCCATGAAGGCCGGTTGCGCTCAGTGACGACCGCCCTCACCGTCATGGAGTTGCCCGGTGGTGACGTGGCGCTGCTGCCGACCGCGGCCATCACCGTCGTCGAAGCCACCGCCGCGGTTGCCGACGATCGCCTGCCCGGGGGAGGCCCCGACCTGGGCGCCGTGCTCGCCTCCCTCGTGCCGCAGCGGCCACCCATCCGCCTGCTGCTCGCCGATGGGATGGACGTGGCGGGCGCGCTGGTAGGCCTGGGAAAAGATGCCGTCGTCCTCCGGCTGGCGTCCTCGGTGGCGACCGTGCGCCTCACACCTATCGCGGGCTGCATTCTGCTGGGCCCGCGAAATCGACCTCAGGCCGACGGATCCGAGGGGGTCTTCGCCTCGTTGGAGGATTTGGGCTCGGGGTAGAGGTGCTCGAGGCTGCCTGGCGCGATCCGCATCCGCTCGATGAAGGCGTCGATGTCCGGGGCCTGCAGGCGAATCACCCGTCCCATCTTGTACGCCGGCAACTGACCCTCGTCGATGAACCGATACAGGGTCCGGAGCGTGACTCCGAGCTGCTCACACGCCTCCCGGGTACCCATCCAGTGGATCGGCTCACTCACCCCATCAACGATAACACAAAGCGAGCCTAACGAGTGCTGTTTCGTTAGCTTTCATGACGGAGGCTTTCATGACGGTGGCATAGGAAACGGAGAGGTCCTCACACCCAGCCGAAGGAGATCCCATGCCGTTACTCATGCCTGCGCCCGCGCGCTATGTCGTCCTCGCCGTGGGCGGGGTCGATCTCGGTCAGATCCCGGCGGAAAGGGTCCATTGCCCGACAACCGAAGCGGCCGCCAGCGCCCTGGAGGCGGGGCGCCGCTACTCGGCGGTGGTGGCCGACCGTGTGGACTCCCGCCTGGCGGCTGCCGCCCGCCGGGCGGCGGTGCCCGTGCTCACCGCCAGCGCGGCGGCATCCACCGACCTGTGCGCCACCCTGCTGGCGGTGGCGGCGCCGGTGCCGGTGCTCGACCGGCTGCCGAGCGTGCTCCCCGTCCCCGGGTCTGCGATGCCGGGAAGCGGCCGGCTGGTGGCGGTATGCGGTCCCGGCGGTACCGGCGTCTCCGTGGTCGCCGCCGCCTTGGTGGCTCGCCATCACGGCTCGGTGTTGCTGGCCGATTTCGCGTTGCGGGCCGACCAGGCGTTCCTCCACAGCCTGGACCCCCCCGAGAGCGGGCTGTTCGACCTGCTCGACGGAGCTCGCTACCGGTCGGTCGCCACCGGTGACGTCGCTGACCACACCGTCGCACTGGCCGCAGGACGGTTACTGCCCGGGCTGCGCCGCCCCGGCCACTGGACGGCGGTCAGCCCGGCGGCGTTCGACGCCGTCCTCGCCGCCGTGGTCGAGTTGTTCGATCTTGTAATCGCCGACGTGACCGGCGATGTCGAAGGCGAGCAGGAATCCGGCTCCCTCGACGTGGAGGAACGCAACCACATGGCTCGATCGACGACCGTCGCCGCCGACGCGGTCGTGGTGGTCGGCGCACCCGGGCCCAACGGCGCCCGTCGTTTGGCCCTCCTTGTCGACGACCTGCTCGACCATGGCATCGACCCGGCGCGGATCATCCCGGTCGTCAACCGCTGGCACGGCGCCGGCGCAGCGGGGCGGGTCTGCGGCCTCCCCATCGCACCCGTCACCATCTCGGAGCGGGCGCCCCTCGATGGCGGCCTCCTGCCGCCCGAGGTCGTGCGTCCGCTGGCGGACGCGGTTGGCGAGGTACTGGCCAGGCCTGCCGCGGCGCGCCCCGGGCCGGCCCTGGTGCCGGTCATGCCCGGCGACCTCGGCTGCCGGACGCCTTGAGCGGACCGTCAGAACAGCTTCAGGTCACCCTCACGAGCACCTCGCAGGACGTCGTAGTCCACCTCGACCCACGTAATCCCCCGCGCCTCGGCCAGCACCCGGGCCTGGGGCTTCACCTGCTGGGCGGCCAGGATGCCCCGGACGGGCCTCAGCCGTCCGTCGCGGTCGAGGCGCTCGAGGTAGCGGGCCAGTTGTTCGACACCGTCGATATCGCCACGGCGCTTTATCTCCACTGCCACCGCCGCCCCGTTGGCATCACGGCACAGGAGATCGACGGGGCCGATATCGGTCGGGAATTCTCGTGTCACGAGCCGCAAGCCGGCCAGCAGCACCTCGGGGTGAGCGGCCAGCAGCTCTTGCAGGTGCGCCTCGACCCCGTCCTTGGTGAGCCCGGGATCCTGGCCGAGATCGGCAGAGGTGTCCGAGTGGACGACCTCGATGGTAATGGTGAGCGTCTCGCCTTTCTGGTTGACGACGATCCAGCACCCCTCCTCCTCGGTGAGCTGGCAGGGCGGGCTCATCCAGTTCAACGGTTTGTAGGCACGGTCGTCGGCGTGGATGGACACCGAGCCGTCGGCCTTCACCATCAGCAACCGGGGCGCGAGGGGCAGGTGAGCGCTCAACCGGCCCTGATAGTCGACCGAGCAGGTGGCGATGACGAGGCGCATGGCCCCCCGATTGTGTCCGACCGGTGATCATCGAAATTGATCCCGACGGCGCCGAGGTCCGCAAACGGGCCGAGGACAGCGCCGAGGTGGCGCGGTTGGGCCGCGAAGCGGTCGTGCTGGCGACAGCCCGCCACCCCGGCGTCGTCCAGTTGCTCGGTTGGGAGGGCACCACCCTGCGACTGCAGCTGGTCGACGGCTTCGCGCTGACCTCCGCCGTTGCCGCCGGACCCGCAGTGGCGGTCGCCACCACCCTCGCCGACCTCCACGAGATCGGTATCGTCCACGGCGCCATCACCGCCGAGCACATTCTCGTCGACCGCCACGGCGACCTGCTCCTGTGCGGCTTCGGCCAAGCGCGCATGGGGATCCCGCCCGGCGGGCCCGAGACGGCCGCCGACGTGGCGGCCCTGGCCGCGGTCCTGGCGGCCCGCACAGAAGACGGCGCTCAGCGCGCTGTGCTGGCTCGGGCGGCCGCACCGGGGCGCCGGCGCCCCCCGACCGCCCGCCAGCTGGCCCAGCTCCTGGCCTCCCCCCCGGCCGCAGGCGGCCCGAAGCCGTCACCTCGCCGGCGCCCCCCGAGCGCCCGCCGGTTGGCCCCACGACCGACCGCCCCACCACCCGCAGCCAGCCCGAAACGGTCAACTCGCCGGCGCCCCCCGAGCGCCGGCCAGTTGGCCCCACGACCGGCCGCCCCGCCAACCGCAGCAGGCCCGAAGCCGCCACCTCACCGGCGCAAGATCCGGGCACCGGGTGGGCGCATCGTTGCCGTCGCCCTTGCCCTGGTCGCCGCCGCCGGCGCCGGCGCCGGCGCCGTGGCGGCGCAGCACCATCGCGCCGGTGCCCCGTGCCCGGCGGCTGATCGGGGATGCCGGCCCCTCCCCCACCCTGGCGGCGCGCTCAGTATCGAGCAAGACGGCCGGCGCTACCGCGTCGGCCAGCCCGACGATGTCGTTGTCCTCGGACGCTGGGACTGCGGCGCCGCCCGCGCCGCCCTCCTCCGGCCCGGCTCGGGCACGATCTGGGTCTTCGACCGGTGGGCGCCGGGGACCGCTCGGCTCGTCACCCACGTGCCCGGCGCGGCCTCCCTTCGGGTCGATCCGGGACCCAACGGATGCGATCACCTCCAGGTGATCGGCCCCCGGGGTGCCGCGGTCGTCGTCCATCCCGACCCCGGCTCATGACAGACTGGCCCCGTGGCCAGGGCTGTTGCCCGCGTGATCGTGGGATTGTGGATGATTCTGGCCGTCGGCCTGCTCATGGTCGCCGCCGTCTCCCCCGCCGGCGCCGAGCCGGGCCTCGCGACCGCCACCACCCAGCCGACGACGACATTCCCTCAGGTCACGCTGTCGCCGCCGAACTCGTCGGCGGCATCCACCACTCCGACGACAAAGAGCCCGGTTGTCCGGCCCCGGACCACGGTGTCCACGATCCCGCCGACGACGCCGGCGCCGACAACCTCGACCTCCACGACGGTCGCGCCTCTCCCGACCGTGGCGCCGCCGCCCGTCACCCTCCCTTTCGCCACCGCGTCGCAGAGCGGCAACATCAACGCCTTTTTCCCCATCCTCGGCGCCTTCGGGCTCGTCGCCTTCGCGGCGCTGCTGACCGCGCAATGGTTCCTGACCAAACCCGGTCGCAAGGGACCGACGCTCTAGGTGGGCGACGGCGGGGTGCGCCGGGTCGTGCCCCTCACATTCGGCTGGGAAGAGCTCTCCCAGACGGTGTCGATCCATGGCGGCGAACCCTCGGTGCGGCTCCGCGAGCCCGTTCCCGGCGTCCTCCTGCAGCTCGACGGCGGCTGGATGCTGCTCGACACCGGCTTCAACGTGCCGCTGCTGCGCGATCCCATGCTGCACCGGCGTTTCCACGGCCGTGACCACGGCATCTACCCGGAGTTGCTGGCCGACCCCCGCGACTCGCTGGAGGTCGCCTTCGAGCTGGTGGGTGTCGACCCCGCCGAGGTCGTGGTGGTGGCGCTCAGCCACCTGCACAACGATCACGCCGGCGGCCTCCGCTGGTTCGTCGAGCGCGCCCCGGTCCACCTCCAGCAGCGGGAGCTGGAGTACGGCCTGCACGGCGGGCGGCCGGGCGACGGGCCCGAGCATCACGGTTTCATCCGCATCGACTACGACGATCCCGCCATCGACTGGAAGCTGGCCGATGGCGACGCCGAGCTGGCTCCCGGTGTCACCGCCGTCGCCACCTACGGCCATACGCCGGGTCACCAGAGCTTCGTGGTGACACTCTGCCAGGACGCGGCCGAGACCTACGGCGTCGGGGGCTTCGTGCTGGCGTTCGATGCCGCCGACCTGCAGCGCAATATCGACGAGGAGCTGGCCGTTGGTTCCTTCATCGACTGCGAGGCCGAGGAGACCGTCGAGGCCATCCGGAGGCTGAAGTCCATTGCCGCGGCCAAGGGCTTCCGGGTGGTCCCCGGCCACGACCCCGAGGTGTGGCCCGCCTTTACCCGGGAACTGGGCGTACCGGGACCCTGAGCCGGTACGCCACCTCGTTCGCCAGCAGGCGCCCGGGCACCGTCAGGACCGCCCGGTCACCCACCCGCTTCACTAGTCGTTCCAGCTCGGGAGCATCGCCCAGCGCGGCCCAGGGAACACCTTCCGAGGTTCGCAATGCCAGCTGCAGGCCCTCGAGGTCGCGCTCAGAATCGCTGAGCACCTCCGAGCCACCCTCGGGAGATCGCCCCGAACCGATGAGGTCCAGGTAGCGCTCGGGCGTGCGAACGTTCCACCACCGCCGCCCATCGTGGTGGGAGTGGGCGGCGCAGCCGATGCCGCGGTAGTCGCCCTGCGCCCAGTACAGCTGGTTGTGGCGGCATTGATGGCCGGGCCGAGACCAGTTGGAGATCTCGTACCACTCGAATCCCGCCGCCGCCAGGCGCTCCGAGGCCATCAGGTACTTGTCGGCCTGGTCGTCGTCGTCGGGCCACCGGCCGGCGTCGCGGGCCAGCGGCGTGCCCGCCTCCACGGTCAGGGCGTAGACACTGAGGTGGTCCGGCGCCAGCGCCAGCGCCCCGTCCAGCGTCGCCGCGAAGTCGGCGACCGACTCGCCGGCGGCGCCGAAGATGAGGTCGAGGTTGATCGACTCGAATCCCGCCGCCCGGGCCCCAAGCACCGCCCGGGCGACCGATTCTGGGGCGTGGCGGCGGCCCAGGGCGGCCAGGACGTGCGGCGCCAGCGACTGCACGCCGAACGACAGCCGGTTGACCCCGCCCTGGCGGTACGCGGCCAGCAGCGAAGGCGTGACCGTCTCCGGATTGCACTCGACGGTCACCTCGGCGCCCGCACTGCGGGGCACGGCGGCGAGCACCGAGACCAGCCGCGAAGCTGGCAGCAGCGATGGCGTCCCGCCCCCGAAAAAGACCGAACTGGCGGCGGGCAGCGACGCCGCCAGGATCTCGCGCCGGCAGGCGGCCGCGTACTCTCCCATCAGCGACGCCCGGTCGGTCCATGTGGCGAAGGCGCAGTAGTCGCAGCGGTGGGCACAGAACGGGATGTGAATGTAGACCCCGAACCCGCTCACGTGACCGGGCCCACAATCCCGGCGCGTAGAGCACACAGCAGCACGCCGGCCGCGACCGCCGCCGTCTCCGCCCGCAGGACCGTTGGACCGAGGCTGACGCGAGTGAGCGGGAGGTCGAGCTCGGTCGGCGCCCAACCCCCTTCAGGCCCCACCAGGATCGTCGGTACGGCAAGAGACAACGCAGCTCCCCCCATCTGAGCAATGGCCACCGGCCCCGCGGCGCCAACGACCGCCGCCAGCGGCTGGACCTCGTGGACCGACGGCAACCACACCTGGCGGCTCTGGCGGGCGGCGGCGACAGCCAGGGCGCGCAGGCGGGCCACGTGGCGAACGCCCTTTTCCCCGACCCATTGGACAACGCAGCGCTCGGTCGTGATCGGCATGATGTGGTCGACGCCGGCCTCGGCCAACTTCTGGACCGCCCATTCCGGCCGGTCCCCCTTGACCAGGGCGAAGGCCACTCCGACCGCTGGTGAGGCCCGGGGCGAGAAGGAGAGATCGCCGGCCGGCGAGACCCGGCCGGCGCCCTCGTACCGGCAGAGGCGCCAGCGCCCGCAGCCATCGGACACCGTCACCGCCTCGCCGGCTCGCAGGCGCAGGACCCTTTCCAGGTGGTGGCGGTCGTCGTCGGCCAGCTCGGGTTGCGCCAGGTCGGCCACGAAGACGTGGGCCGCGGCGTCGGGGAGCACCCCTATTTGAACGCGTGGCGGATCTTGGAGAACAGGCCTGCCTCGTGCGGCGCCACCGTCTCCTCCCGCAGCGCGGCCAGCTGCCGCAGCAGGTCCTCCTGCTCCTTGCTCACCTCGGTGGGCACGTCGACCACCACCGAGATGACCAGGTCGCCGCGCCCGCGACCCTGCAGCACCGGCACGCCTCGGCCCCGGAGGCGGAAGACGGCGCCGGTCTGGGTCCCCGGGGCGAAGGGCAGCTCCTCGGTCCCGTCGAGTGTCTCGAACGCGAGGGTGACGCCGAGGGCGGCCTGGGTCATGGCCAGGTGGAACTCGTGATGGAGATCGTGGCCCGCTCGTTGCAGGGTCGGGTGGGGGTGGACCCGGAGGTGGACGAAAAGGTCGCCGGGCGGGCCGCCCCGGGCGCCCGCGGCGCCCCGGCCGGGGAGGCGGAGGGTGGAGCCGTTGTCGACTCCCGCCGGCACCTCGACCATGAAGGTCCGCTCCTCGATGCGGCGCCCCTGGCCCCGGCACTCGGCGCACGGGCTGGCGATCTCCTCGCCGGTGCCGCCGCAGCGGCCGCAGGGACTGGCGGTGACCATCTGGCCGAGGATCGACTGGCGGACCCGGCGCAGCTCGCCGGTGCCGTTGCACTGGGGGCACCGGGTGGCCGCGGTCCCGGGGCGGGCGCCGGTGGCGTCGCACACCGTGCAGGCCACAGGGATGCGCACCGAGATCTCCCGCTCGGCTCCGAAGACCGCGTCGGTGAACTCCAGGTCGAGGACGGCCTCACTGTCCTCGCCGGGAGGCGGCCCGGCCCCGCCCGGCCGGCGGCCGCCGGCGCCGGCGCCGGCGCCGAAGGGGCTGTTGCCCCCGAAGAAGGCGTCGAAGAGATCACCGAGGCCCGACGCGCCGCCGAAGCCCCCGAACGGGTCGGCGGCGTTACCGCCGCCCGCGCCGGTCCCTCTGATCGCCTCGGGACCGAACATGTCGTACTTGCGCCGCCGCTCGGGGTCCCGGAGGGTCTCGTAGGCGAGGGTGATCTCCTTGAACCGCAGCTCGGCCTGGGCGTTGTCCGGATTGGCATCGGGATGCAGCTCGCGGGCCAGCTTCCGGTACGCCTTCTTGAGCTCGTCCTCGTTCGCCTGGGGGCTGACCCCGAGAAGCGAGTAGAAGTCTTCGGTCACGGCCATTCTCACCAATCCTACGGGGCTGGAGGGCGCTAACCCCGCGCTAGCCCTCGGTTAGCGCCTTGCCCAGACGCTGGCTGATTACGGCGACCGCGGCGAGCGTCTGGGCGTAGTGCATGCGGGTGGGACCGAGGACGCCGACGGTGCCCGCGTGCTCGCCTTCGACGGTGTACGGGGCGACCACGATGGAACAGTCGGCCAGGGGAACGACGCCGTGCTCGGTGCCGATGGCGACCGACAGGCCCCGGTCGAGGACGTCCTGCAGCAGGCTCACGAGCACGTATTGCTGCTCGAGGATGGTGAGGACCTGGCGGATAGTCCCCACGGCGTCGAACGCCGACGCCATGCGGGCGGCGCCGCCGACGAACACCGAGTCGAGGTCATAGGCATGGCCACCGCCACGGAGGCTGGCCAGCGCCATGTGGGTCAAGTGATCGACGATGATCTCACCGATCGGCGGCACCGGGACCACGGCGCCGGCGCCGAAGGCGGTCCCGACTAAGAAGCGCGACAGGTGCGCGGCGCTGGCCGCCAGGTCGGCTTCGGTCACCTCCACCGTCACCTCGAACGTGCGCTTCTCGACTGCCGCGTTGGACAGGACCACGACCAGCAGGGCGTTGCGGGGGCCCCGGGCCAGCAGCTGGACCGAAAGGATGGTCGCCACTTCGTGCGACGGGGCGATGACCACCGCCGCGCAGTCCGTCACGTCGGAGAGCAGCTGGCTGGTGTCATGCAGCATCCGCTCGAGCTCGCCGTGGGCATGGTTGAAGAAGTCCCGCACGCGCTCGCTTTGGGTGGGCCCGAGCGAGGCGGGGCCGGCCAGCGAGTCGACAAAGAAGCGGTAGCCCTTGTCGGTCGGGATCCGTCCCGCCGAAGTGTACGGCTGGACGAGGAAACCTTCGCGCTCGAGCACACCCATCTCGTTGCGCACGGTCGCGGAGGAGACGCCGAGCTCCGGGACCCGGGCCACGGTGGCCGATCCCACGGGCTGGGCGGTCTCGATGTATTCCTCCACGACCACACGAAGGATGGCGGCCTTGCGTGCGTCGAGCATGATTACCGGCCCAGGATACCGACCCCGCGCTCATGATGCCGGTACCGACCCGGGCCTCGGGCCGGCCACCGGCTACTGCTGGCCGACGTACCCCTCACGTTCAAGGTGCAGGATGATCTGCTGAGCGGCTTCCTCGGCGCTCATGACACCGGTGTCGATGACCACATCGGCATTGGTCGGGGTCTCGTACGGGTCCGAGATACCGGTGAACTCCTTGATGATCCCCGCCCGGGCCTTGGCGTAGAGGCCTTTGCGGTCCCGCTCCTCGCACACCTCGATCGGGGTGTTGACATGGACCAGGATGAACCCGCCCTCGGGCTCGATCATGGATCGCACCTCGGAGCGCACCGACTCGTACGGCGCGATCGGGGCGCAGATGGCGATGCCGCCGTTCTTGGTGATCTCCGACGCCACGTACCCGATGCGGCGGATATTGATGTCGCGATGCTCCTTGGAGAATCCGAGCTCCGACGACAGGTTCTTGCGCACCATGTCCCCGTCGAGGATGGTGACCGGCCGGCCGCCCACCTCGAGGAACTTGGTGAGCAGCACGTTGGCGATCGTCGACTTCCCGGATCCCGACAGGCCGGTGAAGAACACCGTGAATCCCTGCTTGTGCCGGGGCGGGTAACTGCGGCGCAGCTCGGTCGCCACGTCGGGATAGGTGAACCACGACGGGATCTCCCGGCCCTCGTTCAGGCGCTTACGAAGCTCGGTTCCGGAGATGTCGAGGGTGTGGGTGCCGAAGGCGATCTCGTCGAGCGGCTGGTACTCGTCGAGGTCGGGCACGTACACCATCATCTGGAACGGCACCATGGCGACGCCGAGCTCGCCCTCATGGGTCCGCAGCAGCTCCTGGGCGTCATAGGGCCCGTAGAACGGTTTGCCGTTGGAGTCGTTGCCCGGCCCCGCGTGGTCCCGGCCGACGATGAGGTGGGTGCAGCCGAAGTTCTTGCGGATGATGGCGTGCCACACCGCCTCGCGAGGGCCACCCATGCGCATGGCCAGCGGCAGCAGCGACAGCATGGCGGTGTGCATCGGGTAGCTGTTGAGCACCGCCTGGTAACAGCGCACCCGGGTGTAGTGGTCGACGTCGCCCGGCTTGGTCATACCCACGCTCGGGTGGATGAGGAGGTTGGCCTCGAGCTCGGCCGCGGCCCGCCGGGTCAGTTCCACGTGCGCTCGGTGCATCGGGTTGCGGGTCTGGAATGCCACCACCTGGCGCCAGCCCAGGCGGGAGAACTCGGCCCGTAGCTCTGCCGGCGTCAGCCGCAGCGTCTTGAAGTCGTAGTGCGACGGGGCCTGCAGTCCCTCGACGGTGCCGCCCACGTAGATCGGGTTGGCGCGCTGCACCACCGCCGCGACGCCGGGATGCGCCAGATCCTCGGTGCCGAAGACGTCCGAAGCCTCGCCGTCACGATCGGGTTCCCAGACCTCCTTGACATGTAGGGCGGCCAGCATGACGCCCTCGCCGTCACGCAGCGCGATGGTGGCGCCGGGCTCGACATTGTTGGCCGTGACGAACGCCAGCGGAAGGTCGAGGGTGACGGGGATCGGCCACAGCGTCCCGTCGGCCAGGCGCATATCGGAGCGGACCGAGTCGTAATCGGCGTGGCCCAGGAAACCGACCAGGGGCGAGAAGCCCCCATTCATCAGCAGCTCGAGATCGCACTGCTGGCGGGGCGTCAGGTCCCACGACGGCCAGTCCCGGGAGGCGGCGCGCAGCTCGGCGGCGCGCTCGGCAGGGGCGAACAAATCGATGAGGGTTCCGCCATGGGCGGCGACCAAGTGATCAGGCACGAAAGATGAGTCTACTGGTCAGGTTTGAGGGGACGAAAAAGGGGTGGGCGCGCCTGCGATGGGCGGTGACCATCAGCCCCTTTTTCCCGGCTGGCTCCTACTCCTCCAGCCGAAGCGCCTGGATGAACGCCTCTTGGGGGACCTCGACGCGCCCGATGTTCTTCATGCGCTTCTTGCCCTCCTTCTGCTTCTCCAGCAGTTTGCGCTTGCGGGTGATGTCGCCGCCGTAGCACTTGGCCAGCACGTCCTTGCGCTTGGCCTTGACCGTTTCCCGGGCGACGACCTTGCCGCCGATGGCCGCCTGGATGGGCACGTCGAACATCTGCCGGGGAATGAGCTGGCGCAGCTTCTCGGTCATCCGCCGGCCGTACTCGGCCGCCTCCCCCCGATGCACGATCGCCGAGAAGGCGTCGACGGGCACCCCGTTGAGCAGGATGTCGATCTTGGTGAGGTCGGAACGCTCGTAGCCCGCCGGCTCGTAGTCGAGGCTGGCGTAGCCCTTGGTGCGGCTCTTCAGGGCGTCGAAGAAGTCGACGACCACCTCGGCCAGCGGGATGCGATAGACCAGTTCCAGCCGTTCGGGCGACAGATACTCCATGCGGCTCTGCTCGCCCCGCCGGGTCTGGCATAGCTCCATGATCGTGCCCGTGTACTCGGCGGGCAGGATAATGGTCACGTTGAGGAACGGCTCCTCGATGTACTCGATGTGGTTCGACGTCGGCATGGCGCTCGGATTGTCGACCTCCATGACCGTGCCGTCGGTGAGGTGGGCGATGTACTCGACGCTCGGCGCGGTGGCGATCAGCGAGAGGTCGAATTCCCGCTCCAGCCGCTCCCGCACGATCTCCATGTGCAGGAGGCCGAGGAACCCGCACCGGAACCCGAATCCGAGCGCACCCGACGTCTCGGGCGCGTAGGTCACGCTGGCGTCGTTGAGCTTCAGCTTCTCGAGCGCCTCTCGCAGGTTGGAGAAGTCATCGCCCTCCACCGGGAACAGCCCGCAGAACACCATGGGCTTGGGGTCCCGGTAGCCCCGGACGGCCTCGGCCGCGGGCCGCGCCGCCTCGGTCACCGTCTCGCCGCTGCGGGCCTCGCCGACGTCCTTGATCCCCGCGATGAGGTAGCCGACCTCGCCGGCGGCGAGCGTCGCCACCGGGGTCGGTACCGGCATCCGGGCGCCGATCTCCTCGACGTCATGGGTCGCCTTGGCCTGGAGGAAGCGCAGCCGGGCGCCGGCGGTCAGCGTGCCGTTGACCACCCGTACCGCGCTCACCACGCCCCGGTACTGGTCGTAGTACGAGTCGAAGATGAGCCCCTGGAGGGGGGCGCTGGCGTCGCCCTTCGGCGGCGGGATCCGCGCGCATATCGCGTCCAGCAGCTCCGCCACCCCGTTGCCTGTCTTGGCCGACAGCCGCAGGATCTGGTCAGCGGGGATGCCAAGGACGTTCTCGATCTCGGCCGCGTAGCGGTCGGGGTCGGCCGCCGGCAGGTCGATCTTGTTGAGGGCGGCGACGATCTCGAGATCGTTGTCCAGGGCGAGGTAGCAGTTCGCCAGCGTCTGGGCCTCGATGCCCTGGGCGGCGTCGACCAGCAGCACTACGCCTTCGCACGCCGCCAGGCTGCGGCTCACCTCGTAGCCGAAGTCGACGTGGCCGGGTGTGTCGATGAGGTGGATCGTGTAGCCCTTCCAGTTGACCCGGACGTTCTGGGCCTTGATCGTGATGCCCCGCTCCCGCTCGATGTCCATCGAGTCGAGGTACTGCTCGCGCATGTCGCGGGGGTCGACCGCGCCCGTGAGCTCGAGGATCCGGTCGGAAAGGGTGGACTTCCCATGGTCGACGTGGGCCACGATGGCTATGTTGCGGATGCGAGATTGGTCGATCATGGTTTTTGGGGGACCGCCGGCGCGGGCCGGCGCGGGTGAGAGTACCGGGTCCCTCCTGCTACCCTGACCAGGTTCCCCTGCACGTGGAGTTGTGACAACGCCGTGGCCAATATCAAGAGTCAGATCAAGCGCAACCGGACAAATGAGAAGGCCCGCCTGCGTAACAAGTCCGCCAAGTCGGAGATGAAGACCCGCATCAAGCGCGTCATCCGCTCAGCCGACGCCGACCCTACGGCGCCCGAGACCGTCGAGAGCCTGCGCCTGGCGGTAAAGCGGCTCGACAAGGCGGCGGCTCAGGGCATCATCCACAAGAACCAGGCTTCCAACCGCAAATCGGCGCTCATGCACCGGGTCGCGGTCCTGCAGTCATCCGCCTCCGACCAGGCTTAGCGGGGGAAAAGGGGGCCGGCGTTCCTACGCGCCGGCGTGACCGTTCGATCGCCTGTCCGCCCGGGCGGGGTGGGCTGGGCTGGGCTGGGCTGGGCTGGGCTGGGCTGGCGGACCTTGAACACAACAGGCCGCCCCGCAAGCCACAAGTGTTCACGGTTCCCCCGACACCAGAAGGCGCCAGGGACAGCCACGCCATCCGTGAACACAACAGGCCGCCCCGCAAGCCACAAGTGTTCACGGTTCCCCGGACACCAGAAGACCGCAGGGACAGCCACGCCATCCGTGAACACAACAGGCCGCCCCGCAAGCCTCAAGTGTTCACGGTTCCCCGGACACCAGGCACTCGCCGGCGATCCCCAAGGACGATCGGCCTCGTTGGGGTACCTCTAGGCCACCAACCGACCTGTTAGCGCCGGCTGCCGCCTGTCGCCGGGCGGGCTGTGGCGCGGGGTCCGATCCGGCACAAGCGCCCTACCAGGACCTCGAGGACCGCACCAGCCGGCCAGGTTGACTCGCCCCGCAGGTCGAGGTCGGCGTCGGCCACCAGCTCGATTGCCCGGGCGGCGCCGTCAGAACCCCAGCGCCGGAGCGTGGCCAGCGCCTTCTTGGCCGGAAAGGTGCTGCGCCCCGCCTCGATACCGAGGACCGCGGCCGCTTCTTTCTCCGTTGTCACCGCCGCCCCGTCGAGTGTCAACGCCTGCAGCACGTAGCGGTGCAGGATCGGAAGGACCACCATCGGGTGGCGCTCGCCCCCGACCAACAAACGGTGCAGGGCATTGAGGGCCGTCTCGGTATCACCGCGATCGATGGCGTCGGTCATGTCCCACGGGGCCACCGCGCCCGCCTCGCCCAGGTAGGGCATGAGGTCGTCGATGCCGATGGCCGCGCCCTCACCATGGGCCGCCACCAGTGTGTCGACCAAAGTACCGAGCCGCCCAAGGTCCTGGCCCAGGTGCTCAGCCACCGCGGCTCTCGCCGGGCCGTCGAGCCGCAGGGGAGCTTGTCGCAGCTGCTGTTCGACCCAGCCGCGCGAGTCGCGCCCGGCGCCGGTGGAGATCACGTGGCCGATCTTCTTGACCGCCGCCACCAACTTCGGCGCCACCCGCCCCGACCCCGCCGCCACCACGAGGGCGGTCGTCTCCATCGGAGCCTCGAGGTAGGCCAGGAGAGGCGCCAGGTCCTCGGTCGAGAAACGGCCCGCTTCGCGCAGCACCACCACCCGCCGCGAGACGAGGAATGGGGGCGTCACGCAGGCATTGGTCACCGCGTCGATGTCGACCTCGTCGCCCCAGAAATCCTCGACGGACAACTCGGCATGGTCGCCCGCCAGCGAGCCCACCAGGCGGCGCACTTCGTTGGCGATCAGGATCGGGTCGTCGCCGTCGACCAACCACGCCACCGGCTCGGTCATGGCACCGCCCCTTCGCTCGAGACAGGAGTTGGCGCGCGGGCTTCAGATATGGCCGCCAGGACGTCGCAGACCTGCCGGGTGCGCTTCACGTCGTGGGCCCGGATGATCCGGCAGCCCAGGGTCACGCCGATGGCGGCAGCGGCCAACGACGCCGCACCCCGCTCGTCGATTTCCAGGTCAAGAACCTTGCCGAGGAAGGTCTTGTTGGACGCGGAGAGCAGCACCGGGAAACCCAGCGCCACCAACCGATCCGATGCCTGCAGCAGCAAAAGCGATTGCGAAGCCGTCTTCCCGAGATCGAGGCCGGCGTCGAGCACGATGCGATCGGCCGCGATCCCCGCCGCCAAGGCGCAACGTGCCCGCTCGGCCAAGAACGCCCCGACCGACGCCACGACATCGTCGTAGTGCGGCTCGGGATCGGCTACCCGGGGCGCAAGGCGGATGTGGGTCGCCACCACCGTGGCACCGGCCGAGGCGGCCGCCGGAAGGAAGTCGGGGTCGGCGAAGCCGCTGATGTCGTTGCCGACCACTGCCCCTACCCGGTACGCCTCCCGGGCCACCGACGCCCGCCAGGTGTCCACCGAAAGCGGCGTGTCGAAGCGCCGGTGGAGGGCATCGATCGCGCCGACGACGCGGTCGAGCTCTTCCTCCTCGCTGACCGAAGGCCCGGGGCCCGCCTTGACCCCACCGATGTCAAGCAGGTCGGCGCCGTCGGCCACCAACTGATCGGCGCGCCGGAAAAAAGCATCAAGGTCCCAATACGACCCGTGGTCGTAAAACGAGTCCGGCGTCCGGTTCAAGATGCCCATCACCAGGGCCCGGCTGCTCAGGTCGTACAGCCGGTCGCCGAGGCGCACCTGGCTCAGAAAAGCCGGGTGGACAGCGCCTTGCGATACTGCACGGTGCGGGGATCCTCGGGTCCGAGAACCTCCAGCAGGTCGAGGAACTCCTGCCGAGCCACCTCGTCGGCTTTCACCAGGTCGAGCAGCGAATCCAAGCGGTTGGCGATCTCCTCGACCGCTTCGCCGGCCTCGTCGCCGACCCGAGCCAGGGCCGCGATCCGCCGGACCTCGGCGGTTTCGGGGATCTTGGCCAGCAAAGCGAGCGCTTCGGCGCGGTCGGCCTCGCTACCGCGCTCCACCAGGAACGTCGCCAAGGCGGTCACGGTCTGATCGCTGGCCGGCTCCAGGGCGAGCGCAGCCCGCAACGACTCCTCGTCGCCCGCCGCGAGCAGTTCGTCGGTCTCGCTCGTCGCCACGATCAGCGACGAGACGAAGTCCCGGATAGCGGGCTCGGGCAGTGCCCCCACGAAACGGTCGACCACCTTGCGATCCTTCAGCGCGAAGACCGCGGGGATCGACGAGACCTGGAACGTCGCGGCCACTCTCGGGTTCGCGTCGACGTCGACCTTGGCCAGCACGACCTGGCCGCCCGTCTCGTCGATCACCTTTTCCAGGATGGGTCCCAACGTCCGGCAGGGTCCGCACCACGATGCCCACAGATCGATGACAACAGGCACTTTGTCCGAGCGATCCAATACATCGGCCTCGAAAGTGGCATCGGTGACGTCCATCAGCTTTGTTCCTTTTCTCTCGATCTCATCCGCCCCCGAGTGTGTAACACAGGGACAGCCCCGGTTCTTCCGTTGGCCTTCTGTTCGGGGGGCGCTACCGTGACCGTATGGCCGATGGCAGCGACGGGCTCTTGCAGGTCGAGCGATGGCCGGATCTCCGCCGCCCCGTCCTGATCCTGGGCATGGAAGGTTGGATCGACGCCGGCCTCGGCGCCGGCGGCGCCTTGGCGGCCCTCCTCGAGGGACTGAAAACCGAGATCTTCGCCACCTTCGACAGTGACGAGCTGATCGACCAGCGAGCCCGACGTCCCGTCCTGCGGGTCGTCAACGGGGTCAATACCAGCGTGACGTGGCCCGAGATCACGCTGCGCAACGGCGAATGCGGTGACCGCAGCGTCGTCATTCTGAGCGGCCCGGAACCCGACATGCGCTGGAAGCAGTTCACCCGGGAGGTCGTGGCCCTGGCCCAGCGCCTCGGTATCGAGCTGGTGGTGGGCCTGGGCGCCTTCCCCGCCCCCGTGCCCCACACCCGCCCCGTGCGACTGGTGGCGACGGCCACCACCCAGGAGCTGGCCGACACCGTCGGCTACCTGCCCTCCAGCATCGACGTGCCCGCCGGCGTGAGCGCCAGCCTGGAGCGGGCGTTCGCCGAGGCCGGGATGGCGGCGGTGGGAATCTGGGCCCGGGTCCCCCACTACGCCGCCGGGATGCCGTACCCCGCCGCCAGCGAAGCCCTGCTCGACAAGCTGAACGAGCTGACCGGTATCGCGGTCGATACCAGCGAGCTGCACGCCGCCGCGGTCGCCACCTTGGCCCAGCTCGACCAGCTGATTTCCGGTAGCGCCGAGCACAGCTCCATGGTGCGCCAGCTGGAGCTGCAGGACGATGACGAGACCAATACCCAGTCCGCCTTCAACCTGAGCGACATGACCGACCTCCCCTCGGGCGAGGAGATCGCGGCCGAGTTGGAACGCTACCTGCGAGGCGACGAGCAGGTCTGACCCCGCCGGCCGGCGGCTACCACTTCTCTCTGTGAACCACGTCGTCGAAGGGGCGCCGGGTGGGCCGCGCGATCGGCTTCAAGGGCCGATCGGCGGGATACCCAAGGCCGATGAGGTACGCCAGGAAGTGGTCCTCGGGGAAGCCGAGGACGCTGCGGGCCAGCGCCTGGTCCGTGACCGCGGCATGGCCCGACCCGATCCCTCTGTCGGCCGCCGCCAGCATCATGTTCATCGTGGCCTGGCCCAGGTCGTACGGGATCCAGTCCCGCTCGAAGTCCCGCTTTGGGATGGGCGCCACCAGGGCGATGGTGGCCGCCGAGTAGGCGACGTGGCTGGCGCCCATGAAGACCTTGGAGAGTCGCTGGAGCCGGTCCCGTTCGGTGACCACCACGAAGTCCCACGGCTGCCAGTTGGTCGACGACGGTGATCGGCGTCCCGCTTCCAGGATCCGGTCCAGATCCTCGGGGGGAATGGGCCGGTCCTGGTACTGGCGGACGTTGCGGCGCGCCCTAATGGCGTCCCAGGTTTCCATGGGCTCTGTTTTACACCGGGGTGAGCGTGGCCTCCAGGTACCGGTCCCGGCACAGCGACCGCTGCAACTTGCCCGACGAGGTCTTGGGCAGGCTCCCCGGCGGGACGAGCACCACCTCCTCCGGCGGCAGGCCGACGGCGTCGAGGACCCGGGCAACCACCGCCTTGCGGATGGGCTGGGGATCGAGAGACCGGGTTTCGGCGACCACCACCACGGCCTCGCGGCCGCGCCGGCCGGACACGCCAAAGGCGATGACGTTGCCGGCTCGGACCCCTTCCACTGAGGCAACAGCACGCTCGACGTCCTCAGGGAAGACATTGCGGCCGCCGACGATGATCACATCCTTGATCCGCCCGCACACCACCAGCTCGCCGTCGACGGTATAGCCCAAGTCGCCGGTCTTGAGCCACTCTCCCGAGAAGGCGGCGGCGGTGGCCTCGGGATGCTTGTAGTAGCCGGAGGTGACCGACGTCCCCCGGATCTGCAGCTCGCCGACCTCGCGCTCGGTCTTGAGGCTCCCGTTCTGAGGATCGCAGATCCGGATCTCGAGGTCGCCGACGGGCCGGCCGAGCAATGCCAGCGCCCGGGTGCCCGCGCCCGCGATAGTCGGCGCCGCGTACCGGTCGGTTTCGAGGACCCGGCGGTCGACGATGTCGGTACGCAGGCCGCTACCCACTTCGGGGAACGTCCCCCCGATCGTGACCTCGGCCATCCCGAACGCCGGGAACGCCGCCCCGCGGTGCAGGCCATGGGCCGCGCCTGCCTCACAGAAGGCATCGACCGTCGTCGGATCGACCGGCTCGGCGCCGTTCAGCGCGATGCGCCACTTGGACAAATCGAGCCCGTTCAGGCGCCGCAGCGCCCGGGCCGACAGGGCGTAGGAGAAGTTGGGACCGGCCGTCGCGGTGCCCCCGTAGTGGCTCATCCACTCGACCCAGCGGGCCGGGGCCGACATGAAGTCCTGGGGTCCCGCGAGTGCCATCGAGATGCCGGTGATCATGGGAATGGTGAGCAGCCCGAGCAGGCCCATGTCGTGGTACAGCGGCAGCCAGGACACGATCACATCGGAGTCGCGGTCGAAGTCGACCGCTTCCATCACCCCGTCGAGGTTGGACAGGATGTTGCGGTCAGTGAGCATGACGCCTTTGGGGTCCGACGTCGATCCGCTGGTGAACTGCACGATCGCCAGGCGAGCCGGGTCCGGCGGCGGCATCACCAGATCATCGCCCCGGCCAATCAGCTCGGAAAAAAGGGCGCGGGGAGGATCGCCCGGCGCCGCTTCCAGGAACGCCGCCAGGTCACCATCCATCAACACCAGCGTGGCGTCGGCGCTGGCCACCCGCGCCCGGGTCTGGGCCACGAACTCCTCGAAGCTGCCGAGGCGCATCGGCAGTGGCAGGACGACGACGGTCGCCCCGGCCAGCCAGGTGGCCTGGATCGCGGTCACCAATCCCCGTGACGTGGGCCCCAAAAGGGCCACGTGATCGCCCGGTTGCACCCCCCGCGCCTGCAGCGCGGCAGCCATGGCGCGGGCGTCTTCATGCAGTTGCGACCATGGCACGGCGACCGAGGAGGCGGCGTCAGCACCGAGGAACGTGATGGCACCGGATCGTTGGGCGGCGTCGGCGATACGCCCAACCAGGTTCGCGGGCGCGGCAGTACTCATGCCGATCCGACCGGCGAGGTGTGATGTCGGTTACACGACGATGTTGACGAGCTTGGGCGGCCGTGCCACCACGCGCTTCGGGGCTCGGCCACCCAGGTGTTCTCGCACCTTGGCCGAAGCCATGGCCAGCGCCGCGGCCGCGTCGGAGTCGATGCTCGGGGCGACGGTGATGCGGTCCCGCACCTTGCCGTTGACCTGGACCACCATGGTCTCGGTGTCCATGGGCACCATGGCGGGATCGGCGACCGGCCAGGACTGGTTGTGCACGGTGGTGCCCGGGCCATGGCGCAGCTCCCACAGCTCGGCGGCAATGTGAGGCACCATCGGCGCCATCAGCTTCACCAGGTTGTCGACCGCGAACGCCAGCGTCTCCGCACGCGCTCCTTCTTCGGACCGGCCGTAGCGGTACAGCTCGTTGACAAATTCCATACACCCCGCCACCGCGGTGTTGTACGACCACCGCTCGAAGTCGTGGTCGATCCGGTCGATGAGACGGTGGACCCCTTTTTCCAGCTCCCTGTCGGACGCAGTCGCCGGCCGATCGACAATGTTCAACCGGTCGGCGGTGCCGGTGGCCAGACGCCATACCCGGGCCAGGAAACGGTTGCAGCCCTCGATCACCTCGTCGGTCTGATCGGTCCAGTCGAAGTCGTCGGTGGGCGGCCCCACGAAGAGGTGGAACAGCCGCAGGGAATCGGCTCCGACACTGTCGAAGTACTTGCCGGGCGCGATCAGGTTGCCCTTCGACTTGGACATCTTGGAGCCGCCCATGCGGATCATGCCCTGGGTGAACAGGCGCTCGAAGGGCTCCCGCAGGTGCTTCGGGGCGAACCCCAGATCTGCCAGCGCCCGGGCATAGAAACGGGCGTACAGCAGGTGCAGGATCGCGTGCTCGATGCCGCCGATGTACTGGTCGACGGGCATCCAGTGCTCGACCGCTTCCTGGCTGAAGGGGACGTCCTGCCGCCATGGGTCGCAGAACCGCAGGAAGTACCACGACGAGTCGACGAAGGTGTCCATGGTGTCGGTCTCGCGCTCGGCGGGGCCCCCGCACACCGGGCAGGTCGTGTGCAGAAAGCCCGGGTGGTAGCGCAGCGGTGACTCGCCCGTCGGGCGGAACTGCACGTCGTCGGGGGCCAGGACCGGCAACTGGTCCTCGGGCACAGGGACGATGCCGTGATCGGGGCAGTAGACGACGGGGATCGGGCAGCCCCAGAAGCGCTGCCGGCTCACCAGCCAGTCCCGGAGGCGGTAGTTGACCTTGCGGTGGCCGATGGCCTGGGCTTCCAGCCAGTCGATGGCCGCCGCCTTGGCGGCGGGAACGTCCGGTATGCCGTCCAGCCAGGCGCTGTTGATGACCGGGCCGTCGCCGGTGTACGCCTCGCCCACCCAGTCGACCGGCGGTTGAACGGTGCGGATGATCGGCAGGTTGTAGGCGGTGGCGAAGTCCCAGTCCCGCTGGTCCTCGCCGGGGACGGCCATGATGGCGCCCGTCCCGTAGGTCATCAGGACGTAGTCGGCCAGGAAGATAGGCACTTCGGCGCCGTTGAAGGGATTGACGGCGTAGGCGCCGGTGAACACGCCGCGCTTGTCGACGCCGGCCTCGGTCGACTGTCGCTCGATGTCGCTCTGCCCGCTCACCCGTTCGATGAAGGCGGCCACCTCATCGGCGTTGTCCGGCGTCGTGATCTCGCCGACCAAGGGGTGCTCCGGGGCCAGGACGACGAAGGTCATGCCGAAGCTGGTGTCGGGGCGCGTCGTGTACACCGCGATGTCGGTGCCGGGCCCTGCGCCCACCACCCGCAGCGAGAACTCCGCACCCTCGGAGCGGCCGATCCAGTTGCGCTGCATGGTTTTGACCCGCTCCGGCCACTTCAGATCGTCCAGCGCGGCCAGCAGCTCGTCGGCATAGTCGGTGATCTTGAAGAACCACTGCTCGAGGTCTCGCTTGACGACGAGGTCCCCGCTGCGGTCGCACGTGCCGTCGGAACGGACCTGCTCGTTGGCGAGGACCGTCTGGCAGCCGGGGCACCAGTTGACCGGGGCCTTCTTGCGATACGCCAACCCCGCCTCCAAGAAGCGCAGGAAGATGATCTGGTTCCAGCGCATGAACTCGGGGTCGTGGCTGCGCGTCTCCCGGCGCCAGTCGTAGACCGCGCCCAGCCGGCGCAGCGACGCCTTCAGCTCCTCGATTCTGGCGTCGGTGAAGATGCGGGGGTGGGTCCCGGTCCGCAGGGCGGCATTCTCCGCCGGCAGGCCGAAGGAGTCGAAGCCGATCGGCGAGAGGACGCCGTAGCCGTGCATCGTGCGGTTGCGCACCAGCAGGTCGCCGAAGGTGTAGTTGCGCACGTGGCCCTGATGGGCGGCGCCGCTCGGGTAGGGGTACATGCACAGCACGTAGTACGGCGGCCGGGGGTCGTCGTTGTCGATCTCATAGGTGCCCTCGGCAGCCCATCGGGCCTGCCACTTGACCTCGATGGTCTGGGGGTCATAGGTGCCGGCGATGACTTCCATGATTTCCCCAGCGTACCGAGGGGGTGAGACGACCTCGATAGACTTCCGACGCCGGCGCCGGCGCGCCGCCCGGGGATCGCTCCGGCGCGAACCACCGGCGGCCTAGGTGGCCGGCAAGCGGCGTCGCCTGAGCCGCCCGCCGAGGCGCGAAGGACCACGCAGCCGGGTTGCGAACCGCGGCGTCAGGGGCGCTGGGCGAGGACCGGTCTTCCGATCGGCAGGCGGCGTGTGGCCGCCAAGGCGGCGACCGCCCCGGCGGCACCGATCGCAAAGGCGACGGCGATGCCCGCGCCCAGCGAGCGACCGAGACTGGCACTGGCCGCGATGGCGGCGCCCCCGAAGCCCACCCCGAGCGCGGTGCCGAGCACGTCGGACAAGTTGAGCGACGCCGAAGCCCAGCCCTCCCGGCCGGATGGTGCCTCTCGCAGCATCATCAACGTAAGCGGCGGGTAGGCCAGTCCCATCCCGAAGCCCGCCATCGACCATGAGGCGATGGCGACAGCCACGGGCACCGACGATGACAGCGCGATCGCCATGCCCCCGATGCCGGCCAGGATCACGATGAGGCCCATCCGAACAAGCCTGCGACCCTCCCAGCGGTCGCTGACCCGGGCCTGGAACCAGGCGCCCGCGGCCCATGTCAGGCTGCCGCCCGTCACAACCAGGCTGGCGACGGTCGGGCTGCGATGGCGAACCGATGTGACGGCGAGCGTGACGAAAGCGTCGCACCCGAAGAAGGCGAAGGTGAGCAGTCCCCGGCTGGCGACGGTGGCCGGCAGCCCGATGTGCGCCGCCAGGGTGCCGGCGGGCAGGAGTCGCCGCAGGGCGGGCATTCCCACCACCAGGCCGAGGACGACCAGGGCGGCGCCCGGGGCCAGGCTGGGGGCAGTCAGCCCGGCCAGGAAGAGGCCGGCGCCGGCCGCGGTGCGCACGGCATCGTCAAGGCGGTGCTCGTCGCTGTCACCGCCGGAGACGGGACCGGCGGGCTCAGTGTCGGCGGCGGCTCGGCCGAGGCGGAGGAGGGAGGGCAGGGCGAGCGGTCCCGCGATCACAACCAGGGGGACGAGGCCGAGGAAGACCCAGCGCCAGCTGAGCTGGCGGGTCACTTCTGCTGCGATCGCCGGTCCGAACAGGCCCGGCAGGACCCACGCGCTGGAAAGGATCGCGAACATCCGGGGTCGCAGCTGATCGGGGAGGCTGCGGCCGATCGCGACGTAGGCGATCGCCGGGATCGCACCGGCCCCCAGACCCTGCAGAGACCGGCCAACGACCAGCACAGGCATGGAGGGGGCGAGCCCGGAGACGACCAAGCCGGCGCAGAACAGCGCGAGGCCTGCCAGGTACGGCGCGGCCGGCCCGCGCCGATCGGCTTGGCGCCCGGCGCCCACGATCCCGATCAGGCTGGCCAGCATGAACGCGCTAAAGACCCAGCCGTAGTACCGCACGCCCCCGAGATCGTGGGCCACCACCGGCATGACCGTGATCACCGACAACGACTCGGATGCGATGATGGTGATCGTCATCACCAGGCCGATGGTGAGGGCCCGCCGCGGCGGTGCCCACAGTCCCTCGGTCGCCGTCACCGGGACATTGTGATCCATTCGGGCGAATGACCGGTCGTACCCGTCCCGAGGCCAGGTCCCTCTTGCTAGGCTGGCGTCATCCAACGGGGGCGTAGCTCAGTTGGTAGAGCGCTTGCATGGCATGCAAGAGGTTCGTGGGTTCGATTCCCATCGCCT
>CAWKNP010000012.1:0-162090 GCA_963851105.1 uncultured Actinomycetota bacterium
AGGGGACTACGGCTCCGGCCCCGGCTTCCGATGAGGGGACCAACGGCGGTACCGCCGCCGCCGCCGGCCCCGCCACGGTGTTGCTCCTGGGGGAGCACGACGCCACCTTCGAAGTCGGGCTCGGTCAAGCTGACCACCCGGCTGATCGAGGGTGACTTCCCCAACTACCGCCAGCTCATCCCGAAGGACTACCCCAACAGCCTCATCGTGGGCCGAGACGCCTTCCTCGACGCGGTCCGCCGGGTGAAGCTCATGGTCCGGGACCCGAACACGCCGGTGCGTATCGCCATGCGCTCCGACGGCATCGAGCTCACGGTCATCACCCAGGACTGGGGGCAGGCGACCGAGGAGGTCGACGCCAAGTACGAGGGCGCCGAGATGGTCGTGGCCTTCAACCCGAACTACCTGATCGAGAGTACATCGAGGCCATCACCAGCAACAAGGGTGAGCTCAAGACGCTCGATGCACTGAAGCCGGCCACCTTGAAGCCGACCGAGAGCTCCGACTACCTCTACCTGCTGATGCCCGTCCGGGTTTCCTAACGCCGGCGACGTGCACCTCGAGCGCCTACTGGATTACCGACTTTCGCAACTACAGACGCGGAGTTCCTGCCGGCGCCGACGGGCCTGACCGTCATCGTGGGGAACAACGGGGAGGGCAAAACCAACCTGCTCAAGGCCATCGGCTACCTCGCCACCTTGAAGTCCTTCCGGGGGTCGCCACCTGAAGCCCTGGTCCGCCTGGGGACCGAGCAGGCCGTCGTGCGGGCCGAGGCGGGCCGCGACAGCCGGCGGCTGCTCATCGAGGCCGAGATCCACCCTGGGGGCCGGGACCGCATCCAGGTCAACCGCCAGCCGCTGCGCCGGGCCCGGGACCTGCTGGGCGCCCTTCAGGTCACGGTGTTCGCGCCCGACGACCTGGCCCTCATCAAGGCGGGGCCTCAGTGGCGCCGGGAGTACCTCGACGACCTGCTGGTCGGCCTCCACCCGCGCCACGACACGCTGCGCGGCGACCTCGACCGCGTCCTGCGCCAGCGCAACGCCCTGCTCAAACAGGCGGGCGGCAACCCCCGCCCCGACGCGGGCATCATCACCACCCTCGACGTGTGGGACCAGAAGCTCGCCGATGTCGGCACGGCCGTAGCAACGGCGCGCGAAGAGCTCGTCGTGGCGTTGGGGCCGGAGCTGGGGGCGGTCTACGACCGGGTGGCGGAGCGCGCCGCCCATGTGGTCCTGGGGTACCAGCGCAGCTGGGATGGTCCGTTGGACATGGCACTGGCCACGGCCCGCGGCGACGATCTCCGCCGGGGGGTGACGACCGGGGGCCGCAGCGTGACGACCTGGTCGTCACCCTCGGCGGTCTGCCCTCGCGGACCCACGCTTCCCAGGGCGAACAGCGTTCCCTGGCCCTCGCCCTGCGCCTGGCGGGGCACCTCCTGCTCGGCGTCGAGCTCGGCAGCCCCCCGCTGTTGCTACTGGACGACGTGTTCTCCGAGCTCGACGGCGACCGTGCGTCGGCCCTGCTGGCCTCCCTTCCTCCCGGCCAGGGGATCGTGACCACCGCCGGGGAACTTCCTGCCCAGGCTCACCCCGACCTGGTCTTGCGGGTCGAGGGGGGGAAGATCCTGCCGTGAGTTTTGTTTCCGGGATGGTCGGGGTGGCGCGTCGGGCGTCGGACCGTGTGCTCCTCGGGTACCCAGAATGAGCCCCTGGAAGCCCCTCCCCGGCGACGCCGCCGAGCCCCGGCCGGTCAAGGACTTCCTGCCCACGCTCGCCAAGTCGTTGGGCGCCCCGCGCCCTTCGCTGCTGAGCGCCGTTTTCGACCGTTGGGAGGAGATTGTCGGCGAGACCATCGCCGCCCACGCCTGGCCGCTGCGCATCCACCAGGGGGTGCTTCGCATCGGCGTCGACCAACCGCCGTGGGCCACGCAGCTCACCTTTCTGGGCCCCGACTTGCTCCGAAAGATCGCCGCGGCGACGGGCGAGGCAGGCATCGACAAAGTCGAGATAAAGGTGGTGCCGCGACGCCAAAAGTGACCGGCTGACACCCCCTGTCTGGTAAACTACAACAGTCGCGTTTCTGGCTCTTGACCTGCGGTTTCCTGGCTGAGACGCCCCCAGTCCCCGAGGTCAGAAGAGGTCGCGTTCATGGCGATGCAAACAAGGGTTGGCGACCAAGATCCGCGGTCGGTCAACGACTCCTACAGCGCCAAGGACATGTCTGTGCTCAAGGGTCTCGACCCGGTCCGCAAGCGGCCCGGCATGTACATCGGCTCGACCGGTCTGACGGGCCTGCACCACCTGGTGTGGGAGGTCGTGGACAACTCGGTGGACGAGGCGATGGCCGGCTTCTGCGATCACATCGAGGTCACCCTGCTGCCTGACGGCGGCTGCCGGGTTGTCGACAACGGTCGGGGAATCCCGACCGACATCAACCCCCAGCACAAGCTGTCCGGCGTCGAAATCGCCCTCACCCGGTTGCACGGAGGCGGCAAGTTCGGAGGAAAGGGCTACAAGGTCTCCGGGGGCCTCCACGGTGTCGGCGTGTCGGTTGTCAACGCCCTGTCTAGCCGGCTGGTGGTCGAGGTCGACCGCGAGGGCCAGAGCTATCGCATGGAGTTTGCCAACGGGGGCAAGGTCACCTCCAAGCTCGCCGTTGTGGGACCGTCCAAGCGGGGCCGGCGGGGGACCACGGTCACCTTCTGGCCAGATCCCAAGATCTTCGAGGACACCCAGTTCCGGGGCCAGACGATCCTCAAGCGCCTGCAGGTTTACGCCTTCCTCAATGCGGGCCTCGAGATCAAGTTCACCGATCAGCGCGAAGGCCACGAGCATCCCACCGTCGTCTACAAGTACGCCGGCGGCATCATCGATTTCGTCGGGCACCTCAACGCCTCCAAGGAGGCGCTGTTCAAGCGGGTGGCCTATTTCCAGTCCGCTGAGGACGATGGCGAGGTCGAAGTCGCCCTGCAGTGGAACACCGGCTACTACGAGGGCATCCACAGCTTCGCCAACGGCATTTCGACCAACGAGGGCGGCATGCACGAGGAGGGCTTCAAGAAGGCCCTCACCACCGTCGTCAACAAGTACGCCCGGGCCAAGGGCTCGCTCAAGGAGAAGGACGACAACCTGCTCGGTGAGGACATCCACGAGGGCCTCACGGCCATCTTGTCGGTCAAGTTGCGCGATCCGCAGTTCGAGGGTCAGACCAAAGCCAAGCTGGGAAATGTGCCGATGCGCTCGCTCGTCGAGCGGGCGACCAACGAGAAGTTGGCCGAGTGGCTGGAAGAACATCCGAGCGAGGCCCGTCAGGTTGTGGCCAAGTCGGTGACCGCGGCCCGGGCCCGCATGGCGGCCCGCCAAGCCCGCGATGCCACCCGGCGCAAGTCGGCCCTGGAAGGCGCCGGCCTGCCCGGCAAGCTGACTGACTGCCGGACCAAGAACGTCCGGGAGGCGGAACTTTTCATCGTCGAGGGCGACTCGGCCGGCGGTTCCGCCATCCGGGCCCGCAATCCCGAATACCAGGCGATCCTGCCCATCCGCGGCAAGATCCTCAACGTCGAGCGGTCGCGCATCGACCGCATGCTCAAGAACATCGAGATCCAGGCCCTGGTCGCGGCCATCGGCGCCAGCCTCGGTGACGAGTTCGACATCACCAAGGCCCGGTACGGCAAGGTGATCATCCTGGCCGACGCCGACGTCGACGGCAGCCATATCCGCACCCTGCTGCTGACGTTCTTCTTCCGCCAGATGCGCCCCCTTATTGAAGACGGCCGGGTGTTCGCGGCCCAGCCGCCGTTGTTCTCGACGGTCGTGGGCAAGGAAAAGGTGTACCTCAAGGACGAGGCGGCCCGGCAGCGTTTCCTGCTCGAGCGGCCCAACCACAAGAACGAGTTCAACCGCTTGAAGGGCTTGGGCGAGATGGACTGGAGCGAGCTGGGTGAGACCACCATGGACCGGTCGAAGCGAACACTCCTGCGCATCGACCTCGAGCAGGCCGCCATCGCCGACGAGGTGTGTTCCATCCTCATGGGCGACGATGTCGAATTGCGCAAGCACTTCATCACCACAAATGCCGGCGACGTCCGGTTCTTGGATATTTAGAACATGAGCGATCTTCTACCGCCGGGTCCCCCCGACGACGGCAACGGTACCGGCACCGACTTCGGGTCGATCGAGCCCATTGAAATCCAAGACGAGATGGAACGCTCCTTCTTGGAGTACGCCATGTCCGTCATCATTTCGCGGGCGCTACCCGACGCCCGCGACGGGTTGAAGCCGGTCCACCGCCGGATTCTTTACGACATGCACATCCAGGGCTACCGCCCCGAGCGGCCCCATGTGAAGTGCGCCAAGGTGACCGGCGACACCATGAGCCGTTTCCACCCCCACAACAGCCAGGCGATCTACGACGCGCTGGCCCGTATGGCGCAGCCGTTTAGCCTGCGCGACCCGCTGATCGACTTCCACGGCAACTACGGCCACCCGGACTATTCACCCGCCGCTGAGCGGTACACCGAGTGCCGGCTGTCCCCGTTGGCGATGTACATGCTCGAGGGAATCGACGAGAACACCGTCGATATGGGCCGCAACTACACCAACGAGGAAGACGAGCCGACGGTACTGCCGGCCCGTTTTCCGAACCTGCTGGTCAACGGCAGCCAGGGCATCGCCGTCGGCATGGCCACCAATATCCCTCCCCACAACCTGGGCGAGGTCATCGACGCCACCATTCACCTGATCGACCACCCCGACGCCACGCCCGACGACCTTATGCATTTCGTGAAGGGCCCCGACTTCCCGACCGGCGCCCTTATCCTCGGGCGCGCCGGGATCATGGACGCCTACCGCACCGGTAGGGGTTCCATCCGGATGCGGGCCAAGACCGAGATCGAGGAGACCAAGACCGGCACCCACATCGTGGTGACCGAGTTGCCCTACCAGGGCAGCCCGAAGGGGATCCAGGAGAAGATCGCGGAGCTGGTCAACAGCCGCGAGCTCGAGGGCATCCGCAGCGTCGACGACTATTCGGCGGGCATCGACACCAAGATCGTCATCGGCCTCAAGCGCGATGCGAACGCCAGCGTGGTGTTGAACAACCTGTTCAAGCACACGCCGCTGCAGACGAGCTTCGGGGTCAACATGGTGGCGCTGGTCGACGGCGTGCCCCGGACGCTCAATCTGGTCCAGATGCTGCAGGCCTACGTCGCTCACCAGGTCGACGTGATCCGGCGGCGGTCCCAGTTCCGCCTCGACAAGGCCAAGGCCCGGGCGCACATCGTCGAGGGCCTCATCCGGGCGCTGGACATGATCGACGCCATCATCGCCACCATCCGGGGGTCCGATGACAAGGCGGCGGCCCGTGGCGCCTTGATGATTGCACCGTTCGAGTTCAGCGAGATCCAGGCCGAGCACATCTTGGATATGACGCTCAGCCGGCTGACCCGCCTGGGCCGCGCCGACCTCGAGGGCGAGTTGGCCAAGCTGCGCGTGATCATCGGAGAGCTCGAGGCCATCCTCGGCGACGAGGAACGCCTGCGCAGCGTGATCAAAGACGAGCTCGGCGAGGTCCGGGCCAAGTTCGCCTCGCCCCGGCGGGCAATCCTGACCTACGACGACGGCGACATGAGTGTCGAGGACCTCATCGAAGACGAGGACATCGTCATCACCATGAGCCGGGTGGGGTACATCAAGGCAGTCCCCGCCAGCACGTTCCGGACCCAGGGCCGGGGCGGACGGGGTGTCCGGGGCGCCAACCTGAGGGAGGAGGACCTGGTCAAACAGGTCATCCACACCACCGCCCACGCCCACCTGCTGTTCTTCTCCAACCGGGGCAAGGTGTACCGGCTCCGCGCCTACGAAGTCCCCGTCAAGGAACGCACCGCCCGAGGGACCGCGCTGGTCAACCTGTTGCCCCTCGAGCCCGGCGAGCGCGTCGAAGCTCTCATCGATACCCGTGACTTTCCCGACGATCGCTACCTGTTCTTCGCCACGAGGGCGGGGCAGGTCAAAAAGACGAACTTCGCGGAGTATGACAAGTCCCGCCGCGAGGGTTTCATCGCCATCAACCTGCGGGAAAACGATGAGCTGGTGGGGGTCATCCAGACCTCGGGGAGCGACGACATCTTCATGGTCTCCCGGCTCGGTATGACGATCCGCTTCAGCGAGGACGACGTGCGGGCCATGGGCCGCGATGCCGCCGGGGTACGGGGCATGGCGCTGCGTGAGGGCGACGAAGTGGTCTCGCTCGATCCGGCGCGCGACGATGCCAGCATCTTGATGGTCACTGATGCCGGCTTCGGCAAGCGAACGCAGCTCTATCACTTCAACCGGCAGAACCGCGGCGGCCTTGGGGTGCGGGGCATGAGGCTCACCACGGCGCGAGGAAAAGTGATGGGTGCCTTCATGGTGGGCATCGAAGATGAGATCCTGGTGATCTCTTCGTCGGGGGTGATGGCCCGTATGCCAGTGCGTGGGATTTCGAGTCAGGGCCGAGACGCAACCGGCGTGCGAGTCGTCAGCCTCGATCCCGGCCAGGCGGTGACCTCGGTAGCGCCCGTCCTCGTCGAGGAAGCCACGTAATGGCCTCAGGCCCTCAGCCTGCGGTCGAAGGCCAAAGTTCGGGCACCACCCAGCCGACACCGCCCCCTGTCGCCCCTGCCGGCGACGGGGGAGTGGCACGCAACGGCTCCAGCGGCCCCGATGGCTCCGATGGCTCCGATGTGGTTGGGGAGCCGGGAGGATCGGGGGCGCCGAAGGGATCAGGGGGATCGGGCGGTGCGCCGATGGCCCACATAGCCGGTGCACCCCCTGTAGCGCCGCCGCGCCCGTCGCCTGGCACCCGCTCCTCTGGCTCCCCGCTACGCCCGGCCCGCCGTGCCGGGGGGGCTCCACCGGGCGCTGCGGTCCCGGCCGTGGCCCCCGACATTCGCCGCTCGGCCCCGGCCGGTCCGGCGACGCTTCCGGTGGGCACCGCCGTCGCACCCGGACTCCGCGTCGGGCGAGGCGCCGGTAGCACCCGCCGCCAGACGGGCCCCCGAGTCGTCACCGGCCGGCGCACTCGGCGAGTCGTCCGCAAGATCGACGTGTGGACCGTCCTCAAAATGTCGATCCTGTTCTATCTGTGCGTGTTCCTCGTGTTCATGGTTGCCGGCGTCGTACTGTGGAACATCGCCGACGCCTTCAACGTCATCAAGAGCGTCGAGAAGTTCATCCGCTCCATCTTCGACCTGCAGAAGTTCACCTTCCGGCCTTCGGCAGTTCTCCAGTCGGCGGTGCTCGGCGGCGGGGTCCTCGTCCTCCTGGCGACGGGCGCCAATGTCCTGGCTGCCCTCCTCTACAACCTCATCAGCGACGTGGTCGGCGGCGTCCAGTTCATCGTCCTCGAGGACACCGGCCCACCCGAGTAACGCCCGGTGACCGGCGAAGCGGGCACGGTATGCTGCCCCTCCCGAAGGTTGGTCCCCCGGGGCTATAGCTCAGCTGGTTAGAGCGCAGCACTGATAATGCTGAGGTCGATGGTTCGAGTCCATCTAGCCCCACTGCCTGGATCGGTATAAGTGCAGGTCAGGGCGCTGCGAGGCGGAACCGGGAGTTACCGGTAGTACCCCCTATTGACCCGTTCGTGCCCGTACTACGGGCACGCAGCGGGCACGACGTTGTGCGGACGTCGGCAGCGGACGCCCAGGTCCGGGTCTTGGCCCGAAGGTCGCGCCCGTGTCGCCGCTCGGCAAGCCGCGGATCCGTAGGACGGTGTTCTTGCAGCACATCGATCACCGAGCGGTCTTCGCTGCGGAGCGTCGACCGCGGCACGCGCGTGACGCCGGTTCTCCCGCGGTCGGGACCGTAGCCTTTCCCCTGTCCATGGAGTAGCTCAGCGGTCAGAGCACCCGGCTGATAACCGGGAGGGCGCAGGTTCGATCCCTGCCTCCATGTCTCGTTTCGCCGAGCGCCCGTGCCTGCCGAAGTCCGAACTCGGCCAGGTGGCTCCTCGTAGCATGGTGGTGCTCGTGGAGTAGCTCAGCGGTCAGAGCACCCGGCTCCTAACCGGGAGGGCGCAGGTTCGATCCCTGCCTCCATGTCTATGGACGGCGATCCCGGACGCGAAGAAGAGATGGCGGCATCGCCTTTGTACGCACTCGGCCGGCTTCAGCGCGCCATCGAGACAGCATCGAACCATCCGGACCCCGAGACCCGCCGACGCGCCGAGGCCAAGGCGCAGGTGTGGGAAGCGGTCCTTCGTGGGATGGCTTCGGGGACGCTCGATGTGGGCTCGCGTACGCCGGTCGCAGATACACCCGCGTGGGTGACGCTCGAAGTCGCGCATGGCGGCTTCGCGACGGGTCGTTACGTCGCTGAGGGTCCGCTCGCCGATGACGAGCGGGTGCTGCTCGAGCGCTTGCCGGCGGCAGTTAACGTGGGCAGTGAGCGGGCGCGACTCAACGCGTGGTTCCTCACCGACGACGGGCTCGAACACCTCGCTGCGGTCCTCGATGGCGGCCAGTACGCGGTCGACGTCCCGGAGCACGGCGCCCTCCTGGTCGCGGCGTGGCTGGTGGAGAACGGTCACGACGCTCTCGCCCTTGACCTCGTCGCGGAGCTGTACCCGCTGATCGACCGGCTTCGTTTCTACCCGGTCGAGACCGACAGACCGCCGGCGAGCGGCGCCGTCGTGCATCTACGTTCGGCCGGGGACGTCTCGGCCCAGCTCGCCCGTGTCACGGTGCAGCCCCAGGTCGCCGCCATGAACGAAGCGATCGGGACGTGGCTGCCCCTTTACGACCGGCTCGTCCCACTTTGGCTCGACACGGTCGAGGACGACTGGCCATGCCGAACCTGGCCGACAGATTGGACGGAGCGGCGCGCAGGCTGGCTGTCCGACTTCTGGGCCGCCGAACACGCGTCACAGTTGTGCGGCGAGCACCGCAAGCCGCGGAGCAACTTCTTCATCCTCCGCGACGCCTTAGAGCGGTGCGAGACGGACAGCCGCGCGCTCACGGGCCGCGATGTCGGTCGGGTCCGGATGGCGTTGCGGCGGTCGGTTGCGCGCTGGGGTGAGCCGGACTCCGAGCCGCTCGCGGCCCTGCGCTTGGCACAGAACGAGTGGGCCTCACGCCCGACCCACAAGCAGGTCGCTGATGTGCTCGTTGAGCGACTCGCGCCCATCCCCAAGAACGGTGGCATCGCCGATCTGAACCGCCTCTTGGCGCCCGTGAACGTCGACGCTCCGACCGATCGAGAGGTGCGGGTGCCGGAGTCGCTCGTCCGCAAGCTCGAGCGAGCGCTCGAAGCGCCCATCGAGGAGCTCATAGAGCGACGCGTTGTTTCGTCGAGTGAGGTGCTCGCCGAGGTGCTCCCGCAGATCACTTCTCACGTCGCCGCCGGCGCGTTCGATGATCCCAAGCTGCGTGAGCTCTATGGCCGCACCTACGCCGCGTTCCGGCACCGCCGGTCGCTCCTGCTACTCAACCTGGAACATCAGGTCCAGATCGACGAACTCCCATGGGTGAAGGCCGTCGAACCCTTCCGTCAGCGCCGTGCGGACTCAGGCGTCAAGGCCCACGACACGCTGCGCCATGCGTGCCTGCTCGCCCTCAGCTCCTTCCCCCAAACGATTCTCCCGAACCCGCTGGTCCGCGAACTGACGGCGCTCGCGAAGCAAGCAGAGGTCGAAATCCCCTTCGTCGAGGAGGTCGCCGCCGACATCTTCATGGGTAGCTTTACGCTCAAGTGGAGAAAGGCCGCCGCAGTCGCCGCAGACGTCATGGCGGGAAGCCTCTACGCCCGCTACTTCGACCTGCCCCCGGCCACAGCGTGGCCGGCTATCGACGAGCGAACATCATGGGTCACGGAACGGGTGAAGACCCGCTGGGGCAAGAAGACCGCCGTCGACTTCACCCAGGTCTGCAACGAACGCGCAGGTGAGGCAGCTCTCGGCGACGGCAACTTCGTCGCTCGCAACGGCACCGTGATCGAGCAGAGCCAGATCCTCACTACCCACAACCTCGCGCCTCTTGTGGACCGCCTGGCCCTCACCAGCCGCGTGTCGGACTCAGGAGCCGGGTGGGCCACCGCAGCGTTCGGCTGGATCGTCAAGGAGCAGACCACCCGCTACGACTCCTGGCGTTCGCAGCTCCAGATGCTCAAGAACACCGCCTACGCCTTCCGCCAGGCCCTCTTCTTCCTCTCCTTCGTCGACACCAACACCCAACGCCAGGCCATCGACGGGCTGAGGTCCCGCGCTGGGTCGGAGTCTGACGAGTGGCGTGCGCGGTTCGCAGCGGTCATCGACGGGCTCGACGCTGTCCTCGACGGAGGTCAGTTCGACACCACCGGCCACGCGGGCGCGACAGGGCGCCGTTTCCTCGGCTGGTCGGTTGGCCGCCACTGGCTCCTCCCGCCCGCCGAAGACGCTCGAGCTGGAGCCCGCATATGAGCACGCGCTCACGCGACATCTTCGAGGTTCTCGCAGATTGTTGCGACCGCCAGCCAAAACTATTCCTCGACTGTCCTCCCGACCGGCTGGACCGTGAGGCACAACTTGATTCCTCGCGACCGTTCGCGGTCGAAGCCCGAGAGTGGATGCGCGAGAACGGGGACGAGGACCCCGCTGGATGGCTGGGACGAATCGTCGTCAGCTATCTGGCGGAGGCGTCTCATCAGCTGACGGTGTTGGCGCTGCTCCTGAAGAACAGGGCGGTCCACGCGACGCTCGACCCCCTGATCCGCGCCGTTCTCGAACGGTGTGGGCGTGTCTGCTGGATCCTTGATCCTGAAGCGACCGCTTCGCAGCGCTCCGCTCGGACCCAGTTGGAACTCGGTGTCTGTGCGCACCACTACGCAGAGGCCCTGTCTCTCGTCGATGCTGCCGAGGAGACTCGGACGGAGCTTCGGCATTGGCGTGGACAACACCGAACCCGCGTCCACGCCCGATACACGGTCGATACCAATGGCGAGAAGAAAGACCTGTCGGCGTGGAGCGTGAACGGCGAGACCTACCCCAACTACACCGGGGCCGTGGCGTATGCGCTCGATCGGCACCCGCAATCGCCGGCCGTATACGCCGGTCTCAGCGGCTTTTCGCACCCCAACGTATTCTTCGCTCAAGAGCGCCAAGGGCAGACCGTGGTCGCGCGGAACGTCATGGTCATGCAAATGGATGCGATCGAACGCAACTTACGGATCGCCCTGGTCTCGCACCTCGCGGCCGTCAAGAGATGGGCTACGTACTACCTAGACCAGGATTTGGCAGACGCGGTGGTCGCGGAGGGCGACCGACTGGCCGATAAGCTCGACGAGGCATCCGTCCTTCCGGATGTGCCGACCCCTTGCAGCCCGCCAACGTCGCCTTCGTACGAGCCGTCATAGCAGCGGTGGCGCCAGGACCCAGGAGGAGATCGAGGTGAAGCGGTGACGAACGGTTTGATTCCCCGCGCAGAGGTCGTCCTACTCGCTGACAAGAACACGCCGACACCAAATTCGCTGCGCAACGCACGATGCGCTTGAGCAAGAAGGCTATGTCCCGCCACCGTAGCGATATCACGGATGGTCCCAGGCGCGGAAAACTCGCTGCTCACGGGAACAGGTCGGTGTCGTTCCCTCCGATAGCGTAGTTTCGCGAATTGCCGATCGTCGTTAATCGGTGCGGGTTACCCTTTCTGTTAGCTCCTCAGCTCGTGTTGCTGCGCTCGGCTCTACATCGTGTGGGATGGGCGGAGGCGGGGCTGTCCTAAGGCCGTGGAGCTCGGTGCAAGCCCGGTACAGGACACGCTCGAGTTCGTACGCTGTCGGGATTCCAGCGTGGCGGCGATACGTGGTGAACGATCCCGGCGCCGGCGCGTAGCAGTAGAGGCCCACTGCGTCGACCACCTGGGCCGCGGTCTCAGCCCATCGGACGACGGCTGCGAAGTCGGTGTCGCCGAGTACGCGCACGCCCATGAAGAAGTAGATGCGGGGACGGCTTCCGTGAAGCCAGGTGGACAGATCACCGCCGCCAGCTCCACCGGCAGTCGGTGCCATGCCGACCATGGTGAGCCGCCGGGCGGCTTCGCCCTTCAGGTCGATCGACTTGAAGGCCAGCTCCTTGACCCGCTTGTTCGTGTCCGCCGACCCCGCCCTTCCCGCCGCCTTCTCTCCGGGGCTATTGGCATGCTTCGGAGTGCCCATCATCTTCGCCTCGAGGAGAAACTCGATCTCACGAGTCTCGTCGCCTGGATACACGCCATCGAGGTTGTGCTCCGGGATGATCAGACCTGGAACACGACGGCGGACGTACAGCCTTTCGATGCCCGAACAGGTCTCCAGAAGATCGGCGAGGACGTTGTTGAACCAGTCGCCCTTGCCGTTCTGGATAGCCGCACTGAGCTCCTTGCTCTGCCGCTTCTTATCCTCCTCGTTCCCTTCAAGCACGGCCGGAAGTCCACTGTCGAACAGCGACATCGCTGCCAAGAAATCCGCCTCGACCTGATTCCAACTCGTCGCTTTGCTGACGGTCAGCCGGTCGTACATCGAAAGAAGCGGCCTGCAATAGGGATTCGACAGAAGGACTGCCTTCGGCCTTCGGGGCGCGACCGGAGGTGGCGTCAACGAAGCCTCAATCGCACGTCACCGAAGTCGTTCAAGGTCCCGGATGCCGTAGAGCTTCCGAGCAGTAGCCGTGGCCGCTTCGACGTCCCGAGCCGAGAAGGCCGATGCCAGCGCTCGTCGATCGGACAGAGATATCGACTCGGGTACAGGGACACGGATACGCCGTACATACTGGGCCTGGAACCTGTAGCAGCCGCCCCGCATCTTCACGCAGTAGGCCCCGACGAAGAGGTTCGCGACATCGGACAGCAATAGGCCACCGAGCACGTCGAGATCCCACTGATCGCTCACGACGAAGTAGAGATTGTGGTGCGGGTAGAACCGGCCATCATCGAGGACCGGGTGGGAGGCGGCCTTGATGTCCGGCAGAACGAGCTTTGGCCGGCTCTGCAGTTCGGCATGTACGCGGTCGATGGTGCGGTACCACTGCCCAGGATTCTTCCGGGCCGTGTGCCGGCCCCGGAGCCGAGTGGCGTCGGTGGTCAGGTAGTCCCGAAGTCGTGGGTACCGGGCGAGGTCGACGAGCCCGGCGTCGTCCCACGGGTTCACCAGGTAGCCACCTGACCAGGACGCATGGCCGTCGGTGATGTCGGTGGCCTGCAGAAGTGGAAGGAGGCGGTCACTCTCGACCAACTCTGGGTCCTTCGTGATGTATACGTCGTCGCACCCGGTCGCCACGCCGATACCCACTCTTGTGCCCGTGCGCGGATCCTCAAGCGGCGGGAACTTCGCCTCCAGTTCGGCGACGAGGGCGAGCTGGGCTGGACTGCCCGTCGGCCAGAGGTCACGACCGTCGAACCACGAATCAAGCCGTGACGCCTCGACGCTCGGCGTTGACAGCGCCAGGCGCCGCGGGCGGCGGACCCACCGGGACAACTTGTTGGCGTCCGGCTCACCGAATGCAGCCTTCGCGTCCGCCACGACCGCTCGCCGTTGCGGTCCATTGCGCAACACGACGACGGCGGGGTAGGCCGACACGTCGTCCTCGAAGGCGTCCACGTCGTGCATGGTGAGCACCGTGTCGACCGCGAACGAGGCGGCGACTAGCGACCGCAGATCGGCGCCGTACTGGTTGCGCATCCATCGGTCGGCGCAGATGTAGCCGAGCCTTCCCTCAGAGGCGAGCAGCTCCAAGCCGAGTTCGATGAAGCCGACATAGATATCGCTCCTCCCCCGCATCGTCGTGCACCGGCGCCGGTAAGCGTCCATGACCTCAGGGTCGACGTTCTCCAACCGGATGTAGGGCGGGTTACCGACGACATAGTGCGCTGAGCCGGACTCATGGTGGGCCAGCAAGAAGTCGTCGGTCGTCACCCAGGCTGACGCGATGTCCACAGCTGAGACGTGGTCGAGCCCGGCATCCTCTAGACGCTCGGAAGCGGCCTTCCGGGCCCGCTCGGCGTTGGCGTCGAGCAGGTCGAAGGCCCGGATGGCTCCTTCGAGCGAGCGGAGCCCTCGTCCGTGTCGGCGGCACGACGCGATCAGACGATCGATCGCCGGGATTAGGAACGCGCCCATCCCGCATGACGGCTCGACCAGTCGCCGGGCTGCGAGATCCTGGTCCTCGGTGTACCCGACCAGATCGAGGATCAGTTCGACGATCCAGCGACGGGTGAACACCTCGCCGTAGTCCGAGCCCGGATCTCGGGTGAGTTCAGTGAGCGTCACCGGGCGGACCTCGATAAGTGACAGTTGACGTGGGGAAACCATGGCGACGACCACCTACGAACGTCAGTTCGATTATAGGGCGTTCGTCGTCGATGCGGGTGGATCATCGGTCTCACGGGCACCATAACTGCCTGGTGGCCGGTGGGCCGGGGATCAGCGCGTCTTCGGCAGACGCCGGTGAAATTGTTGGAGCGGCGTAGTCAGGCTGCTGTTCGAGAGCCAGGCGGGTCCTGATTCGGCCCGTCCAGTGCCAAGTATGCCGAGGCGGTGTGACACCTCACAGACACAGAGGGTTGCAGTGAATGGCCGAAGGTCAGAGTGGACAAACGGCGAGTGAGGGGAGGCATCCGCAAGTCGGGCGTCTCGGCAGCTGCTGTTGGTCGTGTCGGGTGACGTGACGTTGGGCTCGTGGTCGCCGATGGTGATCGTGGCGGTGGCGGTGGCGGTGGCGGTGGCGGTGGCGGTGGCGGTGGCGGTGGCGGTGGCGGTGGCGGTGGCGGTGGTGGTCGTGGTCGAGGCGTGACGGTGGGGTCGCGGGTGATGGCTAGTGGCGCGGGGGTGGTCGTATTGGCGGGGGTGGTCGTGGTGGCGGGGGTGGTCGTGGTGGCGGGGTTGGTCGTGGTGAGGGTGACGGCGGTGGCGGAGGTGGTGGTGGTAGAGGTCGAGGGGCGGTGGCAATGATGGTCGTGGTCGTGGTCGTGGTCGTGGTCGTGGTCGTGGTCGTGGTCGTGGTCGTGGTTGCCTTGGTCGTGGTCGTGGTTGTCTTGGTCGTGGTCGTGGTCGTGGTGGAGGGGATGGTGCGGGCGAAATCGATGGGGGGTGGACGGCGAGCAAGCTTGGGGTCGGTCGTGGAGGGGAAGTTCGCGACAGCACATTTGCAGCTCACGCGAAACGTGTGCTGCTAGGACACGTCGTGCCATGAACAATCATTCAGTAGCAAGTGCACCTATGTAGTGCCCGCTCCAATGTCACCGCAAATGTCACCACCGCAGCTCAGGCCCCTTTTTCGAGCGACTTTGCTGCACTCATCGACGCGGCTCAGGGGCGGTCGAAGCGGCGTTGGTCCGTGGAGAGGGCGGCGACCGCCGGGCGAAATCCTTGAAATTGCTGTTTCCGTTTTGGCCCATCCGGCGCCCGCTTGTAAATGACAAGAACTATCCGGAGGTGCCCTGTGCCACCCAATCCCGTCCCCGAACACACCTGGCTCACGATCGACGAGCTGGCCGGACTGCTCCACATCACTGAGCGCCACGTTCGCCGTCTCGTTGCCGAGGATCGCATCCCGTACACGAAGGTCGGCGGCCGGCTCCGATTCAACTTGGCCCGCGTCCAGGTCTGGCTCGACCGGAATAGCCACGATCCCGAGCAGGGCGTCTGGCGTGGAAGACCGGCTTGAGCCGCTGCGCCTCTTCGACCTCGACCTTCCTCGGCCGGTCAAGTCTCAAATCGAGACACCGAGATGCCCGTCCCAAATCGAGACGCCACCGCCACTGTCTGAGATTGAGACGGACGATCCCGAGGTCGAAGACTCGACCAGCCAGCTGCGGATGGTGGCCGAAGTCGCCACAATGGTGGTGAACGCGCACGACCGACTCGAGGCTGCGATCAAGGCAGCCCGGAGGGCCGGCTTCAGTTGGCGTGAGATCGGGATCGCTGCAGGCGACCCCCACCAGACCCTTCATCGCCGGCACCGGCAAGGAGGAAGAGTATGACTTCACGTCGTCGATTCGGTCGGATCCGAAGGCTGCCATCAGGACGATGGCAGGCCCGCTATCCAGATGGGTCTGGCGATGATGTGCCGGCGCCGGAGACGTTCGCCTCGAAGGGGGACGCGGCCCGATGGCTCGTCATGGTCGAGGCCGACATGGCTCGCGGCCAGTACGTCGATCCTCGGGCGGGGCGGATCACGTTCGGCGAGTGGGCCAAGGAGTGGCTCGGTCGTCCCGGCAAGCGGGCCAACTCGATCGCTCGGGATCGCCAAGGCCTCGACGCGTTCACGCCGCACCTCGGCTTCCGCCCATTGGCTTCCATCACCCCCATGCACGTCCAGGCTGCCGTCGACGAGCGTGGCCGCCACTGCTCCCCGGCGACCCTCGCTCGCGACGTCGCCGCCGTCCGAGCCGTCTTCAACGCCGCGGTAGACGCAGACCTGATCGCACGGTCGCCTGCAAGGAAGGTCGCCCTCCCGAAGGTTCGGCCTCCGGAGCGGACGCCGCTGACCGCCGAGGAGCTTCTCCGCCTGGCCGACGCAATCGTCGGCCGGTACCGGGCGCTGGTGCTCGTTGGAGGCGTCCTGGGGCTTCGATGGGGCGAGGCGATCGCGCTCAGGCTCTGCGACGCCGACTTCATGCGCCGGACCGTCAGAGTCGCCCAGACGGTCGAGGAAGTCGCCGGCCAGGTCCAGGTGGTCCCTGGCCAGGCGAAGACCGCCGGCAGTCTGAGGACGATCACGGCGCCACCGTTCCTAATCGACGAGCTGGCTCGTCATCTCGCCGCGTACAGGTCGGGCGCCGACCGAGGGGAACTGGTCTTCGTCGGACCGAGAGGAGGCATCCTCCGGCGCCGCTTCGGAGAGCGAACGTTCCGGCCTGCGGTGCAACGAGCCGGGCTCGACCCGTCGCTCACCTTCCAGGCACTCCGCCATGTCGCCATGACGGCCCTGGTCGATGAGAACGTGCATCCGAGAGTGATGCAGGGCCGGGCCGGGCACGCCAGTTCCCGGCTGACGATGGAGCTCTACTCCCGCGTCAGCGACGGTGCCGACCGGGAGGCCGCGATGGCCCTTGAGAACCGGTTCCGACCGGCATTGTCCGATGGGAACGGGCACGGAACGGGCACGGAGCCCTCCTGAGGGACGTCGTTCGACCGTAAAACAGCAGGTCAGCGGGCATGCACGCCTCCAAGACAACAGCACTGATAATGCTGAGGTCGATGGTTCGAGTCCATCTAGCCCCACTGCCTGGACCGGTAAAAGCGCTGGTCAGGGCGGGTGCGGGGCGTAACCGGGAGTTACCGGTAGTCGGTTCGTTGGTCTTGCTTCTAGGTGCCGAGTCCCTGGTCGCGGGCTCGGCGGATGGCTTCGGTGCGATCGTCGACGCCGAGTTTGGTGAAGATGTTGCTGACGTGGTTGCGGACGGTCTTGGGCCGGATGCCAAGCCTGCGGGCGATAACGGGGTTGGGTTCGCCTCGGGCCATGAGGTCGAGGATTTCTCGTTCGCGTTCGGTCATGTGGGCAAACGCCCGTGGGGTCCCGCCGGTTTTGGTGCTGAGCAGGGCAGGTAGCCGGGCGGCCATCTGACCAGTGAAGACGGCTTCGCCTTCGAGGACGGTTTGGATTGCGTGGAGGAGTTCGGAGGGCTGGGATCCTTTGAGGATGTAACCGCGGGCACCGGCTTGGAGGGCGTCGACAAGTGAGGCGTCGTCGTCGGCCATGGTGAGCATCAAGATGGCGGGAGCGGGTTGGTGCCTCATGATCTCTCTGGTGGCGGCGACGCCGTCCATCTCGGGCAGGTAGAGGTCCATGACGATGACGTCGGGTTGCGTGTCGGCCGCGATGCTCACTGCTTGGCGTCCGTCGCCGGCCTCTCCGACGACATCGAAGCCGGGTGTGGATTGGAGCAAGGCTCGTAGACCGGATCGGACGACGGGATGGTCGTCGACGATGAGCACCCGGACGGGATACTCAGGTGTCATGGCCGTCGCGGGGGAGGGTGGCGGCGACGATGGTGCCGCCCCGGGGGTCACGGGTGATAGTGCAGGTGCCACCTAGTTCGATGGCTCGTTGATGCATGGTGGCTAGACCTCCTCCGGGACGATGCCCGTCGCCGAGCCCGATGCCGTCATCGGTGACCTCGATTCTCACGGCGTCGTCGGTGGCGTCGATTCGCACGGTGACGTGTTTGGGTTTGGCGTGGCGGGCGGCGTTAGTAACAGCCTCGGTGGCGATGCGATAGGCGGCGAGCTCCAACGGGGCCGGGAGCATGTCGAATCGACCGCTGGTGCGCACGTCGGCTTCGAACCCGGCCGCGCCAGCCAGGGCTGCGGCTTGGCGGTCGACGGCGGCACCGAGTCCGAGTTCGGCCAATGCCGGTGGGCGCAACTCCTGCACCATGCGGCGAACGTCGCCGATGGCGTCGCGTACTTGGCCGCCCAGCTCGCCGAGCAGCTGTTCGGCGGGCGGGTGGCCCCGCACCTGGTTGCGGGCTGCTTCCAAGCCGAACGACACCCCGGTGAGCAGGGGGCCGAGACCGTCGTGTAGTTCGCTCCAGATCCGCCGGCGTTCCTGCTCGCGCACCGCGGCGAGACGATCCCGCGACTCCTCGAGCTCGACGGCGAGGCGGGCCGAGGCGATGACCGCGGCGGCGTGGCGCGCCAAGTCGAGCAAGAGGCGCTGCTCGCGCCCCCGGAGTCGTTGCCCGCGATCAGCGGACACGGCCAGGCGACCGACGGTCTGGTCTCGGTGGACTAGTTCGGCCTCGAACACCTCGCTGCCCGCTTGGCCGCGTGCCGCCACCAGGTCCGGCTGGCCCGGGCGGGGAACGCTCAAAGCCACGTACGGCAGTCGCAGGGCTTTGGCGACCCCGTCGACAACGGCGGCGACAACCTGGGCGGGGGGGATCTGGCCCTCGAGACGCAACGCCAAGCTGGCCAGCGCCTGGTAAGGCTCATCGCGCTGTCCGTACACCAGTCGATTGGCGGTCCGTTGCAGCCGGTCCCGCAATGGTGCAAGGCACACCGCCACCAGCACTGCCGCGGCGAGCGACGGTACGGCGCCCGCCAGCAGGGTTCCGGCGGCGGCCACCGTGGCGGCGTAGATTCCTGCCAGGGAGAGGATGAGCGTCCCGTAGGTGAGGGAGCGGCTTACGACCAAGTCGATGTCGTAGAGCCGAAAACGGGAGACGGCCACGGCGATGGCCAACGGCACCAGCAGCGTCCATGGGACCAAGATGACGGTGTCGAGCCACGGGCGGTAAGGGGATACGGCCTGGACGAGGGCCGCCGCCGCCGAGACGGCGGCGCACATCCCCACCGACCACAGGACCCAGGCCAGCTGGGTCCGCTCGGTGGGGTCGCCTCGGCGCCACCGAACGACGAGGGCCCCGATGCCACCGACAACCACGATCGCCACCAGGAGCATGGCCACGGGAAACAGCACCGCCAGCGACGCGAGGGCGTGGATGCCGATCGGGTTGGTCAGCGCATGTCCCTTCGCATCGCAATTGCAGACGCCCCTGACGGCCCATGGGATCAGGGCGGTCACTGCGAAAAAGACCGAGGCAATGGCGGCAACGGCCATGAGCGGCCACCAACGGCGTCCCGGAAGGCGGCCGTCGGGGAACAATGCCACCACGGCGGCCAACGCCACGAACGACTGGGTGAAGCAAATGCTGATGAGCACCCCCAACCAGGCCGCGGTCACGTCGCCGGGAGCCACCAGGTGGGGGTCAGGTTGTACGGCGCCGGTAACGAACTGAGCCAGGCCGCCGATGAGGAGGAGCCAACCGACTGGTCCCCCGCGGCGGCGGCCAGTCAAGAACATTCCTACGATTGGGAGGGAAAGGACGCGCAGTGCCCCTAACGGGTTCGTGTGGTTCACGGGCCACGACAGCAGCGGGGGCAGCGCCAGTGCGGCCAGGACGATCGCCGCCCCGAGCGCTGGGCCCAGCCAGGCGGTCGGGCGGAGGCCCCCGCCAGCGACCGATGCTGCTGGGGCGTCCTCCACGGGACCAGTTTGTAGCGGCATCTCGGGTGATGCCACCGGCAGCTGTTGATTGACTTGGGGAGCGCGGCTGGTGCGGCGGGGCTGACTACTGAGATCAGGGTTGGACGGCATGTCACCCCTTCCTGTATCTGAGCCATCCGATCGGAGCCGTCGGTGAACGCGGCTTCACCGGGCCAGTTATGTCGCGGCCCGGCGAAGCCGCGATCGGCTACGCGGAGAACGAAACCGGGCCACCACCCCGGGTGACCGCGAGGAAAGCGATAGGTGCGTCGCTGCAGCCGTTTGGGGTGCGGGCACCGACGGCGAATCCACTGAAGTGGTACGAGCCGTTGCCGCTGATTCCAGCGTAGGCGCCGGTGCCGTTGCTGATTACGTAGGTGCCGGTGCCGCTGAAACGACTAACGCAGGTGACGCTATTGAACGTCCCGGAGGGACCGGGATTGTCAGTGTGGATCAGCGTCACAGTCCCGTTCGGGAAGGTGAGGGTCCCTTGACCGGTGGGGCCATTGCTCGGCTGCTCCACGTCGGTGCCGACAGCAGAGAAGGCGCCGTTGGCAATGACCGGGCCGCGACCGGCGTTGCTGGTCAAGATGATCGTGAACCGCTCGGTGCCCCCAGAGGGCTGTGCCGAGGCTTTGCCAGCCAACCCTGTCAGGGCCACCACGCCGGTGAGCAACACCGTCGCCATCGCAGTAGTGAACTTCTTCATATGTCGCTCCTGTCTCCAACGATTTGGGTGCGGTGCTTGCCGCTTGGATGATCCCGGGCGTTTCCCACCGCTTCTGTCTGGGCCTTGTGCCCTCCGTCAGAGTGAAGCCACCGGTGTCCCGTTGTCATGGGGCCAGGTCCCGGCCAGCCGGGCAATTTGTCCTAGGACTCATGGCCTGCTTACTCACGACCTCGAACCGTGAATATGGGGGGCGGCATCTGAGCGCAGAATCGGCTTGAGCGGCGGGGCGCGACCGCGCCGCGAAAATTTGAAATTCCGGTTTCCGTTTTGGCCCATCGGGCGCCCGCTTGTAGATGACAAGAATTATCCGGAGGTGCCCTATGCCACCCAGTCCCGTTCCCGACACACCTGGCTCACGCTGGGCGAGCTGGCCGGACCGCTCCAGATCACCGAGCGCCATGTCCGCCGTCTCGTTTCTGAGAATCGCATCCCGTACCCGAAGGTCCGCGGCCGGCTCCGCTTCAACCTGGCCAGAGTCCAGGCGTGGCTCGACCGGAATAGCCACGATCCCGACCAGAGCGTCTGGCGTGGAAGACCGGCTTGAGGGCGTTGTGGCGAACCGGAAGTTACCGGTGGTACCCCCTACGGGCACGACCCCTGGGCCGGACCACCTCCGGTTACGGACCGCCGGCAGATAGCCGCGTTCGACGCACGGCTGGGCCCATCAATGTGCCCGCCGAGGGTCGCCGCGTCACACCGGCAGCTGGGTGGGTATCGCGGGTGATTCGGCGCTCCTGCCGCGCCGAGCCCCGAATGCGTCGGCTCCGAGAACCGCCAGCGCGATCCACACCAGTGAGAAACCCGCCAGGCGGGCCGGTGGGAGCGTCTCGCCCAGGACCAACACACCGCACAACAACTGGCCGGTGGGGGTCAGGTACTGCAACAGCCCCAGCATCGACAACGGGATCCGGCGGGCCGCGGAAGCAAACAGGAGCAGCGGTACCGCGGTGACGATTCCGAGGGCGGCCAGCCCCAGATCTCGACCGATTGAGCCGTGGCCGAAGGCGGCAGTGCCTTGCACCTCGGCCAAGACGAGGGCGATGAAGGCGAAGGGGGCGAGCAACGCGGTCTCGACCGCGAGCGACGGGGCCGAGCCGATGGTCACCGCGTTCTTCTGGAATCCGTACCCGGCGAAGCTGACCGCCAGGACCAGAGCAATCCATGGCGGCCGGCCGAAGCTCACCGTCAATACCGCCACTGATGCTGCTCCGAAACCAAGCGCGACCAGCTGCAACGATCGAAGACGCTCCTTGAGAACAAGTACGCCAAGGGCCACCGTCAGCAGCGGGTTCACGTAGTAGCCCAGTGCCGCCTCCACGACATGGCCATGATTGACCGCCCAGATGTAGAGGAGCCAGTTGCAGGCGATCAGCACGCTGGCGATAGCAAGGCGGCCCATCTGGCGGCGGTCGGCAAGCACTGGCCGTAGCCAACCGCGAGGACCTCGCCAGGCCAGGATGACGAGTACGACCAGAAACGACCACAGGATCCGGTGCAGCAGTATCTCGACGGCACCAACGGCCTGGAGGCGGTGGAATACCAGTGGGAACAATCCCCACAATGAGTAGGCCGCCACCCCGGACAGAACACCCGCCCGATCGGCTCTGACATCGGTGGTGGGCGCGGCGGTCACAGCGAGACGCTAGTCCCGGAGCCCTCCCTTCCTGCCCCCATTTTCCTCACACTCCAACGCAACTCCACCCCTCGGCTCTTCACATGAAGGCGAGAACAATGGCGGGAACGGAACGACAGGAGTGAGGAGGTGCGAACGCCATTCGGTGGAGTGCAGGGGTGAGGCCCGCCCGGCTACCAGCGCCCCTGAGCAACCTCGGAGTTGACGACCGCGCCCACAATCACCGCCAAAGAGGTGAGAAAAAGCCACAGCAGCAGGACCACCACCGCGCCGAGTGCGCCGTAGGTTCCGGCAGCGCGGAACTTCGAGGCATTGGTGGCATACAGCGAAAGCCCGATCGACCCCGCGACCCAAATCGTCGCGGCCACGCAGGATCCCCACGTGATCCACTGCCAGCGGGGGCCTCTGCGATCAGGGCCGTACCGGTAGAGCACGGCCAGCCCGACGATCATGAGCGCCGCCAGGGCGGGAAATCGCAGAACGCTGGCACCGAAGCGGGTCACCCCCGCCAGACCGATATGGCTGAAGAACGAGGGAAGCGCAAGGAGGATACCGAGTGAGACGCCGAGCGCCACGATGACCCCCACGGTCAAGATGAGCGCCCGCAGGCGCAGCCTGACGTAACCCCGGGTCTCGGTCTCGCCATATGCCGCGGTGAGGGCGGTCAGGAGCCAACGCATGCCGCTCGACGCACTCCACAGCGCCACCGACAGGCCCACCGCCAAGGCCAGACCGAGGCCACCAGACGAGCTGGAGGTGACGGTCTGCAGTTGGGCGCGGACGAGTTGGCGGGCCTCGGGTGGCAGGGTCGTAGCCAAGGAGGTGATCTGGCGGTCAACCTGGGCCCGGCTGACGACCAAGCCGTACATGGAGACCGCGGCGCCCAGCGCGGGAACGAGAGCCAGCATGGCGTAGAAGGCGACGCCCCCGGCCAGCAATGGGACGTTCTCCACCCGGCTGCGGCGGATCGTCGCTCGAGCGACAGCCCGCCAACGCGGGCCGGAGGATTCGACCTGACCCGACGGCATCAGCCAAGGCCGACGGGGCGCGACTTGCACCTGCACCGGAACGATTCGAGGGGCGCCATCCCCGAGACGCTATGAGAACACGAAGCTGTCCTCGACGCCCGGTATGGCGCCCTGCCTCGCCATCGGCCTGTCGTGAGCGAGGATGGTGCCGTGGCCTTGACGTGGGACCAGGTCCTGGCGTGGCGCATGCAACGCCAGTGGCTGACGCAACCGACAACGGGCGACGCGGTAGCAGTCGTCCGCCGGCTGGCCGGTGTGCAGGCCCAGGTGGCGTCCAGCGCCGCCAACGCGATCTCCTGCCGCCAGCAGTCGCCGCCGCCCGGCGAGGTCGAACAGCTCCTGTCCGAGCGGTCCTTGCTGCGGACGTGGGCGATGCGGGGCACATTACATTTGCTGGCCCCCGACGACGCGGCGTCGTACCTTTCCCTGCTAGCGGCATCCAGGAGCTGGGAAAAGGATTCGTGGCAGCGCACGTTTCTCAGCCTCGCTGACCTGGACCGCTTGACGAGCGTCGTCCGCGAGCTGCTGGACAGAAAGGTGTTGACCCGAGCTGAACTTGTGGCCGGTGTCGTGGATCGCACCGGGGACCAAGCGCTCGGCGACCATGTGGCGTCCGGCTGGGGCGCAGTGCTCAAACCTCTGGCGTGGCAGGGGGTGATCTGTCACGGCCCAACGTCCGGAGGGCGGATCTCTTTTACCCGGCCTGATACCTGGTTGCCCAACTGGCCGGGACTCCTCGCACCCGAAGACGCCGCCTCCGTCGCCATTCCCGCCTATTTGGGCGCCCACGGCCCGGCGAGCCCCGCCACGTTCGACCAGTGGCTTTGCCGGGGCGCCTCGAAGAAGGCGTCGTTGCGGGGTTGGTTCGACCATCTCGGCGGCCGGTTGACCTTGGTGGATGTCGAGGGAGAGAACCTTTATGCCCGCGCCGACGATATCGACGACCTCTCTACCGCCCGGGCAGCCAGTACGGTTCGGCTCCTTCCCGCATTCGACCAGTACATTCTGGCCCCCGGTACCGGTGACACCCGCATTATCTCCGCCTCCCGCCGATCGGCGGTGAGCCAGGCGGCCGGGTGGATATCGCCGGTGGTCGTGGCAGGCGGCCGGGTTGTCGGTACTTGCAAGGTCACCGACCAACAGCTAGCCATCGCACTTTTCGGTGAGGAGGGCCCTGTCGATCGCAGGGCCCTCGATGACGAGATCCGGGCTTTTGTTGACCGTTCCGGTGCCGACTACACCGTTACGGTCACGATTCTCTGAACACGCCTGAGGCCGGCGGCAACCCCCCGCCTGGTCCCCAGCAGAAGTGCACCGTAGAGGTGCAATCCTGCTGGAAACGCTTCGGCAGGAAGTTGCGCCTAGCGGGCCCCCAGCCAGGTGGAGGCGAACGTCGTCGGCGCAGGCGCGGCGGCCGGGGCCGCCTTGGCCGCGGACACCGCAGACCCCGTGGTGGTTGAGGCCTTACCGAGGTCGAAGACCTGGACGGTTGTGCCGTTGACGATGGGCGTCGGGTCACCGGTGACCTGGGTACCGCCCGAGAGGGCCGTCACGTCGTAGACGTTCCAGATGTGTGACAACCGGTGGTCGGCCACGATGGTGGTGAGCTCGCCGGCGGTCGTGGTTTCCCAGACCTCGGGAATGGCCTGGCCGATCCCGTACGGGGTTCCGTCGATCAGCACCACCGAGATATTTCCCACCGGCTTGGGCGCATCGGCGCCCGTTGTCTGGTCGTAGGCGTTCCACACACTCCCATTGAGGTGGTCGGCCGCATATTCCACCAGGTCGCCGTTTACTGCGCTGACCGTGTAGATGTGCGGCGTCGTTCCGATGAGAACGGGCGCGGGATTGCCGGCGATGGCGGGCGCCGCGGCGGCCGAGGCGGTCGTGTCGTAGGCGTTCCACACGACGCCGTGGGCGTGGTCGGCCACGTATTCGACCAGATGGTTGTTGGACGCGGCCCGGGTATAGACGTGGGGAACGCCGCCGACAATGAGGCCGGAGGGGCCCCCGGCAATGGTGACGCCGCCGCCGCCGGTTGCCGTCAGGTCGTAGATGTTCCAGGCGTGGCCGGAAGCGTTGTCATTCACAATCTCGACGAGGTCGCCGTTGGCGGCAATGCCGTAGACGTGGACGACGCCGCCGACCACGCGGGGATCGATATTGGTGACATGCGCCGATCCCGATCCGACAACGGTATTGATGTCGGTCGTGGTCCACGCACCGGCGGTGCCGTTGTTCTTGTATTGGATCAGGTCGCCGCCGGCGCCGAGGGCGAAGACGTTGAGGTTGGTGCCGTCGAATATCGCCTTGGGCGCCGAAATCACCGCCAGGGCCCCGGTGGTGGTGGCTGTCAGGTCAATCGGAGTCGACCACATCGTGGCGCCGGTCTGATTGAACTCGAACAGGTCGTGGTTTGCCCCGGTGGCGAAGACGTGAGTCGTGTTCCCGCCATCGACCGTGGCGGCCACGGGACCGATGTAGGTGGTCCCCGACGGGTTCGGGGCGACGGTAGCGGCCGCGAAATGGCTGTCATCGGTGAGTTGGGTGAATGCCTCGATGGTGGGTCCCGAGGCGGCGGGATTCACCCTGGTGACCGCCGCGCTGGCGGTGGCCGGTGCCGCGGCGCCGTTGAGGCCGACCAGCACCTGGCCTGAGGGCTGGAGACCGCCACCGTTGGGGCCGCTCACCCGCATGGCGCCGACGGAATCGATCCTGACCTCGCCACCGACGCCGAAGGTGGGGTCAGGGGCGCCGTTGTGGAACCGCATCACGATGGCAGGCGACGGGCCACAGGCGGCGAAATCGGCGTCGATGGCTATCACGTAGAGGTCGGCGCCCGAGAAGAGGATCTGGCCGCCGGTCGGCTTGCAGCTCTCGACCGGGCCGACCAGGAAGCCGCCGGTACCGAACGCCTGGTCAAAGGCGCCGGTGGCCAGCACGTGGCCGATGAACACCGACTGGCCACTGTTTCCGGTCACGTAGTAGCTACCGTCTTGGGCCTCGACGACGAAGGTTGGATTGTCAGCCGCGGGGAAAGCGGCGGTCGAGCCGCCCGTCCCGAAGCTCGTGTCGGGCGTCCCGGTGCTGATATAGCGCCGCAGGACCCAGGTCCGGGTGGCCGCGGTGTCGTCAGCCACCAGCGCCACGACGTCGTTGCTGTGGTTGATCGCAGCACCTGCGTCCGCCGAGGTCGCGGCCGCGTCGGGGGCGGGAGCGCTCGGGGCAGCCGCAGCCGCAGCCGGGGTCGCGGCCGTCGCTGGAGCCCGCGCCACCGTGATGGTGATGAGCGGGCTCGTGGCAGGCGAACCCACACCGTTCGAAGCGATCACCCGGAAGCTGAAGCTGTGGGCCGCTGTCGGGGTGCCCGAGAGCAACCCGGTCGTCGAGTTCAGGCTCAAACCGGTCGGCAGCTGGCCGGCGACGATGAAGGTGGGCGCCGGATTACCGCTGGCTGCGAACTGGTAGGAGTAGGCCACCCCTACCGTTGCCGTTGTCGGAGGAGAGTCGGCGGTGAAATGGGGCGCGACGGGCCCGTTCGTGACGGTGATGGTCTCCGTCGGGGTGATCGCGGGCGGAGCGATGCCGTTGTCCGCCTGAACCTGGAACTGGAACTGGCCCACGGCGGTCGGGGTGCCCGACAGGACGCCTGTTGTTCCATTGAGGGCCAGCCCGGTCGGCAGGGTCCCGGACACCACGGAGAAGGTGGGTGCCGGGAAGCCGCTGGCTTGGAAGGTGTAGCTGTAGGCAACGTTGATACTGCCGGTGTTCGGAGGCGCCTGGGCCGTGAAGACCGGCGGCGCGGTCACATTGATCGTGAGCGCTGACGTAGTTGCGTCGGGGCTGACACCGTTGGTCGCCTTGACGGTGAACGTGAAGGCCCCGCTGACGGTCGGAGTCCCGGAGAGCACTCCGGTCGTCCCGTTGAGGGTGAGTCCGGTCGGCAGGCTGCCACTGGCCACGGAGAACGTCGGCGCGGGGATCCCGCTGGCCTTGAAGGTGTAGCTGTACGCCGCGCCCTTGGGTGCCGGGGTGGTCGGGATGGCGGCGGTGAAGACAGGCGAGGTCGGGGTCGGGGCGACGTGGATGGTGATCGACGGCGAGACCGCGTTCGGCGCGGCCCCGTTGGCGGCCACAACCGTGAAGGTGTAGTTCCCTGTCGCCGTCGGTGTGCCGGACAGCACGCCGGTTACGACGTTCAGCGTGAGTCCGGGGGGAAGGGCACCGGTGTGGACGTAGAACCTCGGTGCCGGGCGGCCGCTCGCGGTGAAGGTGTACCCGGAGTACGCGACGGCCTTGTTGGCGGTAAGCGGCGGTGTGTCGGCGGTGAAGTGCGGCGCGATGGGGGCGAGGGCGGGGGCCAGCTTGAAGGCGAACGTCTTGTCCGGCAACGGGAACATTCCGGTGGATGGCTGATGGCCGAAGGTCGTGTCGAGCTGGCCGGTCGGGGTAAGGGCGGCCAGATATCCCCGGTTGTTGATGTTGGCGGTATCGGTCGTGAGAAGGCTGACCACCACGTGACCGTCATTTCGCACTGCGATGGAACCCTGCGACGCCGTCACGGTCACGGGCTGCAACCGAACGCTTGCGTCACCGTTGGTGCCGAAGGCGGAGTCCACGCCACCGTCCGCGGTGACCCGGGTGACGATGAAGAACGTGCCCGAGGGGTCGAGGCCGAAGGCGTAGATGCGCCCCGTGGGATCGATGGCGAGGCGGGAGTAGTTGAAGCTGGGGTTGAGGACGAACGTGCCGCTGGCACCGAAACCCGCGTCGGGCAGCCCGGTGGTCAGGAGTCGGGTGATTCTGCCTCCACCGCCGCTGGCGTTGGAAGCAGCGAGAACCAGGGCCCGGCCGACGTCGTCGACGATGGTGGTCCCGAACACCGCCCCGGGGACCACCGTGACCCCTCCGGTCCCGTAGGTCGTGTCGACCCAACCGGGGGTGGTGGCTGACGCCGGTGCGACCCCGGCGCTCAACATCACGGTAAGCATGGCGCTGCACACGACCACGCACTTGAACAAATGACGTTTGATCACATCGACTCCCCTCGGGCGGTACCAGCTGGCCGCAGCCCACCCACAAATGCGACGCACGACGGCAACTCACGCCGGGGTGGAACGGTGGCACCGTAGCATCGGTTAGTCGAAAATTCGCCGCAAGGAACGCAACTATGTCCAATCGGACCACGAGAACCACCTGAAGTTGCCTGAGGTCGGTGGCTTCCCGGCGGCGGTTGACGAGCCCCGCGGAGGTGGACGACCTAGGTGCCGGGGACCGTTGTGCCGGGGACGGTCACGAACGTCGGGGTAGTCGTCGGCGGCGGCGGGTTGGTCGATTTAGTCGTCGTGGGCGGCGGGGCCGCAGTGGTCGCCGGTGTCGTTGCCGGGGTGCTCGGCGGGGGAGGCGGAGGCGGATTCGTCGGCCGGGTGATGGGCCGAGTCGTCCCTCCGGTGGTCCCACCGGTGTTGCCGGCATTGTTCGTGGTGCCCGCGGGCGTCTGGGTGACCCCCCCGGCGGCACCCGTGGTCACCGCGGCCGCCACGGTGGTCGCGGTCGGAGTACCGGGAACCGTTGCGGCTGTCGTGTCGGTGGTTGCCGGTTGGGTCGTCACCACACCGAAGGGGCCGCTCACCACGGTCGTGGCCGTGCTCGGCGTCGACAAGGCGACGCTGGGGCTGCCCTTGTGGGAGCCCCCGCTGCGGCTGATGAATCCGATGACCCCCAACACCACCACGACACCGACAGCCGCCGCGATCATTCCCCGATGGCTGCGCCCGCCGCCCTGCGGTCGGGCGAAGTGCCGCGGCGCCGATTCCCCGCCGAAGAGTGCGGCGTCGCCGCCGACCATCGTGGGGGCCGCAGCGGCCGTGCCCGCGTCGGAGGCGGTCGCTCCCGCGGCGGCCCAGGCTGGAGCCGCCGGCCGGGACAGGAATGGCACCGGCCTGGTCTCGTCGTTGCGTTCCTCGATCGCAGCAGTGGCGGCCGCGGCGACGGCGGCCGCCAGCTCGGGTGACACGTCGCCACCGTCGCGGCGGCGCACATGCTTCTTCACTTCCGTCACCCGCGGATCACCGCCCGCGACTGCTCCGGTACCGGTCGCCTCGGGCTCGTCGGGGGCGCCTAGGTCGTAGCGATCCTCGAAATCCCACAGCCAGTCCCCGGTTACGTCGTCGCGGGTGCTGACAGTGTCCTCTGAATCCATTGGCCCCAGTCTAGGGGTGTTCCGGGTGTCCCTTTGGTGTCGCGGTCGCCTTTCGGTCGTTCCAGAGGCCAAAGTGCTGTGAAACGACGTAATACCATCGTTTCCCAGCACTTTGGGTCGGCGCCCCGGGCGCAAGCACCACGGCACCACGGCACCACGAGAATTATCGCGCCTAGAGATCCCCCATTCCTGGGAATCGCGCCCCTAGGGTTGGGCCGAGTGGCACCCGTCGAGCACCACGCCGCCAATACCCGGCGTGCGTACCGGTCGGACTTTGCCCATTTCACCAGGTGGTGCCGGACGGCCGGCATACCGCCGCTGCCGGCGACACCCGAAGCGGTCTACCTCTATTTGATGGACCTGGTGGCCGACAACAACTCGGCCGGGTACGCCGTCGCCACCGTCGAGCGCCGGTTGGCCGCCATCACCGCCGTGCATCGGGGCGACGGGAACCCGCCAACCCCGGCCCAGCATCCGCAGGTTCGTCAGCTGATGGCCGCCATACGGCGAACCTACGGCCGGCCGCCCAACGCCCGCGACCCGCTCACCGGCGACCAGCTGGCCGTCATCATCGACCACTTGAACCTGGCGACCTGGTCGGGACTGCGCGACCGGGCCCTGCTGCTGTTCGGCTTCGCCAGCGCGCTGCGACGCACCGAACTGGCCGCCCTCACCATTGAGCAACTGGCCCCCCACGACGGCGGCTACCTCGTCACGTCACGGCCGGCGAAGCCGGCAATACATGTTCAGGCGCGACCAGGTTCCCCGCTGTGTCCCGTCGCCGCGGTCGACGGTTGGCTGGCCGCGGCCGGGATCGCCTCGGGCCCGGTGTTCCGGAAGGTCACCCGCTACCAGACCGTCGTCGCCCCCGCGCTGGCGCCCGCGGCCGTGGCCCTGATCGTCAAACGAGCTGCGCAGGCGGCCGACCTGCCAGCCGACCGGCTGGCCGCTCATTCGCTGCGCGCCGGGCGAGCCCCGGTCACCCCGGCGCGGGTGGGCAGCCGGCCATGACGCCCGACGCTCCCGGGCTCCGGCGCCGGCGGCCCACCGCGACCTCGGCCTACGGCGTCTCCCGCCGCGAAAGCCACGACGCCTCGGCCTTCTACGCCCGATTCGGCACCCCTGATGTCTCCGCCGACGACCTGGTCAACGCGCCCAAGGCCGTCGACGAGATCTGGGTCGGCGACGCCCGGGCCATGGACACCTGCGGCGACGTCGCCGACGCCTCGGTCGCGCTCGTCGTCACGTCACCGCCGTATTTCGCGGGCAAGGAGTACGAGCAGGCCCTCGGAAACGGACACATCCCTGCCACCTACCAGGAGTACCTGATCGCGCTCGAGGACGTCTTCGCGGAGTGCGTCCGCAAGCTCGAGCCCGGCGGTCGCATCGCCGTCAACGTGGCCAATCTCGGCCGCAAGCCCTACCGCTCCCTCTCGGGCGATGTCACCACCATCCTCCAGGATCGCCTCGGCCTGCTGCTCCGCGGCGAGATCGTCTGGTGGAAGGCCCACGCGGCCGGCGGGTCCTGCGCCTGGGGCACCTACCAACGGCCGGGCAACCCGGTGCTGCGCGATCTGACCGAGCGGGTGGTGGTGGCGTCGAAGGGACGTTTCGACCGGGCGATCAGTGCGGCCGACCGGGCCCGCCAGGCACTGCCGTGCGCCGGCTCGATTTCCATGGACGAGTTTGTCGACGCCACCACCGATATGTGGGACATCCCGGCCGAGTCGGCCACCCGCGTCGGCCACCCCGCGCCCTTTCCCGTCGAGCTTCCCCGCCGCCTGATCGAGCTCTACACCTATCGCGGCGATCTGGTGCTCGACCCGTTCATGGGATCAGGGTCGACCGCGGTCGCCGCCGTCCGCACCGGGCGGGCCTACGTGGGCTTCGACACCGACGCCGGGTACGTCGCCCGGGCGAGGGCCCGCGTCGCCGCCGAAAGAGCCGAAGAACAAGGCGGGCGGACCGCGCCGGGCGCTCGCCACATCGTGGTGCCCGCGGTGCAGAAGCGGGCGGGAAAAGGGGCGGGACAGTCCGCCGATCCTGACCGCATAACCACCGCCTTCCGCCAGGGCCGAAAGGCACGTGAGGTGGCCCGGCTCGTGCTCGAGGTCGCCGGCTTCGCGGGCATCGAGGAGAACGTAAGCCTTCGCGATCTCGGGCTGGAACTGGCGTTTCGCGCCCGCGACGGCAACGGCGAACGGTGGCTGTTTGACCTGGCCGGCGCCTTTTCGGTCACCCGCCCCGGGCTGCGGCGGGCCGACAACATCTGGCGCGTTCTCGGGAAGGCGGCGGTCCTGCAGGCCGCGGCGGGGCGCCCCGCCGGCGCGCCGCGTCGCCTTGGCCCGCTGGTGGTGCTCACGACCGACGCTCCGATCGCAAGTACCCCGGCCGGCCGGGCCCTGGCCGTCGCGGTGGACAGATCTGCGGGCCCGATCCACGACGTCATCGAGCTCACCGATCCCGTCGCACTGGCCCGGCTAAGCAGTTACGCGGCATCGGCTCCCCCGGCGCCGTGATCGCGCCGGCCGCCCTCGGGAACCGACGGGCCAACCGGTAACATCGCTCTAACCGGGGCCATCGAAGTGGTCAGCAGCAGAGCTGCGTGGTTGGTTCGAGTCCAGCCGGTCCCACGTGCAAGCTTTTCGACGAGCGCTGCTGGCCCTCGCCGCCACCGCGCTGGTGGCGGTGATCGTTCGCCTGCGAGGTAGCGGGGGGACGCCGCCGCAGACCGGCGGTTGGCGGGAGCTTTCAGGCCCGGACCTTCGCTGACCGATGCGCGCTGTCCTGCTGGGTATGGGAGCTGTCGGCATTCGGGCGGCCCGGCAACTGGTCGCGACCGAAGGCCTTGACCGCCTCGTCCTCGTCTACGACGACCGGACCAAGCTGGCCGAGATCGCCGATGCGCTGAACAGCCCGACCCGGGTGGAGACGGTGTTCGCGTCCCGAGGTGGATTTCCGGCCGAGGTACTCGATGACGCCGATGTGGTCGTCCTGACGACGCCGACCGGTCACCGGGCGGTCGCCGAGCTGGCGCTGGAGCGGGGTGTCCACGTGGTCTCGGTCTGCGACGCCATCGAGTCGGTGCGGGGGCTCCTCGCGCTCGACGCCGAGGCTCGGGAACGAGCGGTCTCGGTAGTGGTGGGCGCCGCCTTCTCACCGGGGCTCAGTTGTGTGCTGGCGCGCCACGCCGCCTCCTCTTTCGACAGCATCGAGGAAATCCACGTGGCCAGCATCGGCACCGGTGGCCCCGACTGCGCCCGCCGCCACCACGCCGCCCGCTCGGAGACGGCGGTCGACTGGCGAGACGGCGCCTGGCGCCGCCGGCCGGGCGGTTCGGGGCGCGAGCTGTGCTGGTTCCCCGACCCCATAGGCGGCGCCGACTGCTACCGGGCCGCCAAGCCCGACGCCCTCCTCCTCGTACCGGCATTTCCCGGGGTCAAACGGGTGACCGCCCGCATGGCCGCCACCCGACGCGACCGTCTCACTGCGTGGCTGCCCATGCTGCGCCCCCCCCACCCCGAGGGGATGCTCGGAGCAGTGCGGGTGGAGTTGCGGGGGATGCGGGGCTCGGCGCGCGACGCCGAGGTCTACGGCGCCCTTGACCGGCCCGCGGTCGCGGCGGGCACCGTGGCCGCGGTCGCCGCCGTCTGGACTGCCGACGGCCGCCTGTCCCGGCCGGGCGCCGGCGGGTTGGCCGAGTTGATCGACGAACCGGTGCCGTTCCTGCAGGAGTTGGCCCGCCGGGGTGTGAGGGCGGCGGTGTTCGAGGGCCAGCACGGCGACGGCCAGGCGATCACCGGGTGGAAGGCGAACGGCCACGCCAGTGCGTCCGTGGGTGCGGTGCCGCTCGGCTCCCTGCCCCCCGGGCCGGGATAGGGCCGAAGCTCACGTGGCCGACGACGGCGGCCAGAGCGACATCGGAGTCCCGGGCCACACCGAGGCCGCCGCGGGCGCACCAGGGCGCCCGCGACGTGACCTGCGGGCGCCCGAGGCCCGAGGAGCCGCTCAAGGGTCCGCCGCGGCGGCGTCGCCGCCAAGGCGCCGGCGAGGGGCGGGGAGCCACGCCGCCCCTGGCGGTCGGGCCGGGCTGTTCCGTTCGCCGCTCGTTCTTGTCGGCATCGCCGTGGTCGCCGTCGTGGCCGCGACACTGGCGGTAGTCACCCTTACCAAAGGGTCCCCGCCGGCGGCTACCCCGGTAGTGACGTCGTACCTCAACGCCTGGAGCCGGCGGGACTTTGCTGCCATGGCTGCCATGGTGGAGCACCCGCCACCGGACTTCGCGGCCATGCACCAAGGGGTCGTCGACGACCTGGCGGTGACCAGTTGGCAGTACCAGTTGGGTTCGGTCAAGTCCCACGGCAGCACCGCCGACGCCAATTTCACCGCCCATGTCGTGTTGGCGGGTCTCGGACCGTGGGATTACCCGGGGTCGGTCCATCTGGCCCGGGTGTTCGGCCACTGGCTGGTTGAGTGGACGCCGGCGACGATCATCCCCGCACTGGTGCCGGGCGCCCACTTGAGCCTCCAACGCACCTGGTCACCCCGTGCCCCCATCCTGGGCGCCGGCGCCACGGTTCTGGCGGGACCGGCCGACGTGGTCACCGTGGGCCTCCAGGGCAACGCCATTTCCAGCCCGAGCGAGATGACCAGCGCCCTGACGCAAGCCGGCTTCTCGTCCACCGCCATCGCAGCCGCCCTCAAAGCGGCCGCAACCCACCCGAGCCAGTTCGTTCCCGTCGGCGATCTTTCCGATGCCCACTACCAACAGGTCAAGCCCGTCATTTTCCGCGTCCCGGGCACCCGGTTCCAACGCAAGTCGGGGCAGTCAAGCGTCACCCCCGACCTGGCCGCCCACGTCGTGGGGTCCGTCGGTGCCATCACTGCGGAGCAACTGCGACAACTGGGCCCGCCTTACCAGCCGAGCGACAGCGTCGGCCAGATCGGGATCGAGGCCCAGTACGAACGGCAGCTGGCCGGGACGCCGGGAGGTTCGATCCAAGTCGTGGCGGCCGACGGATCGACGATCGCCACCGCCTTCAGCACTGCCGCCAAGGCGGGAGCGCCGGTGCAGACGAGCATTGACCTCCACGTCGAGCAGGCCGCCGAGTCGGCGCTCAACGGGGTCAAGCAGCCCGTCGCATTGGTCGCGATCCGGGCGTCGACCGGTGAAGTCCTGGCCGCGGTCAGCCGTCCGAACAACACCTCGTTCGACCGGGCGCTCAACGGGCAATATCCCCCCGGGTCGACCTTCAAGGTGATCACCACTGCTGCTTTGTTGGCCACCGGTCTGACGCCGGACAGTCCGACGACCTGTCCGCCGACGCTGGCCGTGCAGGGACGAACTTTCAAGAACTTCGAGGGTGAGTCCGCCCTGAACATCTCCTTGCTGCGGGCCTTCGCGATTTCGTGCAACACCGCCTTCATCAGCCTGGCCCAGAAACTGACGGGAGCCCAGTTGATCTCTACCGCCGGCCAGTTCGGCATCGGACCGGCGCCGCAGCCCGGCCTGGCTGTGTTCGGGGCGACGATCCCGCCCCCGGTGGACGACGTGGAAAAAGTGGCGAGCGCCATCGGGCAGGGCCGGGTCCTGGCCAGTCCCTTGCAGATGGCAGGCGTCGCGGCGGCGGTGGCGAGCGGCGCCTTTCATCCCCCGCGGCTGGTGGCCGGCGCTCCCGACGACACCGCCAAGGCGACCTCCCTGGCGCCTGCGGTGGTGGACGGGTTGCGCACCATGATGGCGGCGGTGGTCGCCTCGGGCAGCGGAACGGCGGCGCGCGTCGCCGGGAACCCGGCAGTCTCGGGAAAGACGGGGACGGCGGAGTTCGGAAATGCCGTCCCCCCGCTGACCCATGCTTGGTTCATCGGCTACCGGGGAGATCTGGCCTTTGCCATTGTGGTCGAGGGCGGAGGGGTTGGCGGCATGGTGGCGGCGCCCCTGGCGGCGAAGTTCCTGAAGGCGCTGTAGCCGGCGCAGTGACCACGGCTGCGGTGTACCAGGGCGATTTTCCCGACCCGTTCGTGCTCGTGGCGGGCAGCGGGTACTTCGCCTTCAGCACCAATTCCCGAGGCATCAATGTTCCCGTCATCGCCTCCCCCGACCTTTCCTCCTGGCGCGAGCTGGGCGACGCTTTGCCCGTCCTGCCGGCGTGGGCCGAAGCGGGCAACACCTGGTCGCCCTCCGCGTTGGCCCGTGCGAGCGGTTACGCCCTGTACTACACCGTCCGCGAACCCCGCTCCGGTCGCCAGGCGATATCGGTGGCGCTCGCCGACAGACCCGACGGCCCGTACCGCGACACCAGCGACGGTCCCCTCATCTTTCAACCTGAGCTCGGAGGTTCCATCGATCCGAGTCCCTTCGTCGATGAGGACGGCCAGGCGTACCTGCTGTGGAAGGCCGATTCCAACGCCCTCGGTCGGCCGGCGACCCTGTGGGCCCAGCCGCTGGCCGCCGACGGATCGGCCCTGGTCGGGGCGCCGACGAAGCTGCTGACCCACGACTGCCGGTGGGAACGGCCCCTCATCGAGGCTCCTGCGCTGGTACGGACCGACAACGCGTACTACCTCTTCTATTCCGGCAACTGGTGGGCCAGTGCCGACTATGCCATTGGCTACGCCGTCGCCGAGGAGATCCTCGGGCCCTACCGGAAGGTGACCACCGTGGGTCCATGGTTCGGCTCCGACGGCGAAGTGGCAGGCCCCGGGGGCCAGGAGTTCTTCCGCGACACGACCGGGGTGCTGCAGATGGTCTTTCACGGATGGCAGCCGGGAGTCGTCGGCTATCCCGAGGGGGCTCGCAGCCTGCGGATCACGCCGGTCGCTGTGGCAGAGCTGCCCCGCCCACCGGAGGCGCAAGTCATGGGTGCCGGTGGGGAAGGCGGATGACGAATCGATCGCCTTCGTACGTCAGGTGGCCGCCTTGCGCCTCGATCAAGCCCCGGGCGATCGCCAGCCCGAGCCCGCTGCCGCCTTTGCCGTCGAGGCTGACGAAACGTTCGAATATCCGGTCGCGCATGCCCTCCGGCACGCCCGGCCCATCGTCGATGACGGCGATCTCGACCAGGCCGGCACCGGCATCGACCTCGATCGTGACCTCCGCCCGGGCGTGGCGGCGGGCGTTGTCGAGCAGATTGGCGAGGGCGTTCTTGGTCGCTTCCCCCGAGAGCAGGACCTGGCCGGGCCGATTGCCCCGCACCACCAGGTTGGTGGCCACCCCGTGGTTGCCCGGATGGGGGCGATCGAGTTCCGCCTGGCACAACTCGACCACATCGAGCGCCTGGGGCGCCGGTACCTCGCCCTGGTCGACGCGGGCCATTTGCAGCAACGAGGTCAGGAGTTTTCCCGCCCGCTCCGCCTCCCGTGACAGGTTGGCCAGCAGACGCTCCTGCTGGCTGGTGGCGCCGCCGACGAGCAACGCGTCGGTCGAGGCCCGGATTCCCGCCAAGGGCGTGCGCAACTGGTGGGCTGCGTAGGCGAGGAATTCCCGCCGCTGGCGCGCCGCGCCACTGGCGGAGACCGCGCTGTCGCGGGCGGCGGCGATGAGGGTGACATTGATCGCCAGGATCAATAGCAGCGCGACGCCGTTGGCCACCGAGATCACACCGCTGTCGCGGTCGTTCATGACCAATGCCACCGTCGAGGTGACGGCGCTCTCCAGCGCCAGCGCCATACCGGCCCGCCGGCCGGCCAGGGCCGTGCCGATGGCGGTCGGAACCAGGTAAAACAACGCAAGGGACAACACCGGCCCGGTGGCGTAGTCAGCCACACCGAGTCCCGCCACGGTAAGGGCCAGGACGGCGATGGTCAGGCGCGCGTTGTACCGGGTCGAGGTGAACTCGGCACCCCACCAGTCACCGGCGAGCAGGCGCTTGGCCTCCCGCCACGAGCGCCCATCAGGAACGAAGGACATAGCCGCGACTGCGAACGGTGTGGACCAGGCGAGGCCCATGGGCATCGAGCTTGCGGCGCAGCGCGCTGATGTGGACCTCCACCAGATTGGGGTCGTAGGAGTCGAAGCCCCAGATCTGCGAGAGGAGCTGGCCTTTGGAGAAAACCTGGTCGGGGGCGTGAGCGAGCACCGACAGCAACTCGAACTCCGTTGGTGTCAGATCGAGGGTGGTTCCGGCTCGGATCGCTTCCTTTGCATTGTCGTCGACAAGGAGGTCACGTATCTCGACGACCGGGGAGTTGCCCCGCCCGCTGCGGCGCAACACGGCCCGGACCCGCGCAAGGAGCTCGGCCATGGCGAAGGGCTTGACGATGTAGTCGTCACCGCCGGCATCGAACCCCGCCAAGCGATCGTCGAGGCCGTCGGCGGCGGTCAGGAACACCACCGGGATTCCCGCCAGGGCGATCACCTGGCGGGCCACCTCGAAGCCGTCGGGGCCCGCGGGCAGCTGGATGTCGACGATTGCTACGTCGGGTCGGAATTCGTCGATCACGGCGGCGATCTCCTCGCCCGTCGGCTGCGCCCGAACGACAAAGCCGAATCCTTCGAAGGCGATGGCGACCGCTTCGCGTACCGACATGTCGTCTTCGATCAGCAGAACTCGGCTGCATGCGATTGCGGTGATGCTCACGAGTTTGGTCCCCCTGCCGGGCTTGGAATCATGGTTATGGGGATTTTCCCACCTCGGCACGGCGGTTGGCGGCGGTGAGGCCGACGGCGAGTCCGAGCAGAGCGATATCGAGCGCTACCGCGGCACCGGTCAAGCTGATGAGGGCAGGTGGGGGATGGGCGAGGCGAGCGCATCCACACCCTCCGGGCAGGCGGGCGGTCCAATGCACGATCGCCGCGAAGGGCCCCGGCAGAACGGCGAGGATCGACCATGCCGGCGGCCACGGCGATTTCGGCCGCATGACAATGGACGCGCCCAGGCCGACTTGGACAACACCGAGTCCGCTGCCCGACCAGCCACTGACCGCGGCCAGCAGGAAGGCCGAGATGAGCAGCCCCGCGGCGAGCGCGATGCCGCCGCCGGCAAGGCGTTGTCCGTCGGCGGCGGGCACGGCGGGACTCTAGCGCCGAAGGGCAGCAAAACGGTTGTGCCGGTGTCGTATGGAAACTGTCGCCTTGTCAGGAATGGCCGAAATACGGAGGGAACAGAATGTTTCCTATCGGTGAATAGTTGAGCGAGAGCACGATTGTTGCACGCGCACGCTGGCGCGCGCTGTGTTGACAGGCTTGAATGTCGCTGATTTCTTCGAGCGAGTTGCCGTCGCCCGAGAGCCAGCCCTTGTATCTAGGCAGCAGGTCGACCGTCGTTTGCGGGACCCGGTGCCCGTTCAACCTAGCGATCCGTCATGCCGATGACGACGGTGATCAGTCCAAGCCGTGCCCGCATGTCGGGTCCAACCGAAGGGCAAGATGGTTTCTGTCGACGGCCATACGTGGAAATCTCCCACCTGCCATTCGTCCAATGGAGGCGGAACGAGGCAACGCCGCGTTCGGTGCCTTGCCATGTTCGCTTCCCTCGCATTGGCAGCCTCGGCGGCGCTGACGGCGTCGGTCATCGCGGCGCCCGCCGCCGGTGCCAGCCCGAGCGCGCCACCCCAGCTGTCGATAACTGCGTCGACGGCGACGACCGTCGGATTTGAGATCTTCGCCAACGTCCACTTGAACGGCGCCAGCAATCCGACGGGCACCATGACATTCCGCCTCTTCGGCAGCAATGACACAAATTGTCTTTCACCGATATTCACTTCGACGGTCGCGGTCGGAGGAACGTCGATCAACTCCGACCATTTTTCGACGACCTTGGCGGACACGTATCAATGGGAAGTCAGCTACAGCGGCGACGCCAACAACAGCCCATCAGGCCCGACGGCCTGTTCGGACCCCCGCGGCACGGTATCGGTGTCGCGGTACAGCTCGAGTCTCGGAGTCACCGCCACCGGAGCATCGATGGGCACCATCCGGGCAGTCGCAGGATTGGGTGGATTCAATCCAACAGGAACCGTCACATTCCTGCTCACCCCTCCCGGCGACACCTTCTGTTCTGGGACGCCGGTGTTCACCTCGACTATGGCGGTCAACGGCAACGGGGCGTACACATCGGCCCCGTACACGCCGTCCGCGAGCGGGTCCTACAAGTGGCGGGCCACCTACAGCGGTGACCTGAACAACACCCCCGGTCAGGTGACATCATGCCTCGATCCGAGTGCCGCGGTAACGGTGCCGCCGTTCGCCACTTTCACTTACCCGGCCAACGGCCAAAGCAACGTGGACGCATCGGCGTCCCTTACCTGGCAACTGGCCAGCGGGGCATCGCTCTTCTACCTGACAGTAGGGACATCCTGGGGAAGCTCCGACCTCGCCGGCGTCTATATCGACCCATCGCAAGCGTGGTATCCGCTGCGCGCGCTACCGACGGGAACGGTCTACTCCACTCTCTATACCAAGGTCAACGGGGTCTGGTCGGGTGCCCAGACGATTACCTTCAGCGCCGGCGTCTCCACCCTGGCCAAACTGATGTCCCCGGTGAACGGCCAGACCAATGTAGATCCCGACGGCCTCTTCACCTGGGCCCGGGCCGTGAATGTCCGTGGCTACGAGCTGATGATCGGGACGTCACCAGGAGGCTCCGACGTGATCGACAGCGGATTCCTCCCTTGGTCACAGAACACGTTCAATCCGCCGCCGCTGCCTGGTGGTCGCACCCTCTACGCCATGCTCGGCACCATGCGCAACCGCATCTGGAACTGGCAGACCATCACCTTCACCACCAGCGGTGGCGCGGCCACCAACTCGTTGCCCTCGGCAACGCCGATCGAGGCGGCCCAGGGAGTGGTGGCGGCCCCCGCGGCCGGCCAAAGTGCTGCAGGACTATGACACCCGAGGGTGGGAGTAGATTCAGGCCGTCAGCCGGTTGCGGGGACGTAGCTCAGTGGCTAGAGCACCTGCCTTGCACGCAGGGGGTCGTGGGTTCGAGTCCCATCGTCTCCACCCCGCATCACCTGGTATCGGCGGAGATGGCCGGCGTCAGTCCAGTCGGTTCGAGTGCCGGGTCCTCTAAGCTCGGGCGCAGAGCCGTAGGCGTAAGGAGGAGATCCATGGAGTTCGGAGACCTGGCGAACAAGGCGAAGGATCTTGCCGCCGACAACGCGGACAAGATTTCCGACGCGATCGACAAGGTTGGCGACATCGTCGGCGAGAAGCTCGGATACGAAGACAAGGTCGACTTGGTGGGCAAGAAGCTCAAAGGTCTCATCCCGAACAAGGACTGACAGTCGAGTTGGTCCACGGTTTGAGCAGCTGTTGCCCTCGTTATGCGATTTGGGCGGGCGAGGCGGGGGTGGAGGCGGCCGGCGTTGCGGGTGCCGTGCCGTTGGTCGTGATGGCCAGACCCGTGGTCGCCTTCTTCAACGTGTCGAGGATGGACAGGCCCTGGCCGACCATCCCCGTGAGGACCTCATTGACGCCTTCGGTGCCGTTGAGGACGGTGAGGTTGGCACCGGCGAGCCCCCGCGCTGCGGCCGCGACGAGCGCAGGCAGCGAATCAATGATGCGGATGGCGGCGAGGAGCTCCTGGTTACCCTCGCGAAGCGAGTCGGCCCGGGCCTTGTTGGCGTCGGCCTCGGCCTCCGCGGTGATGCGCTCGGCGTAGGCGGAGCCGTCGGCGGCGAACTTGGCCTGGTCGCGTTGCGCCTCGGCCAGGGTGCGTTGGCGGTAGGCCTCGGCGTCGGCGGGGCGGCGAACCTCGGCTTCGAGGCGCTGGGCGGCGAGTTCCGCTTGGCGCTGTGCCAATCTGGTCTGCTCCTCGATGACGTTCTGGGACGCCTTGGCCGCCGCCAGCGGCCCGGCTTGCGCCGCCTGGGCCTTGGCCTGCTCGGTTTCGGCCATGAAGCCCGCCGTCTTGATGGCGACGTCGCGCTCGTACTCGGCCTTGAGGGCGATCGCTTCCTGCTCCCGCTGATTCGCTTCCTGATCGGCCTTGGCCTGGGCAATTCGGGCCTGGCTGGCGACGGCGGCGGCGTGGGGGGCGGCAAGGTTGTTGATGTAGTTGGTGGCGTCCTCGATCTCCTGGATCTGCAGGGCATCGACGACCAGGCCGAGCTTCTCCATCTCGCCGTGGCTGCCGTCCTTGATCTCCTGGCCGACCCGGTCGCGCTCGCGGATGATTTCCTCGACCGTGAGGGCGCCGATGATCGAGCGGAGGTGGCCGGCGAACACCCGTCCGACCAGCTCTTCCACCCGGTTCTGCTCGGTCAGGAAACGCCGGGCGGCATTGGCGATCGACACCGGATCGTCGCCAACCTTGAAGACCGCCACCGCACGGACGTTCAGCCGGATGCCCTGGATCGTGATGCACTCCTCGATGATCTCCGCCTCCCGGAGGGCAAGGGAGAGGATGCGGGCCTTTTGCTTGACGGGCAGGACGAAGGTGCCGTGGCCAGTGACGATCCGGAACTGGGTGTCCTGGGATTGGCGTTTCGACCCTGAGATCAGCAGGGCTTCATTTGGTGCCGGTACGTGCCAGAAAAACATTGCGACCCCCTTGGGTCTGGGCCCGGGCGGGCTAGGGAAAGGGTGTGACGATCACCGAGCGTGCCGAGGTGACCTCGACGACGAGGACCTTGGCGTGCTTGTCGATGGGCTCGTCGGACCAAGCCGCGAACGCTTCGGTGCCGCCACGAACCGACAACAACACCTCACCCGGTCCGTTGACCGGGATTGGAATCGTCACCCGCCCGATGACCCCGACCACGCTCCCGGCATCAGCCGACACGTCCGACCACCTTGCTCGCCCGAAAGCGTTTCGCACTCCCTGTGATTTCCACTGTACCGACTGGCCGTCGCTGGCGGTCCCGGCCGATTCGCACCGCCGATCCAAAAGGACATTCAGGCGATCACCACTATCTGTACGGAATAGGAACCCGCTTTGCCGGTGCACAGCATGGCCTCGCCACATGTGGTGCGGGACGCGCTGATCTGGGCGCTGCCGATCCCGACCGCGATCGAGGTCACCGAGGAAGTACCGCAGCCGCCACCCGGTATGCAGGTACCCGGGGGTGCGGCCGTGACGACGACGTCACCTTGTTGTTGCACGACGGCGGGGTTGGGCGGGTTCGGGAACTTCCAGTACGTACTGTTGAGCACTACGACAATCGTGGTGCCCTTGGTCACCGACACCGTCGTGCCGTCGTCGCGATCCGTCAGTTGGATCGTTCCCGACCGGGGCGCGGGGCGAGTGGTCGCTGTCGTCGTCGCCGTGTGCCTGCCGACAGTCGTAGGGGTGGTCGCCCCACTCGACGAGGTATCCGGTGAGAGGGTCGTGCTGGTGGTAGTGACCATCGTGGAGGTGGTCGCCAGCGTCTTGGTGGCGGTGCCGGCACCGCAGCCGGCCGACGCCACGACAACCAACCCGGTCACCAGAGCCGCAATCGGCCGTCGTCTGATCACAGTCATGGCAAGAGTAGCAACGGCCGCCGGGAGCGGGTGCCGCCACTTGAGCATGCCCAGCCGCGTCGATGACCAGCAACTAACCTCTGAGATGGCGGTTTCCGGTTCGTGGTGATTCGGTTCCGCCTGCTTTCACATGGGGATCGTTCATCAGTTTCTGCCAGGAAGAGCAACCCTGCGGGCACCTGGGGGGTCTGAACGGATGGTTCACCACGGCGCTTCCCCAACCACCACGTCCATCTGATGCTCTTCCCGACACTTTCCTTCGCCGCCTTTTTTGCTGTCGTGTTGCCCGTCAGCTGGATACTGATGCCGCACCGCGTCCGCTGGCGGCTGTTCATGGTGGCGGTCAGCTGGATCTTCTACGGCGCGGCCGACTGGCGGTTCGTGCCCCTCCTGGCGGGCTCGACCATCGTCAATCACTTCTTCGCCTGGCGCATCTACCATGCCGCCGGCAAGGCCCGGCGGGCCTGGACGATCGGTGCTGTCACGACGAATCTGGCCGTGTTGGCGTGGTTCAAGTACATCGGTTTCCTGTCCCTGTCGTCCCAGAGCCTCCTGCACGACGTAGGGATCCACGCCCATGTGCCCCTCCCCGAGGTGCTCTTGCCCATTGGGATCTCCTTTTTCACCTTCCAGGCACTGAGCTACGTGATCGACACGTCGCGGGGGAAGATCCAGCCGGTTTCGTTGCTCGAGTTCGCGGTCTACCTGTCGTTCTTCCCCCACCTCGTGGCGGGCCCCATCGTGCGGGCGACGGAGTTCCTGCCCCAGATCAAGGAGCGGATCCGGCCCCGCCACGTGGACGTCGGCAAGGCGTTCTGGTTGATCTCGCTCGGTCTGTTCAAGAAGGTGGTCATCGCCAGCTACCTGGCCACCTACGCCGCCGACCCCGTGTTCGGCTTCCCCCGCCAGCACGCCGGCGTCGAGGCCCTCTTCGGCGTCTACGCCTACGCCATCCAGATCTATGCCGACTTCAGCGGGTACACCGACATCGCCATCGGCCTCGCCCTGCTCCTCGGCATCAAATTCCCACAGAACTTCAACTCTCCTTATGCCGCCGCCAGCCTTCAGGACTTCTGGCGGCGGTGGCACATGACGCTGTCACGGTGGCTGCGGGACTACCTGTACATCCCCCTCGGCGGCAGCCGGCGAGGCCGGGTCCGGACCTACGTCAACGTCATGATCACCATGCTCCTCGGTGGGCTCTGGCACGGCGCCGCCTGGACATTCGTAGCGTGGGGGGCCCTCCACGGCGCCGGTTTGGTCGTCGAACGGGCACGCCACGAATGGCGGTCGGCACCGGTCGGAGCAGAGCCCGACCATCGCAGAAGTCAGTCGTCCGCAGTCGGCGCGGACGCTGCTCCCACCCCGGAGGAATTCCTGGTCACAGCGTCGGTGGCGGCATCGGCGCGCGGGAGGAGTCCCGCCGTCGCCTCGGCTCGGGCGACCACGCCCAGGCCCTCGCCGGCGGCCTCACCGGGAGCGGCACCCCGGGCGCCCGTACCTCCTCCGGTGCCCTCGCCGGCGCCCTCACCTCTCCCGATGCCAGTGCCCTCGTCGGCGCCCGTACCTCCGCCGATGCCCTCGCCGGCGCCGTCGCCGGCGGCCTCCCCGGGAGCGGCGCCCCGGGCGCCCGTACCGCCCGCGGTGCCCTCGTCGGCGCCCTCACCGGGAGCGGCGCCCCGGGCGCCCGTACCTCCCCCGGTGCCCTCGTCGGCGCCGGTACCGGGAATGGTGCCCCGGGCGCCGGTACCTCCTCCGGTGCCCTCGTCGGCGCCCGTACCTCCGCCGATGCCGTCGTCACCTTCGTCGGCGCCGGTTCCCCGTCGGCGCCGGCGCCGGCGCCGGCAGACGAAGGTCCCGTTGTCCGCCGGCCGAAGGTTGCGACCCTTGCCCGCGACGAGGTCCTTACGGCCCGCCTGGCGGCTGCGACGCCGACAACTCCGGCCAATGGCGCTGTTTCGGATCCCGCCCCTGCCAATGGTGCGGCGACGGACCCCGGACCCTCCAACCTTGCGGCCAGGAACGAGGGAGCCATCGGCGCGGCCGGTAGCGCTCCCGCCGCTGGTCTCGCGCCCGATCCTGCCCCAGTCCGTGCTCTCGCATCCGCACCCGCACTCCCGAGTGCTCCTACCACGAGTGCTCCCCCCCGGGATTCCGCCGCCGCCGCCACATCCTCGGCCACGGGCCGCCCGCCAGTCGTCCCACCCGCTGGGGTCACCGGCCGACCGGCACCGGGCACGGGCTTCCGCCGCCCCGAGGGCGCCGCGGCGCCGGCATCTGCCAGTGCGGGCCCTCCGCCCGCAGCCGCCGGTCCGGCCGCCGGCCGCCCCCGCCCCTGGCTGCCGCTGTTGTCACCCTCACGTGGTGCCGGGTCACCGCCCGCCCCGCCGGCCGCCGACTCTCTGCCCGACATCGCCCTGCCCGCGGCCGCTGCGCCCGCCCCGCCCGCGTCCGCTGCGCCCGCCCCGCCCGCGGCCGCTGCGCCGGCCCCGCTCCGTGGCCTCGCCCGCCTTCGCCTCCCGCTGTCCTTGCCTCGTCGTGGAGCCGGCACCCCGCCACCGGGCCACCCGACCGCCGAAGCCGGCCGACCTGACATTGCCCCGCCTTCCCTCCACGCCGCCCCTCCTGACAACGCCCCGCCTGGCATCGGGCAAGCCGCCCCGCCTGAAGGCGCCCCGCCTTCCGCCGCCCACGCCGCCCCGCCTGACAACGCCCCGCCTGGCATCGGGCAAGCCGCCCCGCCTGAAGGCGCCCCGCCTTCCGCCGCCCACGCCGCCCCGCCTGACAACGCCCCGCCTGGCATCGGGCAAGCCGCCCCGCCTGAAGGCGTCCCGCCTTCCGCCGCCGAAGCCCGCCCCCGTGAAGGCGCCTCGCCTTCCGCCGCCGAAGCCGGCCCGCCTGCGGCCGGCCGATCCCGCCTCCGGCTGCCGGTGCTGACGCCTGGTGGTGGTCTCGACTCTCCTACTGGCGGTTATGACGCCACTGCGGCCGGCCGCCGGCCCCGCCTTCGGATGCCGGTGTTGTCGCCTGGCCGTGGTGCCGACTCTCCGTCCGCCCGTGATGACGCCGGCTGGCCCCGTCTCCGCCTACCCGTGTGGTCGTCCGGTCGCGGATCCGGGGCCCCACCGCGGCCGGCTCGCCGGCGGCGGCCGCCGTTGTCGCCCACGGCGCAGTTGTGGGTCGGCCGGCTGATCACCTTCCACGTGGTGTGCCTGGCGTGGATATTTTTCCGGGCCACGTCGTTCCACAACGCCATCGAGGTGCTGCGGCGCATCGCCACCCTCGGCGGCCACCACCAGCCCTTCAACTGGAAAGTCGCGGCCGTCGTCGTGGGAGCACTCGCCATCCAGCTCGGCCCCCGGGGCGTCGGCGCCCGCCTTCAGATCATCTTCGCCCGGAGCCCGTTGTGGTGCCAGGTGGTCGCGGTGGCCGCGGTGTTGACGGCCATTGACCTGCTCGGCCCGGCCGGGATCGCCCCGTTCATCTACTTCCGCTTCTGATGCCCCGATGACGGCACGACGCCCGCGTCATGAAGTGGAGGGCCGCCGAACGGTGTCGGCCGCCCGCGCCATCGCCGTCTCCCTCCTCGGCATGTTGATCGCCGCCATGTTGAACGCTGACTCGATGGTTGCGACCATCGAGGGTCAGTCGTTCGGCACCTCCCGTTCAGTCAGCCTGGCTCTCGCCAGGCCGGTGCGCAGCATCAGCCACTGGACGGGACTGAACCTCCCGAGGAAGCTGATCGACGACACCGTAAGCCCGCACCATTCTGTTCCCGTGGCGGTGACGCTTCCCCGGCGTGGCGCGCCAACCACCACACCGGCCGACGCCGGGCCGGTTGCGTCGACCACCACGACCCTCCCGCCCCGGCGAATGCCAACCGCGGCCCAGCCACTCAAAGTCTGGCTGGCCGGCGATTCGCTGATGGGGACCGTCGCAGAATCCTTCGCCGAGAAGGCAGGAGGCAACGCCCTCCTCCAAGCCGGCCAGGAGTTCCGTATCGGCACCGGCCTGGCCCGACCCGACGTCTACGACTGGCCGGGCGCCATCAGCCACGAAGCGGCCACTGCCAACCCCGACGTGATGATCCTGGTGTTCGGGGCGAACGACGACCAGGACATGAGTGTGAACGGGCATCGTGTCTCTCTGCAGAGCGCGGAATGGCAACAGGAGTACAGCCGCCGCGTCAACCAGATCCTCGATGTCGCGGCCAACGGAGTCCGTCAGGTCATCTGGCTTGGCCTGCCGGCGGTGCGTCGGCCCCGCCTCAACCAGACGAAAGACCTCATCAACGCCGCGGTCAAGGCAGCCGCGGCCGAACATCCCAATGTCACCTATCTCGATCTGGGACCGCTCATCGACGGGCCCGGCAACAGCTTCGCCACCTACCTGACCAACTCCAGTGGCAAGGCCGTCACGGTCCGGGAGTCCGACGGCATTCACATCACCAAGGCGGGCGCCGACCTGGTGACACCCACCATCCTGGCTGACATCAACCAGCTCTGGCACCTGCCCCACTGACTCGGCGCTAGTGCTCGGGGGCGACGACGATCGTCGCGGGGAAACCGAGGTCGAGCACAGGCGTGTTGATGTCCTCGAGTTCCCGGCCGCGGGTTTCCGGGAAGAACCGAGCCACGATCACGATCACGCCAATAGGGCCGAGGATGAGGACGGCCACCACGTCGGGCAGGTTGCCGAAGACCCGCAGCAAGATGCCGCCGAGGGCCAGGCTCATGACCTCGCCGATCACGAGGGCGACGGACACCGCGGCGCCGCCGAAGGCCCGCATCGGGGTGGTGAACAACTCCGACGTGAACGCCCCAAGCGCCGGCCGGGCGCCGAGACTGCCGCTGAGGGTCAAGGCGATGGCGCCGCCGAACTCGATCGGTGTCCGGGCCACGAAGAAGAACAGCAGGGCCCCGATCACCGCCAGAGCTGCGAAGGAACAACCGACCACTTTTCTCCCGTAATGGTCGGACATTGGTCCCGCGGCCAACTGGACAAAGATCGCAGGCATACCACCGATGGTGACCAACCAGCCAACTGTCGCGGGCGTCAGGTGACGTTGCGTCTGCAGGAAGTCCGGAGCCAGCGCCACCGCGTGGGTGGTCAGCGCCCCGAGGACCGCGGTCGCCCACAACAGCATGAGCCAGCGGCGGTTGGGCGGCTGCAGGATCTGGCGCCATCGCTCCACCAGCAGGCCTTGGCGTTTGGCCTCGACGAAGCGCCGGCTCTCCGGTAGGCGCCGGCGCAGCACGGCGAGACCGAGCAGGGGGGGTGCGGCCAGCGCGTAGAGCCACCGCCACGACAGCCCCACGGGGCCGTACAGGATCGAGCTGGTCCCGACGCCGAGGGCCGCCATGGTGGCCAGCCAGCCGAAGCCGAGTCCGCGCGACGACGCCGGCAGTTCCTCGGCCACCATGGTCCACGCCACCGCCTGCTCGGCGCCGAGGAAGCCGCGGGCGAAGAACTGGCAGGCCGCGAAGACCGCGATGCTCGGGGCGAGGGCGGTGAAGCCGGTGGCGACCGAGTAGCCGAGCACCGACACGAGCAGGACGGTGCGCCGACCCCGCCGGTCCGCCTGGCGGGTGAGGAGGATGGCGGGCAGGGCACCGAGATAGAGGACGCCCAGCCACAGCGATGCTCCCGACTGCGTGAGCCCGAACGAAGCGCGGATCTGTTTGAGGGCCACCGAGACCAGGTTGAGGTCGTAGCCCTGGAAGAACGACGCCCCCCCGAGCAGGGTCAACAGGAACCAGTGGTGCCGGTCGAGCCGACCCGCCGTGGCCCGAATTGTTTGCACGCTGCCGAGCATGGTCGAATTCCGGCGCCAAGAGTGACCGACCCCGCAGGGGTACGGTCAATCCGATGGCCGTGGGAGACCAGAGCCAACCGGCGCCCGGGTGGTACCCCGATCCCGCCGGTCAGGTCGCGGTCCGCTGGTGGGACGGTCGCTCCTGGACCCCGGCCGTGGCCCCGTACCCACCGCCGGGTAGCGATCCGACGCCCGGCGCTGAGCGGCGCCTGTTTCCCGCTCACGCCGGGTGGCTCGGCGTAGCGGGCGTCCTCTTCGGACTGTTCGCCGGCGGGATCCTGCAGATTGTGGCCTCGGTCATCGTTCCCGGGAGCACAGCGGCGCAGATCCTGGTCGGCGAGCTGGGCCTATGGCTCGGGTTGGGGGCAACCTGCGTGGTGGCCAGCCACCGCTACGGGACGGCCTCGCTGAGCCGGGATTTCCAATGGCGGGTCCGGGTAGTCGATCTGGCCTACGGGCCCCTCGCGGCGGTGGCCTGCGTGGTAGTGGCCGGGTTGATCGGGGGCGCCTTCCAGGGCACCCGCTTCTCGGGAAGCAACACCGACATCATCACCAGCCAGCGGGGGAACACCGTCGGCGTCGCTGTTGTTACCGTAATTGCCGCCGTCGGAGCGCCGGTGTTCGAAGAGCTGTTCTTCCGGGGCTTTCTACGTACCAGTCTGGCCAGTCGTCTCGGCTCGGGAGCTATATGGGCGCAGGCCATACTCTTCGGATTCGCCCACTACCAGTTCGGCCTCGGGCTCGGGAACGTATCGGTTGTCACCGCGACCGCCGGCATCGGGGTGGTGCTCGGCTACACCGCCCATCTGACCCGCCGACTGGGCGCGGGGACCATTGCCCACGGATTGTTCAACCTCTTTGTGACCCTTAGCATCATTGGAGTAATTCGATGACCACCTCTACCCCGACCTCCTCGACCCGACCCCAGCCTCCGGAGTCGCATCACCGTGACATCCAGGGAGGCGCGGCGCGCGCCGCCGTCCTTGGCGTGAGCGACGGCCTGGTCACCAACGTCTCGCTCATCTTGGGCATCGCAGGCGCCAACACCGCCCCAGGAACGGTTCGCCTCGCCGGCCTGGCGGGGATGTTGGCCGGCGCCTTCTCCATGGCGGCCGGCGAGTATGTGTCGATGAAGGCCCAGACCGAGCTGCTCGAACGGGAGCTCGAGATGGAACGACTCGAGTTGCACCGTTCCCCCGAGGCCGAGCAGGCGGAGCTGGCCCAGCTCTACGAATCCCGGGGCGTCGATCCCGACACCGCGGGCGAGCTGGCGTCGGAAATGATGCGCACGCCCGAGCTCGCGCTCGAGACCCACGCCCGAGAGGAGCTGGGCGTCGACCCTACTTCCCTCGGAAACCCCTACCAGGCCGCAATCGCGTCGGCGGCCAGCTTCGGCGTGGGCGCGATCGTGCCGCTCATGCCTTGGTTCTTCATCAATGGCACCGGGGCCGTGTTCATCTCCGTGGTACTGGGGGCGGTGGCCGCAGTCATGATCGGCTCCGCCCTGGCCCGCTACACCGGACGTTCGTGGGTGCGCAGCGCGGCGCGGCAGCTCTTCGTCACCGTCGCAGCCGCCGGCGTCACCTACGGTCTCGGCGCGTTAGTGGGGACCAGCATCAGCTAGCGCTGCCCGCCCCAACCCAATGTGCTGTGAAACGACGTAATACCGTCGTTTCGCAGCACTTTGGCTCGCTAGGCCCTCCCGGGAGGCCGCTCCCCCGGAGGAGGCGTGGCCGCCGGCGGCGCCTCCCCGGACCCCGCAGCCGCAGCTTCCGAGGCCTCCCCGGGCCCCCCCGGCGCAGCCGCGGCCTCCCCGGGCGCAGCAGCCGCCGCCGCCGCAGCCGCCGCCGCTGCTTCCACGGGCGCCCCAGCCGCACCCGCAGCCGCAGTGTCCTCGGGGTCGCCGGCGCCGGCGCCGCCCGCACTGGGGACCCACGCCACTTCCTCGCGCCGGAGGCGCTCGATGATGCGCCCCCGCAAGGCCCGGGCAATGGCGGCGTTGTTGCCCACCGCCGACTTGGCCACGATGCGGATGGTGACGCCGTCGGCCGCGACACCCTGGACCCCGAGCACCGCCGGCGGCTCGAGGATCTTGCCCTCCCATTCCGGGTCTCGGGCAAACGCCGCCCCCTCCTCCGCCGCCAGTGCCTGGACCCGGTCGAGGTCGGTGCCCGGGGGGACGACGACGTCGACGATCGCCTGGCTGAAGCCCTCGGAGCTGTTGCCGACCTTGCGGATCTCGCCGTTGGCGATGTACCAGACGGTCCCGTCGACCGCCCGCACCCGGGTGGTGCGCAGGTTGAGCCCCTCCACGGTGCCATTGACGTCGTTGGTCGTGATGGTGTCGCCCACGCCGTACTGGTCCTCGATCACGATGAGGAGGCCCGAGAGGAAGTCCTTGACCAGCGACTGGGCACCGAAGCCGACAGCCGCGCCGATGACCGTGGCGGTGGCCACGAAGGGCCCCAGGTTGATCCCGATGACCCCGAGGATCGTGAGGAAGGCGATCACCCAGACGATCGTGCGGAAGACGTCGCCGAGCACCGTTGCGACGGTGCTCGCCCGCTCGGTGGCCCGCACCGACGTCAGGCGAGCCGGCGCCCGCAGTTGCAGCGCCCGGATCAGCCGTCGTACCGCTCGCGGCACCAATCGGGTGACGAGCCAGGCGCTGAACACCACCACGACGATGCGGAACGGCCCCACCGACAGCGCCTGGACGGTGTGGGCGGTGGTGTCGGACACACCGTGGTCGTGCAGGAACTGATAGATCGATCCGCCTGACGATGGGGCGGCGAGCAGCATCAGCGGATGGTACCGGGTCCAATTCCTGAGTGGTTGGGTCGACATTTCACGGCGTCGCCTATAGGCTGGAAACCAAACAAGCAATCAGACGACCCTCTTGAGGAGGAATCACCGAATGGCAATTCAGCTCGGAGACGTAGCCCCCGACTTCACCACCGACACCACCGAGGGGACCATCGTGTTCCACGAATGGCTCGGCGACGGATGGGGCGTGCTCTTCTCCCACCCGAAGGACTTCACCCCGGTTTGCACCACCGAGCTCGGCGCGGTCGCCAAGCTGAGCGACGAGTTCGCCAAGCGCAACACCAAGGTCGTGGCCATCAGCGTCGACCCGCTCGAATCCCATCAGCGCTGGATCTCCGACATCAACGAGACCCAGGACACCAACGTCAACTTCCCGATCATCGCCGACCCGGACAAGAAGGTCGCCGACCTTTACGGGATGATCCACCCCAATGCCAGCGACACCGCAACCGTCCGCTCGGTCTTCATCATCGGCCCGGACAAGAAGGTCAAGCTGACCCTTACCTACCCCGCCAGCACGGGCCGCAACTTCCAGGAGCTGCTGCGGGTCCTCGACTCCCTGCAGCTCACCGCCGGCTACTCGGTCGCCACGCCGGCCGACTGGAAGAACGGGGAGGATGTCATCATCGTCCCCGCCGTCTCCGACGAGGCTGCCAAGGACAAGTTCCCCAAGGGCTGGGAGGCCAAGAAGCCCTACCTGCGCATCACGCCGCAGCCCAACCTGTAGTCACACCGCCGTCGTATCGTCAAGGGGGCCGGTCCGAGAGGGCCGGCCCCTTACACGTTCCCGAGGAGGGCTCCATGCCGAGCGCGGTAATTGTCGATGCGGTCCGTACCGCCGGCGGCAAGCGCAACGGGAAGCTGTCCGGTTGGCATCCCGCCGACCTGGCCGCCGAGACCCTGAAAGCGCTGGTCGAGCGCAACGACCTCGACCCTGCCCTCATCGACGACGTGATCATGGGCTGCGTCATGCAGATCGGGGCTCAGGGCGTCAACGTGGCCCGCAACGCGGTGCTGGCCGCGGGCTTCCCCGAGTCGGTGCCCGCCACGACGATCGACCGGCAGTGCGGGTCGTCGCAACAGAGCGTCCATTTCGCCGCCCAGGGAGTCATGGCCGGCGCCTACGACATCGTGATCGCGGCGGGCGTCGAGGTCATGAGCCTGGTCCCCATGGGGGCGACCATGTTCGCGCCCGGCACCGGCATCCCCTTCGGGCCCAAGATGATGGCCCGCTACGAGGCCGTTGGCGGCCTCGTGCCCCAGGGAATCTCGGCCGAGCTGATGGCCGACAAGTGGGATCTGACCCGCGCCGACCTCGACGCCTACAGCGCCCGCAGCCATCAGCGGGCGCAGGCGGCGACCATCGAGGGGCGCTTCGAACGCGAGATCATCCCGGTGGCGGTCAAGGCCCGGGACAAAGAGACCGGCCAGGTCATCGAACCCGACGCCATGCTGGCCCGCGACGAGGGCATCCGTCCCGACACGACCGTCGAGACGCTGGCCAACCTGCGGGCCGCCTTCAAGCCCGACGGGGGCAAGGTGACTGCGGGCAACTCCTCGCAGATCACCGACGGCGCCTCGGCGGCGCTCATCATGAGCGAGGAGCGCGCCGCCGCCGGTGGCTACACGCCGCGGGCCCGCTTCCACAGCTTCGCCCTGGCCGGCGCCGACCCGATCCTGATGCTCACCGCGCCCATCCCGGCCACAACGAGCGTGCTCGAGCGGGGGAAACTGCGTCTTGACGACATCGACCTGGTCGAGATCAACGAGGCGTTTGCGTCGGTGGTCTTGGCCTGGGAAAAGGAGCATCACCCCGACATGTCCCGGGTGAACGTGAACGGCGGCGCCATCGCCCTCGGCCATCCGCTGGGAGCGTCGGGAACCAAATTGCTGGCAACGCTGCTGAACGAGTTGGAGCGCCGCGGTGGCCGTTATGGCCTGCAGACCATGTGCGAGGGCGGCGGGCTGGCCAACGCCATGATCATCGAGCGCCTCGGCTGACGGTCCGCCTGGGTTGCCCACGGCCGTAGCCTGGTACTGGAATGGTGCTCAAGGTCCTGGTCGCGGTGGTGGCATTTGTGGTCATCATCAAGGTTGGCGTGTTCTTCCTTCGGGCCCTGGCCACCCCGATACCGGTGCCCGATCCGGGCGAGCTACGAAAGGTCAACCTGAGGTACGAGTGCACCATCTGCGGGGCGCAGGTCAAGATGACCAAAGCGGGTGAGGACCTGCCGCCGCCGCCGCGTCACTGCCTCGAGGACATGGAACTGAAGGCCCCTGCCATCGAGTAGTGGGGTTGTCCCCAGATTGGGGAAAACCTGGGGAGGGTAACACGCCTGTAACTTTGCGCTTACCTGGGTGTTACCGGTAGCGAGTGGCGGTAATGAAGCCGCAGGTGATCAATCCGAGCCCGACGAAGAGATAGGCGTTCTTGGCGCCCCCGGGCAACAGGCCCAGGTAATTGCACACGATGGTCAACATCCCGAGGACGAGGAACGCGAGCAGGAGGACGGGCACCCACTTCGGGCTTTCCTTGTAGTACTTCGGGGTGGGCGGGGTGTACCGGCCCGATACCGGTGCGGGAGCGCCACTCTTCGCCACCGGCCTGTTGCCCCCTTTGGGGGTCACCCGGCCGCCCTTCGGCGTCGCCCGTCCCGGGGCGGTCTTGGTCCGTCTCGCCATACGCCCGAGGATAGCCCTGACCCAAACTCGCCTGCGGGCGGGGACGCCGCCACCTACGCTGCGAACCGTGTCCGCCCGGATCCTCGTCGTCGACAACTACGACAGTTTCGTCTACAACCTCGTGCAGTACCTGGGCGAGCTGGGCGCCGATCCGATCGTGTTCCGCCATGACGCCATCGACGCCGACGGCGTCGCCGCCATGACGCCGGCGGGAGTCCTCATCTCGCCGGGCCCTGGACGCCCGGAGGATGCCGGCGCCAGCAACGACGTGATCCTGGCGCTGGGCACCGCCGGTGTGCCGGTGCTCGGGGTTTGCCTCGGCCACCAGTGCATCGGCCAGATCTTCGGCGGTCGGGTTGTCCGGGCGAGGGCGGTCATGCATGGCAAGACCTCGCTCGTGCATCACAACGGCCAGGGCGTCCTGGCCGGCCTACCCGATCCCTTCCGGGCCACGCGGTACCACTCGCTGGTGGTCGACGCGGCGTCGGTGCCCCCCACCCTCGAGGTCACGGCGTGGACCGACGACGGCACCGTCATGGGCCTGCGCCACCGCGAGCTACCGATCGAAGGGGTGCAGTTCCACCCCGAGTCGATCCTCACCGACGAGGGCCACCGCCTGTTGGCCAACTGGCTGGCGCGCTGCGGCGCCGAGGTGCCTGCCGCCGGCTAAGCCTTCGATGTGGTTGTCGTGGCGGGGACGGTCGACCCTGTCGTCGAGGTCGTCCCCGACATCGTGATGGTGACGGTCGATCCCTTGGGCGCGGTGCCCCCGCTCGGATTCTGGCTGATGACCGTTCCATTTTTCGAGCCGCTGACGGCCACGCTGAAGCCGGCGCCGGTCAGGGTGGCCTGGGCCGACGACAGAGTCTGGCCAGTGACGTCAGGCACGGGCACCGCCTGGGGACCCGACGACACGTAGATCGTGACTCTGGCACCGGAGGCGACGCTGGTGCCCGCGGGGGGATCGGTCCTCGTCACCTTGTTGGATGGCTCGCTGGTCGACGCTTCCGTTGCCTGCGCCACCTTGAACCCCAGTCCGCCCAAGTCGGCGCCCGCGGCGGTGGGGTCCTTGCCCGCCTCGTCGGGAATCTTGACCTGAGCCTTGCCGAGCGAGATGGTCAGAGTGACGGTGCTGCCCTTGTCGGCCGGGGTACCGGCCGCCGGCTGGGTGTCGATCACGGCACCCGCGGGCACGGTGTCGGAGTTCTGGGTGGGGCCGGCCGCGGGCACGAACCCGTATTGGGGGCTGCGCAGGGTGTTTTCCGCGGTCTGCTGATCCTGACCCCGGACGTCAGGCACCTGGACCTGCACGGGGGCCGAAGCGACGACGAGGTTTACCGTCGAGCCCTTCTTGACGATGGTCGCGGGCTTGGGGTCGCTGTCGGTGACCGTGCCCGTGGGCGAAGAGAGCTTGGTCTTCAGACCGAGCCCTTCCAGTTCGGTGACCACGTCGGCGACGGGGTGGCCCACGATGTCGGTCGGGATCGCGACCTGGCCGCCTGTCGAGCTGCCGAAGACGCCGAGCTGGTTGCCGAGGAGGAACAACAACCCCACCAGCACCGCCAGCATGAGGACCAGCACGACGATGTAGGCGCCGCTGCGCCGGCGGGTGGTGGCCTCGGGGGGCGGCCCGCCGCCGTAGCCGGACGGCACGGCGCGCCCGGCGCGGGTCGCGGCCACACCCGCGGGCATGACCCGCGTGCCGGCGTACTGCTGACCCCGGGTGGGGCCGGCGGCGGCCGCCAGCGGCTGGGCCAGGACACCGCTGCCGCGGACGTAGCGCATGAGGTCGGCGCGGAGCTCGTCGGCCGACTGGTACCGGTCGGCCGGATCTTTGGCCATGGCCTGGAGGATGATCGCCTCGAGGGAAGGCGGCACCGCCCGGTTGACCAGCGTCGGGGCGATGGCTTCTTCCCGCACGTGCTTGTAGGCAATGGCGACGGGGTTGTCGCCCGAGAAAGGCGGCCGCCCGGTCACCATCTCGTAGAGGACGACCCCGAGGGAGTACACGTCGCTGCGGGCATCGACCGGGTAGCCCTGGGCCTGCTCGGGCGAGAAATAGGTGGCCGTCCCCATGACCGTTCCCGTCTGAGTCAGGCCTTCCTTGGCGCCCACCGCCCGGGCGATGCCGAAGTCGGTGACCTTGACCTGTCCCGACTTGTCGATCAGCACGTTCGCCGGCTTGATGTCGCGGTGGATGACGCCGTGGGTGTGGGCGAAGGTCAAGGCGGCGGCCACATCCGCGGCCAGCGTGGCGGCATGATCGGCGTCGAGGGGTCCCTGGCGCAGCAACTGCGCGAGCGTGCGGCCGTTGACGTACTCCATGACGATGAAGTAGGTGTGCTCGCCCTCACCCCAGTCGTAGACCGAGACGATGTTCGGGTGCGAGAGGTTGGCCGCCGCCTGGGCCTCCCGCCGGAACCGTTCCACGAACGAGCGGTCGACCGACAGCTCGGGGAACAGGACCTTCAGCGCGACCGGCCGGTCGAGCAGCAGGTCCTTGGCCAGGTACACCTGGGCCATGCCGCCGCGGGCCACGTGGCGTACGAGCTCGTAGCGATCATTGAAGACACGAGCCGCCGGTCGCTCCTGCCCGGGGGGAGGCTGGGTCATCGCAGAGAGCCTGTCACACGACGCATCTAGGGGCCTTGCAGGGCGGCGGTGAGGATCGCCTTGGCGATGGGGGCGGCGATGACGCCGCCGGTGGCCTCCCCGCCCTCGGGCTGGCTCTCGACGAGGACCGCGACCGCCACCTTGGGCTGAGTCGCCGGGGCGAAGCACACGAACCAGGCGTGGATGGTGTTGTTGCCCGTCTGGGCGGTACCCGTCTTGCCCGCCACCTGGATGCCGGGGATCTGGGCCGCGGTGCCGGTACCCGACTGGACGACCGATTGCATCAGCTGGGTCATCTGCGTCGCCGTCTCCGGCGAGGTGGCGGTCATCCACGGCGACGGCTGGTACGTCCGCACGACCTGGCCTTGGGAGTTGGTGACCTGGGCGAGGACGTGCGGTGTCATCATGACGCCGCCGTTGGCGATGGCGCCCGCGATCATGGCCATGTTGAGCGGGACGGCCTGGACGTTCTGCTGGCCGATCGCCGACTTGGCCAGGCCCGGCAGGTCGTGGACGAAGCTGCTGGCCGGTGGAAACAGAGACTGGGCCGCTTCGGGGAGGTCGAGCGGGGGCGTCTTGTCGAAGCCGAAGCTGATCGCCTCGTCGGCCAGGGACTGGGGCCCGAGGTCGAGGCCGATGGCCGCGAAGCCGCTGTTGCACGACACCCGGAACAGGTCCGGCAGGGTCCCGCCGCACACCTCGCCCCCGAAATTGCGCAGCAGCTGGCCGCCCGTCTGGGGGAGAGGCAGGGCCGACAGCTGTGGGTAGACCTTGGTGGCCAGCGTGGGGTTCTTGTCGAAGACCGCCGACGAGGTGATCACCTTGAATGTCGACCCGGGGAAGAAGCGCTGGCGGAAACTGGCGGCCAGCAGGGGCTGGTCGGGGCTGGCATTTTGCGCCTGCCAGTAGGTGCGGACCTGCTGCTGATCGTGCGACGACAGCGGGTTGGGGTCGAACGACGGATTGCTGTACATGGCGAGGATGGCCCCGGTGGTCGGATCGAGTGCCACGACTGCGCCCTTGCGGGCGCCTAGCTGGTTCTTGGCCAGCTGTTGCAACTTGTCGGAAAGCGTCAGCGTCACCGTCTGGCTCTTGTCCTGCTTGACCGTCAGGTCCTTCAGGCTGTGGGGGAGTTGCAGCGGGCTGTTGGCGCCGGTCAGGTCGGCATCGAAGCTGCGCTCGGCGCCCTCGAGCCCGTAGGTGAAGGAGAAAAAGCCGGTGATCTGGCCGAACAGGTCGCCCCGGGGATAGGTCCGCAGATACTTGAGCGCGTCCGACGTCGGCTGTGAGTGGGCCAGGACGACTCCATCGGACGACGTGATGTCGCCCCGCTTGGTCGTGAACTTGGCCAGCGCCAGGCGGGTGTTCAGATGGTTGTGATCCAGGTTGGACGCCCGGACGACCTGGATGTAGTTGAGCTGGAGGAACAGCAGGACGAACAGCACGGCGATGCCGACGCCCGCGATGCGGATCTGGCGGTTCATGCGGTTCACGCCGCCACCGTGAAGTCGGCGGCCGCCCCGGCCGCCACGATCTCCGGCGCCGAGGAGTCATTGCTGATCCGCAGCAGCAGCGCCAGCAGGATGTAGTTGGCGATGAGGCTGCTGCCGCCGTAGCTGACGAACGGCAGCGTGATGCCCGTCAGCGGGATGATCCGGGTAACGCCGCCCAGGATCACGAAGACCTGAACGCCGATGATGAGCGAGAGCCCGGTGGCCAGGAGCTTGTCGAACGGCCGCTCGCAGCGCACCGCGATACGCAGGCCGGTGCCTACCATGAGGAGGAACGCGGCCACGACGGCGACGGCACCGAACAGCCCGAGCTCTTCCGCGATGGCGGCAAAAATGAAGTCCGTCGCCACCTCGGGGATCCGCTGCGGGCTGCCGAGGCCGGGACCGTCGCCGAACACACCGCCGGCGGCCATGGCGAACTGCGCCTGGATGATCTGGTAGCCAGTGGTGTTGTAGTGGGGCCACGGGTTGCGCCACGTACCGATCCGGGTCTTGGCGTGGCCGATCACCTTGGCCGCGAAGGCGGCGCCGACAGCGAACAGGACAGCGCCGATGGCGAGGTATTCGTTGCGGCCGGTCGAGACCCACAGCATGCTGACGAACAGTGCGAAGAACAAGAACGAACTGCCCAGGTCGTTCTCGAAGGTGAAGATGGCGAGCGACAGGCCCCATGCCACGACCAGCGGCGCCAGGTACTTCGGGTCGACGAACAAATAGCGCCCGACCTTCAGGGTCCCCTGCGAGAGGAGTTCGGCGCGTTCGACCATGTAGGAGGCAAAGAACACCGCGAGGGCGATCTTGGCCAGCTCGCCGGGCTGGAAGGTCACGCTGCCGACGCGGATCCACAGCCGGGCGCCGTTGATGTTCTGGCCCACGACCGGCAGGAGGGGCATGAGCAGCAGCCCGATGCCGAGGAAGGCGAAGATATAGCGGTAGCGCTCGAGGTCCCGGGCCTTCTTGACCACGAACAGGGTGAGGAGGAACGCACCGATGCCGATGGTCGTCCACAGGGCCTGCAGGCCCGCGAGGTGGCGGTTGAGGCGGGCGATGAACACGTAGCCGACACCGTTGAGCAGGGCCGCGGTGGGCAGGAGGATCGGGTCGGCGTAGGGGGCCAGCTTGCGCATCCCGAGATGGGCGAGGACGAGGAGCCCGCAGATGATGCCGAGGAAGGGGCCGATGTTGGCGGGCAGAGAGCCCGCCTTGCCCAGGCTGGCCAGTACGTAGAGGCCCGCGGTCAGCATGATCGCGAGCACGATCAGGCCCAACTCGGTCCGGCGGCGCGCCGGCAGACGGTAAGTGGAATTGGCGATCACCAGGTCACCGGTGGGGCACGGTCGTCGCCACCGTCGTGGTCGGGGCGGTGGTGGTGGTCGTGGTCGTGGTCGTGGTCGTTGTGGTCGTCGTGGCGTTGTTGATGTAGTCGAGGGCGGCTTGCAGCGACGGTTCTTCCTTGCCTTCCTTCACCGCCGGCTGATAGCTGGCGGCCACGTCGGTCAACTTGACGCCGGTGCTCTTGGCCACCGTCGGCTGAAACCACAGCAGGCCGCCCGGGCGACCCTTGTAGACCGTGAGGAGGTCGTGGTCGAGGCCGACGAAGTACGTTCCGCGGGCGTAAAGGGCAACCGCCACGCCCGCGCCGCCCACCAGAGCGATCAGTAGGGCCAGGAAGGCGACGACCCGAAGCGTGATGGGCCGGGACTTGACCACGACCGGAACGTCTTGCCGGCGGGCACGGCTGCGGCGGCCATCGGGGGGCCCGGTAGTTCCCGCCCCCTTTTTCCCCGGCTGTTCGTCGGACTCCACTGGCGGGATGGGGGAGGGGATGAACACACCGGGATTGGTTTTCAGCGCCTCCGACGCGACCAGAGGCAGGTCCCCGTCATCGACCACGTCGATGATCACCACCGTGATGTTGTCGTTGCCCCCCCGGTTCTTGGCCGCGTTCACCAGCTCCCGGGCGGCGTCGTCGGCCTCTGCCAGGCGCCGCAGGATGCTGGCGATCTGGGTGTCGTTCAGTTCCCGGGAGAGGCCGTCGCTGCACAGCAGCAGACGGTCGCCCTTGAGCGGCAGGACCTGCAATACGTCCACGCTGACCTCGGAATCCACACCCAGGGCCCGGGTGAGGACGTGGCGTTGGGGGTGGACGGTCGCCTCGACCTCGGAGAGCTGGCCGTCGTCGACCAGTTCCTGGACCAGGCTGTGGTCGGTCGTCAGCTGTTCCAGCTCGCCGCCTCGCAGCAGGTAGACGCGGGAGTCGCCCACATTGATGATCGCCAGGCGATCCTCGCCGTCCTCGCTGACGAGGGCCACCGCCACGAGCGTCGTGCCCATGCCGTGGAGGTCGGGGTTCGCCTGGGCCCGGTCCCAGATGGAGCGATTGGCTTGGTGGGTGGCCTCGACCAGGCCCTCGGTCCCGCTCTTGCGCTCGTAGGCCGCTTTGAGGGCTTCCACCGCCGCCAGCGATGCCACTTCCCCGGCCGCGTGGCCACCCATGCCGTCGGCCACCGCGAACAGGTCGGCGGTGACGAGGAGCTGGTCCTGGTTGGATGTCCGGACACGCCCGATGTCGGTGGCGGCGCCCGCTCGGAGGGTGGTCATCGGGACAGCTCGAGGACCGATTTGCCCACCTGCAGTCGGTCGCCCTTGTGGAAGGCAACCGTGCCGGTGACCGGGCGGTCGTTGACGAAGGTCCCGTTGGTGGAGCCCAGATCCTCGACGAACAGGGAGCCATCGCGGCGAAATACCCGGGCGTGGAGGGTCGAGACAAAGGTATCGTCAGGCAGGGAGATGCCGCAGCCGATGGCCCGGCCGACGGTGAGTTCGTCGCCCAGTTCGAACGACTGGCCGTACTGGTCGGCGGGCTCGAGCACCACCAGCCGTTCCGGGGCGTTGCCGGCCCATGGCGCCCGGTTCTCGCGCGCCGCGGCGGGCGGGGGCGGGGGCCGCCACCGCGATCTGGACCGACTTCGGTTCCCGCAGCTCGGCCCACACCGCCCGCAGGACGCGGATGAAGAACAGGTAGAGCAGGCCGAGGAAGATCAGCTTGAGGGCGGTGAGGAGGGAATCAGGCATCGTGGGCCTACTGGGCCTCGAAGCGCAGGTGGGTCGAACCGATGGTGATCTCGTCGCCATGATGCAGCCGGTGGGTGTGGACCACGACACCATTGACCTTGGTGCCGTTCGTGCTTCCCAGGTCGGCCACGAGGTAGCCGCCGTCGCCGTCGGTGGCCGGGCGGACCTCGACGTGGCGGCGGCTGGCGTTGGCGTCGGCCAGCACGATCTCGCATTCCGGCAGGCGACCGATGGTCACCGGTGTGCTCCCGAGGCGGTAACGGCTGCCGTCGCGCAGGACGAGCTCCGCGGGACCGCCCGCCGCCGCGCTCATGGTTCCCGACACCAGCACGATGCCCGGTGAAAGGTCGTCATCGGTGGTCATCTCGATCGAAACCGCCCCGAGGAAGATGTAGTTCTCGGCGCGGGCGTGCTCGCGCGCCGCGGTGACGAGCTCGTCGATCAGTTCCTTCTCGATGGGTGCGAAACGCTCCCGGTCAGCGGGACCGAGGGTCACGGTGAACTGGTTGGGGGTGAGAGTGCCGCGGGGCGCAACGGTGCGGTTGACATCCATTTCGCGGGTGAGGCGGCGCCCGATCTCGACGGGTTGCAACCCGCTGCGAAACGCCTTCGCGAAGGCGCCTTCGACGAGGCGCTCGAGCCGTCGCTCGAACTGCTGGAGTCCCATGGTCGCCCAGATGCTATCGAGGCGGGGCTGCTCGCCGGGGAGCGCTAATCTGACGGTTCCACTCGGGCGAGTGGCGGAATAGGCAGACGCGCAGGATTCAGGTTCCTGTGTCCGAAAGGATGTGGGGGTTCAAGTCCCCCCTCGCCCACCGCAGGCGCGGTCGGCGCCGCTGCGCCACCCGGGGCTACGCCAGGGCGCAGCTCCAGGTCAGGTGGCCCGACAGCGGCGCCGCGCCAGGCTCGCTCAGGGGCAGGTTGGCGAACTGGAGGTCGCCTCCGCCGCTGGGTTGCACCGTCAGCACCGCCGTGGTGGCGGTGGTGGCCGACCACGACCGGTAGCGGGAGGCGTTGCTGGCGGTGGCCGACAACGAAAGGTCGGGGCGTTTGTACGTCCCGGGGGCCCCGGTCCCCGGTGGAAGCCCGAAGTCGAGGTGGAACGTCGAGCCGTCCGCCAACTTGGCCGCGAACGCCCAGCTGGAGCGCTGCGCCGCCTGGAGACAGGTGCCGCCCGACTGGAACTTGGGCACCACCTGGGTCGCGGCCACAGTTTGGGTGTTGATGGTCCCGCTTATATTGAGGGGGCCCTGCAGGCGGGCGTGTCGGATGGACGGGAAGACTTTGGCGACCGCCCGGTGCAGTGAACCGGAGCTGCCCACGGCGTCAACGCCCAGCCCCGCCAGGACCAGCAGCACCAAAAAGGCGGGGCCCAGGCAGCCACAGCCCCGGCGCCTGCGGGCGGTTGTACCCCCTTGGTTGTTGACTGCGCCGGTGGAAGTGCTGGCGCCGGCGTTGGCCGCCCTGGCGGCGTTGGAGACGGCGGCGGCGGTCGCCATGGCCCCCATGATCGATTGCATGGTCTCGATGGCCGAGGCGGCATCGGGGGCGGCGACTTCGTCGACCCGTATGACCCGCCAGCCGTCGCCCGTTCCGATCGGGGTGCCGCAGAAGCGGCAAGTCCCACCGACGCTCTCGGAGAGCAGGGCGCCACAGTTGCCGCAACGCTCCCCGGCGCCCGCCCGGGACGTCTCGGCGCTGGCGGGACGCTGGAAGCACCAGTTCTCGATGTGCCGTTCTTCCTTGCCCCGCTTTCCCTCGGTCGGTCGCCAGTGGGAGCTGAAGTGCACGACGATGGTGTCGTGGCTGGCGTCGGACGCGATCGAGACCAGCTGGCCGCTCTCGGCATCGTCGTCGGCGGGCGCCACGACCCGTTGTTCCCGGCAGGCCTCTTCGATGGCCCCGCGATGGCGCTCCATGAGCGGGGGGGCCAGGACGCCGGCGCTCAGCTCCGGTTTGCAGCGGGCGTAGGCCTGGCCGACCAGCCAGAACGCCTGCTGGGCCTCGGCGAGGAAGGAGTCCAGGTTGAACAGGTGATCGCGGGCCGCAATGGTTGCGACGGCCTGGGCCACGCTCTCGGGATCGGGCGCCATGTGGGGGGTGCCTCCGAAAGGAAACGGCGGGTCGGTCATGGCGCAGCAACCCTCGAGTCGAGGATCGGTTCACCTTTGCCTGCGGTCCTCGCGCCCATGACCTGCCCCCCTTGCCCCGCGGCCCCCGCATCCCCGCTGCTTGAGCATAGGAGTCCCGGTAGGGTTCGCACGTGTCCGAGTTCACTGCGTCTGGGTTCACCGCCCGCCTGCGAGAAATCGTGATGGACCCGGCGGTGCTCACGCACCTGGCGGAGCCCATCCGGCTGGCGTCGGGGGAGATGAGCCGGGACTTCATCGACGCCAAACTGGCCGTGGACGACGCCGACGATCTCGCCCTGGCAGGCACGGCGATGGCGGCCGCAGCCGCCGATGCCGGGGTCGACTACGACGCCGTGGGCGGCCTCGTGCTCGGCGCCGTCCCCTTCACGTTCGCGGTTGCCCAGTCGGCACGCTGCCGGTGGTTTCTCATCCGCAAAGAGCCCAAGGGGCGGGGCACCGATCGCTGGGCGGAGGGCGCCCGTCTCGGCCCCGGGACCCGGGTCATGCTGGTCGACGACGTCATTACCACCGGAGGCTCGATCCAGCAGGCGTATGAGAGAGTTGCCGCCGAGGGCGCCCGCGTGGTCTTCGCCACCACCCTCGTCGACCGCGGCGACGCCGCCGCCGCCTTCTTCCGTCAGGCCGGGGTTCCCTACCGGCCCATGTTGACCTACCGCGACCTGGACATCGCGCCGGTCGGATAGATACTTACTTCGGGAGCTGGTTGGCCTTGAACCAGGCGTCGATCTTGGCCTGGGCTTGCTGTTGTAACTGAGGCATGACCGTCGCCGGGTTGGCACCGCCCACGATCTGGCCGAAGGCGGCGGACATCAGGTCGTGGACATCGGCGAACGCCGGGAGCCATGCATCATTCTCGGCGGAAGCTTCGGGCAGTCCTGCGACCCAGACGGAGGGATCAACCCCGACAGCCTGCTTGATTCCTTGCCCGAAGGCGTCGCCGTTGGCCGTCAAACCCGCCATGACCCCGAAGCCGCCATAGGACAACTCACGCTCGCGCGCCGGCTCGACGGCGAAAAACTTGAGGACCTCCCACGCCAGGTCGTGGTGGGCGCTGGCCGCGACGATGGATCCCAAGCTCACCTCGAGGAAGTTGAACCGCCGGGCGGGGCCCGCGGGCAGGGGCGCGGCCCGCCACGCGAAGGGGACCTGCGACGCGAACGGACTGTTGAGTTCGCAGCTGCACAGATCGATCATGGCCAGCTTCCCCGCCCGCCACGCCGCCAGCTCCTCAGTGCCGGGTGCCGCCCCGGGGGCCAGTTGCGCGATCTGAGCGGGCGTGGGATGGACGTGGTACTTGTTGACCAGGTCGGCGGCGAACTGGGCGCCGGCGATGGCCGCCGGGGTGTCGAGAATGGCCTGGCGCTTTGCCGGGTCGTAGAGGTGGCCGCCGAAGCTGAACAACGACGCTTCGGGCCGGAATCGGGCGGCCCCGAAACGGGTGACCTTGGTGATGTCGAACCCCGCCTGGCCTGGGTGCTTTCCGTCACTATCGACCGTCAACGCCTGGGCCGCCTGCAGGAATGAACCGGTCAGCAACCAGGAATTGTCCGACCATGAAGACGGTGGCGGCTGGACGCCGGCATGGGAAAAAAGGTCGACGTTGTAGGCCAGGGCGTGGTCGTGGAACCCGAGCGGGAGACCGGGGATGGCTTTGGTCCGCCCGTAGTAACTGGGCAGGGTGGTGGCCGCCGTTGCCTGCGATTGAAAGGCACTCATCGCCACGCCGTCACGGTGGATGAGGGCCTGGAGATCCAACCAGACGTGACGATCCACCAGGCGCGACACCTCCCCCAGCCCGATGCCGAGGACGATGTCGGGTGCCGAACCGCGGGCGATCAGTGCCGCCAACTGGGTTTCCGCGGCGGCCGCCGACGACGCCCGCAGGAAGTCGATCCCCACCTGGGGGTGGGCGGCGATGAAGGCCTGGGCCAGCGCCTGCTGCACCTGGCGTTGCGGCGCCGTGTTGCCACCGTCGAAGCCAACGAGGATCTGGACCCGCCCGACCAGCTTCGGGGGAGCCGACTGGTGGGTGCCGTGCTGACACGCTGCCAGCAGCGCCGCGGCGCCCGAGACCGAGACGCCGAGATTGAGGGCGTCGCGCAAGAAATCACGGCGTGTCAATCGGCCGAAGCCGTAGGCACTCAGGAGATCCTTCGTCGACGCAGGGCCGCTCATAGTCAGATTTCTTCTTTCGCCTGTGGCCCGCCAAGGGTGTGTCGCACGACGCCCCGAGTCTTGCTGGAATCGCGCTGAGGTTGGGTAATGGCATCTGCCGGCGCCCGCGAACGGCCCGTGGAAGCGACGCAAGGGATCCTCTGAACGACATCTGATACCAAGATTTACCTTTGTCCGTTGCGTCGGCTACTCTCATGGAGATCAACGGTCAATCGTACGGGCTTGGGCTGGTTCGGCGGTTTGGACATACTTCTTGAAGCTGACGCAGATCTCGTCAGCATCTGTCAGGGGAAAAGAATCAGATGAAGCGCAGCAAGCGTCCCGAGGACTCGGGCGTGCCGTCGTCGACCGAAGAGGTCGACTCCATTTTCCGTTTCAGTGAGCGTCATTTGGGTATACGGCACCATCGTCACAATGAAGGACGTTTTGCCGTCGGGGGCACAAGGGGGATGGTGAAGATGGGCAACCGGTTGCGAGGGGGCACCCAATCGAGTCCAGGAGACCGCCGGCTGCTTCGGGGCCACGGCCTGAGGTCTTTGCGCGGGCCCGGTTCGGGCGCGGACTCCCCGTCCCGACCCGGGCGCCGCGTCGTCCAGGGCCTGGTGGCCCTGGCGATCGGTGTCGCCCCCTTTGCCATTGGTATCCCCGCCGCCTTGGCGGGCGTCGGCTTCGGCGTCACCCCGAACTTCCCGTCGAATGTCACCGTCGGCGACAGCGGAACGCCGGCATCCCTGCAGATCCAAAACACCGCCAATGGCGCGCAGTTCCACCTCACGGCGACGCTCTCCACCATCAACTTGGTCCCGGCGTGCGGTTCGACCGGGTTCACCCCCACCGGCGACTGCCCCGCGGCCGACGCGCAACCCGGGGTCTTCCAGTTGAGTCCGACCGGTAGTGGTGAGGCCGGGACTGCCTGCGCAGGAAAGACCTTCACGATCACTGTCATCGATCCCGCCACCGGGCAGGTGACGTTCACCCCCGTGGGGGGCCCCGTGATCCTCGGTCCCGCCGACGGTCTCGGACCGCTTTCCCCGGTCTGTCGCATCGATTTCACGTTCAGCGTCCTTAGGGAACCAACCATCGACGCCGACCCGGCACCCGGTATCCAGACGGCGGAGCTGGGTTTCGCCCAAGGCACCACGAGCGACGGCGTTCCCGGTTCGGGCCTCGGCTCCAACCTCACCACCGTTGCCAAGGCCCAGCCGGCTCTGACGACGACCGCGACCACGACCGGCAGGGTGGGCGCCCCGATCACTGACACCGCCCACCTCGTGGCGGCGGCGCCTCCCGCGCCCGCCCCCACCGGGACCATCACCTTCACCCTGTTCACTACCGCCAACTGCACCGGCCCGGGCGTGTTCACCTCCACAGTGACCGTGACCTCCGGCGGTGGCAATTACACCTCGGGACCGTTCACACCGACCGCGCCCGGCACATACAAATGGATCGCGGCCTACAGCGGCGACGCCAACAACGCTGCCCTCACCACCGCCTGCGGTGACCCCGGCGAGACCAGCACGATCTCCCGACGGACCCCCGCCATCGTCACCACTGCCTCGGCGCCAACCACAATTGGCGGCCCGATCTCGGACAGCGCAGTGCTTTCCGGCGGGTTCAACCCCACCGGCTCGATCGTCTTCAACGTGTTCGGCCCGAACGACGCCACCTGTACGAGGGCGGTGGCTTTCACCTCCACGGTGCCGGTCGCCGGCAATGGCATCTACAACTCGGGGCCGTTCATCCCGACCGCACCCGGCTCCTATAACTTCGTCGCCAGCTACAGCGGTGACGCCAACAACGCGCCGGTGACCAGCGCCTGCGGCGCCGCCAACGAGAACACCACCGTCAACAAGGCGACTCCCGCCATCGTCACCACCGCTTCGGGCGCCGGCCCCGTCGGGGGGACCATCGCCGACAGCGCGGTCCTGTCCGGCGGTGTTGCCCCCACGGGGACCATCGTCTTCAAGGTCTTTGGCCCCAACGACGCCACCTGCACCGGAGCGGTGGCGTTCACGTCGACGGCGACAGTGAACGGCAACGGCACCTATCCCTCGGCCAACTTCACGACCACCGCCGCCGGCACGTACCGGTTCGTGGCCTCCTACAGCGGCGACGCCAACAACGCCGCGGTCACGACGTTGTGCAGCGACCCGGCCGAGGCGGTCGTCGTCACCAGGGCCACCCCTGCCATCGTGACGACGGCTTCGCCGACGGTGCCCGCCGGCGGCGCCATAAGTGACACCGCCACCCTTTCCGGCGGCGTGGCTCCAACGGGAACGATCACCTTCACCCTCTTCGGCCCCGCCAACATCAACTGCACCGGCGCCGCCATCTTCACCTCGGTCGTTGCGGTCGCCGGCAATGGCGTCTACCCCTCGGGACCGTTCACGGTGACCACGCCGGGGACGTACAACTGGGTGGCGGCCTACAGCGGCGACGCCAACAACGCCGCCGCCGTGAGCCCCTGCGGCGCCCCCAATGAATCGGTGATCGTCACCAAGGCCAACCCGGCCATCGTCACGCAAGCCTCCTCGTCGGTCCCCGCCGGCGGCCCGATCACCGACACCGCCACCCTGTCGGGCGGCGCCGCCCCCACCGGGTCGATCACCTTCACGGTGTTCGGCCCGAACAATGCCACCTGCACCGGGGCCGCTGTGTTCACCTCCACCGTGCCCGTCGCGGGCAACGGCAACTACACCTCAGCACCGTTCACCACTCCCGCCGCCGGGGTCTACCGCTTCGTCGCCGCCTATAGCGGCGATGCCAACAACACCGCGGTCACGACGGGCTGCAACGACGCCAACGAGAGCGTCATCGTCACCAAGGCGCCGCCCGCCATCGTGACCCACGCCTCGGCGCCCGTGGCGGCCGGCGGCACGATCCGCGACGTCGCCACCCTCTCCGGTGGCGTCAACCCAACCGGCACCATCAGATTCACGGTCTTCGGCCCCAATGACGCCACCTGCTCCAGGGCGGCGATCTTCACCTCGATCCGGCCGGTCAGTTCCGGCAATGGCAACTACTCCTCGGCACCGTTCACCGTCACGGTGGCCGGGACCTACCGCTTCATCGCGGCGTACAGCGGTGACGCCAACAACGTCGCCGTCGCCACGACGTGCAACGACGCCAACGAGAGCGTCGTCGTCAGCCCGGCGACGCCGGCCATCGTGACCAACGCCTCGGCGACGGTCCCCGCCGGCGGGCCGATCAGTGACTCCGCCACCCTCTCCGGCGGCGTCAACCCCACCGGGACGATCACCTTCACCGTCTTCGGTCCCAATGACGCCACCTGCACCGCGGCCCCCGCGTTCACTTCGATCGTGGCGGTTACCTCGGGCAATGGCACCTACCCGTCGGGGCCGTTCGTGACCACGGCCGCCGGGACCTATCGCTTCATAGCGGCATACAGCGGTGACGCCAACAACGTCGCCGTCACCACGTTGTGTAACGACCCCAATGAGAGCGTTGTCGTTGGCCCCGCCAACCCGACCCTGGTCACGGCGGCCTCGGCGTCGGTTCCCGTCGGCGGCACGGTCAACGACACCGCGACGCTGTCGGGTGGCGTCAACCCGACGGGCACCATCACCTTCGAGTTGTTCGGCCCGACCCCGGGATGCACCGGCGCTGCGATCTTCACCACCACCAAGCCCGTTTCCGGCAACGGCAACTACACGTCGGCTTCGTTCACCGTCACCGCGCCGGGTACCTACAACTTCGTGGCCTCGTACAGCGGCGACGCCAACAACGCGGCCATCCCGTTCACCGCCTGCGGCGCCGCGGGCGAGAACGTGACCATCACCAAGGCGGCCCCGGCCATCGTGACCACCGCGAGCGCCCCGACGCCTGCCGGCGGCCCCATCAGTGACACCGCCACCCTTTCCCTCGGTGTCGCCCCCACCGGCACGATCACGTTCTCCATCTACGGCCCGAACAACGTCGGGTGTACCGGTGCCGCCATCTTCACCTCCACCAAGGCAGTCAACGGCAACGGCAACTACACCTCGGACCCGTTCACCACGTCGGTGGCCGGGACCTACCGCTTCATCGCCGCCTACAGCGGTGACGCCAACAACAGCGCCGTGACCTCCGGCTGCAACGACGCCAACGAGAGCGTGCTGGTGACGCCCGCGGCGCCCGCGATCATCACCCACGCCTCGGCGACGGTCAGCGCCGGTGGCGCCATCGCCGACACCGCTACCCTCTCGGGCGGCGTCAACCCGACCGGGACCATCACCTTCACCCTGTTCGGCCCCAACGACGCGACCTGCGCCCGCGCCGCCGTCTTCACCTCGGTCAAGGCGGTCAGCGGCAACGGCGACTACACCTCCGCCAGCTTCGTTGCGAATGCCGTAGGGACCTACCGCTGGGTGGCCGTCTACAGCGGCGACGCGAACAACGCCGGCGTCACCAGCGCCTGCAACGCGGCCAACGAGAGCGTCGTCGTCACCAAGGCGCCACCGGCCATCGTGACCGTCGCCTCGGCGTCGACGCCGGTGGGTGGATCCATAACCGACACCGCCACGCTGTCGGGCGCCGTCAACCCGACCGGGACGATCACCTTCAACGTGTTCGGCCCCAATGACGCCACGTGCGCCAACGCGCCGGCGTTCACCTCCACCAAGGCGGTCAGCGCCAACGGCAACTACACCTCCGATCCCTTCATCGTGACCGTGGCCGGCACCTACCGCTTCACGGCCGCGTACAGCGGCGACGGCAACAACTTGGCGGTTACTACGGCGTGCAACGACGCCAACGAGAGCGTCGTGGTCGGCCCGACGACGCCCACCATCGTGACCGTCGCCTCGGGCCCGGTGCTCGCCGGCGGCGCCATCAGCGACACCGCCAGCCTGACCGGCGGCGTAGACCCCACCGGAACGATCACCTTCACCGTGTTCGGCCCCGACAACGCCACCTGCAGCGGTCCCGCCGTCTTCACCTCGATCAAGACGGTCACCGGCAATGGCAACTACACCTCGGACCCGTTCACAGCAACGGCCGCCGGCACCTACCGTTTCATCGCCACCTACAGCGGTGACGCCAACAACATCGCCGTCCACAGCGGCTGCAACGACGCCAACGAGAGCGTGGTCGTCCGCCCCCGGTCCCCGATAATCGTGACCCAGGCGTCGGCTCCGGTGACCCTCGGGGGCACCATCAGCGACACCGCCAGCCTGACCGGCGGCATCGCCCCGACCGGCACCATCGTCTTTACCGTCTTCGGCCCGAACAACGGCACCTGCACCGGAGCCGCAGCGTTCACGGCGACCGTTACGGTGACCGGCAACGGCAACTACTCCTCGGGCCCCTTCACCCCGACGGCCCCTGGTACCTACCGCTTCGTCGCCACCTACAGCGGTGACGCCAACAACTCCCCCGCCGGGCCGACCGCGTGCGGCGATCCCGCCGAGTCGGTTGTCGTATCCACCGCCAACCCGACCATCGTCACCCATGCCTCGCCATCGGTCCCGGTAGGCGGAACGATCACCGACACCGCCACCCTTGCCGGCGGCAACGCCCCCACTGGCACCATCACCTTCCAGGTGTTCGGGCCGGACAACACCACCTGCACCGGTATCCCGGCGTTCACTTCAACCAAGACGGTCGCCGGCAACGGCAACTACACCTCGGATCCGTTCATGGTGCCGGCCGCCGGCGCCTACCGCTTCGTGGCGACCTACAGCGGCGACGCCAACAACAGTCCCGCTGGACCCACATCCTGCTCCGATGCCAACGAGGTGTCGTCGGGCAACAAGGTCAGCCCGGCCATCGCCACGATCGCCTCGGCCGGGGTCTCGGTCGGTGCTGCCATCAAGGACACTGCCATCCTGACCGGCGGCTTCAACCCCACGGGCACCATCACCTTCAATCTGTTCGGCCCCAACAACACAACCTGCACCGGGGCGGCCGCCTTCACCGGCTCGGTCCCTGTGCACGGCAGCGGCAACTACGACTCACCGCCGTTCACCCCGACGGCACCGGGCAATTACACCTTCGTGGCCACCTATAGCGGCGACACCAACAACAACGCCGCGGGACCGACCACGTGCAACGACCCCAACGAGACGGTGGTGGTCAGCTTCGTCGCCGCCAGCATCTCCACCACCGCGTCGCCCGCCGCCGACGTCGGCCAGCCCGTCTTCGACACCGCGACCCTTGGTAGTTCGGGCCACCCGACCGGGACCATCACCTTCACCCTGTTCGGACCCAACGACGCCACCTGCACGGGTACGCCGGCGTTCACCTCCACCAAGACCGTCAACGGCGCCGGCACCTACACGTCGGACTCCTTCCTGCCGACGGCCCCCGGCACGTACTCGTTCGTGGCGACCTACAGCGGCGATGCCAACAATGCCGCCGCAGGACCCACGCCCTGCAACGACCCCGCCGAGCAGGTCACAGTGCTGCCCCGCCCGCAGATCGCGGTAACCAAGTCCCCCAGTCCGACGACGCTGCCCGAGCCCGGAGGCAACTTCACCTTCACCGTCACCGTGCACAACCCGAGCTCAGTCGACCCGGTCAAGATCACGTCGCTGATCGACAACATCTACGGCGACCTCGCCACCCTGCCCGGTTCGACCTGCGGGACCCTTATCGGCGTCACGCTGGCCCCAGGGGCGACCTCGCCGCCGTGCAGCTTCACCGGGCCCTTCCACGGCAGGGGTGGCGACAGCCAGACCGACACCGTGACGGTCACCGGCATCGACACCCAGGGGATCACCGTCACGGCGTCCGCGCAGGCCACGGTGACGCTCACCGCCGTCCTTCCGGTGATCCACGTGACCAAGGCGGCCAGCCCGCTCACCAAGGTGGAGCCGGGTGGCATCTTCACCTTCACCGTCCAGGTGTCCAACCCGAGCACCATCGACCCGATCACGATCACCTCGCTGACCGACAACATCTACGGTGATCTCTCCACTCGGGCCGGCTCGACCTGCGGCGCCCTCATCGGCACCACCCTGGCGCCCGGTGCGAGTTCGCCACCGTGCAGCTTCACCGGGCCGTTCAACGGCAAGGGCGGCGACAGCCAGACCGACACCGTCACGGTGACGGGCATCGACAGCAACGGGCATACCGCGACCGATACCGCCCAGGCCACGGTGACCCTGACCAGCCTGACCCCGGTCATCGCGGTGACCAAGGCAGCCGACCCGCTGACCCGACCCGAGCCGGGCGGGACCTTCACCTTCACGGTGCAGGTATCCAACCCCTCGGCCACCGATCCCATCAAGATCACGTCGCTGACGGACAACATCTACGGCGACCTGGCGACGCGGCCCGGTTCGACCTGCGGCGCCCTGATCGGCGTCGTCCTAGCCCCAGGAGCGGTATCGGCGCCGTGCTCGTTCACCGGTCCCTTCACCGGCCATGGGGGCGACAGCCAGACCGACACGGTCACCGTCCACGGCGTCGACTCCTTCGGGAACACCGCCTCGGCGACCGCCCAGGCCACCGTGACGCTGACCACGGTCAACCCGGAGATCAAGGTCACCAAGGCCGCCAACCCCCTCAGCCTCCCCGTCCCCGGCGGCAACTTCACCTTCACCGTGCAGGTGTCCAATCCCTCGACGGTCGATCCGGTCAAGATCACGTCGCTGGTCGACAACATCTACGGTGATCTGGCCACCCGCCCCGGTTCCACCTGCGGGGCCTTGATCGGCACCACCCTGGCCCCAGGGGCGACATCGGCGCCGTGCAGCTTCACTGGTCCGTTCACCGGGACAGCCGGCCAGAGCCAGACCGACACGGTGACTGTTACCGGCGTCGACACCCTCGGCAAGACAGTCACCGCCACCGCCCAGGCCACGGTCACCCTGACCCAGGGCGCGTTGCCGGTCATCGGTGTCACCAAGGTGGCCAATCCCACCAGCCGGCCCGTCCCCGGCGGCGACTTCACCTTCACCGTCACCGTGACCAATCCCAGTCCCACGGTCCCCGTGAAGATCACGTCGCTGGTCGACAACATCTACGGTGACCTCGCCACCCGGCCCGGATCCACCTGTGGCGCCCTCATCGGCGTCACTCTGGCCCCAGGCGCGACATCGGCGCCGTGCAGCTTCACCGGTCCGTTCACCGGGACAGGCGGTGCTAGCCAGACCGACATCGTCACGGTCAAGGGTGTCGACCAAAACGGCAACACCGTCACTGCGGCCGCCACTGCCACGGTCACCCTGACGCCGGTCAACCCGATCATCGCCGTCACCAAGGCGGCCAATCCCTTGACCCTGCCCCAGCCCGGCGGCACCTTCACCTTCACCGTGACCGTGTCCAACCCCGGCACTGACCCGGTCAAGATCACGGCGTTGACGGACAACATCTACGGCGACCTGACCACCCTGCCCGGTTCCACCTGTGGCGCTCTCATCGGCATCACCCTGGCCCCCGGCGCCACATCGCCGCCCTGCTCCTTCACCGGCATATTCAACGGCGCGGGCGGTGCCAGCCAGACCGACATCGTGACGGTCACCGGTCAGGGCAGCAACGGAACCCTGGTCACCGCCACCGCCAAGGCGACGGTCGGGATTACGGCGCCGCCGCCTGGTCCGCCGCTGGCGTTCACCGGCTTCAACGACCGGCGCCCGGTGGCGATTGCCGGCGGCCTCATCCTCATGGGCCTCGTGCTGCTGACCACCACCTGGTGGTGGCGGCGCTACAACGAGTAGCTGGGGCTCGCTTCAGGCACCGTGGTTTCGGTAGGGGCGTCCGGCTTGGCCGGGCGCCCCTGGCCTTTTGGCGCTCGGCGCCCGTGGTCTGGGCCGCGGGTCCTCGGACCGCTTGACCGGGGGGTGGGTGCCGCTAGTCCTGGGGCGGGGCACGGGCCGCGGTCCTCGGGCCACTTGACCGGGGGTGCCTGTCGGGGACGGGCGGGCGTGGGCTTCGCCCTCTTCGGGTCTGTGGGCTGACAGTTTTGACGTCGAACTTGTGGGACTTTCCGATTCCTGTGGGCTTTATGGTCGTCCTACGACCATAAAGCCCACAGGTTCGCCTTAGGCCCCCAAGTTCGGCGCATTCTGAGGCGTGCCCGAGGTACTCACCAAGTTCGGCCGGCTCTTCGGAACGTGCCGCTAGCGGTACGGCCAGAAGCCAGTGGCCCAGGTCACCGCGGCCCGCTTCCACTGGCCCGGGGGACTGGCTGAGGGATCGCCGACGAAACGGCGCCGGCGCCAGGTCACGATGACCATGGCGAAGCCTGTAAGGGTCAGCCCCAGGCCGACGAGACCCGGACCGCGGCTGTTGGCGCCGGTGAACGACAGAGCGGCGATCGTGGTCGAGGTCGCGGTGGCTGCGGCGACGGTCACCGTGATGGTCGTCTGGGTGCTCGGCGAGCCACTGGCCGGTGCGACGACGATGGTGTGGAGGCCGGGCACGGTGGCGGCGGGGATCGTGACAGTGGACTGGAAGTTGCCGAGCCCGTCAGCAGTGGTCGTCGCGAGCAGGACCGGGGTGGAGAACAGGTTGATCTGCAGCGCGCTGCCGGCCGGGAAGCCGCCTCCGCTGACCACGGTCGTCTGGCCGGCGGCCAGCGTCGAGGGCTGGGCCCGAACATTGGGGCCCGCCGATGGAACCGTCGACGAGGTACTGGTCGTCGACCCCGGCACCGACGTCGTGCTGGTCGTGGTCGTAGGCGGCGGAAGCGTCGTGGTGGTCGTGGTAGTGGTCGTGGTGGTCGTGGTGGTCGTCGTGGTCGTCGTGGTCGTCGTGGTCGTGGTCGGTGGCGGCGTGGTCGTACTGGTCGTCGTCGGGGACACCGTTGTCGTGGTCGTACTCGGGGCGGTCGTCGTTGTCGGCAACACCGTCGAGGTGGTGGTGGTCGCCGGCACCGTCGTGCTGGTCGTGGTCGTGCTCGTTGACGTGGTGGTGGTGGAGGGCAGGGTGGTGCTGGTCGTCGTTGTCACCGGCACGGTGGTGCTGGTCGTCGTTGTCACCGGCACGGTGGTGCTGGTGGTGCTCGTCGTGCTGGTCGTGGAGCTGGTGGTTGTGGTCGCCGGAACGGTGGTTGTCGTGGTGGAGGTGGTGGTGGTGGTGGCGGGCAGCGTGGTCGTCGTGGTGGAGGTGGTGGTTGTGGTGGCGGGCACGGTGGTGGTGCTCGACGTCGTCGTCGACGACGAAACGACCACCACGGCTTCCCGGGGATCGAAGCAGTTGGTCGGACCGGCCTGGTTGTCGTTGGTATCACCGCTGTAGGTGGCGACGAAGCGGTAGGTGCCCGCGGCCCTGGGAGTGAAGGGCCCAGAGTTGTAGCTCCCGGTGCCGCTGACAGAATCGGTGGAAGAGAAGACCGCGGCGCCGGTGCAGGTGGCATTGTCCGGGCCGAACAGGTCGAAGGTGATCGTCCCGCCGGGACTGAAGCCTCCCGCCAGGATGGCGGTGTCGGAGATCGAGCTGCCGAGGGTAACCGGACCCGACGCGTGCGTCACAATCGTCGGATTGGCCTTGCTGACCACGACATTTTCGTTGGCAGCGCCGCAGGGACTTATGACCGCGTGGTTGCCACGGTCGCCGCTGTAGGCGGCGGTCCAGCGGTACGAACCGGCGGTAGCGACGACGAACGGGTCTGACGAGTAGGTGCCGTTGCCCGATACGGTCTTTATTGCGGTGAAGGCGGGAAGGTTGGCGCAGGTTGCGTCGCCCGGGCCGAACAGGTCGAAGGTGATGGTCCCGCTCGGATTGGCGCCCCCGGACAGCATGGCCGTGTCATGCACGGAACCCCCGGCGGGTACCGACGCCGAGGCGGTGGTGGCAAGGGTCGGCGACGCCTTACCAGGGGTGACCGTGACCGTCTCGTTCGAATCGAGGCAGGCGGTACTCGCAATCGAGATATTGTTGGCGTCTCCGCTGTAACTGGCCTGCCAGCGGTAGACGCCGGCGACGGTCGGCGTGAAATCTCCGGACCGGTAGTTCCCGTTGCCGCTCCCGACGGGCACGGTCGACGTGAAGACTGATGGCCCAAAGCAGAATGTGTCCGACGGTCCGGAGAGGTGGAACGTGATGGTGCCCGTCGGGTGGAACCCGGCCAAGGTCGCGGTGTCGTGGAGGCTCCCCGCGCCCACCGCCACTCCTGGTGACGCCGATGTCGACAGAGCGGTGTTGAAGGGGGCCACGTAGACCGCCTCGTCGGAGTCGGTGCAGGCGGTAGGGCCACTCGGAGGGTTGTTGGCGTCGCCGCTGTACGAGACCTCCCAGCGGTAGGTGCCCGCTTGGGACGTGGTGAAGTGGGCCGAGTCGACCGTGGTGCCCCTGGAGACCGGACGCGTCGAGACGAAGATGGGGCTCCCGACGCACGTGGTGTCGGCGGGGCCGAAGAGATTGAACGTGAGGCTCCCGGTTGGGTCAGATCCGCCGGCCAGGTGGGCCGTGTCGTATATCTCGAGACCGACATTCGTGGTCGACGACGCCTGAGATGCAATCGTGGGACTCGCCGCCGCGGAAGCGGGCGTCATGGCGACGAACGACACCCCGGCAATCAGGGCTAATGCAGTTAAGAGCCGAGCCCCCGCTCGTGTGGCCACGGCAAAACGTAGCACCTTCTGTCGGAAAAACCCGGGTCGGATCAGTAGACCCGAATGCTGCTCGATGGGGCCATGACGATGTGGGGTGATTGGGATGGCTGCAGCCAGCGCAGGAGGCTATCGAGATTGGCCGGTGCCAGGCTGACGCACCCATTGGTCGGCCCGCCGTGATCGTCATGGACGAATATCGCCGAGCCGGCGCCCGGGGTCACCGCAGCGGTGTTGTACTGGACGACGGCGAAGTGTTGGTAGGCAGTCGTCTGCTGCCAAAGAGCCTCGCTCGATCCGCCAAATGGGGAGGTGGCCGAGCAGTCAACATGCTGAAAGGTGTTGTACTGCGGCGACGCGGGGTCCTCGTCCCACCAGTCCCCGCAGACGAGCTGGTGATAGGTGCCGTGGACACCGGGGTCGGGGGCGATGCCGTACACGGTGGCGCTTACCCCGTACACGCCCACGGGTGTCGTACCGTCGCCCTCGTGGTGCTGCGTCGACAGGCCGTTGAAGCCCACCCGGGCGGACCATGGCCCGAGAGCCGGTGACCAGCAACTCCCGCTTCGCTGCCACCCGGTGACCGTCGCAGTGGTCGAGTTGGCGGCGGGCGCCTCCACCGTGATCACCTGCGTCCCGCCTCCGGTCGCTCTCAGCTGGGCCGCGAGAGTGGCGGGGCACCCGGCGGGTGTCGCGGCCACCGGTGGTGCCGTCCGGGCGGTGGTCCGCACAGCCGGCGGTGGCGCAACCGGCGGGGTGGCGTGGGCGGCGCCCGGTGCCGGTGTTGTGCTGGTGGCGGCGACCGGCGGGACCCCGGTCGTCGTGTCAAGGGCCAGCCCGGCGGTCGATCCCGACGATTGGTCCCTTGCCCCGCCTCCGGTTCTCGACCGGTGGCGCGGGATCCAGTACGAGGTGCCCCGCAGCCCGCGCCGGCAATTGCCAAGGCGAAGGCGAGCGAGCCAACCAGACATCGTCGCCTTCGGTCCATTCCCATCTTTCTCCCTACCAACCTGCCCTGGCCACCGGGCACCTGGCGCCGGCTGACCCATCGCCGCGCTCGCCGGGACCTTATCGTGGGGCCATGTGGACCTCGCCTCGGGCCCGCCACTGGGTCGCCGCCACCGCAGCATTCGCCCTGGTGAGCGCCTGCCATCCGGCGTCACCACCGGGGACGAAAGCGGGCACGAGCCAAGCCTCGGCCACGATCGGGTCCCCGAACGCAGGCGCATCCCTGGCCACGACCGCCACCTTGTCCCCGTCCGCCACCACCTCCCCAGCCGCCAGTGTGACCTCGAAGCTTGCCAACCCCTCGACCACGAAGCCGACCATCCAGCCGTCTTCCTCCACCGCCGCGCCGGTTGCCGACCCGCTGGCATTTACCGGCACCGTCGCGGCGATGAGCGCGGCTGATGTCCCCTTTTCCTGGCGGCCGGGATGCCCGATCGGCCCTGACCAGTTGCGGTTGCTGCACCTCAGTTACTGGGGTTTCGACGGCGCACCACATGTGGGAACCATGGTCGTCAATACCGCCGTGACGGGCGACGTCCTCAAGATTTTCTCCCGCCTGTTCGGGGAGCATTTTCCCATTCACCAGATGCAGCCGACCGACGTTTACCACGGCAGCGATCCGGCATCCATGGACGCCGACAACACGTCGGGCTTCAACTGCCGATACGCCGTCGCCCCCGGCCCTCCACAGTGGTCGGTTCACGCCTATGGCGAAGCGATCGATGTCAATACCGTCGAAAACCCCTACCTCGAGGGGGGCACAGTACGGCCGGCTGCGGGCGCCGCCTTCGTGGACCGGGGCACCTACAAGCCGGGAATGGCGGTCCCCAACGGCCAGTTGGTCCAAGCTTTCGCCTCTGTCGGCTGGCTCTGGGGCGGCCGGTGGTCGGCGCCGGACTACCAGCACTTTTCCAAGACCGGCGGTTGACCGTCAGGTGCCCGGGTAGGCGACGTCGGTTCCCGGGCACTGGTAGTCCCCGTAGATCTGGACATTGCCGACAACCACTGACAGCCTGTCGCCGCCGGTCGCGTTCACGTTGTGGAGGGTCAGCACGAACGCCCCTTCCTTGGCAGTGGCGACGCTTTTCATGGCCTCGGCGTACAGGGGTCGGGTGATGTACCTGGGATCCACGAGCACGGCGCCTCCCGGCGCCACGAGAACCGCGGTGGCCTTGGTGAGGACGGAGCTGGCCGGCGTTCCGGCGGCGCCCGCCGGGAGGTCGACCCGTACGAAGCGCCCTCCCTGGGGTGCGGCGCCGCAACTCACCGTGACCACGGTTGTCTGTGGGTAGAACGGGGCCTGGTTGACGCCAGGGCGCACCCCGACAACAGTCAGCTTGCTGACGGCGGGCTCCGTCGTCGATGTAGTGGTGGTGGCGATGGTCGAGGTCGGCGGCACCGCAGCCGTCGAGTGCCCGCAGCCAACCAGGATCAGGGCGCCGGCCACCGCCCCGAGCGGCCAGCGGCGCCGGCCACCAGCACAGCGGCGCGGGCCACCGACCCGGCGGCGCCGTGGGTCCGATGGCGAAACCGACGATTGCCCCGGCAAGCTTCCAAATCGCATGGCGCAATGATGCCCGTAAGCACGCCTCCTACAGGGGCACCTTGAAAACATCGCTGGCTCGGGCCCCGATGAAGTCGGTGATCACGACCAAAGCTGCCGCTTCGCGACCTGGCCACGATCACTGTTGCCGGATGCGGCCAGATCCGGTCCGCTTGCGCCGGCTGGCCGACGCCGCCGTCGCCCGCGCCACCGGCGGCTAGCTGCACTTCTCGTCGGGAAGCGACGCCAGCTGGGTCTTGTTGACGTTCACGACCATTGGCCCGGTGCAACTCAACCCCGACGTGCTGGCCGTCAGCGTGGCCTGGATGTCCTTTCCGTCGGTCGTTGTCCCGTGGCAGTCCACGATTCCCGGCGCCTGCCCGAAGCAGGAGATGGACCCTTTCACCGAGATGTTCTTCGATCGCACGACGGCGACCACATCGGCAGCGGTCGTGCTGCGGACCTTGTCGGCGCTCGGGCCGGACGACTTGCTGCCGCCGCAGCCGCTGGCCAGGACCGCGGTGAGCACGGCGGCGGGGATGAGGAGTCGGGCTCGGATCAACACTGGCATGCCCAGATAGTCGCCGATCCCGCCCGCGGTATCCAGCCCGGCGGCGAGTCAGCCCGCTCGGCTTGGTTCGAGGCAGGACCGCTAGGGTCTTGCCGAGATGGCATTGGGAAGCCGGCCTGCCCGCTCACCACGTCGTCGGGGGCGGCCGTGGTTGTTTTTCGCGTTGCTGCTGAGCGTGTTGGTCCTGGTGATCAACGCGGCCATCTCCGCCCGCTCGCCCGGCCCCGCCCGCCAGCAGGCGCAGCAGTCCTACCTCGATCAGGCCCTGCCCGCCATTGCGCAGTCGAGCCAGCAGGGACTCGACATCGCCGGCGTCCGCAGCCGGGCCGTCAGCCTTTCGCCCGCGACGATGGTCAGCCACGTCAACGGTGTCCTGGCCCAGGCGCAGCAGAGCCTGGCTGCGGTCGAGAAGCTGAACCCGCCGCCCACGACGAGGACAGCCCACTCGTTGCTGGTCGCGACGCTCGACATCCGTGTGGCCGGACTCAAGGCCTTCGGTCAGGCCCTGGGGACGTCGCTCAGCGGCCAGCCGGTGGACGCCGGAGTCCAGGCCCTCGCCAGCGTGGGCCTCGACTTCCAGGCCTCGGACCGCGCCTACAGCCTGTTCCAGCAGGCCCTGCCGCCGCTGGACGCCCCGGCGCCCGACTCCCGATGGGTGGCCGACGCCGGCACGTACAGCCCGGCCACGCTGGCGGTCTTCGTGGCCACGTTGCGCTCGGCGGGCAGCCTTACGCCGATCCACGACGTCTCGGTCGTGCTGGTCACGACCAATCCGCTCCCCGTCAACATCCAAAACGGGGTTCAGCTGCTGCCGGTCGTCAAGCAGCTCAGTCTCCAGATCGTCGTGGCGAACAGCGGCAACCAGGCCGAACGCAATCTGACGGTCTCGGCCACCATCGCCCCCTCGGTGTCGGGACCGACGCAGACCGTCCGCGATTTTGTCGACCTGACGGCCGGCCAGACCCGCACCGTGAGCCTGGGCGGCCTGCGCCTCGTCGCCGGGCAAGCGACCACCCTGACGGCCAAGATCAACGGGTCGCCGGCGGAAACCGCCTTATCGGACAACAGCAAGGTCGTCACGTTGCTGATGCAATAAAAGCGACCGCCAGGTTTCCGGGTTACCGACGTTCCTCATCGGGCATAGCTTGCCCGAAGCCGCGTTTCGGACTAAGAAGAGCACAACAATCTGGCTGGGGTCGGAGGGCGATGTATACAAAACCAGGTGTGACCGGCGTGGTCGGTGCCGGTGGCTTGGCGGCTACCGGTCGGCCCATATGGGGCCTGGTCCTCCTCGGTCTGATGCTCATCCTGATGGGCCTCATCCTGCTTCGTAGCGCCATCGTCCGGCCAGGCCAGCGCTAGGGGCTTGCCATATGTCGATGTGGGTCGCGTCACCGGGGGGGACGGCTGCGCTTCGTCCTCGGCGCGATCAGGTCTCGGTGCCCGCGGGCGCCTTGGCCGTCGGGATCGCCTTGGCGCTGCTCGTGTGGCAGGGCCGGTTCCGCGTCGGCGAAGCGTGGGTGACGGCCTGGATCCTCCGGGTGTTCCATCTGCGGCCCGCCAGCACACTCGGGGCCAACGTGATCTTCCCGTTGCACGGGCAGTGGGTCGGTATCGAGCTGTCGGTTGCCTGTACCGCGGCCCTGCTCATGGTCCCGTTCTTCGCGGTCGCCGGTTTGTTGATGCTGGCCCACCGGGTGGATACCCGGCGAGCGGTCACTGCGCTGGCTGTCGTTTCGGTGGTGATCTTCCTGGTCAACCAACTGAGGTTGCTCGTGATCGCGGGATCGATGCTGGCCTGGGGCTTCCGGACCGGCTACGACCGCAGCCACGTTTTCCTCGGCACCATCTTGAGCACCGTCGGAGTCATCATCGGTGTGATCATCTTCGTGTGGATGCTGATCGGTCGCTCCGATCACAGCCGGGCGGGGAGCGGCACGTGATCTCTGTTCCCACCGCAGTACCAGGCACGTCATCTGTCAGTGCTACCGGCACCTATTTTCTGGAGGCCTCATGACCATCCGTCGAGCGCGCCGCACCCTCGCCCGAGTCGCCGGCATCGGCATATCGGCAGCGGTTCTCGTCGCCATGTCCACCACGCCCGCGTTCGCCGACACCTCGACCGCGAGCGCCAATGCGGCCACCTTGAAGCTGGGTACGGCCACCTTGTTGACAACGGGTACCTGCTCGGCGTCGAGCCCTGGGGGCCAATCCGGCTCCTGCGGCAACGCGCCGCTGGCGCTGCTCGGTGCCCAGACGACCCTCAGTGCCGGACTCCTGGCGCAACAGGCCGGAGCCACCGGCGGCTTGTCGGCGGCGTGCGCCGGCGCGGTCGGCAACGGCGGCTCGATCCAGATCGGGCCAGGGAACACCTGTGCTTTCACCCCTGGTAGCCCCTCGGGTGGCGTCACCCTCAACCTCGGCGTCCTGGCCGCCCTGCACGCCGACGCCATCATCGCCGAGTGCTCGGCCAGCTCCACGGGCGCACCGACGGCCCAGGTGCAGCTCGTCAACGCCACCCTCCACGTCCTGTCCATCCCACCCCAGGACATCCCCATCACGTCCCCGGTGACGAAGAACACCTCGATCGCCAACCTGGGAGCACTGCTGAATATCACGTTGAACTCCCAGCCGGCGACGCAGCCCTCGGGCACCATCACCACCACCGCCCTGCGGGCCAACGTGCTCGGTCTCGGCGGCACGCCCCTGATCAGCATCACCGTCGGGACCGTCAGCTGCGGACCGAATGCGGTCACCGCGCCCACGTCGGCCTTCCCGCTGGCAGGGACCCCGATCGCCGCCGGCATGTTCCTGATCGCCGGTTACCTGGGCTGGCGCTTCTGGTGGACCCCCCGCCGCCGGGCGGAATCCACTCCTGCCTGAGGACGTTCGCCGTCTGTTGCGCAACACTGGTGTAGCTGACCGGGCCGATCCGTCGGCCCGGTCACGCCATCCCCGCCGCTTGGGAGTGTTGCCATGGCCAATGACCAGCTGATCATCTCCGACGAACCGGATCTCTTCCTCGAATACCTACTGCGCTGCGCGCTGACGGCGCCCGGGGCCGAGACCAGCCCGACGGCGGGGCGCATCCTGGCTCGCCTGCTGGTCGTCGGGGCCATCGAAGGCGGCGACGAGCTCATCACGCCCTACCTGGTGCCGGCGCCCGGTGAGGCGGCAGCGTTCGAGGTGCGGACGTACCACCCCGGCGACCTCGTCCCCATGGAGGTCCGCGACGGGCTGCGGGCGGCCGCCGCGCTCAAGATCGCCCTTCGCGGCGCACGGGATTCCGACAACGGCATCGAGGTCGTGAGCCGCGGGGAATCGGGCCTGGAGCGCTGCGTGCTGGTGCGGGATTCGACCGGCGATTTCGAGTTCCGCTTCGCCACCCCGGAGACATTGATCGGCGAATGGGCGACGTGCGCCGCCGCCCTGGCCGCATGGTCGGACCTGTTTGCCGGTTGGCGCGACGGGGCGGAGGGAACCGCTCCCGCGGCCATGGCGGCCGGAGCCCCGCCCGCTCCCACCCCTGCGCCTGTCCCGGCGGCGGCACCTTCCCCGGCGTCGGCACCTCCGGATCCGTGGCGACCGGAGGAGGCCCCGGCGCCGGCGGCTGCGGATCCGTGGCGACGGGAGGAGGCCTCGGCGCCGGTCGGATCCCGGGGATGGTGGAACTCCACGGCCTCGACCTCCGGCCCGTCAGCACCCATCGCGCCGGCGCCTTCGGCCGTGTCGGCCCCTGACGTCGCGCCTGCCTCGCCGGCGCCTTCGGCCGCGCCTGGCGCTTCCGTGCCGTCGGCCCCTTACACTCCGCCGGCGCCACCGACCGCGCCGTCGGCCCCTTACAATCCGCCGGCCCCGCCGGCTGCGCCGTCGGCGTCAGCACCGGTGGCGCCTGACGCCGTTGCTCAGTTCGCGGCATCACCTTTCGAGGCTCCCCGGGCCGATGTCGTGGCCGAATCCGTTCAGGTGCCGGTCGGAACGCCGGCGGCCACCTCCTCTCGTCGTGATCACCAGGAGTCGGAGGACCCGTCAACCTTTTCCTCGCGCTCGGTCACGGGAGAAGGGCTTCCGGCGTCCGCCGCGATGGCCGAGGATCTCGGTGCCGCCATCCGCGCCGCCATCGGCAGCCTCGTCGTCGAGGTCGACCTCGGCCAGGTCGAGCAGCTCATCCGGCGGGTCCTCGACGACGACCGTCGGGAGATGGTCGAGCCCCTGGCCCGGCGGCTCTCGGCCCGCCTCGGGGAGTCGCTCGAGCTTCCCGACACCCGAACGCTGGTGGACGCCCTTGCCCAGGGCATACCCCAGCCCGGGGATCTGGCGGAGGCCGTGGCTTCGGAGATCGGCGCTCTCCTGTCGGAAACGCTGCTGCGGCGCCGGCCCGGCGAGTCGGCTCTCGGGATCGACGCCGCCAGCATCCTGGCGGCGGTCGAGCAGCTCCACGTGCGGGTGGACGGCCTCGAGGACCAGTTCCGCAAGACGGCCTCGATGCTGGCCGTCCTCGGCGAGCACCTCGACACCGGCGACCGGCGCGCCGCCATCGCGGAGCGGGTCACGATCTCTGTCGACCAGGAGATGCAACGCCTGGCCAACCGCATCGACGAGCAGGTCACGGCCCTGGCCGCCACCGCCGGCGGCGGCTCCGAGCTGGCCGACGGTATCGCCCGCCTGACCCGCAAGCTCCGCCAGAGCGTCTCCGAGCTGGACCGGGTGCTCGTTCGCCTCGACCAGGTCGTGGACAAGGCCGGCGGCGAGCGCCCCCGCCTGGGATTGCCGCGAGGGCCGGGGGCGGCGCCCGCCGCCGACAGCACTCTGCCCCGCCCGCCCGGTGCCCCCCGGCCTCCCCGGCCACCGGCGCCCCCGGGACGAATTGGCCCCTCCGTTCGCCGCTGAAATGGCGGAGGCGCCCGAGCAAAGCAAGGGCGGCGATATCGCCGTCGTGCTCGGGACCCGCCCCGAGATCATCAAGCTGGCGCCGGTCATCCGCGCCCTCGGACACCGCGCCCGGCTGATCTGGACCGGGCAGCACTACGACACCACGCTGGCCGAGCTTCATTTCGCCGGCGCCGGGCTCGACATGCCCGTCGAGCAGCTGCACGGCGTGGGGGGCGAGGCCCGCGGCGATCAGATCGTGGCCGTGCTCTCAGGGCTGATGGCGACGCTGCGGCGCGACCCGCCGGGAGCCGTCGTCGTCCAGGGGGACACCAACACGACCAACGCCTCAGCCCAGGCGGCGCACTACCTCGGAGTCCCCGTGGTCCACGTCGAGGCGGGCCTGCGGTCGTGGGATCGGGCGATGCCCGAGGAGATCAACCGCATGATCGTCGGGGTGGTGGCCGACCTCCACTGCTGCGCGACCGCGGGCAACGCCGACCATCTCCGCGCCGCCGGCGTCGCGCCCGGCGCCATCCTCGTGACCGGGAACCCGATCGTCGAGGCGACCTTGGCGGCGTTGCCGGGCCCGGCGGATCAGGACCGGCTGCTCGTGACCTACAAGGTGGCCGGCAACGAGTTCGTCCTCGCCACCATCCACCGACCCGAGAATGTCGACGATGCCTCGCAGTTGTCCGCAGTCCTCGAAGCCCTCGGCCGGCTGGCGTGGCCGGTTGTGCTGCCCCTCCACCCGCGCACCGCGCAGCGGATCGCGGACTTCGGTCTCACATCGCTGGCCGGACGCCTGCGGATGACCGAGCCGATCGACCATCGGTCGTTTCTCGGGTTGGCGCAGCGGGCTCGCCTGGTGGTGTCGGACTCGGGCGGGGTCCAGGAGGAGGTCACCGTGCTGAAGAAGCCGATGGTCGTGGTGCGCAACAGCACCGAGAGGCCCGAGGCGGTGACCGCCGGTTTCGCCCGTATGGCCCGACCGGCGGAGATCGAAGATGCGGTCGCCATCATGGCGGCGCCCGCGGTGGCCGCCCGCCTGGCCGCGCTGCCGTGCCCTTTCGGTGACGGGCGGGCCGGTCAACGCATCGCCGCGGCTACCTGCCTCCTCGCTGACCGACGAAGCCCGGCCCCGGCGAAGCCCGTCAGGCTGATACGTCGCTGAGGTACTTGGCGAAGCGGCTGGCGCGGACGACGGCGGCCACCTCGTCGTAGTTCACCAGCCGATCCTCCAGGAGACGTGGACTCAGGCGAACGAATTTTGTCGACCCGGCCACGCTTTCGATCCCGAGCCGGGCACAGATGCGGTCGACTGTGGCCTGCTGTGCCGCCTGGCCCACCAAGTCATCCTCGTAGGTGATGCTCATATGCGTGAGGGGTTGCAGGAGGAACTGCAGGTACTGATCGCACTCGTCGAACAGGAAGGCGAGACCGAGCAACTCCACGGGATCGATGGTGGCGGGCGTGAAGCTGGCCTTCTCCCCCTGATGCCAGTGCCAGCGGCCGTGGCGCCCGATGGCGGCCGACAGGGCCTGGGCCAGGGTGTTCTCCCGGCGCAGGTAGATGAGCTCGTAGCCCTGGTCGTGCATGCTGCTCAGGAAATCGTCCCGCTCGAAGGTCGGCTGGAAGCCGAAGTGTCGCTGCACGAGCTTGCATCCGTAGGCCTGGGCCCCCCCCATGGCCGCTTTGGCGCTGCGACCGGCGACGAAGCGCTGGGCGCTGAGCCGGCGATCGTTCAGTATTTCCCCGTCGCAGAAGATGCCGGGCTGGGAGTTGAGCAGGTCCACCAGGAGCTCACTGCCGGTGCGGCCGGTGGTCACGATCATGAACCGCTTGTCCGGCTTCAGCCAGCGATCACCGAGACTGAGCGCGTACATCCGCGCCCCGTGGGCCTGCTGCCAGAGCTCCGCCTGGGAAAGCGGGTTGTGGGAGCGGAGCCACTCGAGGACCTCGCCGGTGGCCTGCGTCGACACGGCGGGAGTATATCCCCGGTCCTGTTTGCGGGCTCCGGCTCTCAGGCGGTCCCGAGGTACGCCTGGCGGACGAGCGGGTGCTCCCGAAGCTCGGCGCCGGTGCCGGCCAGGACGACTCGGCCGCTCTCGATGACGTAGGCCCGGTCGGCCAGCTCGAGGGCTCGGCGAGCGTTCTGCTCGACCAACAGGACGGTGATGCCCCGGTCGTGGATGGACGCGATCAGGGCGAACACCTCCTCGGCGAGTTGGGGGGCGAGGCCGAGCGAAGGCTCGTCGAGCAGCAGCACGCGGGGCCGGGCGACGAGGGCCCGGGCGATGGCCAGTTGCTGCTGCTCGCCGCCTGAGAGCTGGCCCGCTGCCAGTCCCCGGCGCTGGCGCAGGATCGGGAACTGCTCCATCATCTCCTCTACCGACGCCACCACCTCGGCCCGCTCCCGGCGGGTCCAGCCGCCGAGAAGGAGGTTCTCCTCGACGGTGAGCCGGGTCAGGATCTCCCGGCCCTCGGGCACCTGCACGAGGCCCGCCCGAACGATCTTCTGGGGCGGGGCTGTTGTCAGGTCGAGGGCGCCGAGGCGGGCCTCGCCCCGCCGGGGTCGCAACAACCCCGACAAGGTATTGAGCACCGTCGACTTGCCGGCCCCGTTGGCCCCGATCAACGTCACGATCTCGCCTTCGGCCACCTCGAGGCTGACGTCGGTGACCGCTTCCACCGCCCCGTAGTTGACGGCCAGGTGGGTTACGACCAGCAGCGGCGCCGTTTTTGGTGACCTACCCACCGTGGGGGTGGGGCCCGCGGCAGCAAAAGGGGCGGGGCGACCGCTGGCTTCGGGGTCGGCGGCGCCGTCGGGCACGGCGCCGGGCGCCACCGCCGCGGTGCCCCCCTTGCCGGTCTTGGTCGCTCCCGTACCCAGGTAGGCCGTGATGACTGCCTCGTCGGCGGCCACCTCGGCGGGGGGGCCTGACGCGATGCGCCGCCCGAAGTTGAGGACCGTCACGTCGTCGCAGGCGCCGAGGACGAGCTTGATGTCGTGGTCGATGAGCACCACGGTCAACCCGTCGTCGCGGAGGCGGCGGAGCAACTGGCCCAGCTGCTCCTTCTCGCCCGGGTTGAGGCCGGCCGCGGGCTCGTCGAGCAACAGGAGCCGGGGCCGCACCGCCAGGGCCCGGGCGATCTCGAGGCGTCGCTGATCCCCGTACGCCAGGGTCCCGCTGCGGCGCTGCGCCACCTTGGTGGCGTCGAGGCCCACCAGGGTCAGGAGGTGGGAGGCCTCCGCCTGCCGGGCCTCGTCGTCGGGTCGCGCCCGCCGGCTCGGGATCAGCTGGGACCACTCGACGGCGCGGCGGTGCAGGTGCATCCCGGTGATCACATTTTCCAGCACCGTGAGGCTGCGGTAGAGCCGGATGTTCTGGAAGGTCCGAGCCACGCCGAGGGCCGCGATGTGGTCGGGGCGGCGGCCACCGATCTCCTGGCCGGCGAACACGATGGCGCCAGAGTCGGGGCGCATCTGCCCGGTCACCAGGTTGACGACGGTGGTTTTACCCGCCCCGTTGGGACCGATCAGTCCCGCCACGGCCCCGGGGCGAACCTCCAGCGAGACGCCGCCGACGGCGCTCACCCCGCCGAAGTGCTTCTGTACATCTTGAAGCTCCAGGAGGGGGCCGGTGGCCGCCTCGCCGGCGGCGCTGACGGGGTGGCTCACGGGGGCGGCGGCGCCGGTTGTATTGCCGCAGACGTCCCGGGGACCGCGGGCTCTTTTTCCCGCTCCCGGAGGCGCCGCCGTGCCCGTCGCAGCCGACCGGCGCCCGGGGCGATCAGCCCCTCGGGGCGGAACAACACGATGGCGATGAGAATGATGCCGTCGACCACCTCTCGGTAGTTCTGGGTGAAGCGCAGCACCTCCGGCAGCACAGTGAGCAGCGTGGCGCCGACGATCGGGCCGATCACGAAGGCGGTGCCGCCCACGACCGCCCAGATCAGCATGTTGATGGCCTGGGTGAAGCTGTAGTCGTTGGAGTCGATGAGGAAGCTCAGGTGGGCGCCGAGGGCGCCGGCGTAGGCCGCGACCATGGCGCCGAGGACGAAGGCGACCATCTTGTAGCGGGCCACGTCGATCCCCTGGGCGGCGGCGGCCAGCTCGTCCTCGCGGATGGCGGCCCACGCGTGGCCCGCCTTGGTGCCCGTCATCCGCCAACTGACAAACGCCAGTACGCACAGCGAAAGCCAGATGGGGGTGATCCCCGACGTCAGGGTGGCGTGCAGGTTGTTCAGCCCCTGGCCCTTGCCGGTGATCCCCAGGTTCAAGATGACGCCGAAGCGCAGGGCCTCGCCGAAGCCGATCGTGGCGATGGCGAGGAATACCCCCTTGAGCCGCAGCACGGGCAGGCCGATGACCAGAGCCACCACCGCCGCCAGCGCCACGCCGATCACGATGGCGACCGGCAGTGGCAGCTGGACGCCGGCCAGCGCGGGCCCGGTGCTGGTCGTACCGCCCGTCAGGATGACTGAGGTGTAGGCGCCGATGGCCATGAAGCCGGCGTTGGCCAGGGTCAGCTGGCCCGAATACAGCGTGAGCCAGATGGACAGGGCCAGCAGGCTGTCGACGCCCATCTGACCGACCAGCAGCTGATGAGCGTGGTACCAGGGCAGAGGATGGAAAAGGAGTTGGGTGAGAAAGGACACCGCGGCGCTCAGACCCGCTCGGCGAGTCGCCGGCCGAGGAGTCCTTCGGGCCGCACGATCAGCATCACGAACAGGGCGATGAAGCCCACGGCGCGGACGTCGGTGCCGATGGTGAGGATGGTGACCGACTCCAGCAGGCCGAGTACGAAGCCGCCCACGAAGGTGCCCGGGATGCTCCCCATGCCGCCGAGCACGATGACCGCCAGCCCCCGCAACTCGACTTGATCTCGCCCGATGTACGGGCTGATGTCGTTGAGGGCGAGCGCGAAGAGGATCCCCGCGAGCGCCGCCAGCGCGCTGCTGGCCACCACCGTCAAGGTGATGACCCGGTCGACATTCACGCCGAGCAGGCGAGCCGCCCGGGGGTTCTCGGCCACCGCCCGCACCGCCCGCCCAGCCGGGGTCCTGTTCATGACCAGGGCGAGGACGATCATCAGCGCGACCGTGAGGACGAGGATCGCTACCTTGCTGGCGGGCAGGGTGAGGCCCGCCAGGTGCCAGATCTGCCCCGGGACGGCGCCGGCGGGAAACTGGACGTCGTTGGCGCCGTCGCGCCACAGCCAGGCCAGGGATCCGCCCGCCCTGGCCTGCTCGACCAGCGCCACCCCGATGAGGGCCAGGCCGATCGTCGAGATGAGCGCCGCAATCGGCGGGGCCCCCCGCCGCCGCAACGGGCGCAGAGCCACGAACTCGATGACCAGGCCGAGTAGCCCGCCGGCCGCGATGCCAAGCGGTACCGCCAGCAGGAACGGGACCTGGTGCAAGGCGACGAGGGAGTAGGTGACGACCGCGCCCAGCATGAAGACCTCGGAGTGGGCCAGGTTGAGCACATCCAGCAGACCGAACACGAGCGTGTAGCCCAGCCCGAACAGGGCGTAGATCGACCCGATGAACAGCCCGTTCAGGAGTTGTTGGACGGTGTTGCGCACGAGCGCCCGGTCAACTGGGCTTGACCGAGGTGACCAGCTTGAACCCGCCGTTGCCGTCCATGGCGATGACCCAGATCGTCTGGTGGACGTCGTGGGTCGAGGTGAACTGGAACGGCCCGAGGGGGGTCTGGATGTTGGTGGACTCCAGCGCCGAGCGCAGCTTCTGGCGATCGCCGGCCAGGTCGGTGTACGTCAACTTGGCCCGCTTGGCCGCGTCGACCAGGATCAGGACGCCGGTGTACGCCTGGGCCGCGAACTGGTCGGGATCAGTGTTGTATTTGGCCCGGAACGCCTGCACGAACTCGGCGTTGGAGACGAAGGTGTTGCCCAGGTACCAGGCGCTGGCGCTCTGGGCGCCCTTGCCGAAGGCAGCGGCCTGCTTGGAGACGGCCGCCGAGTTGAAGCCGTTGCCCCCGAGGAATTGGCCGGTGAAGCCCTGCTGGCGGGCGGCGGTCATGATCTTGGCGGGGATGCCGCCGAGCGAGGTGATGAAGATCACGTCGGGATGCTTGGCCACCGCCTGGTTGACGTACTGGGTCAGGTCGGCGTCGGTCTTGGAGAACTGGATGGTGTCGAGCAGCTGGATGTTGACGGCGGGATCGCCGACCACACCTTTGACCGCGGTCGCGCCGTCGACGGAGAACTTGTCGTCATTGGGGTACAGGAGGACGCCGGTTTTGGGCTTGGGGTTGGCCCCGGCCACGTAAGTCTTGATGTTGGTGGGGATGGCGGTGGCCTCGCCCAGGCTGTCGCGGAAAATGTAGGTGCAGGGGTACGGGCAGTCGCCGACGATTTTTAGCCCCGTGGTGGATACCGCGACCATCGGCGTCTTCGAGTTGTTGGCGACAGGGTGGGCGGCCACCGCCGAGTTGGACAGCGTGGGGCCGAGAAGGGCCACCACCTGGTCCTGCTGGATCAGCGTCTGGGTCTGCTGGGCGCTCTGAGTCTGGTCGGAGCCGTCGTCCACCACTTTGATCGACAAGGTGGCGCCGTCGACGCCGCCGCTGGCGTTGATGGTCGACTCCGCCAGCTTGACCGCCTGCTGCTGCTGGGGCCCGTAGACCCCACCGCCTCCCGTCAGCGAAAAGACGGCGCCCAGCTTCAAGGTCTTGCCCTTGTTGCTGCTCGCGGTGCTCTTGGCGGACCCGCAGGCGGCGACCGCCGTGAGGGCCGCGGCCGCGCCTACGGCGGCGAACCAACGGATGACCGATGTCTTTCGCATGTTGTCCCCCCAAGGCCAACGATGGGCGAAATGTCCAAGCGCAGGCTAGCGGCGCCCGCTGCTTGCTGCCGGTCCCGCTATCTCGATCGGGTCCCGCTATCTCGATCGGGTCAGCAGGGTCACTTCGACCGCCCCGAACGAGGTGGTTCCGGCGGGCGCGAAGGCGGCGGTGACGAGAGGCCGCAGGGCGGCGAAGGGTCCGCCCTGGGGATAACGCTGATCCACCGGGTCGGTAATCAGCCACAACCGGTGCACTGAGTCGAGCCGGGTGGCCAGGACAGCTGCGCTGACCTCGCGGGCGTAGAGATCGTGCTGCCGGAAGGCCTCGCCACCCGGGGCCAGCGCGATGTCGGCAGGGAAGCCCGCCTGGGACCGGGAAAGAGATGCTTGGATCAGGATGCGGAGGCCACCGCCGGCGTAGGCGACGGCGTCATCTGGTTGCGCGTGGGACTCGATGAAGGCGATGACGGCGGGGGCATTGTCGACCTTGAACGGCTGAGCCTCGACATGGGCGCTGCGCTGGCCGCCGAGCACTACCAGCGTCGCCAACGCGGCCCCCGCCGCCACCCGGCCGGCGCCGCCGAGGCGATCCCGCAGCACCGCAAGCCCGGCCGCTACCAGCGCCACCATCGCCACGATCGAGCAGATCACGTAGCGATCGATGAACACCGGCACCATCTGCGCCGCGATCCACAACGTCACAGGAGGCAGGACGAACGCCGCCGCCAGCGCGATGGTGAGGCCGCGGTCGCGACGTACCGCCAGGGCCAGGGCCACGACGCCCAGCGCCACGATCAGGACGAGGCCGAGGCCCCCGCTGGTCATGGCGGTCATGGTGGTCACCAGGGCCCGCACGTTCGGGCGGGGCAGCCAGCTGATCTGGCCCCGTTCGAAGACGCCCATGACCAGCGCCAGGGGCGCCGAGGCGGCGGCGATGATGGCCGCGCTTCGTTTGAGCGGCGGTGGAATCGGTTGGTGGCGGCGCCAGTGGACCGCGGCCGCGACCGCCATGAGGGCGCCGAGATAGAGAACTGCGAACAGGTCGACGTAGACGAGCGCTATCGCGGCCGCGAGGAATGCCCGCGGCGCGGGCTCGCGTCCCTCGGGGCCGTCGTTCCAGAACAAGGCGACGGTGGCGGCGGCGGCGAGGAGCACTGCGAGTGCGTAGGGGCGGGTTTCCTGGCCGTAGTAGACACCGAACGGGTTGACCGCCATGAGCAGCCCGCAGGCCAGCCCTGTTTCCCAGCCCCGCCAGCGGCCGCCGGCCCAGGCGGCCAGTGCCGCGGCCGCAATGAAAGCCGCGGCCGAGAAGCCCCGGGCCCCGGCCCGGCTGCCGGCGATGTGCAGCCAGAAGTGGAGGAGGAGGTAGTAAAGGCCGGCGTTGGCGTCGTGGCGCGGGAGGACCGACAGGATGCGGGCGACGGGCCGGGACGCGACCGACAACGAGATGGCCTCGTCGCGCCAGAGCGGTTTGGTGGCCAGGTGGCGCAGGACGACGCCGGCGCTGACGGCGCTGCAAAGTACGACGACCGCCACCTGCTCGGGGCGCGAGCGCCGGGGCGCAGCGGTCGTGGCAGCTGGTTGCGGCCGGTCGAGGACGGTCAAACGATGGAAGGGTCGCCGCCGACGGGCCTGGCGGCGGCCAGGGCCGGGGAGGTCGCGGGGACTGCTCCTGCGGGTGCGGGGACGGTGGCAGCCACACTGACGGGGACAGCGGCGGCGGTGGCGGCGGTGCTGGTGGCGGCGGGCTTGAGGCGGCCACCGACGACCAGTGCCCGCCGGGCTTTGGGTGAGCCGGTGGCGGCGCTGACCCGGAGGTGACCGACGGCGACCAGCGAGTCCGCCGCGGCCCGAGCGGGCCGAGCGGGCCGAGCGGCGACGACGATAGGGGCTGCCGCCGGGGCCAGGCCGGCCAGTACCGGCGACGGCGACGGCGAAGTAGCCGTTGTCGCCGCCATCGTCCCCGCCGCGGGAGCAGAGGCGGCCGGATGGGGCGGGGTCGTGACACGGGCCCGGGCCATCTTGGGGCGGGGAGGAGGGAGCGTGCGCGGCGGGACGGGTCGCCGCCCCAGCGGGACCGGCAACTTGGCGCTGGCGGGAATGGTGACGGCGGTGATGGGCCGGCGCTTCGGGAGGTCGAGGCGCTCGGTCTTCTTCCAATCGTGGCGAGATCGCGCCATCCTGCTGACGGCCCAGATCGTGGACGCGTGATGGATGTAGATGTAGGGCCAGTTGAGAAAACCGAGAAGCCAAGCGTGGCGGAGGCTGATGTCACGCGCCACGGTGCGGCGATAAATCGGTCCCCAGATGACGAGCGGCCCGATCCCGAACAGCAGGAACAGCGGGATCAGGCCCCAGGCCCCGTTGCTGAACCACTGCCCCAAGCCGCCAATTGTGGTCAGGGCGTAGTACGCCAGGATGACGAGCGAGGCGGTATACACCGCGATGCCAACGATCTGGGTCCACGGGAGCAGGAGGAAATAGGCGATCTCCAACGCCGCCGGCGTCGAGATCCGCGGTGATCGCATGACCGGCCAGAAGTAGCGGAAGCACTGCATCAGTCCCTGGGCCCACCGGCTGCGCTGGCGGATCAACTGGCGGACCGTGAGCAGGCCTTGTTGCGCCACCCAGGTGTCGTGGCAGTACTCGGTCTCGCCCCCCGTGAGCAGGATGCGCAGCCCCAGCTCGAAGTCTTCGAGCAGCGCCTTTTCCCAGGGCGTGCCGTAGGCGTCGCCGACCTTTTGCAGCGCCGACATGCGGGTGAACTGGCCGTTGCCGCCCATCGAGGTGCTGCCCACATGTCGGCGCAGCATCTGCATTCCCGCGATGATCGTGGTGAACTCGAGGTCCTGCATCCGGGTGAGCATCTGGGCTCGTTCGGAGGTCTTGATGGTGGCGTCGTTGACGACCCGGACCTGGATCTGGACGGCGCCCACCGCGGGGATTACCGAAAAACGCCGGCCCCGCGATGACCCGCGGGCACAGGGGATCGAGGATGCCATCGGCGTCGATGACGCCGACGATGACCCGGCTCAGCTCGCTGTCGGGGGGCAGCCAGGCAGTGAGGGCCCGCCAGGCGGCATTCAGGGCGGGCCCCTTTCCCTCCTGGGCGTCGGGCCAGCGGCGGGTGACCACGTGGACCCGGGAACTGCGCTGCGCCAGCCGGCCCACGACCGTCGCGGTGGTGTCGGTCGATCCGTCGTCGATGCACCAGATGTGGGCGGCGGGGAACTTCTTGAACAGGTCGGCCACCGTCGCCTCGACGACACGCTCCTCGTTGAGGCAGGGGATGAAGAAGTGCCAGTCCAGCTGCGACGGGTCGCCGGGGGCGCTGCGCTTGTGGCGCAGCAGGGAGATCACGATCAACAGGACGTAGGCCAGGAAGATGGCGCACAGGAGGAACGCCGCGATGTCGATGGCGCCGAACACGAAGGGGTTCACGGGGCCACCTCCGGTCGGACCGAGCCGAACCTGTGGGTTTTACGGTCGTCCCACAACCACAGAGCCCGCAGGTTCCCAAAAAGCCCGCAGGTTCGGCCCGCCCGGCGCCCCAAGATGCCGCCGCCAGCACGCCGGGGATCCGCCGCCGGCTGTTTCCGCCCCCTCGACGCTGCCGGCACGGGACGGATCCTACGTCGGGACGTGCGGGCTGACAGGGGCGCCCGGGTCACCGGCGGGGGCGGGAGCCGGCGTCGCGCTGAGCGCCAGGTCGAGGGCGACGGTTGTGAGGGTGCCGCTGGCCGCCCCCATGGCGACCAGCTCGCTCCGGCGGCCATCGGCGTGGGGCCGCCCAGTGGCCCCGCTGCCCGCGGTGGCCGGGGCGGGGCTGCGGGGGGTGATCTGCCAGGCCCGGTCGCCGACCAGTTCCCTGAGGTGGGCGGCGCGATTGACGAGGGCCTTGAACTCGCCGAAGGCGATGCCGGTGACCAGCACGTACTGCCACCACCACCAGTGCCGGCGCCGGAGCTCGGGGACCGACAGCCGCCACGCGAACAGGGCCTGGATGGGCCCGACGGCGCTGACGTAGATCGTGGCGAGGACGAACAACGGGGCAAACCAGTGCAGATGGGAGCGGTGGCGCACGAGGGTCGTGAAGGCCAGGATCGGGATCATCTGGGCCGCCACCCAGGGGTACGCCTCGCGCCACCCGAGGAGGAACGAGGCCCCTAGCCGCTGGCGGGTCGTCAACGCGGGGGTTCGCCAGATCCGGCCCACCTGGCGCCGCGACACCTGGTGCCAGCCCTGGGACCAGCGGATCCGCTGGGACCACAGGGCCATTGGCGTCAGCGGTGCCAGTTCCTCGGAGATCAAGTTGGGGTCGACGGCGATGCGGTAGCCGGCGAACACCGCCCGGATGGAGATGTCGATGTCCTCGGTCAACATGTCCGGCCGCATCCGGAGCCGGTCGAGCACCTCGGCGCGCCAGAAGCCATTCGACCCCCCGAAGATGCCGAAGGTGTGAAGGGCGGCCCGGCCGGGATGGGCGACGCTGTAGATGCCCTCGAACTCCACGGCGACCATACGGGCCAGCCAGTTGGTCGGGCCGTTGCGAACCACGCTGCGACCCTGGACGACGTCGTAGCCCCCTTCCAGCCAGGCGGCGGCCCGCCGGAAGGCACTGGCCATGGGCCGGTGGTCGGCGTCGAAGATGCCGATGATCTCGCCGTGCACCACCTGCAGCGCGGCGTTGATGTTCTGGGCTTTCGACGTGGAATCCCCGACACGGAGCAGGATGAGGCGGGGGTCGGTAGCGGCCAGCTCCGCCAGGTCGGCCTCGATGGGGAGCCGCCCCGGCGTGTTGTAAGCCAGGACAACCTCGAACGGGGCCGGGTAGTCCTGCTGGAGGAGGCAGCCGATGGTGTCGACGATGGTGCCGGTCTCGTTGGGCAGGTAGGCCACGACGATCGCCGCCGCCGGCGGGTACACCGCCGGCGACGCGGCCGGCGGCCGTACCCTCCGCAGCGACAGTGCAGCCTCGGCGTAGACGGTCAGTGCCGTGATGACGACCGCCGCCAGGACGAGCCAGAACCCGATGCCGCTGACGTCCCAGCCGATCACCGAGTAGAGGGTGCTGTAGACCAGCAAGGGGATCAGCCACGCGATCACCAGGTTGGCCAGCGCCAGCGCAAGGGCCTTGCGCCCTGAGGACAACCGGAGGTAGCGCGCCCGAACCCTGGCGCGAATCGTCGATCGGATCTCGCGGCTGTCATCGGCCGCGAGTCCGGTGTGGACCCGTAGGCCGCGCTCGATGCTCGACCGGTGCGCCACCCCGATCGCCTCGGTGAGGGCGAGGTCGATCTCGCCGACGCTGCCGGCGGGATCGACGTGTCCCGTCAGGGGGACCACGCCGGCGCCGATCGACGAGCGCAGGCGGTGGCGGCCCACTGTCACCTCGATGGTCGCGACCTGCCGCAAGAGGTCGCCGAGTATCTCCGCCGCCACCCAGGTGCGGGTCAGAGGCGTCAGGAGAAGGTAGTGGCCCTGGTCGGGGTCGAAGGCCATCATTGCGCCCAGGCGAGCGGCCGAGGCACCCATCAGCGTCTCGATGGCCTGCTGCTGCTCGGGCCCCGTTCCCTCGGGCACCCGCACCTCGACCACCGCCAGGCAGCCGGCCGGTTCGTGCTCCGCGACCGCGCCGATGCGTCGGCCTGCTTCGGCCAGCAGGTACCGGACCTCGACGAGCGGCGCGGGGTCGCTGTTCGGCACCGGGATCCCCAACGCGGGTTCTCCCTCGCTCACCGTGACCTCTTGCGGCGTCGTGGCATCCCTATTGTCGGTTGTGTAGTGGCGCAGCATCGGCCCGGGACCGGGCAGAATCACCGTAGCGCCAAACCTGTTGCCCCGACGCCACCGGCCGCACCTAGATGATGCTGAAGCCCGGGGGAAGGGCCCGTCGCCCCGTCAGCGCCTGTAGCAAGACGGCGCCCGAGACGCCGCCCGCGCCCGCCACGGCGACTGCCAAAGCCAAGCAGGCGGCGATCGGTTCCTGCAGGATGGCGGGCGGGTCCTGGCCGAGCGCGGTGGCGAGATCGAGGGTGTGCACGGTCAACTCGAAGGTGCGGGTGGGGAGGTAGGTCCCAAGCTGCGCCACCCCGGCGTAGGTCCGCACCGGCGCCTCGTCGGGCGTGGCCGCCACCATCGCCAGCACCCGGGTGGCCAACTCCGCGATGGCGGCCCGCGGATCTTCGCCCAGCGCCACCCCCGCGGCGCGCCCGCGTGCCGCGATGGCCTCGGAGTCCAATCCCGCGCTTCGCACCGCTTGCAGGTACTCGACCGGTTGGTGCAGCACGATCTCGGTGGTCGGATCGGCCAGGTTCGTCTCGATGGTCGTGAACGACCGGCTGGTGTGCCCAACCAGGTCCCGCACGCTCCACACACCGAGCGCCGGGCGCGACCAATCCTCGGGACCGACGCCTCCGACCGCGGTCACGAAGCCTTGCGCGGCCGCGGCGAAGCACCGGCGGTCGGAGACGCTCATGCCGGGATGTCTCGGAGGTCGACGACGCTGCCGTTGGCCAGGCCAGCGTCGAGCAGCTTCCACATCCTCGTCGCCACCTCCTCCGGTGACGTCAACTTTCCGGCCTCGTACAGATCGACGAACTTCTGGCGCTGCGGGAAGTCCTCCTCAGGGGTGGCCCGCATCACCGCCTGCATGCCGGTGTCGACCGTTCCCGGCGCCACCGCCATGACCTGGACCCCGCCCCGGAGGTCCTGCTCGGCACCGGCAGCCCGGACCCACTGGTCGACTGCGGCCTTGGCCGCCCCATACGAGGTCCAGCCGGGATACACACTGCGGGCGGCGCCCGAGGTGATCATGACGAGGTGGCGCGCGACGGTGCCGAGACCGGCGGCGGCGGCCAGGAACAGCTGGCCGAGGACCTGGGGCGAGGCGCTGTCGAGCAGGACATTCGCCCGGTAGGCGGCGGCGTCGACCTCGGCCGCGAAACCCATCGGCTCGACGGTCCCGGCGGCGTGCATGAACACCACCCGATCGCCGTCGAAGCCGGCCAGCTCGCGGCGGAACGACTCGCCGAGTTCATCCCAGGACTCCGGGGCCGCCAGGTCGAGGGCGAGGTGCTCGATACCGGCGTCGGGCCGGCGGCTGATGCCGATCACCCGGGCCGAGGGCCAGGGCACGGACTCGACCAGCGCGTGGCCGATCCCGCTCGACGCCCCGGATATCCACACGAGCTCAGCCACGGCGCCGGCGAGCCCGCAGGGCGAGGATCGAGAACGTCGTTGCGGTGGTGGTGCCGTAGGAGAGGTGGCCGCTCCAGTCTTTCGCCAGGGTCTTGGCGTCATACTCCCAGATGGGTTTGTACAGCTTGGCCAGCGGCAGCACGACGTATCCCGACAGCCAAACGACCGTCCCGAAGATGGGGCCCTGGAGCTTCCGGGGCCGGATCGATGCCGCCACCACTCCGTACTGGGCGCCCCAGAAGATGCCGTAGCCCCAGTGGGTGATGTTGTTGACGAGGCGGGCGGAACCCGGGGGCAGCTCGCGCTGCGTCAGTCCTTCGTAGAGGCGCCGGCCGACCTGGGCGGGCGCCGGAGCGTCGTCCCAGGAGTCGAGGCCGGCGGCGAACTCCCAGGCCAGCGGGTCGTCAGTGCCGCCCCCGGCCCGGTACTGGGCATAGTTGGCGGCGTCCAGCGCGACCGTGCCGACGGCGCCCGCGACGGCGCCGCGGACGACCGCCCCGAGAGGCGACAAGGCCTTCGACGATGGGTTGGTTGCCCGACTTCTGCTCACAGGAGCCTCCCTTGCCGGTACCGATTCTGTCCCCGTTGCCGAACGTTCGGCACATTTTTCTCCTAGCCTCGATTGCGGTGGACCTCAGGCGAACGGCGCAACGTGCGGTCACCGCAGCCCACCGCCGGGTCTTCGACCTGTCGAAAGGGCGCCTGGGGGGCCGTGGTTTCGGGATGCCCGTCGTCAAGCTGACGACCACCGGCAGGAAGTCAGGCCAGCCCCGGGACACCATGCTGACGACGCCGGTGCACGACGGCGGCCGGGTCGTGCTGGTGGCGTCCGATGGCGGCGCCGCTCACCACCCTGCGTGGTATCTCAACCTGCTGGAGGACCCCAAGGTCGTTTTGACCATGGAGGGGAGGACCAGAAAGATGGTGGCCCGCACCGCCTCCCCTGACGAGAAAGCCCAGCTGTGGCCCCAAATCGTCGCCTCGTACCAGGGCTACGCCGGCTACCAGACCAAGACCGACCGCGACATCCCGGTGGTCATCGTCGAGCCTTAGAGGTCGGCGATGGCGTTCCAGTCGACGAGCGCGGCGCCCGGCGCGACCAGCGTGCTGAGCAGGCGCAGCCGGTTGGCCTTGACCGCCGGGTCCTCGGCCATGACCAGCACGTCTTCGAAAAAGGTGTTGATCGGCGCCACCAGGGGCGCGAACCGGCTCGCGAACTCGCCGAGGCTGGCGGCGTTCGCCAGGCCGTCGGCCGCCGCTTGGTAGGCCTCCCACAGAGCTGTTTCGGCTGGGTCTTCGAAGAGTAAAGGGTCCACCTCGCCCGGCGCGCTGCCGCGTGCGATGCGCAGGCTCCGGCGGTAGGCGGTGGCCACAGAGCGGAATTCCTCGTCGGCCAGCATTGACTCCAGCTCCGCAAGCACCGCCACGCTGCCGGCCGGGCGGTCGGCGACGACCAGCACCGCCCGCACCAGGTCGGCGCGGTGGCCCTCGTCGAGGAGCCGCTGCTCCAACCGGCGCCGCACGAAGTCGAGCAATTCTTCGGTGGCGGCGGGCGAGATGGCCACCGCCTGGTGCTCGGCGGCGGCCGCGAACAGGTCCCGCAGGTCGAGGGGAAGCTGGTGGGCCACGATGATCTGGACCAGACCGGAGGCGGCCCGCCGCAGCCCGTAGGGATCGGCGCTGCCGCTCGGTTGCGCCCCGACGGAGAACAGGGCGGCGACGGCGTCGGCCCGGTCGGCGACGGCGAGCACCGCCCCGACGAGCGAGGCCGGCAGGCGGTCGCCGGCGTGGCGGGGGAGGGTGTGCTCGAAGATGGCCTCGGCCACCTCCGGCGACTCCCCCTGGCGCAGGGCGTAGATCCGGCCCATCTGGCCGGCCAACGAGGACAGCTCGACGACCATCTCGGTGGCCAGGTCGGCCTTGGCCAGAAATGCGGCGCGATCGAGGATGGCCCGCTCGCCCGCGCTGAGGCCGAGCCGGTTGGCCAGCCAGCCGGCCAGCGCGGCGGTGCGCGTGGCCCGGTCCAGCATGGACCCTGCCCGCTCCTCGAAGGTGAGCGTTGCCAGGCCGGCCCGGAACTCATCGAGTGGGCGGCTGGCGTCGCGCTCGAAGAAGAAGGCGGCGTCGGCGTAGCGGGCGCGGAGGACGTTTTCATTTCCGGCTCGGACCACCTCGACGTCGATCGGACCGTTGGCGACCGCGACGAACGCGGGCCGGAGCTCGCCGGCAGGCGAGCGCACCGGGAGGTAACGCTGGTGCTTCTTCATCACCACGGTGAGCACTTCGGTGGGCAGAGCGAGGTAGCGCTGGTCGAAATGGCCGGCGAGGACAACGGGGTTCTCGACCAGGTTGGTGACCTCGTCAACGAGCGCGCCGTCGCCGGCTTCGTCGATGGACCCTCCCTCGGCGCCGGCCAAAGAAGCTGCGGCCGCCAGGATTGCGGCGCGGCGCTCGCGGCGCGAGTAGGTGATCCCGTGGGCCGCCATCACCGCCGGGTAGGCGGCCGCGCCGGAGATCTCGGCCACCGGCGGGTCGTCGTCGCGCAGGACGCGGGTGGTCCGCCCGCTGGCCAGATTGCCGTAGGTGAACCCGACCACCGCGTCACCGAGCAGCGCCAACAGCCAGCGGATAGGTCGGCTGAACGTGACCGGGCCCGCGCCCCAGCGCATCGTCCGCTCGAAGTGAAGCGACTCGATCACGCCCGGGAGCACCTCGGCCAGCACGTCGCCGGCCTCCCGGCCGGTGTCGGTCCGCAACGCGGTCACGTACGTCATCGCGCCCTCGTCGATCCGGCCGAGTTCGGCCGGATCGAGGCCATGCTTGCGGGCGAAGCCGGCCGCGGCCGCCGTGGGCTGGCCCGAGGCGTCGAAGGCTCGGTCGGCCCGAGGGCCGCGTACCGTCACGGTGCGGTCGGGTTGGCGGGACGCCACGTCGCTCACCTGGGCGACGAGCCGGCGGGGCGTCGCCTCGACCTCAATCGGCCCGTGATCGAGTCGGGCGCCGGCGAGGGCGGCCGCCAGCGCCGCACCGAGGTGCGACACCGCCGTCTCCACGTCGGCGGCGGGCAGCTCCTCGGTACCGATCTCGAGCAGGAGGGGTGCGGGGCCGTCGCCGCAGGGCTCGTCGGCGACCGCCGGGGGGGCAGGAGGGTACTGGTGGACACCGAGCGGGTACCCCAGCTCCTCGCGCCGCTCGACCCAGAGGGCGGCGACGTCGTGAGCCATCCGGCGCATACGGGCGAACGCCCGGGCCCGCTCGGTGGTGCCTATCGCGCCGCGGGAGTCGAGCACGTTGAAGGTCTGGGAACACTTGAGGACGAAGTGGTACGCCGGGACGGGGAGGCGCTTGTCGAGCAGCCGGGCAGCCTCCGCCTGGTAGATGTCGAAGAGCTGGCGCTGGGCCTCGACGTCGGCCTCGTCCAGGTAATAGGTGCTCATCTCGAGCTCAGCCTGCGCCGCGATCTCGCCGTAGCTGATGCCCGGGGCGAACTGGATGTTCTTGAAATGGTCGACGCCCTGCAGCGCCATCAAGATGCGCTCGAGACCGTAGGTGATCTCGACGGAGACCGGCTCGAGCGCCTGGCCGCCTGCGACCTGGAAATAGGTGAACTGGGTGATCTCCAGGCCGTCGAGCCACACCTCCCACCCGAGGCCCCAAGCGCCGAGGGCGGGCGACTCCCAGTTGTCCTCGACGAAGCGCACGTCATGGCGGCCGGTGTCGATCCCGAGGGCTCGGATGCTGCCCAGGTACCGCTCCTGAGGGTCGCCGGGATCGGGCTTCACGATGACCTGGAACTGGGTGTGGGTCTGCAGGCGGTTGGGGTTCTCGCCATACCGGCTGTCGTCGGGTCGCACGCTCGGCTCCACGTAGGCGGTGCGCCACGGCTCGGGACCGAGCACGCGGAGGAACGTGGCGGGGTTCAGAGTGCCCGCCCCGACCTCGGTGTTGTAGGGCTGGGCCAACACCGCGCCCTGCTCGACCCAGTACGCCGTGAGCCGCAGGATGGCGTCTTGCATGGTCAGCACGCCACGCAAGGTACCGCCGCCTTGATTCGCTGTTCATCCATACCTAGACTGTCTAGGTATGGAAAAGGAACTGCTGAAGGGTCACCTGGATCTGCTGCTGCTGGGCATCCTGCAGACCGGGCCCCGCCACGGGTATGCGGTGATTAGCGACCTGAGGGAGCGCACCGAGGGGACCTTCGATCTCTCCGAGGGGACGGTGTACCCGGCGCTTCACCGCTTGCAGGATGGCGGCCTGCTGGCCAGTGCCTGGGAGGACATGGCGGGCCGGCGCCGGCGGGTGTACCGCATCACCGACGCCGGCCACCTGGCCCTCGCCGGCGGTCACGAGCGGTGGCGCAGCTTCACCACCGCGGTGGAGGCGGTGCTGCGGCACCGGCCAACGGGCCCGGGGAGCGCGGTCATGGGAACCACCGTTTCGGGAACTCTGGCGTGAGCGACCCCCGCCACGAGGACAGCCCTGTCGAGCAGTACCTGGACCGGCTGCTGGCGGCCGCGCCGGGGCCGCCCCGTGAGGTCCGGGCCCTGCTGGCCGAGGCCGAGGCCCACCTGCGCGACGCCACCGCCGCGGGCCTGGCCGAGGGACTCGACCCGCTCGCCGCCGAGCAACGGGCGGTAAGCCATTTCGGGTCGGTGCGGGAGGTGACGACGGCCGAGGCCGGGCGGCAATCGCTGCCCCTCGCCGCCGTGGGCCGCCAAGTCGTGGCCTCGGGGCTGCTCCTTGGTGGTATCGGCGGGGTGGCCATCGGTATCAGCGGCCTGTTGACGGCGCTGCTCGGCGCCATCGGCGGGTCGACGTTCATCGTCGACATCTCGCACTCCACCCACCTCGCGCCCGCCGACTGCGCCCGGTGGCTGAGCCAGAACCCGGGGGCCCACAGCTGCTACCAGGCGGCGTTGTCCGACTGGGCCGCGGAGATCGTGGGTTTCCGGCTGGTGGCCGGCGTTGTCGGCCTCGTGGCTTTGGCCGCCTACTTCGGAGTCCGGCGACGCCGCTTCGGCGCCCTTCCGGCCACCGTGGTCGACACCATCGCGGTCATCGCCTTCGGCGCCGCCGGCGCATGGACTCTTGGGCTTGGCGTCGACTGGCTGCTGGTCGGCACCAACGGCGCCGGCCAATGGCTTGGCGCCGCCCCCGTGGCGTTGGTCATGGCCGGGTTGTATGGCGCCCGCTTGCTGCACGATCTCCGGCGGCCGCCGCCGTTGCCGGCTTAGACCGGGGGAAAAGGGGCACGGGCGGCGATCTGGTTCCGCAACTTCATGAGTCGAGCCGGCCGCCCGAAAGCGACGGCCCCTACCAAGCGGCCTTGTAAACCGTAGGCCACGACGAAGCGGTCATCAGGCAGGTCACCATCGACCACCTCGATGTCGGGACCCGTCCGGCCCACGAACTGGATCTTGGTTTCGTACTGGTCCGACCAAAAGTACGGCACAGGGTCGAAGACGGGCGCATCGTCACCGTGGACGACGGTGAGAGCGGCAGCGCGCCCCTGCTCGGTGGCGTTGGTCCAGTGCTCCACCCGCATGACCTCCTCGAAGAGCGGATTGGTCCAGCGGGCGACATCGCCTGCGGCCACGACGCCGGGCACCGCTTGTCCTCCGGCCAGCACGCGGCACCGCTCGTCGCACAGCACGCCGTCGGCGATATCGAGGCCCGATCCGGCCAGCCACTGCGTGGCCGGTGAGACGCCGACGCCGATCACTACCACATCGGCGGCCACCGTGGTTCCGTCGGCGAGCGTCACCCCGGTCACCTTGTCCCCGGTATCGCTGGCGAGACCGGTCACGCCGACGCCCAAGCGCAGGGCGACGCCGTGATCGGTGTGAAGGCGGGCGCAGCGCCCGCCCACCGCTTGGCCGAGACCTCGCACCATGGGGACCGGCAGCGCCTCGATGACGGTGACGTCGAGTCCTCGCCCGTGGCAGGTCGCGGCGACTTCGGAGCCGATGAAGCCGGCGCCGACGACGGCAACCCGGGGGCCGCCGTCAAGCCGCTCCCGGAGGTCGAGGCAGTCGTCGACCGTGCGCAGGACGAAGACTCCGTCCAAGTCGGGCAGTCCAGGAAGGGTCCGAGGACGGGCACCGGTGGCGATGACCAGGGCGTCGAATGGCACGGCGTCGCCGGTGTCGATGGTGACCATCCGCTGCTCCAGGTCGAGACCGGTCGCCCGCGTGCCAAGGCGGAAATCGGCGTCGAGGTCTTCGACGGGGAGGTCGATCTCGTCTGCGGCAATAGTGCCCGCCAAGAGCTCCTTGGAGAGTGGCGGCCGGTCGTAGGGCAAGTGGGCTTCGGCGCCGATCAGGGTGATGGCGCCGCCGTAGCCCTCGGCACGGAGGGTCTGGGCGGCGCGCAGCGCGGCCAACGAGGCGCCCACAATGAGGGTTGCGCGGTCGCGGTGAGCCACCTCAGATCAAGGTCAAACCTCGATGGAGATTGCCCGGGTCGGGCAGTCTCGCACCGCCTGATCGACCTTCGGCCGCAACTCTTCGGGCGGTTCCTCCTGCAGGAGATAGAGGAAATTATCGTCCCGGACCTCGAAGATCTCCGGTGCGATGCCCATGCAGACGGCGTTGCTCTGGCACTTGTCGAAATCGACGACCACTCGCATGGTCGCACCCTAATCCCGCCCCGGCGGAACGGATCAGAGCAGGGTGTACTGGGCGGCCGCCAGCTGTTGGGCAGTCGCGGGCAGGGGGGGAGCCAGTGGGCCCACGGCGGCGACCGACGCCACATAGGAGCCCCGGGTGAACAGAACCTGGGCCACGTGCGATGAATCCTGCGAGCCCGCCAGCCCCACGGCGCCGGGGATGCCGGTGACCGCGAACGCTGTTGGCACGGGCTTTTGGGTGGTCTTCTCCTGCTGCACGACCCTGTTCAAGTAGGCGGTCGCCCCGGCTGGGGTACGGAAGTGGTAGATAAAGACGAGCAGGACATTTTGCTTGCCCGCGTCGGCCCACATGCGCTGGTAGCCGTGGAGGAACCCGGCGGTGGTGAGGGCGGCCTCGGCCCCGGGGCCGGCGTCGTCGCGCACCGCTTTGGCCAGGTCGGAGGGGCCGGTGTCGCCGACCGAGTCGGCCTGCAGGACATAGCCGGCAGGGACCACTTTTACCACCCGCTCGCCGACCAGGTCGCGACCGGGCTGGGCGGTCGTGGCAGCGGCGGGTGCCGGGGACTTCTTGTTGTGCGACTGGCGCCAGTAGACGGCGGCGCCGGCGCCGAGCAGGGCGACGATCACCAGGCCGATCAGCAGCCGCGGCCGGCCGCGGCCCCGTGACCGGCGGCCGTCGGTCGGCATGATCGAGGAGCTTGGCCCTTCGGGGGCGTTGTTGGGGGGCGGGGGCAGCGAGGAGGCCGATGGGGGCGGCAGGGGTTGCGCCGGGGGCGCCGGCGCTCGGTCCTGGGGCCACGCGGCCTGGAAATCGGAAGTGCGCTGGGCTGCGTTCTTGGCCAGAAGGCCGCCCATCTGGTCGAGGAGATCGGGTGACACGTCCTTGCTCGGCGGGACCGGTGCCCGGGTGGGCGCGGGGCGCGGGGCGGGGCAGGAGGCGCCGCCGGGCGGGCGGGCGCTCGGGGGGCGTTGGCAGCCCGGGGCGGGGCGGTGGCAGCCCGGGGCGGAGCGACCGCAGCACGGGGCGCAGCGGCGGCGGGTGCTGCGGGAGGTTGGGGCGGGCGGGAGCGGGAGCGGGAGCGGGAGCGTCGGCTGCGGAGACGGCGGCCGCCAGATGGAGGGCTGCCTCCTGCACGACCAGCAGGTCGGCGATTCGGTCCAGGATCACCGGGCGCTGCTGGCCCTCCTCCTCCAGGGACTTGACTGACAGCAACTGCTCGATGCCGAGGCTCGGCAGGTCGGAGAGAATCTCGGCCACCGTCAAGGTCTGATAGCCATCGTCGGGCTCCGGCGGCTCCGGGGGCGGCGCCGCAGGTTGGGTGGTCGTGCCGCGTCTCGATCTCACCGTGTAGGTATCGGCCGGTCGCGGCCAGCACCTGAGCGTGTGTAACCCTGGTTCTCACCATGATCGACCGTCCTGACGCCGCCTTGACGGTGGTTCTTACGCCCACCCCCACCACCGCCGCCGGAGTCCGGAGCTTCGCCGCCACATCCGGCGGCTTCCCGATCGCCGAGATCGCCACGACGCCGATCGCGGCGGGAATTCGGGTGTACGTACGCCTCACCAGCGCAACGCTTCCCGAACGTGAGGATCTCTCTGCCCTGATCGCGGCCATCGTGGACATGGGCCGGCACGAGGATTCCCCGGCCATCCTCTTGGCCGGCGATTCCGACCTCCGGCTTCGGTATTACGCCCGCGCCGCCGGCTTCACCGCGCCATTGCGGGCGAATCTGACTCTTGACCTCCGGGCACCCGCACCACCGGAGCGCGCTCAGGACCCTGTCGAGCGCCTTTTGGCGGACCTCGGGGGCTTGTTGCCGGGTGTGGAGATAACGACGGCCCGGCCGCCCGGTGTGTTGCGGGCCTACTTCCGAGGCGTCTCCAGTGGCATCGGGGGACTCGTCCACCTGACGGCGCGGGGCCCGACCGACGTCGAGGCACTCCGCATGGCCATACCGGTGACCGACGATGTGATGGCGGAGGGTGTGGCGCTCATGATCGACACCGCGCTCGCCGATACGGAGCCGGTTCCGGCCACTGGTCGACGGCGTCCGCGTCACCTACGACCATTCCGCCCACGGGCTGCGGACGGGAAAGCTGGCGGGCGCGGCCGAAGCAAATGTCCGTGACGTCCACCTCAACCCCGCCTACGCCCAGATGGGGGAGATGGAGGCCCTTGACCGTCCCCGGTGGGAGCGCGCCGCGGGCTCGGAGCCCGGCGCGAGACACCCGTCGCGCACCCTGGCGCCGCCGTTCACGCGTATCGATGCCGTCGTGGCCCACGAGTTCTGGCACCAGATCGAGTTCGGCTTCGAAGGGGGCCGCTACCGCGACAGTGTCGAGTTTCGGCGGTCTCTCGGCGCCTACTTCGGGGTTGAGACATTGGAGCACGCCTTCAAGGGCGGCCATGCCGTTGACCCGCGTTCATGGCAGGTGGCGAGGACCCGCCTTGCCACCGAGGTCTCGGACTACGCCACCACTGCGCCCAAGGAAGCGACGGCCGAACTCTTCACCCAGTGGTGGTGCACGGCGGCCGCCCCGCCGCCGTCAGCTCAGTTTTTCGCCACCCTCCTCAAACAGTTCTTTCCCCACGTTGATCGTGGCAGGGGCCGTTAAGAGGCTGTCGTCCAGTCGTGACGGCACAGTTCGAAGGTCAAGGCGACGACCTCCTTGGCGACGGCAGCCGCTTCGTCGTCGGTCAGCATGGTCCGGGTCATCGGCGTCGCGGAAAGGCGGGCGAGCAGGGCCGCCACTCGGGCCCGGACGTCGGCGGCCACTTCGCCGGCATCGACTTTGCTCAGGTGGGACAGATAGGCCCGGTTGATGCGCTGCTGGATGGCTCCCGGGGTCTCGGCCATGATGGACACCGCGGCGGTAAACAGCTCCGCCTGGGAGGACAGTTGCATGGGGCCGAACGGTAGCAACCACCAGTGAGCGGCGGTGGGGAGACGTCGCTCTACCAGCGAGTGGGGGGTACTGCGTGGTTCCACGAGCTGGTGGCGCGGTTCTACGCCGGGGTGGAAGTCGATCCCGTCTTGCGGCCCCACTATCCCGAGGACCTCGAAGGGCCCCGTGAGCGGCTGACCGGGTTCCTCATCCAGTACTGGGGGGGTCCCGGGGACTACAGCGCGGCACGGGGCCACCCGCGCCTGAGGATGCGCCACGCCCCGTTCACCATCGGTCCCGCCGAACGCGACGCCTGGTACCGGCTCATGGCCGCCGCTGTGCGCGCCGGCGATCCCGCTCCCGACGACGAGGCGCAGCTGCTCGCCTACTTCGCCCACACGACAAACTTCCTGATCAACTCCGTAGACCACCCGGCAACGGACCGTCGCGCTTAGTTCCGCGCGGGCGGCCCAGGTAAGCGGTCACAGGGGTGGCATAGGGTGGCCGCCAATGAGCACATCGTTTGCTATCGAGGCGGAGCAGCTTCGCAAGCGCTATGGCGACAGCGAGGCGCTGGCCGGGGTGGATCTGGCGGTACCGACGGGATCGGTGTGTGGGCTCCTCGGGCCCAACGGCGCCGGGAAGACCACGGCGGTACGGATTCTCACCACGTTGTCGGTGCCCACCGACGGCCGGGCGCGGGTCGCGGGGTTCGACGTCATCACAGAACCGATGGAGGTCCGCCGCCGCATCGGATTGGCAGCCCAGGACGCGACGGTCGACGGCCTGCTGACCGGCCTGGAAAACCTCATCATGATCGGCGAGCTTCACCACCTCGGTCGGGCCACCGCCCGCCGGCGGGGCCAGGAGCTCCTCGAGCAGTTCTCCCTGGCCGATACGGGCCGCAAGCTGGTGAAGGAATTTTCCGGCGGGATGCGCCGGCGGCTTGACCTGGCGGCCACGCTGGTAGCGGCGCCGGAGGTGTTGTTCCTCGACGAGCCGACCACGGGGCTCGATCCCCGCGGTCGCAACGAGTTGTGGGTGGTGCTCGATACCTTGGTCGACAGCGGCACCACCATCCTGCTGACCACGCAGTACCTGGAAGAAGCGGAACGCCTGGCCGACGAGATCGTGGTGATCGACCACGGGCGAGTCATCGCCCGGGGCGACGCCCGCCACCTCAAGCGCCAGGTGGGCGGCGACCAACTTTTGCTGGTACCGGTCAGCGCTGACGACCTGGCCCGCGCCGCGGCCGTGGTCGAGCGGGTGCTCGGCGTGCAGGCGTGCATCGATCCCGGTACCCGCCGGGTGACGGCGCCCGCCAAGTCGGGTGTCGCGGCCATCGCCGCGGTGGCGGCCGAGTTGGTCTCGGCCGGTATCGCGGTCGAGGACCTCGGCGTGCATCAACCGACCCTCGACGACGTGTTCCTGACCCTGACGGGGACGCCCATCCGAACCGAGGCGCCGTCTGCAGAAGCAGTCTCCGAGCCTGCCGAGGAGGCGCTGCGATGACCGATCTCCTGGCCGCGAGCGACCGGAAAGGATCGATCTTCGGCGACACCTGGGTCGTGGCCCGGCGAAGCCTGCTGCACATGCGGCGGGAGCCGGAAGTGCTCTCGGACGCCACAATCCAGCCGGTGATGTTCGTCCTGCTCTTCGCCTACGTCTTCGGTGGTGCCATCGGCGTCCCTGGGGGCGGCAGCTACAAGGAATTCCTCATTGGCGGCATCTTCGCCCAGACGATCGTTTTCGGGGGCACCTTCGGGGTGGCCATGGCCATCGCTGCCGATCGCAACAACGGGGCCATCGACCGCTTCCGGTCACTCCCCATGGCCCGGGGCGCGGTGCTGGGCGGCCACGCCCTGGCCAACCTGCTCAAGGCGATGTTGCCGCTGGCGCTCATGTCGATCTGCGGGCTGATTGTCGGCTGGCGGATCCACACCGACGTCGTGCACGCCACGGCCGGCTACGGGCTGCTCATCGTGTTCACCTTCGCCATGATCTGGCTCGGTGTGCTGCTCGGAAGCGTGGTCGCCACCCCGCAGGCCGTCCAGGGTATTGCCTTCGTCGCCATCTTCCCGCTCACCTTTGTCGCCAGTACCTTCGTATCGACCTCGACATTGCCGGGGGCGCTGCGGACGTTCGCGGAATGGAACCCGGTGAGCTCCCTGGCCGGTTCTCTGCGCCAGCTGTTCGGCAACCCTGGCGGCGTCGCCCCCAAGGGGTCGCCCTGGCCGTTGCAACACCCCGTCACCTACACGCTGCTGGCGTGCGCAGTGCTCATCGTGGTGTGCGCCCCCCTGGCCACCCGCAGCTTCCAGCGTTCCACTACCGACTGACCGCCACCGGCGCTCGTCCCCGCAGCACCGGCCCCGACGCCGGGCGTAGTGGGATCTGGTCGGTTTCGTCGCTTGAGGCCACCTGCCACCGGCGGCGGCGGTGCGGCCTTTAGGCTGGTTACGGTGACTGCGCTCAAGGTGACCGCTCCCTCACGGGGCCGAATCGGGTGACTGGCCGCCCGCCGATGGCAGCCGCCTCGACTCGGCCACGCCGGCCCCTCGGGGCGCCGGCCATCCTATTTTCCCTGGTGGCACTGGTGGTACTTCCGCTGGTGGGCTGCAGCCACATCCCGACGGCGCCCGAAACTCTGCCATGCCACGCGGTGGCGGGTACCGAGGACTACGCCCTCGATCTCGAACAAGCGGCGAACGCCACGACCATCGCGGCGGTCGGCAAGCGCCTTGGCCTCCCCGACCACGCCGTCACCGTCGCCCTGGCCGCCGCCCTCCAGGAGTCCAAGCTGTACAACCTCTCCTACGGCGACCGGGACTCGGTCGGCCTCTTCCAGCAGCGGCCGTCGCAGGGTTGGGGCACCCACGACCAGATCCTTTCCCCCCGCTATGCCGCCACCGCCTTCTTCTCGCACCTGACCAAGGTCGCCAACTGGGAGAGTCTTCCCGTGACCGACGCTGTCCAGGCCGTCCAGATCAGCGCAGGCCCCGACGCCTATGCCCGATGGGAGGCCGAGGCCCGCGTCCTCGCCCAGGCCCTCACCGGCGAGGTGCCGGCCGCCTTCACCTGCCGGACGCCGGGCAAACCGCCGACCCCAGCGCAGGCGTCGGCGCAGAATGCGGCCATGGTGGCGGCCTTGATCGCCGACGCGGGCGCGCCCGGGGTGGGCACTCCGCTCAGCGAGCCCCAGGGGTGGTTGGTCGCGGGATGGCTGATCGCCCACGCCCCGCACTACGCGGTGGCCACGGTGGCCTTCGGAGGTCAGCGGTGGTCCGGGAAGACCGGGAAGTGGACGGCGTATCCGCCCGCGTCCAACACCGTGGAGGTCAATCGATGAGCAACATCAGTCTTCCACCGGACCAATGACGACCGACCCGTCGGCGCCCACCTGCCACCCGGGGTTGGTGGCCACTTCCCAACGAAAGCCCGAAGGGTCCGCGAAGTAGCCGTGGAAGCCGCCGAAGTCCGCCCGCTGCGGCGCCTTCAGGATGCGGGCGCCGGCCGCTTCGGCAGCCACCAGCAGCGCCGCCACTTCGTCTTCGGTCTCGACGATGTGGGCCAGGGAGATGGGGGGCGATCCCGCCTCGTGTTCGCCGCGAGGGGGTTCGGCGGCATCGGCGTCGAGGTTGTCTCGGCCGAACAATCCGAGCACCAGCCCATGGCCGATCTGCAGGAAGACGACGTCGCCGGGCACCTCGAACAGCGGCGCCCAGCCGAGCCCCTCCACATAGAACTGCCGGGTGGCGGCGAAATCGGTTACGCCCAGTGTGATGAGATCGACGCGAGGTTGCATGGCCCTACCGTGCCACGACCTACGCGGACTGTCTTGTAAGAAACGGCCACGGGGTTCAAAATGGCGCCGTCATGAGCGTGACATCGCGCTACCGGGAATGGGTACTGCCGGGCGCCGAAGAGGTCATCGCCTGCCGTTGGGAGCAGGTGACCGAGGAGGTCTGCGAGCAGGGCTTCGGGCCGGGCGCGGGCGTTTATGTCCAGCGAGTGCTGCCCGACGGTTGCGCCGACGTGATCGTGACCGACTCGGGCTCTGCTTTCTTCGTAGGACCCACCGCGGAGGTAGCGCTGCCCAAGCTGGCGCCGGGGAGCACGTTGGTCGGCCTGCGCGTGCGGACAGAGGCGATCGGAGCCGCGCTGGGTGTACCGGGCTACGAGTTGCGCGACCGTGACCTTCCCCTCGACGACGTCATCGGACCGGTGCGCGCCCGGCAGCTGATCGATGCGCTCCTCGGGACCGAGGAGTTCGGCGGCGCCTGGATCCGCAGCTGGGTGGCGGGGATCGCCGTCGATCGGCGCACCGCGGTCGCGGTACGTCAGTTGCGGACCGCAGCGACGGCCGACGTGGCGTCGATCGCCGCTGCGGTGGGGATGTCAGGCCGCCAACTGCGGCGGGTAATGCTGGCCGATGTCGGCCTCGGCCCGAAGACGCTGCAGCGGATCGGCCGGTTGCAACGCTTCCTGGCGCTGGCGGAATGCGCCCGGCCCACCGGCGGCGTTGCGGGGGCGCCGGCCGGGCAAGCGCCCGCGGCGCGGGGCAGCCTGGCGCAGTGGGCGGCAGAGGTGGGCTATGCCGACCAGGCGCACATGACGAGGGAGGTGGCGGCGCTGGCGGCGACGACGCCCGCCCGTCTTGTGGCGGAGCGACGCCGCGGCGCCTGACACGTCCGATCGGAGCAGCCGGTTCTGCTAGAGAGAACGGCCGACCGGGGCGGCGGTTTCCTCCTCACGGAATCTGACGGCGGTTGCCAGCCGAGTTGGTTTTTAGGCGACGCGGCGGGACCTGGCCCGACGGGGGGCGTGCCGATTTATCGCGACCGCCATCGGTCCCGTGAAGGCCTGCAACTTGCGCAGGTAGATGTCGGCGAAGCGGGTGGCCGCGGCCTGATCGAAGAGCCGGTGGCGGTAGCGCAGCACGAGGTGGAGCCGGCCCCCGATGGTGACGGCTCCGATGGTGAGCCCGAGCGGCATGCGCGCCGGGGGCGAGAACCACATCTCCTCCACCGTGCCGCCGCTGCGCCCGGGACCGAAGGACAGGCTGTCGAGCTTGCCCACGTTGGACAGCATGGCGGTGTCGACCAGCCGGTTGCCGGTGAGGGGGAGGGCGAGGACGAAGCCCCGCTTGATCCACAGCGGCACCAGGCGGGTCTGGCCGAGCAGCTCGATGAACGCGGTGCCCATCCCGACCTGCTTCTTGCGTGTCGTCTGGGCGGCGACTGCCGCCAGGGCGTGGCGGGCCGAGCGCCGACTGCGCCGGGTGGTCGAGATCCGGGCGGGAAGGGAGAAGTTGCCGACGATCTCCTGGCGCCATTCCTGGGGCCGCAGGTTGGCGGGCACCAGCACGCCGATGCGCCGGCAGGGGGCGCTGTGCGATGCGTTCCAGTCGGCAATGGCCAGGTGGAGGGCGGCCAGCAAGACGTCGTTCACCGTGGCGCCGGTTCCGCCCGCCTTGGCGCCGTTGACCAGCGCGGTCGTCTGCTCCGGGGTCAGGCGGGTCTGCACGAACCCGTAACCCGCCTCGTCGTCGACACCGTCGGCCGCGACCCGCGCCGGCGGGCTGATGAGGTCCCGCATCCGGGTGATCAGCGCCAGCTGACGGCGGAGCCGGATCCGCAGTCCCGGGGAACTGAAGTGGCCGGCCACGTTGCGGGTGGCGTCGAAGTCCAACGCCGGCAGGGGGTCGGCGTCGCCGGCGTACGCACGTGTGATCGACCGCAGCACACGTAGGGCGCCGAAGCCGTCCATGGCGGCATGGTTGACGTTGAGCATCAGCATGTCGCCGTCACTCATGCGGGCCAGCACGGCCCGCAGCGGAGGTGACTCGGTGAGGGGCACCGAGATGCCCTGGAGCTTGATCCGTGCTGCCGCGAGGGCATCGCCGTCGGGGCAGTCGACGATCTTCAGCGGATCGACCTCGGCCGCCGGGGTGATGGCCCACTGGTCGAGCGGCTGGCGCAGCCGCGATGGCTTCTTGCGGGCCCGGGCCATCGGGTGGTGGCGCAGGGCCTCGGCGATGGCGGCTCGTAGCCGGTCCTCGTCGAGGTGCCCGCCGACACGTACTTCGAGTTGGATGCTCCACGGCGCGGTGGGCACGTCGAGAAGGTGGATGGCCTCGTCGATCACGCTGAAGGGCACCGTTGTCGGTGCCGCCGCCTGCGATGGCGCGGCCACCGGGGCCATCAGTGCACTCCTACGATCGTTCCCGCCGCCGGGGCCGGAGCTATGCCATTTGACATCGCGTGTCCCCTTTCGAAAGCGGAACCCTTGGGAGTTGAACAAACCCAAGACTGTCAGTGTTTACTTCGGTTCTGACCGGCCATTTGGATCGCGCTATGGGCGCGGTCGGCGCCGCCGGGTCAAGATGGTGGCCATGGCCGACAGCCCCTCCCGCCGTCCGCCCGACCGGCTGCACCATGTACCGGCCGGCAGCTTGTCGGATGACACCGCCCAGACAGCCGGCATGCGCCGCAGGGAGGCGGTGGCGGGGCGGACGGTCGGATCGACCGCCGTGTGGATGGGCGAGACGCGCATGGCGCCGGGGACGCGTTCCGGCGATCATCACCACGGCGACACCGAGACCGCGATCTACGTGGTCGCAGGCCATCCCCGCTTCGTTTTCCGTGCCGACGGCCGCGAGGTCGTCATCGCCACCGCTCCCGGTGACTACGTCTTCGTTCCGCCGTGGGTGGCGCACCGCGAGGAGAACCCGTCACCGGACACCGACGCGGTGGTGGTCATTGCCCGATCGTCGCAGGACGCAGTCGTCGTGAACCTGGCCGGCCTGGACGCTCGTCCCGCCTGACCAGCGCCAGGTCAGTTCGTCGAGCTTCGTCGCCGATCACGTTCTCGGGCCGCGCTCGTGCGAGGACCTTTGGACCGTAGATAGGGACCTTCGGCCGCTGTGGGGCGGGCGTTGATGGGCCCATCATGGGAGACACGCCTCGCCTGACCCAGGAGTTCACCCATGAGCCAATGCCATGATTCCTACGACCCTGAGATGGGGAACGACGCCATCGGCGCCGAGCTCGCCGGTGGATCCGTCCGCCAGCAGCTGCTGTATCGGCACCTAACCGCACATGCGGTTCGGGAAGCGGAACTCCTGGAAGGCTGCCAGCAAGCGGTCGACGAGTCGTCCTCGGGCGCCTTCCGCTACCTGGCGGCGATGATTCTCGAGGACGAACAGCGGCATCACCGGCTCTTCGCGGAGCTGGCTCGGACCGTCCAGTCGGTGGCGGACGACCGCAAAGACGTCGCGGTGCCCCGGCTGGGCCAATGGGGCTTCGAGCGGTCCCACATCGTCGCGATGACCGAAGCGCTGCTCGACTGCGAACGCGCCGACGCCCACGAGCTTCAGCAACTGGCCATCGAGCTTGATGTCGTCGAGGACCGGACGATGTGGCAGTTGCTGGTGCGCCTGATGCAGGCCGATACCGCCAAGCACATCGAGATCCTGGAGTTCGTCAACGGACATGCCGCGGCCTCGGAGGCGGCAGGATCGGCGCCTGCTCTTTGTATGAGCGCCGTCGCGGCCGCCGAGCGGTTGTGACTTCCGGCCCTATCGGCGTCGGACTGATTGGCGGAGACTGTTGGGCATGGAGACAACCGTGGCCACCGACCTCAGCACGACTGACCTGATCGCCACCTCTGACACCCTGACGACCTCCGACTGCTGGGAGCACCTCGCCACCGAGCAGTTCGGCCGTGTCGGCCTGCTCGTAGAGGGCCGACCCGAAATCCTGCCGGTGAACTACGCCATCGACGGCAAGACGATCTTGTTCCGCACTTCCGAGGGCAGTGTCCTGAACGAGGCATCGATGTGTGTCGTCGCTTTCGAGGTCGACCGCGTAAACGTAGCGAGGCATGAGGGCTGGAGCGTCATGGTGCAGGGCGTCGCCCAGGACATCGGAAACGCCATCGATCCCACCTCCGAACGCCTCCGGCGGCTGGCGCTGATCACCTGGGCCCCCGGGATCCGGCAATGTTGGTTCCGTGTCGACCCCGACAAGATCACCGGCCGGCGGCTCAGGTTGACCCCCGACGCCCTCTGACGGCGCCGGCCGCTGCCAGGGGCAAAGGGGTCGCCGGCAGGTCTTTGGTCCCGAGCCGTCTCGGTTCAGTGCGAAGGAGCGTCGGCGGGCACCCGCCATTCCAGGCGGGTGCCGCCACCAGGCGCACGTTCGATGCGGAATGATCCGCCAAGGGCGTGGGCCCGCTGGCTCATGTTGGCCAAGCCGTGGCCCTCGCGTCGGGGTTCGTCGGCCACGCCGACGCCGTTGTCCCGCACGATCAGGGTGATGTCGCCGCCGGCCTGCAGGGTCACGACGACCTCGGTGGCCCGGGCGTGGCGGGCGATGTTGGCCAGCGACTCGCGGACTGTCGGAACGACGGCCCCGGCGATGTCGGTGCCGATCAGCGCGTCCACCGCCCCTTCGAAACGGATGGCGGGCTCAAAGCCCAAGCTGGCGGCGGCTTCGACGGCGACCGCGACTACCTGCTGGCGGATCGTCTGCCTCTTTTCCCAGCGGGGTTGGAGTCCGAAGATCGTGGTCCGGATGCCCCGTATGGTGTCGTCCAGATCGTCGATCGCCTGGTCGATCCGACCCCGGACGGCCTCTGAGTCGATCGAGCGCAGCGTGCTTTGCAGGGTCATGGCGGTGGCGAACAGCCGCTGGATGACGGTGTCGTGGAGGTCCCGGGCGATGCGTTCCTGATCCTCGGCGAGTCCGAGGCGCTCCACCTCGAGGCGGGCCGCCCGCAGGGCGAGGGCACCCGCGGCCTGGGCCGCCAGGACCTCGACCAAACGCATCTCCGGGCTGGTGAAAGGCGCTTGGTCGCGGGTCCGGCTGACGGCGAGCACGCCGAAAGAGTGGCTTCCGTCGGCGACCGCGGCCAGGGCAACCTGGCCGATGGGGCGAATCCACGGCGGCTCGGCTCGGGGCCACTCGACCACGATTCCGGCCCCCACCCCTAAGTCGCCGGCGCCCACCGCCAGGGCTTCGGGCATCGACTGGCCGTCGAGGGCCGCTGCGTCCGGTCCGTCGGCTGCCACGACGGTGTAGCCGCCATCGTCGGTGGGCACCGCGGCCCACGACAGGAAGCCATTGGCGAGCTCCCGGGCGCGGGCGGCGGCCAGGGCCAGGACGTCGGTCGACGAGCCACCTTTCAACACCGCCAGGTTGAGGTCGCCTACGGCTTGCAGCCGGGTTTCCGCCAGTCGCTGCTCGGTGAGATCGCGGGTGACCTTGGCGTATCCCCGCACGTTGCCGTTCGGCTCGAAAAAGGCGGTGAGGGAGACGTCGGCCCAGAACCGCGTGCCGTCGCGCCGCACCCGCCAGCCCTGCAGGCGCGACGGCCCTCGGGCCGCTTCGGCCAGATGCTGGGCGGGGAGGCCGGCGGCGCGGTCGTCGGCGCCGTAGAGAATGGCGATCGACTGGCCCACGGCCTCGGCGGCGGTGTACCCCTTCAGCCGCTCGGCGCCGACGCCCCAGCTGGTGATGATTCCCTCCGGATCAAGCGTGAAAATGGCGTAGTCGGGCACCGAGTCGACCAGCGACTTATAGCGTTGCTCGCTCGCCCGCAGCGCGTCGTCGGCCTCGACGCGGGTTGTGACGTCACGTACGAACGCCGCGAAGAGGCAGCGTCGGTCGACCACCACTGAGCTGAGGCTGACGTCGATGGGAAACTCGCTGCCCCCGCGGCGGCGGCCTCGCAATTCCAGGCCCACACCCATGGGCCGGCTGAGCGGGGCGGCGGCGAAGTGGGCGCGGTGGCCGACATGCCGTGACTGTTCGCGGTCGGGCACGAGAATCTCGATCGTTTGGCCCAGCAGCGCGTGCGCCGGGTAGCCGAACATCTCCTCGGCCCGGGGATTGACATGCACGATCCGGCCGTCGCTGTCGCCCACGACGATGCCATCGGGAGCGCTCGCGACAAGTGCCCGAAGGGTGGCCAGATCGACATCGCCCGGGATGCCTTCGGGTTGATCGACCATCACCTCTCCGACTGGGCTTCTCTCCAACCCTTCTCGGGAGCCTACGACCGCGCCGGGTCGCCGGGCCGCCGGGGCGAAACCTCCAGAGTCCTAGCCGCCGAGGGCGTGCTTTTTCTGCTCCTGGAGCCGGGTGGCGAACACCGCCGCCTCGGTGCGCCGCGACATGCCCAGCTTGGTCAGCAGGTTGGAGACGTAATTCTTGACGGTCTTTTCGGCCAGGAACATCTTTTCGGCGATCTGGCGATTGGTGAGCCCTTCGGCAATCAGGTCCAGAATCCGCTGCTCCTGGATGGTGAGCCGGGCCGGGTTGTCGTCACGGGCGCCCCCGCGGAGGCGGTTCAGCACCTTCGCCGTGACCACGGGATCCAACAGCGCCTCGCCGGACGCGACCTTGCGGATGGCCGAAACCAGGTCATTCCCCCGGATCTGCTTGAGGAGGTAGCCGGCCGCGCCGGCCATGATCGAGCTGAGTACGGCGTCGTCATCGCTGAACGAGGTCAGCATGAGGAAGTTGACTTCAAGATGCTGGGATTTGATCTCGCGGCAGACCTCGATGCCGTTGCCGTCGGGCAAACGGACGTCGGCGACGACGACGTCGGGGCGGGTCGGGGCGATCCGCAGCAGCGCCTCGTCCGCGGTGGCGGCCTCGCCGACGACTTCCATGTCGTCCATGCCGCTCAGGAGGTCGCGTAGCCCGCGCCGGACCAACTCATGGTCGTCAAGCAAGAACACTCGGATCGTTTGCCCGTCCATTACCTTCCAATCTGGCAGGACGTGCCGGGATCCGCCAGGGTCGAAGGTCACATCGGGACCGTTCTGAGCGACACGGGGCTGGCCGGCCGCTGACGTCGCGATCTTGGGACTCTTGGCGCCCGGGAGGGGACCTTTGGCACCGGTGGACCGGTCGCCGCCAGGAGAACACTGGCGTACCAGGAGGGCTCAATGCGATGCCCTCGAAATGAGGAGACACCCGTGTCGACAACGCTCGATGTACCAAGCACCGCCACCGTCACATCCGTGCGACCGGCGTCGCCCGCCGTTGCCGCGGCGACGGTCGAAGCGCCGGGCCGCCGCCCCGTACCCCCGGCCGAAGCGGCAGTCACGCCGCTGAGCCGCCGCGTTGCAGTCGTGGGCCTTCTCGGCCTGCGCCTGGCCGTCGGCTTCGAGTTCCTGTGGGCCTTCTTGGACAAGACCTTCGGGCTTGGTTATGCCACGTCAAGCTCCCACGCCTGGATTCACGGAGGATCCCCGACATCAGGCTTCCTGTCCGGTGTCAACGCGGGACCATTTCAAGGGTTTTTCAACGGGATCTCCGGCGTGGCGGCCATTGACTGGCTGTTCATGCTCGGCCTGCTCGGCGTCGGCGCGGCGCTGATCCTGGGCGCCGCTTTGCGGCCCGCCGCCGTTGCCGGCGCCACGATGCTGCTGATGATGTACGCCGCCTCGTGGCCGTTCGCCACCCACGCGGGCGGCCAGGCCACCCATTCCGTCAACCCCATCGTCGACGATCACATCGTCAGCACGGTGGCACTTGTGGTGATCGGTGCCCTGGCCGCGTGGAGTGCCGGCACCATCAGCCGCCGCTGGTCGGCCTTGGCCTTCATTCGGTCGCATTCCTCCCTTCGCTAGCCGTCCAGACCAATGCGTAGTCCCTGGCGGGCCCCGGCCCCGCTCGAACGCCGAGCGGGACTACCGTCCGAATCATGGCCTTACACGCCCACGAGACCGGCCGCGCCGCCCAGGAGGCGCTCGACATCCGCCCCCAATTCGCCTTCCTCGGCGCGGTCGGCGAGATACCGAAACTGCGCATTCCACCGGGCGGGATGCCTGCGGGCTTGGCCTACGAGATCATCCATGACGAGTTGCTGCTCGACGGCAACGCCCGGCTCAACCTGGCCACGTTCGTCACGACATGGATGGAGGACGACGCCGAGAAGCTGATGGCGGAGTGCGCCGCCAAGAACATGATCGACAAGGACGAGTATCCGCAGACCGCCGAGCTCGAGCATCGCTGCGTCAACATCATCGCCTCCCTGTGGCACGCCGAGGAGACCGACGGGGCGACGGGATGCTCGACGATCGGCTCGAGCGAGGCGTGCATGCTGGGCGGCATTGCCCTCAAGTGGCGCTGGCGGGAGCGCCGCCACGCCGCCGGCGCCAGCGTCGATCGCCCGAACCTGGTGATGGGCGCGAACGTCCAGGTTTGTTGGGAGAAGTTCTGCCGCTACTGGGATGTCGAGGCCCGCATCGTCCCGGTGGGGCCGGTCGCGACCTGCCTCAGCGCGCAGAGCGCGGCCGCGCACTGCGACGAGAACACGATCGGCGTCGTGGCCGTTCTCGGCTCCACCTATGACGGCGTCTACGAACCGGTGGCCGAGATTGCGGCCGCCCTCGACAGCCTTGCTCGCGACCGCGGGATCGATGTGCCCATCCATGTCGACGCCGCCTCCGGCGGATTCATTGCTCCCTTTCTCGACCCCGATCTGGTCTGGGATTTCCGCCTCCCCCGCGTCCAGTCGATCAATGTCTCCGGCCACAAATACGGGCTGGTCTACCCGGGCATCGGCTGGGTGATCTGGCGCGACGGGACCGCCCTTCCCGAGGAACTGGTCTTCAAGGTGGACTACCTCGGGGGCCAGATGCCCACCTTCGGCCTCAACTTCTCCCGGCCCGGAGCCCAGGTCGTCGGCCAGTACTACAACTTCATACGCCTCGGCGCCGACGGCTACCGCGCCGTGCAGCAGACGTGCCGGGACACCGCCGAGTGGCTGGCGCAGGAGATCGCCGGGCTGGCGCCGTTCGAGCTGGTTTCCAACGGTGACGGCATCCCGGCGTTCGCCTTCCGTATCGGCGAGGCTCCTTTCACGGTGTACGAGGTCTCCGAAACGCTGCGCGGCCGGGGATGGCTCGTCCCGGCCTACCGCATGCCGCCGGCGCTCGACGAGGTGGCGGTGCTGCGGGTGGTCGTCCGCAACGGATTCTCCCGGGATCTCGCCGAGCTCCTGCTGGACGACCTGACGAGGACGGTCGCCCGGCTGCACGCCGACCGTCCCGATCCGGCCACCAAGGTCGGCTTCCATCACTGAGGCCGCCACCGTGGCGACGAGGATGCGGGTCCGGCGGGAACCGCCCGTCTTTCGCCGGGTGGCGGTGCGCCGGGTCGAAGCCGCCGGCGCTCGCCTGGTTCGCGTCACCCTCGCGGGGACCGAACTGGCGGGCTTCGCGGTCGACCTCCCCGGCGCCAGTGTCCGCCTCCTTCTGCCCTCGCCGGGCGCAACCGACCTGGTAGTGCCGACCTGGCGGGGCAATGAGTTCCTCCTCCCCGACGGTCAGCGACCGGTCATCCGGACCCTGACGCCGCTGCGGGTCGCCACCGGCACGCTCGAGTTGGAGGTTGCGATCGTCATACACGGGAACGGACCCGCGTCACAGTGGGCGGCGACGGCCGCGCCGGGCGATGTCGTCGCCGTCTCCGGCCCTGGCCGCGGCTACTCGATCGCCGAGGAGGCGCCCGCCTTCCTTCTGGTGGGCGACGAGAGCGCGCTGCCTGCAATCGGACAACTGTTGACCGCCCTGCCGCCTGCGAGCCCCGTCGAGGTGCACGTCGAGTTGGCGGATCCCGCCGGTCGCATTCCCCTGCCCCGACAAGGTCCCACGACCCTCGCCTGGCATGACCTGGCCCCGGGCTCGGCACCTGGCGCCACCCTGATCGCGGCCGTGCAGCAAGCGGAGATCGTCCCGGGCACGCAGATCTGGGCGGCGGGCGAGGCGGCGGCCATGCAACGCATCCGCCGCCACCTGTTCGAGGACCGGGGCCTGACCCGGGCCCAGGCGACGGTGCGGGGGTACTGGAAGGCCGGCCGGGGTGGCGACGACCCCGACGATGGCTGAATCGGTGGCCACCTTCGAGGTCCGCACAGCCGACGAGTCAGACAAGGCGACACTGCAAGGCCTTTTTCGGCGATCGTCACTGTCCAACGAAGGTGATCGGGCCATCCTGCTCGCCCACCCCGATGCTCTTGTGTTCGCCGACATGGCGGTGAATGAGGGCCGGACCCGGGTGGCCACCGTGGGCGCCGACACTGTGGGCTTCGTCACCCTTGTCATGGCGGAGGCGGCGGCGGAAATCGACGACCTGTTCGTCGAGCCCGACTGGATGGGCCACGGGGTCGGGCGGCTGCTGGTGGCCGACGCCGTTGCGACGGCCCGCGCCAAGGGCTATCGCCGCCTCGAAGTGATCGCCAATCCCCACGCCCTCGCCTTCTATACCAAGGTCGGATTCGCCTTCGACGGTGACGTCGAGACCCGATTCGGGCCGGCGCGCCGTCTCTTCCTCGACCTCGGGCTCTAGCGAGCACCACCGGGTTGCGAATGGGAATCGTTCTCAACTAGTCTGGCCTCCATGCGCAAGGGAGCGGCGGCAACGGTGGCGGTGGTCCTCTCGCTGGCGGCGTGCTCGAGCTCCTCGCCCGCCACGACCGCTTCCCACGCGGGCGCCGCCGCCAAGACGTTGAACATCGTGGCCGGTGAGAACTTCTGGGGGAGCATCGTCTCCCAGCTGGCCGGCAAGGCCGGGAACGTGAACAGCGTGATCTCCGACCCCAACGCCGATCCCCATAACTACGAATCGAGCTCGGAGGGCGCCCGGGCCTTTGCCGGCGCCGACTACGTCGTCTTGAACGGCGCCGGCTACGACTCGTGGGCCAACAAGCTTCTATCGGGAAATCCCAACTCGAAGCGGACGGTGCTCTCGGTGGCCGATCTGCTGGGGAAGAAGGAGGGCGACAACCCTCACTTCTGGTACAACCCGGACTACGTCGCCAAGGTCACCGATCGGATCCAATCCGATCTGACGAGATTGGACCCGGCCGACGCAAGCTACTTCGCCGCCCAGCGAGCGGTGTTCGACACAGCCATGCGCCCCTACGGGAGCGCGTTGGCGGCGATCAAGGCCACCTACCCGGGCACGCCGGTGGCATCGACCGAATCCATCGTGGTCTACCTGGCCCAGTACCTGGGCCTGGACCTGATCTCGCCGCCGGAGTTCATGCAGGCGGTCTCGGAGGGGAATGACCCGCCGGCGGCGGCGGTTGCCCTGTTCCAGCAGCAGATCACCACCAAGCAGGCGAGGGTGTTGTTGTACAACCGCCAGACGTCGACGGCCGTCACCACCAACGTGAAAAACCTGGCCGGCCGAGCGGGCGTTGTCACGGTCGCGGTGACCGAGACCGTCGACCCTCCGGGGGCGACCTTCGAGCAGTGGTTCACCGGCGAGCTGGCTTCCCTGGACGCGGCGTTACGCGCCGCCAAAGCCAGCGGCCAAAAGCCATGACCGAGCTCATGGCCGCAGGCTCCCCGGCCACCACCATGGCCGATCGCCTCCGGCGGCACACCGCGCCGGTGGTCGAAGCGCACGACCTGGCCGCGGCGTATCGCCGCGCCCCGGTGTGGTCGCGGGCCACCTTCGACATCGCCCCCGGGGAGTTCGTCGGCATCCTCGGTCCCAACGGCGCTGGCAAGTCCACCCTCTTCCGGATGCTCCTCGGGCTGTTGAAGCCCGCCGGGGGCACCCTTGCGGTGCTCGGTGAGCCGCCGCAGCGGGGCAACCCCTGCATCGGTTACGTGCCCCAGCGCCGGCCCATCGACCCAGATCTGCGCCTGGCGGGGGTGGAGTTCGTCAAGCTCGGCCTCGACGGTCACCGCTGGGGCACCGGCCTACCGGGCGGGCGCACCGACCGCGACCGGCGGGTCGCCGACGCGGTGGTCGCGGTCGGTGCCGAGTCCTACGCCGACCACCCGGTTGGAACCCTCTCAGGCGGCGAGCTGCAGCGTTTGAGCCTGGCCCAGGCGATCATCAGCTCGCCGCGGCTGCTGTTGCTCGACGAACCGCTGGCCAGCCTGGACGTCCGCAACCAGATGGCGGTCGCGGGCCTGGTGGCGTCGCTCGCCCAGCTGCGGGACATCGCGGTGCTGCTCATCGCCCACGACGTCAACCCGCTGCTGCCGGTCCTCGATCGCGTCATGTATATCGCCCGGGGCCGGGTCACGATCGGCACACCCGACGAGGTGATCACTTCGGAGCACTTATCGGACCTGTACGAGGCGCCCGTCGAGGTGGTGACCGACAGCCGGGGGCGGCGCTTCGTGGTGGGCCTTGACGACGAGTGCGCCCATCCGCACAGCGACCACACGCATCACGATCACGGCCCTGAGGATCCCTGTTGAGCCGCGGAAGCGTCCTGGCGGGCATCTCCACGCCCACTCCGTCGTGGAACCTGGTCAACGACTGGCACCAGCTGTTCGCCTACCCGTTCATGCGCCACGCTTTCGTGGCGGGCACCATCGTGGCGCTGCTGGCCGGCGTCGTCGGCTACTTCGTCGTGCTGCGCCAGTCGTCGTTCGCGGCCCACGCCCTGTCGGAGATCGGCTTCGCCGGCGCCAGCGGCGGCGTGGCCTTCGGCTTCAGCGCCGTTTACGGACTCCTCGGAATGAGCCTTCTGGGAGCCGCCGTGATCGGCCTGCTGGGAAAACGCCTGCGCGGCCGCGACGCCGCCATCGGCACGGTGCTGGCGTTCTCGCTGGGCCTGGGCTCGTATTTCCTGACCCGGTACAAGGGCAACGCCAGCGGCGCTTTCGGGCTGCTGTTCGGCCAGATCCTCGGGATCAGCGTGCGCGACGTGTGGTTCGTCGCCATCGCCGCGGCTCTCACGCTGGCGGTGATGGCGGCCGTCTACCGCCCGCTGCTGTTCGCGTCCCTCGACGAGGATGTCGCCGAGGCACGAGGCGTGCCCGTGCGTGCGCTTTCCGTCGCTTTCTTCGTCCTGCTGGCGGTGGCAGTCACCGCCGCCGTGCAGGTGGTCGGGGTGTTGCTGATCTTCAGCCTCCTCGTCACACCCGGTGCCATCGCCGACCGGCTGTGCCGCACGCCGGGGCGGGCGATTGGGTTGTGCGTCGCGGTCTCGCTGATGCTGGTGTGGGTCAGCCTGACGATCACCTACTACAGCCGTTTTCCCGTCGGATTCCTCATCGCAACGCTGGCATTCGGCGCCTACCTGGCGGCGCGCCTCGCCACCCGGGCGCCGAGCGGCCGAAGAGCCATGAACACAAACTAATCTGTGCATGTGTTGATTGATCCCGCGGTGCAACGCAGCGACGCCGAGGTGGTCGCCGCCTGCGAACTGCTCCGCGCCCTCGGCACGCCCCATCGCCTGGCGATCGTGCTGCAGCTGGCCGAAGGGCCGCGGTGCGTTCACGAGCTGGTCGCCGACCTCGGCATCTCCCAGTCCCTCACTTCGCAACACCTCCGGGTGCTGCGCACCGCGGGCCTCGTCACCGGTGCCCGCCGGGGCAAGGAAACCGCCTACCGTCTGGCCGACGACCACGTGGCCCACATCGCCCGCGACGCCTTGATTCACGCCACCGAGCCCGGCGTTCCGCGGCCCGCGACGGCCGCCGAAGCGGCGGCTGAGGAGCACCAACGGTGACGGTCCCCGCGGAACTTCACGACAAGATCGCTGCTCGCCTCGGCGGCGGAGATCAGCGTTACAGCCCGCTCCGCCGGGCCCTGGTCGAGACCATGGCCGCGGCCCGCCGTCCTCTCACCATCCCCGAGATCCTCCAGACCAACCAGGGGCTGTCGCAGAGCAGCGCCTACCGCAACATCACCGTGCTCGTCGACGCCGGCGTCGCCCGGCGCGTCAACGGCGCCGACGACCACGGCCGTTTCGAGCTGGCCGAGCACCTGTCCGAGCACCACCACCACCTGGTGTGCGACAAGTGCGGCAATGTAACCGACATCCGGCCGTCACCGAGCCTCGAACGGGCATTGGCCGACGCCGCAGGGGCCGCCTACGAGGAGGAAGGTTTCGCGGTCAGCGAGCATCGCATCGACCTCGTCGGGGTCTGCGCGGGCTGCACCTAGCTCGCCTCTGGCGAGATCGGCAGCTACCTGGGGTCTGGTTCGGCGGCCCGAACCTTCCGGAGCAGGTCCCGTAGCGCCGTTTGCTCCTTGCGATCGAGGGCGTTGATCGACTCCGGCGGGTCGAAGAGGACCTCGAGGGCCTTGGCCTTGGCCGCTTCGCCGGCTTCGGTGATGGCCACGACCTTGACCCGCCGATCGGTGTCGACGGTCCGGCGCTGGACATAGCCCCGTTGCTCCAAGCCGTCCACGATCCCGGTGACCCACGAGGCGTCGCAGCGCCAGCCCTTGGCGAGGACGCTCATGGCCACCGTGCGCTCAGGGCTGAGGGAAAGCAGGGCCTTGAGGAGCGGGGGCGTGACATCGGCGGCGGCACACGCATCGTGGAACCGGACCTGGTTGGCGTCGCTGAGCAACATCTCCGCCATCAGGCGCCACGCCTCGCGGCCGGGCGGCTCGATGCTCATGTCACCCACGGGCCTACTGTACGTCTTTCCCTTGCCTGAACACAACCATTTAGTTGTCTGAATAAAATGTTTGACTCCACTCAAGAAGTATGGAACAGTGACTTTTGCCCTGACCGAACGTCACTACCACTGGCCAGATCTGGCCGACCCCGACCGAGACGCCGATTGAACCCCGGGAGGTTCCGCCGTGATCAGCCTTGCTGACTTTTGCTATCGGAAGCGCCGCTTCATCCTCGCCGGTTGGATCCTCGCCTTCATCGCGGTGATCTTTGCCGGTAGCGCCCTGCCCGCGACCCACCGCGCCAGCTACCAGACCCCCGGCGCCGAGTCCACCAAGGCCTACGCCTTGCTCAACGATCGCTTCCCGGCCCGCAAGGGCGACTCCGTCAAGCTTGTCTTCGCGGGCGACATCAACTCTCCGGCGGTGAAAGCGACAGTCGAGGCGGAGATCGCCAAGGTCAGCAAGCAACCGCACGTCACCGGCATCACCAGCCCGTATTCGACGGCTGGGGCGTCCCAGATCTCGCACGACGGCCGTGTGGCCTTCGCCGAAGTGGACTTCGACCAGACATTTGACAAGCTGCTCACCAACGACCGCAACTTCTCCAAGAACTTCCTGGCGGCCGCGGGACCGGGGCAGAAGGCGGGCGTCGACATCGAGGTCACAACGCTGGTGGCGGCGCAGAAGCTGGGTTCGGAGGCCATCGGGCTGGTGTTCGCGGCGTTCATCCTGCTCCTGGCGTTCGGTTCCGCCCTGGCCGCCGGGCTGCCGCTCATCACTGCCCTGTTCGGTCTCGGCATCGGCGCCACGCTGGGCGGGATCGCCTCGCGCGCCTTCGAGACACCCGACTGGGCGGCCACCGTGGCCACCATGATCGGCCTCGGAGTCGGTATCGACTACGCCCTGTTCATCATCACCCGATACCGACAATCCTTGGCCAAAGGGCTGACTCCTCGTGAAGCCAACATCACCGCCATGGGCACTGCGGGCAGAGCGGTGCTGTTCGCGGGTGGCACCGTCGTGATCTCTCTGCTCGGCATGCTCACCATGGGTTTGAGCTACCTTCAGGGCGTCGCCGCCTCCTCGGTGCTGGCGGTGCTCGTCGTCCTCGCCGCCTCGCTGACCCTCCTGCCCGCCATCCTCGGATTCGTCGGTACCAACGTCGACCGCTTCCGCGTCCCAGGGACGGGGCGGCCATCGCACCAGGGCAATAAGGCCTTCTGGTACCGGTGGAGCCGGGTCGTGCAGCATCGGCCCTGGATGGCGTTCGGCGGCGCCGTGGTGGTACTGGCCATCATCACCGCCCCCGTGTTCTCCCTGCGCCTCGGCTTTCCCGACGACGGCAACAACTTGAAGACCGAGACGTCACGCCAGGCCTACGACCTGCTGACCAAGGGCTTCGGGCCCGGCTTCAACGGACCCTTGCTGTTGGTCGCCGACCTCAAGGGAACCTCCGATCCGGGCGCCACCCTGACTCGGCTCGAAGACGCCCTCAAGCCCTCGGCCAGCAACGGCATCGCCTTCGTGACGCCGGCCATTCCCAACCCAACCGGTGACACCGCCATCATCAATGTCTTCCCGAACAACAAGCCTCAGGACAGCGCCACCGGCCGACTCGTGCACCGGCTCCGTACATCGGTGATCCCCCCCGCCCTGTCGGGTACCGGGGCCAAGGTCCTCGTCGGCGGGTTCACCGCCATCTCGATCGACCAGAGCAACTACATCAGCCACCGCCTCCCGCTGTTCATCGGTGCTGTCGTCCTGCTGTCGTTCCTACTGCTCACGACGGTCTTCCGCTCCCCGCTGGTGGCGATCAAGGCCGGCATCATGAACCTCCTGTCGATCGCAGCCGCCTACGGCGTGATGTCCTACGCCGTCCACGGCAGTTGGCTGGGCCACCTGCTCAAGATCCCTCAGACTCCGATACCGGCGTTCATACCGATGATCATGTTCGCCATCTTGTTCGGGCTGTCCATGGACTACGAGGTCTTCCTCCTCAGCCGTATCCGGGAGGAGTGGCTGCGCACGGGTGACAATGCCGCCGCCGTCGCAGACGGGCTGGCGTCGACGGCTCGGGTCATCACCGCCGCCGCCGCCATCATGGTGTTCGTATTCGGTGTCTTCATCTTCGACCCGAGCATCTTCATCAAGCAGATCGGCCTCGGCCTGGCCACGGCGGTGGTAGTCGACGCCACCATCATCCGGATGGTGCTGGTCCCCGCCACCATGGAGCTGTTGGGTAACGCCAACTGGTGGATGCCCGGGTGGCTCGGCAAGCTCCTGCCCCAGGTGCACATCGACGGCGAAACCTCTGTCGAGGCGGAGTTGGCGACGCTGCTCGAGGAGGAGTCGGTCCCGGTCTGACCGCCCGATGATCTCGCGGCGGCCCGTCCGGCCCGGAGACGAGGAGTTCCTGCGCCGGGTCTACGCCGGCACCCGGGCGCAGGAACTGGCCGCGGTTGGGTGGGACGACCGCCAGCAGGCCGCCTTCCTCGCCATGCAGTTCGACGCCCAGCAACGGGCCTACCACCAGCGTTTTCCCGTCACCGTCCATGTCGAGCGCGACAATCCGGCGCTGCGGTGGTACCTCCGGCTTGGTTTCGCCCTCATCGAGGATCAGGGCGTGTACCTGTTGCTCCGCCGGCCACCGTCGCCGCGGCCGTGAGTTCGGTGTGGATCGCATCGACGAGGAGCTGGATGATCGGCCGGCTCTCTGTCTCCCGCCAGGCCACGCCGTAGGTGACAGGGCCGAGATCGGTGAAGGTCACGAAGGAAACGTCGGGACGGGGGTAGGCGTCGGCCAGGGAGCGGGTGGTGATCACCATGGCCCTGCCCGCCGCGACCAGGGCCAGCATCGCCTCTGCGGTCGCAGCGGCAGGCGCGACGGTGTTGGGGGCCGATCCGTCGGGCCGGGGATTGACGATCCAGTAGTCCCGGTTGTACACCGCGTCGACTATCGGCTCGCCGGTGATGTCGGCGAGCGTTACGCCGTCCCTCCCGGCCAGCCGGTGGGCCGCCGGGAACGCGGCGACACGGACCTCGGAGGCAACCGGCATCGCTTTCAGGCCCTCGACCAGCAAGGGAAGCTGGACGAAGGCGATGTCTGCGGCGCCAGAGACAAGGCACTCCATTTGGTCGGCCCACTCGACGCGGTGCAGTTCGAGGCTGGCGCTGTCGCCCAGGCGGTCGATGGTGCGCACCGCGACGGTGACCAGCGCCGGAGGGGTACCCGGGACGAAGCAGAGCCGGATCCGCTCGGCGGGAACCGCCATCGCCACTTCCCGGGTCCAGCGCAGCGCCCGCTCGGCTGCGGCCAGGAGGTGCTCGCCTTCGCGGGCCATGGCCTCGCCGGCCGCGGTGAGCACCGGACCTGAGGTGGTCCGCTCGAGCAGAGTGACGCCGATCAGCGCCTCGAAGCGCTTGATCTGCTGGCTGAGGGCGGGCTGCGATATCCCGAGCGCGCAGGCGGCGCGGGTGAAGCTGCCCTCGTGGACTATTGCCACGAAGTAGCGAACCATCCGGAGGTCAAGGTCGAGTTCGGGCACCGTGGCTCATTAGTGAAAGTTATTTCGCGAAACGTTCGGAACAGGCAAGATTGCACCAGGATCATAGGTGTTCCCTATAGGTGCGGTGGGCTCGCTTCTTTGACAATGTGGGAGCCGCGTGTTGACATGGTGCGATGCCAGATGGTGTGGCGGCACGCTACGCGGAGGCGGACGTCTTCGACGATGGGAGCGAGCGCGTTGCCGCCGCCCTGCGGCGGTTCTGGCTACCCGTCGCCTACGCCCATGAGGTGGGACCGGCTCCCGTCGGAGTGGTGCTGCTCGGCCAGCGCCTGGTGGTCGCCCGCTTCGCCGATGGGGCGGTACATGCCTTCGGTGACCTGTGCCCGCATCGGGGGACGGCGCTTTCGCTCGGCTCCATGGTCGACGGTTGCCTGCGCTGCCCCTACCACGGGTGGACCTATGCCCGAGACGGGGCGTGCGTCGACATCCCTGCCGACGCCTCCCAGCGCATCCCGAACCGAGCCCGGCTGAAGCCGTTCGCCTGTGTCGAGGCCTCGGGCCTGGTATGGGTCTGCCCCGACGGCGGGGCGCCGATCGACCCGCCGCCGTTTCCCGAACGCGACGACCCAGCGCTGCGGTTGCTCCCGGTTCCCACCTACGACTGGGAGTGCGGCTCGCTGCGCCGCATCGAGAACTTCATGGATCTGGCCCACATCCCGTGGGTGCACGACGGTGTCCTCGGTTCGTCGGACGACCCTGCCACGCCACCGGCGGAGGTGCGGCGTCTCGGTTCCGCCATCGAGATGACAGCGACGGTTTTCGAACACGCCAACATGAAATCCCTCGGCGGGGGTCATGACATCCCGGGCGGCTCCGACGTGTGGACCCAGAGCCGCTGGCTGGTGCACATGCCGCTGACGGTGTGGTGGCGCCAGGAGCTTGCCGGTGACCGGACCTACGGGATGTTCCTCACCGTCAGCCCGATCACGATGACGCGCTGCCGCACGTTCAGCATCCTTTTCCGCAACTTCGATCTCAAGTCCGATCAGGAGTATTCCGACTTCCAACTCGAGATCGCAGAAGCCGACCGGCGCATCGCGGAGTCGCAGCGACCCGCCGAACTGCCCTACGACCTGTCGGAGGAACTGCAGCTCAAGGGGCCCGACCAGTTTTCGATCGAGTACCGCCGCTGGATCCGGCAAATGGCCGAGGGGGCGACGCTGCACTCCGGGCCGGCCGCCGAGAACCCGGCCCAGAGCCCCGCCCAGAACCCCACCCAAGGAGGCGACCATGACCAATCGCCAGCCGCCGTCTGAGCTGGACCGTCGCGCCTTTTTGAAGCTGTTGGCGGCCTCGGGCGTCGTGGTCGGGGTCCCGGGGATGGCGGTCGCCTGCGGCAGCAGCACGAAGCCCACGACGGCGCCCAAGTCGCTGAAGACGGTCAAGTTCCAGTTCGATTGGATCAAGAACGACCAGTTTGCGGGCTTCTTCCTGGCCGACAACCACGGTGACTACGCCGCCGAGGGCGTCAAGGCGTCGTTCCTCGAGGGCGGCGATGTGGCGTCCACCGAGGCGGTGATCGCGGGCGGGGGCGCCCAGATGGGAATCAGTTCGTTTGTCACCCGGTTGGTGGACACGGTCAACAAGGGGACCCCACTGGTGATGGTCGCGACCCTGTTCCAGCGTTCGCCTGCCGGGCTCATGTCGCTGCCGTCCAAGCCCGTCCGCACGCCGCAGGACATCGTGGGCAAGCGGATCGGGCTGCAGGAGGGCAGCCAGAACGACGTGGACACCGTCATGAAGCTGGCCGGTCTGCCGAGCGGGAGCTACAAGGTGGTGCCCGTCGGCTACGACGCCACGCCGCTGTTCGAGGGCCAGGTTGACGCCTACTACTGCTATGTCACCAGCCAGCCCATCCCCTACCAGCTGAAGCACGTACCCTTCGTCACCGCGACCATGGACGACCTGGGCTTCAAGGAGTACGCCGGCCTGCTGTGCACCACTCGGGGCTACCTCGACGCCAATCGCGACACTGTCGTCGGCTTCATCCGGGCTACCGCCAAAGGCTGGGAGCGGGCATTCAAGGATCCCGCGGAAGGCGTCGACCTCACAGTGACCAACTACGGCAAGGACCTCTCCCTCGACCGGGCCACCGAGACCCAGGTCCTGGAGCAGCAACTCCCGCTGTCGAAGAGCCCGTTGACGGACTCCAAAGGTTTGCTGTGGTTCGACCCCAATCAGATCGCGGGCCCCATGTACGACGCCTTGAAGGCGTCGGGCCGCACCTCGCTGCCGCCCATCGCCCAGCTGTGCGACACGACCGTCCTGGCGGACGCTTTCGGCGGAAAGACGTCGCTGTTGAGTTGACGGGCGAGCCAAGCTTGACAGTCATGAGCGAGCGCCCGGCCGCCGGTGGCTCCCCGGGGGCCGCGGGGGCGGCACGGGACATCGTGTTCTCCGGCGTGACCAAGCGCTATGCGCTGCCCAAGGGGCAAATTGTCACCGCGCTGAGCGACTTCAACCTCGTCGTCGGCGACGGGGAGTTCGTCGCCCTGCTCGGGCCGTCGGGCTGCGGGAAATCGACGGCACTGCGCATGGCGGTCGGCCTGGAGGGCGCCGACGAGGGCGAGGTGACGATCGGGGGCCGCCTGCCGGCCGCGCTCGTGGCGGGCGCCGAGTTGGGCGTCGCCTTCCAGGACCACGCCCTGTTGCCGTGGCTTACGGTGAGGGGGAACCTCGCTCTGCCGTTCAAACTGGCGCAGCGCCCGGTGAACTCCGGACGCATCACCGAGCTCATAGACCTCGTCGGCCTCCACGATTTCGCCGACGCCCGGCCCAAGCACCTATCCGGTGGCATGCGCCAGCGCGTGGCCATCGCCCGGGCCCTCGTACTCTCGCCAAGCGTGCTCCTGCTCGACGAGCCCTTCGGCGCCCTCGATGCTGTCACCCGCCACCGCCTCAATGTCGAACTGGCCTCCATCTGGTCGACACAGCGCATCACCACCCTGCTCGTCACGCACGCGGTCGACGAGGCGGTCTTCCTGGCCGACCGGGTTGTCGTGATGACAGGGTCGCCGGGGCAGGTGCGCTTTGTGGCCGAGATCCCCTTTTCCCGGCCCCGTTCCCGCACCCTCCTGCAGAGCACCGGGTTCCAGGAACTTGTGGCCGGGTTGACGGAGAAGCTCGACACCGCCGACCCGCTCGGAGACTGAGGCACCGTGGCCGCATCCCTGCGGGCCAGGCCCGTCCGGCTGGCCCAGTCAGCGCTCGGTCTCGCCCTGTTCGTGCTCGGCTGGCAGGTGATCGGTGACCACCGCATTCTTGGCTCGTCGTTTCCGCCGATCACCCGGGTGGTCACCGAAATCGGCCACGACCGCGTCGTCCTCGGCCGGGCGGTGGCAGCCACCGCCGGGCGGGCCGCCGACGGCTACGTCCTCGGGGTGCTGGTGGCCGCGCTGTGCGCCACCCTCCTGGTGTGGATACCGACCCTCGAGGTCGGCTTCCACCGCTTCGCCGTCGTCGTCAACGCCTTTCCCGTGATCGCGCTCGGGCCACTGTTCGAGAGCACCGCCCTGCGGCCGTCGACCTCGGCGGTGTTCGCGGGGCTGGCCGTCTACTTCACCACCCTCGTGACCATCGCCGACGGCTACCGCTCGACGTCGCCGAGCGCCCACGACGTGTTCTCGACCTTCGGGGCGTCGCGGTGGAACCGCTTCCGGCGCCTGCAGCTGCCCTGTGCCCTTCCCGCCATCGCCGATGCCCTCAAGATCGCGGCGCCGGCCGCGGTGCTCGGGGCGATCCTCGGGGAGTGGTACGGCGCCGATCGCGGCCTCGGCGTGCTGATGATCAGCGGCATGCAGAACTTCCGCATCACCCTGTTGTGGGCGGCATCGCTGATCGCCATTGTCATGTCCGCGTTGTGCTTCTTCGTGCTCGGGATGGCGGAACGGGCGGCCAGCGCCCGCTTCGCCCGCGTGGTCGAGCGCGACGTGACGGTGCCGGGATCGGCGGCCGTCGACCAGCGCCGCGGCATCCCGATCGGTACCATCGGCTGCGTCGTGGCGGTGGTCGCCTGGGAGGCGTGGATCTCGCTGAAGCACGTTCCCCAGATCGTGGCGCCCAGTCCCGCCGGGGTGGCCAGCCATTTCTTTCACCACCCCGGCCCCTATGTGGCCGCCGCCGGTCACACCCTCACCTCCGCCGTGGGCGGATTGCTGATCGGCATGCTGATCGGCGTCGTTTTGGCGCTCGCCGTCTCGTCGTCGTCGGTGCTGAGCGGCCTCGTCGCCCCGCTGTCGCTGATCATCCCCTCGATCCCGATCGTGGTCATCATCCCCGTCGTTGCCCGGCTCCTCGGCTACAGCGGCCGGACGGTGCTCGTGACCGCGATCCTCATGGCCTTCTTTCCTGTGTTCGTGCTGGTGAGCTCAGGACTGCGGACCCGCCCCCCGGGGTCCGAGGACGTCTTCACGACCTACGGAGCGGGACGCTTCCGCCGCATGTGGCACCTCGCCCTGCCGTCGGCGCTGCCCAGCCTGCTCGTCGCCATGCGGATCTCGGCGGCCACCTGCTTCCTCGGGGCCTTGGCCGCCGAGTGGCTCATCGGCCAGAATGGCCTCGGCCACCTCTTCAGCCAGAACCGGGTGCTGCTCGAGACCCAGGCGGCGTGGGCCGCGATCATCGTCGCCATCGTCCTATCGGTGGCCACCTACCGATTGGCAGAATGGACCGGCACGAAGGTTCAAGAAAGGTGGTTGTGAGGGCTCTCCCAAAAGCCCATCTCCATCTCCACCTCGAAGGCAGTTTTCCCCGGCTCGCGGTAGCGGCGCTCTTTGGGCGGCGGGGCCTGCCGTTCGCACCCCCGGAGCGCTTCGCCAACGTCGACGAATTCTTCGCGGCCTACGTCACCGTTCCTGCCATGGTGACCAATGTCGACGAGCTGGCCGGGCTGTGCCGGGCCCTGGTGGTGGCCGAGAGCCGGCAAGGGGTCGTGTACCTCGAGCCCGCGGTCGAGCCCCAGCTGTATGCGCCCCGCCTGGGGACAATGGACGACATCCTGGCGGTGATGTGCGCCGCATTCACGTCGGCCGCCATCGACACCGACGTCGAGGTGGGCGCGTTGGTCACCGTCAACACCGACGGCGGTACCGAAGGGGCGTCGGAATTGGCGCACCTCGCCGCTTCCTACGCCGGGCGGGGGGTGGTGGCGTTCGGGACCGCCGGTTTCGTCGAGCCCGCAGACCTGGCCCGCTTCGTCGAGCCGGTGGCGATCGCCCGATCGGCGGGCCTCGACGTGGTGTGCCACGCCGGCCAGACCGGCGGCCCGGCCAGTGTCATCGACGCGCTGGACAATCTTCACCCCGATCGCATCGCCCACGGCGTTCACGCCGCCCGAGACCCGGCCTTGATGCGGCGCCTGGCCGGCGAGGGCGTGGTGTGCGACGTCTGCCCGACATCCAACGTGGCCCTCGGCGTGGTCGCCGACCTGGCGAGCCACCCCCTCCCGGTGCTGGTCGCGGCGGGCGTGGAGGTCACGCTCAATGCCGACGACGAACTGTGGTTCGGGGCCAGCATCTCCGATCAGTACGAACTGGCCCGGAACGCCTTCGGCTTCGACGATGCGACCCTCGCCCGCATCGCGCGGACGGGCGGCCGCGCCAGTGGGATGAGCCAGGGGATGCGGGAGCGACTCGAACGGGGGGTGGCGGCCTGGTTGGCGGAGCCCCGAGAGGTCACTTCGTGAGTTGGTGGACCGTGAAATAGAGGGCGAAGGCGATCAGGAGGATCCCGAAGCCCCTGCGGAGGCGTTCGGCCGGAAGGTGGGTGACCAACCGGGAGCCCGCCACCGCCCCCGGGACGGCGCCCGCGGCAAACGCGGCCGCCACCGACCAGTCGACATGGCCGAGCACCCAATGGGTGATCAGGGTCGGCACCGACAGGACAGCGATCACGACCAGGCTGGTCCCGGCCGACTCGGGCATCGTCAGGCCGAGCACCAGCACGAACAGCGGGACGAGCAGGAAACCACCGCCGTTGGCCAGCAGGCCGGTGAAGAACCCGATGCCCGCGGCGGCCGGGACCACCACGGCGGCCCGGCGCCGGGCCCGGCCGGCCAGCCGCTTCTCCGCCGGGATGGGAGCCAGGATGCGGGCGCCCACAAGCGCCAGTGCGACGCCCGAGGCCAGCAGCAGGGCCTTGCCACCGACGCGGTTGGAAAAAAGGGCGCCGATGATGGTGGCCGGGACCCCGCCGATGATCGACCAGCGGGCGACCGCCTGATTGACCTCCCGGCGCCGCAGGTAGGCGGCGGCACCGGCGATGGCCGCGGGAATGGCGGCAGGCAGGGGCGAGGCCACCGCCATGACGCCGGAGACACCGAGCAGGCCGAGGATCGGGGTGGCGAAACTCGACCCGCCCACCCCGAACAGCCCGAACATCACCCCGACCGCGGCACCGGCCGCGGTGATCACCGGCCAAGGCGCCATGATTCAGCTTTTCGGGGATGTATGGCAGGGCCGGCGATGGATCGAGTCTGCCCGGTCCTGCGCTCGGCTCGGGTGATCGGGGGCGTACGCTTCGGTCGGTCAGTGGGCCAGGTTGATCAGGAATTCCATGGTGCCGCTGTCGCCGGTCGTGGCGGGGCCGCCGCTCGGGTTGGAGATGTTGTAGTCGGCGAAGGTGATCGGTATCGACCCGTTGACCTGGATGGTCCCTGTGCTGCGGCGCGCTGTCACCGGGAACGTGACCGATTTCGTCACCCCGTGCAGGTTCAGATTCCCGGTGGCGTTGGCCGTGATCTGCACACCGTCGGCGGGCAGCGTGGCCAGCTGGATCGGCTGAGTGAGGGTGAACGTGGCCGTCGGGAAGCTCGAGGTATCCATGATGCGGCCCTGGAACTGGCTGTCACGCTGCGACCGGTCGCTTGTCACCTTGGTCAGGTCGACCGAAAAGCTCCCAGTGGTCACCGCGGACGCGACAATGGTGATCGATCCTGTCACCGCGGTGGTACGGCCCACGGCGGTATTCGAGACCCCGAACAGGGATTCCTTGATCCGGTATCCGGCCGTCGAGCCACTGGAGACCTTCCAGGTGCCGTCGCCCGAAGATGAATCGCCGGCACTGGACGGTGACGTCGACGCCGAGCTGCCCGCGACGGTGGTCACGGTCGGCGCGGTGGAGAGGCTGAGCGGCGCCGCCGATTTGCCTTCGATCTTGTGGATGGCGAAGACACCCCCGACGATCAGCACCGCCACCAGAACCACGGCGCCGATCGCCCACTGCAGCGGATTTCGCTTTATTGAAATGAAGAGTCCCATTGGCGCAAACATTGGAGCCTTCACCTCAGCCCGACCTTGGAGCAACGTTAAGAAAAGCTGTGCCTTTCGGGCTGGCCGCAGCGGCCGCCTAGGTCAGCGGTCACCAACTGTTCGTCCTGCCGCCAGCTTGGCGGTGCCGGGACGTCATCTCGCTCTTTTACCGTGGTCGCAGTGCGCGTGGCGATTGTCGCCGAGTGTTTTCTCCCCGAGGTCAACGGAGTCACCAACTCTGTCCTGCGGGTCGTCGAGCATCTGGAGCGGTACGGGCATCAGTGCCTCGTCATCGCACCGGGGCCCGGACCGACGAGCTACCGCTCGGCGCATGTCGAGCGGGTGGCGGGTTTCTCGCTGCCGCTGTACCGGTCGTTGTCGATCGGCGTGCCGGGCCGGCGGATCGTGCGCATCCTGAGGTCTTTCGATCCCGATGTCGTCCATCTGGCGGCGCCCGCGGTGCTCGGTGCCGCCGGCGCCCGCGCCGCCCGTTTGCTCGGGATACCGGCGGTGGCGATTTACCAGACCGACATCGCGGGCTTCGCCCGCCGTTACGGCCTGAGCTCGGCGGGACCGGCCATTTGGGCCTGGCTGCGGTGGGTCCACCAGCAAACCGAGCTCACGCTCGCACCCTCGACGCTGGCGGCGTGGGAGCTCCGAAGTCACGGCATCAGCCCGGTCCGTCTGTGGGCCCGCGGTGTTGACCTGGACCGTTTTGCTCCCGCCCATCGCAGCGCCCGGTGGCATTCTGGCGTTGCCCCCGGCGGTGAGGTCGTCGTTGGCTACGTCGGCCGCTTGGCCAAGGAAAAGCAGGTCCACCTGCTGGGCTGCCTCCAGCACCTTCCGGGGTGCCGCCTGGTCGTGGTGGGCGACGGGCCAGCGCGGAACTCGCTTGAGCGAGCGATGCCCGGGGCGACGTTTCTCGGTCATCTGAATGGCGAGGGGCTGTCTCGGGCCCTGGCGTCGATCGATGTGTTCGTGCACACCGGCGCCGACGAGACGTTTTGCCAGAGTCTCCAGGAGGCGTTGGCATCGGGCGTGCCGGTGGTTGCGCCGGCGAGCGGGGGCCCGCTCGACCTGGTTCGCCACGGGGAGAACGGGTGGCTTTACCCGCCGGGCAAACCTGAGTTGCTGGCCAGCGCGGTGGGGGCATTGGTGGCGTCGCCGCTGCTGCGCCGGGCGATGGCCGATCGGGCCCGGGCATCGGTCAGCCGACGAACCTGGGAAGTCCTCGGCCACGAACTGATCGGCCACTACCGCAGTGTCGTCGACGGCCCGTTCCCGATCGAACGGGTGGCCTAGGGATGCTGATCGCCCAGGTCGCCAACTTCTACGGCCCGCAGTCGGGGGGCCTGCGCACAACGCTCGACCAACTCGGCCGGGGCTACGTCGCCGCCGGCCACGAGCGGCTGCTGATCGTGCCCGGAGCCCGCGACGACGACCGCACCGGCACCTACGGCCGGGTTATCAGTGTGGCGTCACCTGCGCTCGGGGCCACCGGCTACCGGGTCATGACAAATTGGCGGAAGGTGGCGGCCATCGTCGAGGGCGCCGGGGCCGAGCGCCTCGAAGTCAGCGACAAGGCGACGCTGCGTCCGCTCGGCTCGTGGGCGGCACGCCGGGGCATCCCGGCAGTCCTGGTCTCGCACGAACGACTCGACGCCATCCTCGCGGCCCGGGTCCCGCGGGCGGTGCCCCTCGTCTCGTGGACCGATCGGTGGAACCGCCGGCTGGTCGATGCCTTTGCGATGGTGGTGTGCACCTCGGCCTTCAGCCGGGCGGAGTGGGAACGCATTGCGGCTCCCGACGTGCGCACGGTGGCGCTCGGCGTCGACCTGCTCACCTTCCGCCCCGGCGCCCGGAGCCGGCCCTACTCATACGATGCCATCCCCCAGCTCGTGTGCGTGGGCCGGCTGTCACGGGAGAAGCGTCCTGAGCTGGCGATCGACGCCCTGGCCGAGCTGATCGGCGTCGGCGTGGCCGCCCATCTGACCATGGTCGGCGCCGGACCGATGGAGGCCGCCCTGGTCCGCCGCGCCGCCCGGTTACCGGTCACCTTCACCGGTCATGTCGCCGACCGGGGGGCGGTCGCGCAGCTCTTTCGGGCCGCGGACGTCGCTATCGCCCCGTGTCCCGCGGAGGCGTTTGGGCTGTCGGTGCTCGAGGCGCTGGCCTGCGGGACGCCGGTCGTGGCCGTCGACAGGGGCGCGGCCGGCGAGCTCCTGACCCCGGCGTGCGGGGTGACGGCGGCCCCGCGACCCATCGCCTTGGCCACCGGCATCGCCACGGTGCTCGCGCTCCCACCTGCAGCCACCCGGGTCGCGGCCCGGCGGCGGGCGGAGCAATTCCCCTGGTCCGCCACCGTCGCCGCCATGCTCGCAGTCCACGATCTCGCCGCCGCCCCTACCGGCCGCAAGTGGGCCGCTTGAATGGGCGGGACCCGGTTGACCGTCCGCGCCGTCCGAGCCGGCGACGACCCGGCGGTGCGAGAACTGTTCGCCCAGACCGTCGGGCTCGGGCGTCCCCTCCCGTTCCCCGTCGCCGCCTTCAACCACTACCAGGCCCTGTGCCTGGACTGGTACCTGGGCCCGGGCCGGGCCGACGCCGCCGTCGCTATCGACGGCGCCCACGTCTGCGGCTACGCCCTGGTCTGCACCCGCCCCCAGGAGTTCGAGCGCTGGCTGCGGTCCCGGGCACTGTTGTTCCTCTTGCGTGTCGCGTGGCCGGCCCTGGCTCGTAGCGAGTCCGGCCGCTTCCTTCGGCTGCGCGTGGTCGACGCCTGGAACAGCCGCCGGCACCGCTTCACACCGCCCGAGGCCGCCCATGCCCATCTCAATCTGGCGGTAGGCCAGCGGGCCGGCGCCATCGGCCGGCTGCTGGTCGACCACATCGACCAGCGCTGCCGCGTGGCCCACCTGCCGGGTTGGTTCGGCGAGATGAACGCACCGGTCGGGCGCCGCGCCGGCGCCCTGGAACGCCTCGGCGCCCGCGTTGTGCATCGGGCGCCGAACCACACCATGAGCTGGCTGTGCGGTCAACCGGTCGAACGGCTGACCGTTGTCCGCCGCCTCGAGGACCGCCGAGATGGTCATCACGAGCCCGTTGCGCTCAGCGCCTGAAGTCGCCTTCGTCCTGCCCGCTGGGGGCAGCGCGGGGGCGACGCAGGTCGGGATCCTCGCCAGCCTGGTCGAGGCCGGGATCTTCCCCGACGTGCTCGTCGGGTGCTCGGTGGGCGCCCTGAACGCCGCCTTCTTCGCCCTCGACCCCACCTTGGAACAGGTCGACCGGTTGGACCAACTGTGGGCCGACCTCAGTACCCGGTCGGTGTTCGGTGACCACCGCCACCGCGCCGTTGTCCGGCTCTTGCGCAAACGGGATCACCTGTGGTCGCCGGTACCGCTGCGCGCCCTCATACGACGCTGTTGCCCCGTCGCCGACCTCGCCGACCTGGCTCTCCCGGTGCACGTGGTGACGACCGACCTCGACATCGGCGTCGCCCGCTGGTGGTCGCGCGGCCCGGCCGAGGAGGTCCTCTACGCCAGCGCCTGCCTGCCGGGCCTCCTGCCGCCCGCCATCCTCAACGGCCACCGCCACGTCGACGGCGGCGTCCTCGAACCGGTTCCGGTCAGCCGGGCCGTCGATCTCGACGCCACGACCGTCTATGTGCTGGGCGAAGCCAACGGCACCGACGAGGAGCCTGCGGGCACGCTCTGCGCGTTGGATGTCCTCGTCCGCAGTTTTGCCATCAGCCGCTACGGGCGCCTCCCCGACCCCGTCTCGCTGGCCCGGTCGGGTCAGAGGGTGATTGTCGTGCCCGGGGCAAGTACCGCTGGCATCGCGCTCACCGACTTCTCCCACACCGCGCGGTTGATGAGCGAAAGCCGGCGTCTTAGCCGCCACTTCCTGTCAATCCTGCAACGGCCAGGCGTCGACGCCCGCCTCGCCGGCGGCGATGAAGTACTCGGTGCCGAAAAGCAAGTCGAAGGCAGGAGGGGGGAGCGTCCATACGAACGACGAGGCGGGGAACTGTGTGCCGTGGGCGTGAAGCGCCCGGCGCTTGGCCGCGACGAAGGCGCGGACGTCGACCGTAGTGGTGATGCGGTCCCCGGCGACGCCGAGCGCAAGCGCCCACGACCGCGCCACATCGTCGAGGGCGACGCCGAAGACGGTCGCCAGGTCGAGCAGCGAGCGCAGCCGGTCGTGGTCGAAGGTGGCCCAGAACACCGCTGACACCCCGGCCGCGGCCGCGGCCAACATCCCGACACGATGGGCCTGGACATGGTCGGGATGGCCGTAGCCCCCACGCTCGTCGTAGGTCACCAGGATGTCCGTGCCCAGCTCGATGAGGACCGTCGCCACCTGGTCAGACAGGGTCGCCGGATCGCAGCCCGCAAAGCCACCCATCGCCTTTCCGTCGGCTCCCGAGTCGCCGAAGCCCAGCACGACACTGTCGGCGCCGAGGATGGCGGCCGCCCGGCGCAACTCCTCACACCGCCGTTGGCCGAGTGGGGCGCCGGCGACCGGCTGCGACGAGTAGTCGTGGCCCCGCTCGCCCGCGGTGGCAGTCACGATCACCGCCCGATGGCCCTCGTCCACCAGCCGGCGGATCGTCCCGCCGGTGAACACCGTTTCGTCGTCGGGATGGGCGTGGAAAAAGACGACCGTCGCGGTCACGCCGCGAGGTGCCCGTCGCTGGCTGAAGAAGGGGTCCGATGGCGGCAACGGGACATGAACGGATCATTGCCACCGGCGGTGACGCGAGCGTGGCCTTCCGGAGGACAGGGAACGACGCCGGCATGAACCGTCGACGATGAGCAGCGGCGCGGGCGGACTTCAGACCGAGGCGGCGACCTGCGTCTCCCGCTGGTCGCGCCGTTCCCGCCGCTCGGTGAGCTCACCGAACACCAGGCCGAGCGTGCCCCACAGCGTCAGCTGGGTCCCGGCCGACGCCAGGCGGAACTGCCACAGCACTGTCGGCGGGAAGCCGGTGGGCACCTCGTTGAAACCCGGCATGACGACATAGGCGACCACGACGATGGCCACCAGGACGGCCACTGCGAGCAGCGATGCGTTCCACGGGCCGAGCCCCCGGGTGGTCAGCCGGCGCACCGTCACCGCCATGGCGACCGACAGCAATCCGACCGCGATGAGCAGGAAGTAGGTGGCGGTCCGGCGCCCGATGGTGTCGGGATTGCCGACCGACGGCGGGTTGGCCGGGTACTTGAGGAACGGGATCAAGAACACCGCCCCGAAGGCGGCGCCCGCCAGGAGCAACGCCATGGTCTTGGCCCGGGCCTGGCTGAGGCGGCGGTAGGCCGCCGCGAACCCGAGCCCGAACAAGCCTCCGAGCGCGATGCCCGCGAACGCCACGCCGATGCCGAGTCCGATGGTGTCCTGCACATCGCGCGAGACCAGCGGTTTCTCCAGCGGTCGCCCCGACGCGATCTGGGCTTGGCGCTCAAAGCTCTCGGCATGGGCGATCTGCGGCTCGGCCACGATCTTGGCGAAGGCGATGGCGCACAGGCCGGCAATCAGCCCGGCCAGCATGCCGCGCACAAGGAAGCTCCTGGCCACGTCGGGTTGCGGCGTGGTTAGTGGCAGGGAAAGGCGAGGGTGTGGCGGGCGTCGTGAACGAGCTCGTGCATCCAGTGGCCGCCGATCAACGACGTCGCACCCTGTTCCGCGCTCACGAAATACAGCACCATGAGCAGCAGGATCCCCCCGAACAGGGCCCATGGGACGAGCTCGCGAAGCGGGATCGGTTGCGGTACGGCCGGTGCGGCGACGGCGGTGCCGCCCATAGTCACAGTTGCTGCCATGGTGATGCTCCTAGGGATCGTGGCGTCCCAGTCGGTTGTCGGGGGCCTCGAGGCTGAGATCTGACTCACCGCCCACTCGCGTGGGCCGCTCACAGTGGCGCGACCGTGCCGGACTCCCACCGGCTTCCCAGGCCTTTCGGCTGGACGAAACGCTATCACCGTGGTGCCTGCCCTTTTTTTTCCAGCCGCCTGTCGATTTCGGCGCTCCCCGTTTGTCTTGTACGCGACCATCTCGATGAGGAGGAACCAATGAAGTACATGCTGCTGATCCATCAGGGTTCGACCCCCGTTCCGCCGTCACAGGAGTGGGACAACCTCCCCCAGGAGGAGAAGAACGCGGTCTACCGCGCCTACCAGGCGATCAACGAGACCCCGGGCGTCACCGCCGGCGTTCAGATGCAGCCCCCGGAAACGGCGACGACCGTCCGGGTGGCCGACGGCAAGACGCTTACCACCGACGGGCCGTTCGTCGAGATCAAGGAGTCGATCGGCGGTTACCTGTTCTACGAGGCCGCTGACCTCGACGCCGCCATCGAGCTGGCGGCGAAGATCCCGGCGGCCCGGATGGGCGGCGCCATCGAGGTGCGTCCCCTCACCGAGTGGTAACGGTCCTTGAGCAGGCGTTCCGAGAGCAGTGGGGCCGTGTCCTCGCCGCCCTCATCGGCTTCCTCGGCGACTTCGATCTCGCCGAGGAAGCCGCGCAGGAGGCCTTCGCCATCGCGGCCGAACGATGGCCCCGCGACGGCACCCCCACCAACCCCGGTGCCTGGCTGCTGACGACCGCCCGCCACCGTGCGATCAACCGCATTCACCGCCAGGGGACATTGGCGGCCAAGACCCGCCTGCTGCAGCGGCCCGAGGCCGTGGAGGATGACATGGAACAGGTGACGTTCCCCGACGAGCGACTGGAGCTCATCTTCACCTGCTGTCACCCGGCGCTGTCCACCGAAGCCCAGGTCGCGCTCACCCTGCGAACGCTGGGTGGCCTGACCACCGCCCAGATCGCCCGCGCCTTCCTGGTCGAAGAGGCCACCATGGCCCAGCGGCTCGTGCGGGCCAAGCGCAAGATCAAGGCGGCGGCCATCCCGTTCCGGGTGCCTGCCGACCACCTGATCCCCGAACGGCTGGCCGCCGTGCTGGCGGTCGTCTACCTGATCTTCAATGCCGGTTACGCCGGCTACGGCGGCCGCACGGAGCTGACAGGAGAAGCGCTGTGGCTCGGGCAGGCGCTCACCGAGCTGATGCCCGACGAGGCCGAGGTCCACGGCCTGCTCGCCATGATGCTGCTGATCGACGCCCGCCGCGAGGCGCGGTACCGAGACGGCGAAGTGGTGTTGCTCGCCGACCAAGACCGCTCGCGGTGGGACAGCGCGGAGATCGCCACCGGGCGGGCGGTGCTGGACCGGGCCATGGCCCTCAAGGGCCACGGCTCCTATGTTCTGCAGGCGGCGATCGCGTCCCTGCACGCGTCCGAGCCGCGGGACTGGCACCAGATCGCCGCCCTCTATGGCGAGCTCGCCGCCATTACCGATTCACCGGTCGTCGAGCTGAGCCGGGCCATAGCGGTCGCCGAGGCCGACGGGCCGGAGGCGGGCCTCGAGCTCGTCGATCACCTGGCCCTCGAGGAGTACCACTATCTCCACGCCACCCGGGGCGAGCTGCTCCGCCGGCTGGGCCGCACCGCCGAGGCGGGGGCCGCCTATCAGCGGGCCTTGGCGCTGGTCCACGACGATGACGAGCGCCGCCTGCTCCAACGACGTCTTTCCGAACTGACAACGATCTAGACAGATAAGAAAGCTTGGTCGCAACGGCGCTCGTGCCGCGCTCGTGCCAGCCGGCCGATCGGCGCGATCGCGGACCTTTACAGGTCGATCAGGTCGGCGTACACCAGGCGGCGCTGCGGGGTTTGGCCATCGGTGGTGAAGGTCTCGAATTCTTCGATGAGCAGGCGGAAGGGGCGACTGCCGCGCGGGGCCGGCAGCGTGATCTGTCCCGACCACAGGGTGTCGGGGCCCACCGGCGCCGCCGCTTCGAGCGCGGTCGTGTACTTCGACACCCACGCCCCGCCCGGCGCCTGCGTCTGGACCGTGACCGCCATGGTGGCCGCCCCGGGAGCGTCGTACACCGGTCCCGTCACCGCCAGTTGGAGCACGGTGAGGTCGATCGGGTCGACGGTGATCGAAGCCGAGCGGTCAGGCACCAGCTGCACGAACTCCGCCAGCATCACCCGCGACAGGTGGGCGTCGGGCACCGAGTCGGGCTGGAAACGGGCCAGCGCCAGGCGCACGAATGGGAAATAGGCGTCGCCCTGGTCCAGGTCGATGTCGCAGAACCACAGCCTGCGGTCGGGATCCCACTCGACCTTGTGGCCGGCGACCGACACCGGCGTTGCCGGACGCTCGCTCAGCTCGTCGAGGCTCAGGCCCTCCCCGACGGCGACCGCGTTGCGGAAATGCGTCGGTCTGGGCGCCGCCTGCGACGGCGGTGGCGCGGCCGACCAGATCGGGTCCAGACCCCACTGGGTGACGTAGCTGCGCAGGTAGTCAGGGACGGAGTAGCTGTCGAACTGGTCGTGCTGCGGCGGCTCGCACGCCCACAGCACGACGCCGAGCAGCTCGCCTTCCCCCGAGGAGTACCACGGCCGGTCCAGGTAGACGCGCAGGCCCCCACCGCCGCGCCGGCTGAGGTTCCACGCCCCCTCCGTGCGGTCGGTCCATGCGAAGGTGGGCAGCACGTAGAGCACCTTGGGTGCAGGCGGTCGGGCCGAGCTCGGGACGGAAACCACCTCGGGCACCGAGGTCCGGGTGATCTTGGCCCGGTCGGCGGTGATGGCGGCGGGGAAGTACTCCCGGAATCGGGTGGCGGCCACGGCGGTGTAGCTCACCGTGCGGTGCTTGGTGTCGTGGAACTCGTGGATGCCGTCGAGGACCGCCACCGTGTGGCCCTTCTCGAGCGTCTGCTCGAACGCCCGGGCCGCGCCCGACAGCAGTACCGGCTGGGTGCCGTCGGTGCCGTCGTCCACCGGCTCGGTCCAGCTGGCCTCGACGTCGATCTTGTGGGTGCTCTTGCCGCTGATGGGCAGCTCGTCGGTCAGCACCGCCGAGGTCGAGCCCAGGTCGCGGGCGGCGGTGAGGTGCTGGAATTGCGGCTCGATGAGTGGTTGTTGGACCGCGTGGACGAGGGTCAGGGTGCGCGGGGGCGTCAGCATCCAGTGGCGCCCGTCGAGCGCCAGTTGCCGCAGCTGGGAAAGGTTGGGCGGCTGCGCCTGCACGATCCAGTCCCAGATCGCCAACGTCGAGAGTTGCCGGGGCGGTGTGGTCGACGAATCGTCGGTCAAGAACGAGCTGAGGGCCACATCGACCACCTCGGCCTTGGGTAGGTGAACGGTCAGCACCACCTCGGCTGCAGTCTCGACAAACGACGGCGGTCCCGATCCCTCGTCGAGCGCCAGACGGAAAGGCCGCTCGTCGGGCCACCCGCCCGGCCACGGGGTCTTCCAGACCGTGCCCGGTGCGGTCCCCGGCAAGGAGAAGAACGCCGCTCCCGGGCACAACGGGTCAGGCAGGTAGGGCAGCGCCAGCTGGGCTTCGGGATGGGGGACTGGAGCTGCCCGGCTGGGGCCCGGTGGGGTTGACCTCGAACGAGCCGTCCCGGCCCGCCAGCAGTGCGTACGCCGCCTTGGCGGGAGTCCCGGATGCGCTGTCCAGCATGCCGTGTGTTTCCGCCATCTCCACCGATGTCTTCGGCGGCGCGATATGCCGTTGCGACAAAGCCGCGATGTTCGTGTCGAAGTTGCTCCGGATCACGAGGCGGTCGAGCGACTCGCCGGGCGTGGTGTCGGGACCGAGGGGGTCTCGCAGCACGACGACCGGCGCGACCACCGGCTCGTGCCGGAGGTAGGACAGCGGCTGCGGCGGGATGCTGTAGGCGTCGTCGATGGCGTCGTCAGGCGCCAAACTGTTGCCCGCCAGGTCGACCGCCCGGGCCCGGAACTGGTACTGGGTCCCGAAACGCAGCCGCGGGAGCGACCCCTTGGTCACGGTGAAGCTGGTCTCCAGCTGGAAGTCGGTGGTGGCCGCGTTGGCCGGATCGGCGGGGTTCGAGTCGGAGCCGATGGTGCGCCCGGCGCGGCGCACGCACAGGCTCCAACCGGCCCAACGGAAGAGCGATTCCGGGAGGCGCAGGTCGCCGCCGGACCCGTCGGCACCGTCGGTGGTCGCCAATGTCGCGAAGCCCTCGTCGGAGTAGCTCCGGCTCAGCGCCTGGGGGGTGCCCCGCCGGAAGTCGTACCGCCCGTCGCGCTGGCTGAGCGAATGCCACTCACCTGAGGCGGAATCCCACACGTCGATCCGGTAACCCCGGGTGATGTCGTCAGCGTGGAGGACGACCTGCGGGGAGCGGGGGTCGGCGGTGACGTTGGCGTTGTGCTGCTTCATCCGGGCGAAGGTGTCGACCAGGCGGACCGCCCGCCCCGAACGAGCGGCGGAGAAGCCGGCCGAACGCAGTGCCGGCAACCCGTAGCGGTCGGGGGTGTCGATGGTGGTGTTGTTCCCGTAGGCGACGCGGGCCAGGTTGGTGGCGAAGTCGAGCACCTTCTCGGCGGCGCCGTCGACGTCGACTTCGACCACGTCGTAGCGATCGGGCCCCGAGAAGTCGATCATGGCGTTGGCCACGTCGGCGTCGGGGCCGGGGCCGGCCGTGAACCCGGCCGCCGCCCGGTCGAGGACGAACGCGGTCCACGGGGTTATGGGGGCCGCGCCGTCGAGGTGGGGCGTGACGCGGATGTTGCCGTCCGTGGTGGCCGCGGCGATGGCGTCGAGCGGAATCCGCAGGTCGATCGCCAGCCCGAGGGCCCGCAGCAGCTTCGGGTACTGGCCCATGGCGCCCACGGCCCTGTGGAAGTCGATGTCGGGAAGAGTCTGGGCCACCAACTTCCCGGTGCCATCGCGCCTCGGCGGCGCCGGGGACTGGTGCATTACCCGGGCCTGGTACAGGTCCTCAACCGGTGACCCCGCTCCCGGCGGGAAGGCGTGGTCGTGTTCCAAGACCGTGTCGATGCGACGGGCGACCTCGGCCTCGCGGTCGCCGTGGAGCGCCAGTTGGGCCAGGTCGGCGATGCGCGGCCCCTGCCTCTCGACATCGAAGCCCAGCTGGCTGATCCCGGGCTTGACCTCAGGCGATTGGACGGCCACCGCCGTGTACTGCTCGCGCACGAAGGCGTGAACCTTCTGGACCGGGAAAGACCGCACGATCCGGCCGTCGAGGTCCTCGTAGGCGTAGCTGTGCACGAGCGTCTCGGGGGGGAACAGCGCCTTCCAGGCGTCCGAATCAGGCGCCGGATAGCCGGCTTCGACCACCGGTGCGGCTGGGATTGTCGGGCCTGCGTCGATCTCGACGCTGAAGGTCAGCGCGGCCGCCACCGCCGGCCAGTCTCCGAGGTCGGGAAACTGCCCGAGTGTCCCATCGCCGCCGCCGTCGGTCACCAGGCGGGGCGAAACCAGGACGGAGAGACGCAGGGCCTGACCGTCGGGGGTCACGCCGTTGGGCAGAGCCGTCCACATGAGGGTGCGTGTGCTCATCGCTCGTTCCTCTCAGGGCGCCAGTGGGGCGAATGAATCGCAGTAGTAGCCCCAGTCCGAGGGGCCGATCAGGTCGGTGAAGGAGATCTCCGGGTCGGCGAACTCCCGCCGCAATGAGGCGTGGACCGAAGCACTGAAGAGCAACACGTGGACCTCGATGGTGACGGTGGCCTCCCCCGCGATCGAACACGGGGGCCCGAAGTTGTAGGTGAAGCCGAGGTAGAACTCGACTGAGGCGCTGATCAGGCCGAGGACCTCGAGGCTTCCGCCCGCCCGCAGGTAGCCGGTGAGCTGGGATTTGCCCGGTGTGGAGTTGTCGAGCTTCAGGTAGACGCCGGCCATGATGTGGACGTTGCCGCTGGCGACGACCACGTCGATGGACACGTTGGCGCCGACCTCGATCGAGGCCTCCATCATCTCGACGCCGTCGGGCCCGAGGGCGATGCCGAAGAAGCCGCCGCCGCCAAGCAAAGAAACGGTGAGCAGGAAGGGGTGCTCCCGTTCGCAGAAGGCGAAACGGAACCGCAGCGGGTTGGGTGGCAGGAAGGGGAGGGTGAGGGCGGCGCTGAGCTTGATGTTCTCCAGGCTGAAGACGCCGACACCGATCGCGGGGATCGGTAGCGAATATCCGGCGGTGACGCCGTCGAGCGACACGTCGATGCTGGGGGGATCGGAGAAGCCGTCGCTCGGGATGAAATCCTCGAGGGCATTCAAGAAGCTGAGGTCGCCGAGGAACTGCAAACCCTTGCCCTCGACGTTGGCGGAGACGTCGAGCTTCTTGCCGGCCTCGCTGTTGAAGGTGAGGTCGACGAACTTGATGCCGATGATCCCGGCCAAGCTGAGGGCGAACCCCTTGAGGACGCCATGGATCGTGGCGACCGGCGGGCTCCCGTTGAGGGGCGCCACGATGGCGACGTCGATGGTAAATGCCGTCGTCGGGTCGTCGAAGGTCAGCATCAACGGGCCGTAGGACTTCGACTGCTCCACATGGGGCGTCCAGTGCAGGCTGGTCTTCACCGCGTCCGGGAGATGCTCGGTGACCATGGCGGGGACGGTCCCGTCGCCGAACACCGCCTTGATCAGGTCCTTCAGGGGGACGACGCCGAACAAGGTGGCACCGCTGTCGCCGAAGAAGTCGGCGGGGTGGAAGTCGCCCCCGGCGATGGTCCCGATGGTCCCGCTTACCGGACCGAAACGCCGCGACAGCCCCGAGACCTGCAGGTTGGGGGTGGCCACGCCCCCCGATTGCTGCCCGGAGAAGGTGACCGGGGTGGGCGCGCCGGCGAGCTCCAGGAACACCCCGCCGGCTTTGAAATCGTTCGCCTGGTAGTCGGAGTAGAACTTGACCGACGCCGGCCCCTTTTTCCCGGTCACCTGCTGGATCGCGGGCACGCTCACTTCGGCGCCCGACATCTGGGGAAAAAAGGGCGGTTCGGTGTTCGGGAGCCTCTGGCCCTCGATCGTGAGCTGCGCCGTCTCCATGGTGGTGTCGCCAGGCTTGGTGGAGGCCGCGAAGGCGATCTTCTGGCCCGCCAGGTCCCGGTCCTTGCGACCTGAGGCCGTCCAGGCCGCCACCGCCTCGTCGTAGCCCGCTTCCGCCCCACGCTCGATGAAGTACAGCGGGGATGTGAACTCCGACGGCTGTTGTTCACCGTCGGTCCCGACGAGGTGGAAGAGGAAGTCCTGGCCGGCGACTTGCGGAAAAAAGGAATATTGCCCGGCGGATCCGACCTTGGGCGCGTCGAGCGTCGGTGTCACCAGGGTGGTGATCCGGAGGCTCTGGTAGGGGAAGCCCCGTCGCTGGGAGGCGGTAAGGAACTGTGGCGAGTGGTAATCCTTCACCGGCTCCCGGACCACGATGAAAAAGCGCTGGCGCAGGAAGGCTGTCGTGCGGCCGGCCGAGTCCGGCTGGAACTTGCGTTCTGTGACTTTCACTAGCGAGGCCCGGTGGCCGCCGGGGCAGAGAAAGCCGGCGTACACGACCCGGACGTAGTTGTCCCGGGCCATGGCGGCCAGGTGGCGCCATTGTTCGAGGCTGAAATTGGTGTCGTGGCTGGCGGGCGGGAGTTTGAAATCGGCCAGCAGGTCCAGCCAGGCGCCGAGGGCGGAGAGGAAGAGCTTGCCGGCGTTGATCGACGCCGGGTGGTACTGAGCCATGGTGAAATCGGAGGACAGACGCACGATCTGGTCCCGGTCGTCGCTGTCGAGCGACGTGCGAAATGGCGCCGGGGGCTCGTGGTGGCCGGGCCGGCCGTGGGGCCGGTAGTCGGGCGACCACACGGCGCGGACCTTGCGGGGGAGCGTTTCGTCGGCCACGTGGCCGTCGCTGCCCTGGGCACGTACCGCCAGGCGGGTGTGCCACAGCTCGGTACGTCCACCGGCGGTGACCGGCGGCGTCGAGTGTTTCCACGCCGCCGAGCTGTTGGGCGAGAGGATGACCCGCCACGGGGCCTCGATGGCGGTCTCGGTCGGTCCCGGTTCCCGGATGGCGGGCGGCAGGGGGATCGGTCGCGGCGGCCTCCGGTGCATTAGGCCGGGATCGATCTCAATGGCGGCGCGGTTGACCTCGGCGTCGTTCACCTCAGCGGCCACGAGGTGCTGGATGGCCACTTCCTCCTCGACCAGGTGCTCGGCGGCGGCAGCCAGGGCGAGGGCGGCGGGGGCCGCGGACGCGCCTGCGACGGCGTCGGGCAGGGCCACCGGGACCACGCTTTGTTGCAGTGCCGGCCAGTTCAGGAGGTCGTCGAAGGTGTACGCCAGGGTGTCGGTGCCGTTCGGGAGCTGGAACGCCAAGCGGCTCGGACCCGCCGCTCTTACCTGTACCGGCGCCGGCGGCGAGGGGAAGGCCTCGCCGGGGGTGTTGTTTCCCTTGACGTCAGGGGGATAGGTCTCGAGAAATGCCTGCTCGGCCAGGTTCTGGGGGGTGTCGAACACCACGACGACCGTGGATTGCTGCGTCGGGTCGAGGCGCATCAACCGTGTGGGCACGTTTTTAGCTGCCTCGAGGGCGAGGTTGTAGAAGGCGAAGTTCAGGGAGAGGAGGTCGGTCGGGCGCAGGATGGAGACACCGAAGTCGGGGAGTGACACCTCGGGCATTCCGGCTAGTGCCGGCCCGGCCAGGACGCCCCAGCCGGGTGTCGCACCGGGGGCGGCGACGATCGGAAGGATCAGTCCCGCCGCCACCGGCCGCGGGCGGGTGGCGACCATTTCACCGGTGGCGGCCGTCAACGCAGCCGCGGCGGCGTGGAACACCGGCTCGCAACGCACGGCGGTGACGGAGCTGTCGAGCGTGTCGGCCTCGAAGCCAGGTCGCTCGCCGTCACCGACCGCCATTGCCACGCCTGCCCGGCTCAGCCATTGCCACGCTTCGCCGAAGTGGGCGCTCAACCAGGTCCTGTCGCCGATCGAGTGGTCGGGGGACGGGTCGAAGGCGACGGCGTAGATCGGCTGGCGCAACGCCAGCTTGAGCGGCTGGCCGTCGAGGTCGGTGACGCCGCTCGCCACCGCGAGGGCCAGACCGCCGGCGCGTTGGGTGGATGCGACCAAGACTCTGGTAACTGCGCCCGCCGCGCTCTCGCTGGCCTCGATGTCGATCCGGTCGAAGAGGCCGTCGCTGGCCTCGAGCGTGCCGATCGGCAGGTCGACGACTGCGGGCTTCAGGGGCCACGTCCGGCTGCCGGCGCTCATCGTCAGCAGGGTCCGCCGGGAGCGGGGGAACAGGCTGATGCTTGGGTACACCCGTTCGACCAGCTTTACGGCCAGGTTGTCGCCGACGATGTCCGAGCCCAGGCCGCTCACGGTGGCGAGGCCGGTGCCCGCCAGTTGGAACAGCCAATTCGGGGAGAAATGGGCCTCGGCTTGCCCTGTCGTGGCCAACTTGGATGTGGCTCCGAGCGGGCACACGTCGGCGGGGAGGGTCACGGCCGAGACCGCGCTTTCCTGCCCGGCCAGCCAGCGCTCGAGCAGCACGGTCGATCGGAACCCGCCCCAGGTGAACGCCAGGTCCAGGCGGGTCCCCAGGAAACCTCGGGGCTGCAGGTCGGCCACGAAGTCGGCGGGGATCTCCGTGCCGGGGAACCGGGCGTTGTCGAGGACGATCCGAGATCCGCCGTGCGGTGCCGGATCCACGGTCAACGTCGGCGAGCCGGCAAACAGCCGGACGTTGACCGTCCAGCGCACGGTGCCGTCCAGCTCGAACTGGATGTAACCCGGGCCCTGGGTGACCGTGAGCGTTGCCGCGGGCGGGCCGAAGACAGGCGGGGTCACGACGAGGCCGGCGTTGATCACCGTGTCGAGGACCGACGTCACGCCCTCGTGGAGCATGGCCAGATTCAAGAGTTCCTTCGGCAACCTTCATCGCCCCCCGGAGCCGCGCCCACCCATTCCGGGTAGGACTGACCTCGACCCCTCTGACGCAAATTTGACCGAAGCGGGATGGCTTGTCGAGGGGCTCCATCCCTTCGGATGGAACTTCCCCTTTTCGTGTATCGGTCCGTTGACCTGCCGGCTCATTCATAGCGTGGCTGCTCGGAGAGCGCTTTGTCGTCGCGGGCCTGAACCGCTTGACGGTGCCCGTCGTCAAGGGGGGTGTGGTCACAAGCCCGTGTTGGGGGCGGGGTTTGTGACCACGGCCTGGGCGGGTTGGCTGGGGGGTGGTCATTAGTCCGTGTTGGGGGCGGGGTTTGTGACCACGGCCTGGGGCGGGTTGGCTGGGGGGTGGTCATTAGTCCGTGTCTGGGGGAGGGTTTGTGACCAGGGCCTGGGTGGGTTGGCTGGGGGGTGGTCATTAGTCCGTGTCTGGCGAGGGGTTTATGACCACGGCCTGGGTGGGTTGGCTGGGGGGTGGTCACAAGTCCGTGTCCGGGGCCCGGTTTGTGACCACGGCCTGGCTGGTTGGCTGGGGGGTGGCCATAGTCCGTGTCTGGGAGGGGTTTGTGACCAGGGCCCCGGTCCACGCGACTGGGAGTGGTCACGGATTGGACATTTGCGCTACCTGCGCCCCGGCGACGGGCCGGCCAACAAAATCCCCTTTTCCCAAGTCTCTGGCACCCGGTGTCGGCTCGGAGGGAGTAGCCAGGAAGCAGGGGTGGGGCTCAGGCGAGTTCCCGGGCCAGGTCCTCGAGTCGGTTGTAGGAGACCTGCATGCCGCCTTCCATCCCCGAGGCGAGCACCATGTCGCGCTCTTCTTGGGTCGTGTGATGCGCCAGGAGCGTCATTGTGGTGACACCGTTTGTTTCGTTCAGTGTCATTGTGACGACGGGGTAGGCATCGGGCGGCGGCAGAACGGGCATGCCTTCGAACATCTCGGTGAACACCAGCCGGTGGGGGCGGGCGATCTCCCGGTACTCACCGTGGAAGCCCACTTCCATGTCCCGGTCACAAATCACGTAGCGGTAGCCGCCGCCGACGCGCAGGTCGATGTCGCACACGAGCCACTCGGCGGTGCCGAACCCCCACCAGCGCTGGACGAGCTCGGGAGTCGTCGTCGCTTTGAAAATGAGCTCCGCGGGTGCATCGAAGACGCGGGTAATGAGGTAGTCGGTGTCCGACGGCAAGGTGATCACGGCCGTGCCGTGCCGGTTGCCGACGGTGTTGTTCGCGGTCATGGTTCGTCCTCCTGGGTTTGGAGCTCGGCGAGAAGGTCGTCGAGCCGATCAAGACGGGTGTTCCAGGTGAGCTCGAACGTGCGCACCCAGTCGTGGATGGGTTTGAGCGCCGGCCCGTTGACCCGGTACCGGCGGTGCCGCCCCTCGGCGCGCACGACGACCAACCCGACCGCCCGCAGGACCCCGAGGTGCTTGGACACCTGCGGTTGGGTCATGCCGAGATGGTCAACCAATTCGCCCACCGTGGCCTCCCCGTCACCCAAGGCGTCGAGGAGGTGCCGCCGGCTCGCCTCGGCAACGGCGTTGAAGGCATCGGTTGTCGTGGCCGTGCGAGCCATATCGAAATCATATCCCCATATGGGAATGTGTCAAGCGCCAGCGCCGGTTCGCGATCACGACGCCTAGGTTGGAGATGATCGACTCGACTCGACTCGACTCGACTCGACGAAGGAGGCTTCCATGGCCGCGGTAAATCCGATCCCGGAGGGGTATCCCCGGGTGATTCCCTACCTGTCTGTTGAGGGCGCCAACGCCGCCATCGACTTCTACGTCAAGATTTTCGGTGCCAAAGAGCGCATGCGCATGGGCGGCCCCGATGGAAAGATCGGCCACGCCGAGCTCGCCATCGGCGACTCCATCGTCATGCTGGCGGACGCGTTCCCCGAGATGGGCGGCAAGACACCCCAGGATCTCGGGGGAAGTCCGGTCACCATGATGATCTACGTCGCCGATGTCGACAAAGTGTTCGCCGCGGCCCTCGAGGCGGGGGCGACCGAGGAACGCAAAGTCGAGGACCAGTTCTACGGCGACCGCGCCGGGGTGTTCGTCGACCCCTTCGGCCACAAGTGGTTTGTGGCCACGCACGTGGAGGACATCTCGGCCGATGAGATGGAAAAGCGGGCCGCGGCGGCGATGGGCGGCTAAGAGCCGGCTGCGTGAGGTGTCCGATGCTTCCGTGGCACCGCCGGGGGGGAGACGCCGGGGTTACGCAATGTCCGAGCCGACGGGGGCCGCCTGACCATCATCAACGGGCGTGGGCGCGAGGAGCGGGGTCGGTCACGAACTCGACGTCGAGGAGACTATTCCGGTCCTCCGGGGTGGGCGAGGGGCGCCGGCGAAGGGCGATCTAGCGGTGGCCCTAGGCGGACCGGTCGCTTCCCGGTCAGAAAGTACGAGCGGTGCGCAGCTTGGGCGAAAGCAGCTCCGTCGCCAGGCTACGGGCGGCTGGCGTGGTCAAATCGACGAACGGGCCGACAGACTCGGCGCTGGCAATCTCGAAGATGACCGGGACCCCTCGGGGCTCCGCGCCGGCGCCATCGGCGGTGGCTTCCGACGACGCAGCGGTGGTGGTAGCAAACCAAGCCATGACTAACTAGGAATGGTACAGCCGTTTAGCCACCGATGGGGCGTTGCCACGAACCGCCCGGCGGCACGCCACCCGTTCCCGAGGCGCCGCCGGGCTCCCCGAATCCGCCCCTGCCCCCATGCCCTTCTCAAGTTCGGGATTGCGCCCGCGAGCAACGCCACCACGACGGCGACGATAGCGGCGGCGGGGACCATCACCGCCGCCACGACCGCGGCGGCGGCGACGAGAACGGCCACAACGGCGCGGGCCGCGCCGTGGGTCCCCGACGCCAACCGCTTCATGCCGACCAAAGCGGCCGTCGGGACCGCAGCGACAACCACCGCCAGCCAGGCGGCGCCGAATACGACCGCCAGAGGCACATGGCCGAGTAGTTGCAGGAGACGGGTCGCCCACGAAAGCGGCCATACGGCGTGGGGTCGGTCGCGGCAGAGCCGCTCGGCGCACCACAGCAGCAACGCCGCCCATCCGGCCACAACTGTGAACACCAGGCTCATGGCGCGCAGTGTGTCGGCGTCGTCGCCGAGCACCAGGAAACCGGCGGAGACGAACAGCATCACCGACATGAGGATCGAGAGCAGCCGGACACCTCGTAGCCGGCTCGACGCCATGACGTGCTCGCCGGGGCGGCCGAGCACGGCGGCGGCGAGGCCGGGAACGACCAGCAACAGCGTGACCGGGATACCCAGGTTCGTGCTGCGCGGCGTCGTCCCGCCGACGCCGGTCGCGGGGGCCAGGAGGCGTCCGGCGGCGACGTACAGGATGGCGAACAGCACCGCTGCCGAGGTCGTGATCCAGCGGGCGGCCCGCAAGGGGCCCGAGGCGACGGGCCGTACGTGCACGAATGCCTCCGCAACCTCGTTGACCGGCGCCGGTTCCCGGCAGCTGAGGTGAACCAGGGGCGATGGATCCTGCCCGGGAGCGGTCAGCGATTGGGCCAGGAGCTGCGTCCTTCCGGGGTCGGCGTACAGCCATGCCGCGGAAATGGCGAGGCCGTCGGGGACGAGAAACTCGAAGTGGTAGCTCGACGCCGAGGGCACGGCGGGGAGGGGCAGGCGGACCCCAAGCGGCTTCAGCGCCAGCTCGGTGGCGAGGGTCGCCTCGCCGGGGTTGGTCCTGGTGGGCTGGTCGTATGCGAACTTCACGATACGCCGCCGCTCCAACTGGTCGAGGCCCCCGACATCGGCGAGCATGACGAAGTGGCCGGGGAGCAACCCGAGCAGGCTCGTGAGCCACGCCCTCAGGGGTTCGAGGGATGGATCGACCTTGGGGATCCGGTCGATGATGGCGGCCACCGAGGTGCGCGACGTCTCGCCGGGGGCGGCTCGGATGATGTCGTGCAGGTCGCTGACCGACGAGTCGTCGAGCGAGGCATGCAGGCGATCGAAGGCGGCGCGCACGACGGCCCCCATCACGACGGTGTTCTCCCACGATGTGAGAAGAGGGAGGCGCCGACCGTCCTCGTCCCACAGGTCGAACGCCGACAGGTCACCCTTGGCCATATAGCTGAGGGGTAATGGGATGCTGGAAAAGGCGGTCCGAGCGGCGTCGAGCGAGGCTCGGGGGAACCGGAAGTCGACGGACATCTGCCGGCGGAAACGCCGATTGTCAGCCGGCCGGACGGACTCGACGCGCCGGATCACCCACTCCCGCATGCTGAACAGGACGCCGAGCAAGAGGTCGCCCAGATCCCGCACCGCGGCGTCGTCGCGGTGCTCCGTCGAGAGCAACTCGCTGACATCGATCGCCGCCGGTGTGTTTGTCCCCCCGACGCTCACGAACCTGATTGTGCCGGACAGGTGTGACGACTGGGAGATCAGGCGGTCGAATCCGCAGGGCACGCACGCCGATCACCGCCCACGCCCGTCACGTCCGGGGCTGACATCCTCGCAGTAGGCGGTCTTCGCCGTCGTGAGCGCCGCCAACGATGGGCTGGCGAGGTGAGGCACCCCCGGCTGTCTGACACCATTTGGCCGATGGATCGGTCCTCGCAGCCGTCGGCCACGCAAGGCGCCGCCCGCGGCGCCGCCCACCTCGGCAAGGCCATCGCCGCCCGACTCGGTCTGGCCGCAGGAGCGGCGGCGACGCCGGACCAGGACCCGTACCGCCGCCGTACCAGCGACGGGGTGCGAACCGTCGTGGCCACTGCCCTGATGATCTGGTTGGCCCTGCGGAAGACGACGCGCACCGAAGCGGCGGTGATGCAGGCCTTCACGTCGCTGCCGAGCGGATTGCACACCTTCTTCGCCGCGTTGTACCGGTTGGGCGCCATCTGGGCGGTTGCGGTTCTGGTCGTGACCGCGCTGGCCTTCCGGCGGTGGCGATTGGCTCGCGATCTCGCCCTGGCCGGTGGCCTGGCCTGGGCCCTGGCCCGGCTCATGGGCATCGTGGACCACGGCGGCATCTCGAGTTGGACCGAGGTTTTCCGCGCCGCGAGGACGCCGACGTTCCCCTTGGTGCGCTTGGCGGTCATCGAGGCGGTGCTCATCGTGGCCGGGCCCTACGTGACTCGTCCGGCTCGCCGGGCGGGTCAATTTTTCGGCGCCCTCATGGTTCCCGCAGCGCTGTACCTGGGGGTTGCATCGCCCAACGACCTGGCCGGCGGCCTCATCCTCGGTTGGGGGGTGGCCGCTGTCATTCACCTGGCCATCGGCTCGCCGGCTGGGCGGCCGACGCCCGAGCAGGTCAGGGAGGCACTGGCCGACATAGGGGTGGCGGCGCACGACGTCGCGCTGGCGGCGGTGCAGCCGCCCAACCAGACGGTCATGGTGGCGGCCGCCCCGGGCGGAGATATCCGGGTGCGGGTGATCGGGCGCGACGAGGCGAGCGTGACGCTGCTCTCGCGTTTGTGGCAGTACCTGTACTACCGCGACCGGGGCGAGAACCTTTACCTGACCCGTACCCAGGAGGTCGAACACGAGGCCTATTGCATGCTGGCCGCCTCGTCCGCGGGCGCCAAGGTGCCGGAGCTGATCCGGGCAGGGCTGGGTGGCCGTTCCATCGCTTTGGAGGTGGAACGTCTCGTCCCCGGCCGGTCACTGCGTGACGTTGATCGCGCCGCCGTAGGCGCCGAGTTCCTGGCCGAACTGTGGGCCCAGGTCGGCATGCTGGCAACGGCTCGTATCGCCCATGGCGCGCTGAATGCCGACCACGTGATGGTCACCGACAATGGACCGTTCCTGGTGGGCTTCGCCCACGCCCTCGATCCGGCGGACGATCACCAACTGGCGGCCGACGTCGCCGAGTTGCTGGTGGCGACGTCACTCATCGTCGGCACCGACGAGGCGGTCGGCGCCGCCCTGCAGGGAGTCGGTTCGGTGGCGCTGTCCCGCGCCCTGCCGCTCATCCAACCGGCCGCGCTCACGAGGCAGGGCCGCGAAGCACTGGGCGCCGCCCAGAAGGGCGCCAAAACCGACGCCAAGAAGGGAAGCGAGACCCTCGAGAAGCTGCGCACCGCGGCCGCCAAGGCGGCCGGAACGCCGGCGCCGCCGCTGGCCAAGGTGCAGCGGGTCGACCTGAGGAGCTTGCTCATGGCGATCGGCGCGCTCTTCGCGGTGGCGGCCCTGCTCGGCAGCATTGGTGATCCCGCCAAGCTGGCGCACTCCGTGGCCCATGCCTCTCCGGGGTGGCTGGCGGCGGCGTTCGCGCTGGCCATGCTCAGCAACTTCGGGTACGCCCTGGCCCTCATGGGTGCGTCTACCCGCCACCTCCCGCTGGGCGCCACCGTCGAGCTCCAAGTGGCGACGTCGTTCTCCAACGTGGCCGTCCCCTTGGGTGGCGCCGGCCTTCAAGTGCGGTTCCTCCAAAAACAGGGCGTCGACCTTGCCTCGGCGGTGGCGGCCGGTGGGATCCTCAGCACCTTGGCCGGTGTCGCTATCCAGCTGGCCATGCTGGCAGTGGCCATCCCCCTGTCGCCCCACGCGATCAATGTTCCATTCAAAGGCATCGGCGTTGCGGGGGCTGGCCTGGCCGCCATCTTCCTCGTGGGCGGCGTGCTCGTCGCCAGCGTTCCGCTGCTGCGGCGCCACTTCCTCGTGCCCGCCGAACATGCTGTGCAATCGGTGATGGCCGCGCTCCGGTCGCCGTCGCGGTTGGCCCTGCTCGTCATCGGCAACGTCCTTGCCACCCTGCTCGTGACCTTGAGCCTGCTGGCTTGCGTCCTGGCCTACGGCCACGGCGTTTCCTTCTGGTCACTGCTGGCCGTGCAGATAACCGTGTCCACCGTCGCCTCGCTCGTCCCCATCCCAGGGGGCAGCACCGCCGTCGGCTCGGTCGGCCTCTCGGGCGCCCTGGCGCTGTTCGGGGTTCCGCAGGACGTGGCGGTGGCCGCCGTGCTCACCAATCAGGTGGTCGCGACGTACCTGCCGGCTATTCCCGGCTGGATCGCCACGCAGCGGATGACCCGGCGCGATCTGCTCTAGCGAACTTTCGGGCTGCCCTCGACGCCGATCCCGGTGGCGTCTGAGGGATTAGCCGGGGCGTCGCTGCAGGATCGAGGCCAGAACCTCGAGGAGGTTCGTCCACCCCTGCCGGTGGTCGGCCTGCCGTTCGACCGGCAGGTCCCGATGGGTCAGCTCGACGACGGTGGCGCCACCCTCGCCCCGCAGCACGATCTCTACGGTGCTCGAGCCCGCCGGTAGCTGCGGATTTCCCGGGATCCCCCAGGTGAACACCACGCGGTCCGGTGGTTCGACCGCGACGTAGGTCCCGCGCACCAGGGTCTGACCCACATTTGCCCCGAAAACCCCGCCGGGCTGGGGGTCGACGTCGACCCAGGAGCCGAGCCAGCGGACGAGCAGGTCCGGCTGCACCAGGTACGGGAAGACCTCCTGCGGGCTGGCCTCGATGGTGATTGTCACGACCAGGTCGGGGGTCATGGCCGGCTCCTTTTGTCCTCTTCGACGATGCGCTTGAGACGGTCGAGCGCGTCGGGCCACAAATCGTCCAGCAAGGCCCGCACCGGACCGAGGGCGTCGGGGCGCAGCAGGTATAACCTCCGCGCTCCCTCCCGTCGCTCGGCGACCAGGCCGGCCCGGTGCAGCACCTGCAGGTGCTGGCTCACCGCTTGCTGGGTGATGGGGAAGTGCGTCGCGATCTGGCCGGCTGCGAGCTCCTGGCTGCGGACCAGACGCAGCATCGTGCGCCGGGTCGGATCAGCCAGGGCCCGCAGCACCAGATCAGCGGCTTCGGCCGTCATTCGCTCAGGAGTGCCTCGACAAGGGGTGGCCGACGCCGCTCTCGAGGTATGACACGAGGCTCGGGAGGTAGTAGGTCCACCCGGCGAAGCAGTTTTCGGCGCAGGGCAGACCGCCCAGACCGCGGTGTGTGAACAAGAGTTCGATGGTTCCCGCGACGTCGGCGGCGGAGGCAAATTCGATGGTCGTCCCCACCCAGTCCGGCTCCGCAGAGCAGCTCACGACGTCCCAGACGACCAACTCCGGGGTCGCCACCACACGTACATCCAGGCCGCTGTCGCCGAAGCTGACGGTCAACGACTCGGGTCCCGGGCTGACGGTGGGTGCCCACCAACCGCTGACGCCTTCGTCGGTGGTGATTGCGGCGCGCAGGCCCGCCGGGGTGGCATTGATGGCGAGGGTCCGGGTGTAGTCGGTGACGTTGCCGATGAGGGCAGTCTCGTTCATTGGAAACTCCTTTTCTTCTTGTACA
>CAWKNP010000013.1:0-70830 GCA_963851105.1 uncultured Actinomycetota bacterium
ATCACGCCGATCAGGCGCTCGATTTCTTCGCCGCGGCCAGCGAACAGGCCACCAGATTGGGCGCCGCGTTCTCCGGCTTGGAACGACATCAGGTGGCAGCCAGCGACGGCCGGACGAACGTCGCCCCTACCGGGTCGTGCCGCGACCGGGCCTGCGCCGGATAGACGGAGCCGGGACGGATCGACGGCTCGGGCGGTCACGCCGGAACCCGCACAGCCTCAACCAGAGCCGGATAGAACGGCGCCGCCAGCTGAGCCACCGACCGGGGTAGAGACCGGTTGGAACCTTGGTGGCACCACGCGACGAGCGGGGCGGCCACATCGCCTGGAAGCGAAGAAAGCCAGGATTGCACCGCCTGGCGCAGCTCGGCGTCCAGAACGACTCGCTCGGGGTCCCAGCGATCGTCTGCCGCCTCCACGACGCGTCCCCGGCCGCCTCGTGGCTCGAGGCCAGCTCGGCCAGTTCCGCCAGCAGGCCGGGCCGAGAAGCGGAGGACGGAAAAATGGTGGCGGCGACAGCGTCGCGTTCGGTGGCCGCCAAACGTCGTCCCCGCGCCTGCTCCTCCGCCGCGATCGCCGTCAGGCAGCGTGTGAACGCCTGCCGATGGCGCCGCGACAGGGGATCATCGGTACGGGCGGCATCCATCCGGGCACCCAGGAGGCGACGCCGCAGCAGCGATGGCCAGCCCCCGTAATTGGACCAGTCGATTCGCTGTGTGGCCTGCCACACCGCGCCAAGCAGCTGGCTCCTGGTCTCGTCGCCGTCGGCTCGGGCCGGAAGCCGCCGCACCTCTCGGTCGGCCATCTGCGTCGCCCAGGGCCACAAGGTCTCGAACAACTGCTGGCGGAGCGTTGCCGCCGGTTCGCCGGCCTCAACCCGAGCCGCCATGGCCGCCAGGTCGCCGGTGACCCATTGGTGGTTGAAGGGATCGACGTTCGTGGGCATTGCCAGGCCTCCTCGTTGCTGCGTTTGAGGAGAGCCTCAATGGGGCTCGTGTGCCTGGCGTCACCGGGTCCGCGGTCACCCGTCAGCCTGCGGTGAGGCGGTCGTGAGCCGCCGGTGATTGTCGAGTTGCGGCTCGCGATGCGGCGGGCACGTCTTTTGGAGCCCTACGCGGGTATCGCCGCCTGTTCGAGCCGGGGCGGCCCCCGAAGAGGATCCACGCGAACAACGCCAGGGCAGTCATGGCACCGAGGATGGTGACGAGCGAGCCGGCAACGGTATGCGTCCAGCCGTAGCCGGTCTGCTGACCCCACGCCGACGTGGCCAGGGCGATGCCGACAATGCGAAGGACGTTCACGGTGAAAAGCACCGCCGCCGCCACCACCGTTGCCATGAGGACGCGGCTGGAAGCGAAACGCTGGCTGCACACCGACGCCGCGGCCAGCACCAACAACGGCCCCACGGAGAACGCCGATGAACAGTCCGCCGTGATCCAGATGCCGTAGGGATGTGGTGTCCCGATGTTCCACAGGAACTGCCGGTATTTGGGCATTGCCATCGTCGTGGTGCCCGAAACTGCGTGCAGCACCCACGCGGACAATTCAGCCTCGAATCCTCGGACGCCGGTGCTACGCACCATCATCGCCGCCGCCAGCCCCACCAACGGCGCCGCAACCAGCAACCGGCTGCCGCGTGGCCCTCGGCGGTGACGAAACCGAACCGCACGGCTCGTTGCTGTGTTCATTTCTCCTCCTCGAATGAGGTTCATCGGCATACGGCGCGCCACCCGTGGCTGGGGTCTGCATTCGCCGGGCCACGCCGGAAGTAGGAGCGCCGACGACTCCGGCGGGGGCGACCGCCGGAGTCGTCAGCACCTAACCGGTGACCTCGCTATCGCGCTGCCATCGGGTCGGGGTGTGTGCGCCGGCGGCGCCGAAGGTACGCAGCCATCCCGCCTGCTGCCGCCACCAGGCCAACCGCCGCCGCGATGCGCCCGTTCACCTGCGACGCGGGCAGCAGCGGCGTCACGACCACGTTGTCAAGTGTCACACCCGCAGGGCCGGCGGTGTTGCTGGCGAAGCACAGGGTCGACGTCGCCCCCCCGGCGTTGAAGTTCAACGATTCTGGGGCCCAGCCCGGGTTAGTCGAGGTCCACGGCTGCGATGAGGTGTAGCTGGCTGACTTGACCCCGGCGACGCTAACCGTCTCAGTGGCGCTCGCTCCACCCGTAAGCCCGCCAGGGCTGGCGTTGCGGCTTTGAAACCAGGTGACGGAGTACGGGTCTCCGGCCGTGGTGGTGAATGTCTGGCAGATCGTGCCGGGACCCGAGCCATTCAGGTCAATGGACTGGGCACCGTCTTCGGCCGCCCAGCGGGTCCCGACGACGTCGACGCTGCCATTGGTGATACTCCAGCCCGTGATGGCGGTTGAACCGGAATTCAACGTCACAAACGATCCGGTCACCACCGGCGACTCGAACGAGCCGTTGACGAGTACCTGCGCCGAGGCCGGTCCGGCCATCGTGACAAGGAATCCTGCGCCCAAGGCCAGGGTCATGAGGCCAATTCGCACCCTCGGGGTGCCTCGATGTCGATGGAACACGTAGGGGTCCTCCCGGATTTGAGATGGATGAAAACGAAGGACCGACACCCACCGGGGATCCGCCCTCGAAGGCTTACTCGGCCACTTCGTCGAGCACTGCCCCTCCCGCGGCAGGAACGGCCGACCGGAGTCGTTGTGAAGACACCCACGACGATCATCGTCGACCCCCGCTTGGTCAGCGCTCTCTGGCCGAAACATGCCAGTCCCTATGACCCGTCATGGATCGAGACCCGCCTGGCCACGATGGCCGAGCGGGCCGCCAGCGGCGAAGACCCCAACGAGCTGCGCAACGCCCTCTTGACGGAGATCTGGCCATGGGCCCTGGCGCTCGCCGACCGCGAGGCGGCGCGTCGCCGCTCCCATCTCGATCCCGACGAGGTACGCAGTCAGCTTCTCTACGCTGCGTACCAGGCCACCACCAAGGTGGACTGGGCCCGTTGGCGCACCTGGCCCCGCCTGCTCCAACAGCGCGTCGAAGGGGCTCGGGTGGAGGCATGGCGGGCGGCCGACGTGCTTAGTCGTCGCCACCGCCTGGCCAAGCAGCGGTTCCAGGAAGCGGTCGACGACGAAACGCAACGCCAGTGCCGCCTCCTGCCCGCCGGCGAGCGGGAGCGGCTGGCGGCGGACATCTTGGGCGAGGGCCGCCGGCGGGGTGGCTGGCTGGGTTCCATTGTCTCGGACCGACCCTTGACCGAAGCACTCGGCCTCGACCACAACGATGCCCAATCGGCGCCGGTGACAACCGAGGAGATCGTCCTCACCAACGAGACGGTGCGAGCGGTGCGCGACTGGCTGGCCCGCGACGTGCCTGACGAGGTGGCCACGCAGGCCCGTGCCTGGCTCGAACAGACGACCACCACACTTCCACGCCAGCTGCGAGCCGGATTGGACCCCCATCGCGACAGCCTCAGGGCGCGCGTCAAGACCCTGGCGGGATAGCAGGTGACAAGGAGAACCTGCCGCATCGATCTCGGCGCCTGTGCGACCAGCGACCCAGGTACGTCCGAGGCAGAACGATGATCGAGACCATTCTCGGGCTCATCGCCCTCGCCATTGTCGCGGTGGGGCTCTGCTACTTCCTTCTCGCCATGGGCGCTGGGGTCATGGAGCTGCGAACCCACGAACGCCGCGGACGGCTCGTCAAGCAGACCTACAGCGAGGAGTCCGAGGATTCGGATGGGCCACTCGCTGTGGAGTCGCCGGCGCCCACCGTCTACTCCGTGTTCTATCTAATTCCGTGTCTCAACGAAGAGGCCGTCATCGAGCAGACGGTGGGCCGTTTGCTACGGGACCCCAACGCCACCGTCATCGTGATCGACGACGCTTCGGACGACCGAACCGCAAAGCTGGCGGCCGCCGCGGGGCCGCGAGCGATGGTCCTGCGTCGCCAGTTACCCAATGCACGGCTGGGCAAGGGGCCGGCCCTCAATGCCGGATTCCAGATTCTGCTCGGCCGCGTTCGGGCCGCGGGCCTTGATCCGTCGACGGTCATCGTGTGCGTGATGGACGCCGATGGACGGCTGTCGGCCGGCGCCCTCGGTTGTGTGCTGCCGTTGTTCGACGACCCGCAGGTCGGCGGCGCCCAGCTGGCGGTGCGCATCCGTAACCGGGCCACCAACCTCCTGACCCGGGTTCAGGACTTCGAGTTCTGGGGTCTGTCGGCCGTCTCGCAGTTCGGCCGGGTCCGCTTCGGGACGGTCAGCCTTGGCGGCAATGGCCAGTTCACCCGCCTGTCGGCGTTGCTCGAACTCGATGGCGACCCATGGACGACGTCGCTAACCGAGGACCTGGACCTCGCCGTCACCCTTCTCGTGGCCGGCTGGCGCCTGACCAGCACCGTCCATGCCTCGGTCGACCAACAGGCCCTGACCGAGTTGCGCCCCCTGATCCGCCAGCGCATGCGGTGGTTCCAAGGCCACATGACCTGCGGCAAACGCCTCCCCGAGATCTGGCGGAGCCGCCGGTTGTCCAACGCCGGCGTCCTTGAGCTCACCCTCTACCTCCTGGTGCCGTGGATCATGGTGCTGCCCTGGTCGATCATCTTTCACATCGGCGCGTATTACACCCTGACCCACCTGAGCGGTCCGGCGGGGCAATCCCTCTTCAAGAACACCATCCTCACCCGGGTGGCGATCATCGGCGCCTGGTACCTGCTGTCGTTCTTCCCCAGCATCGTCTCCGGGTATCTGTATTACCGCCAGGACCATTCACTCGGTCGGTGGCGCACGCTGCTGCTCGGGCATATGTTGGTCGCCACCAATTACCTCGCCTATGTGGCGTGCTGGCGGGCCTTCATCCGTATGCACCGGGGCGAGACGGGCTGGGTAAAGACGGTCCGCCTTACCGAAGGCGGACCGTCGACGCCTACCCCTCGGTCACTCCCCGGAGCACCGCCGCCCTCCCCTGCTTTCAGCTCCCTCTCCGGTGGGCTCGTGGGCCTTCTCACCATGCCCCCACCACCGGCCCACAAAACGACGGCGCCGACCGCGGCGCCCCCCGAGGGGACCACTCGGGGTTAGGGCGGCGCCCTTGCGGTCGGGCCTCGTCTGGCCGGGCCAGTGGGAGCGAAAAGGGCACCAGGAACACGTGTTCCCGGTGCCCTTTTCCTACGCCGCGACCGGCATCAACGACCAACGGTTAGCCGTGCCGACCTGGGTCGCGCCGACGACAAGCGGGGACCTCGAACCGACGTTGAGGAACGTGGTCCACCTGGTCAGGCGGTCACGTCGACGGGCGCCGACGGGGAGAAGGGTTCCGGCAACTGGCCCTCGCCGAGGAGCCAGGCGACGGCCTGCGCTGACCTGGCCCCGGCCCTGCCATCGCCGTAAAGGTCGGGAGGGCAGCTCGTCCCCGGGATCCCCCACTGCCGGTTCAGGAGGACTTTGTCGGTCTCGCTCACGATTGCGGCGGGATCGGTCCCTACCAGCACCGCGGCGCCGACATCCACCCCTTCGCCCCGCTCGGTCCGCTCGCGAAGGACGACCACGGGGACGCCCAACGCGGGCGCTTCCTCTTGCACCCCGCCCGAATCGGTCAGTACCACCGTCGCCTGGGCAAGCAGCTTGACGAACTCGCCGTAGTCGAGCGGCCCTGACAACCAGACATTCGTATGACTATGCAGGTGGCGCTCGAACACCGAGCGCACGGCGGGGTTCATATGGGTCACGACCGCGAACAGGGCCTCAGGGTGCCGCTCGGCCAGGGTGGCCACCGCCGAGGCCACATTGCGCATCCCCTCGCCCCACGACTCCCGTCGATGGGCGGTGACGACGACCAACTGGCGGCGGGCGCCGATACCGGCCACCCGATCGCCAGGCGTGGTGGCGACGACGTGACGGAGGGCGTCGACGACGGTGTTCCCGGTGACCAGGACACGGGCGGGGTTGTGGTTCTCGAGTAGGAGGTTGGCGGCCGCGGCCGCGGTCGGTGCCAGGTGCAAGGACGTGATGGCGGCCACCATGCGGCGGTTGCCCTCTTCCGGAAACGGAGCCTCGAGGCTTCCGCTGCGCAGCCCCGCCTCGACGTGGACAACCGGCCGTCCCTGCAGAAAGGCCGCCTGAGCGCCGGCCAACACTGTGGCCGTGTCGCCCTGGACAACGACCACCGCCGGGTTGAGCTGGTGCAGGACCCGATCCAGCTCGTGCAGGAGGGCGGCATGGAGCGACGGAAGGCGCTGGCTCTCGCCGCGGGTCAAGGAAAGGGCGACGTGGGGTTGAAGGCCGAACAACGCCAGAATGTCCTCGACAACCGCGCCGTGCTGGCCGGTCGTGACGAGCAGCGGTTTCACCAGGCCGTGCTCGGCGCACGCCATGGCGACCGGACACAGCTTTATGGCCTCGGGCCGGGTGCCGATGACCAGCACCGCGGTGGGTCGATCGATGGCATACATGGGCCTTCGCTCCTTCACTCCGACTGATTGCACTCACTCCAAATCAGTCGGCCGCTTCGTCGAGTAGTCATCGTGCGGGAGCCACGCCCGGCGAGTACCGCTCGGCTCGTTCGCGCCAACTTTGTGCTGATTCGAGTCCTTGTGCGGTTGAGATGCGCTATATCGCCTCCAGGTTTCGCGGACAAGGGCGCAGATCTAGTCCCCTCCCGAGCGCGAATCAGGGGCCTAAAAGGCCCCCTGATTCCCACTCTTATTGGAGCGGACGACGGGATTCGAACCCGCGACCCCAACCTTGGCAAGGTTGTGCTCTACCAACTGAGCCACGTCCGCAGCGGGAGGTCAGCCTATCAGCGCCGCTACTTGAGTAGCCGCGACAGCCGGCGGTCCGCCAGCGGCTTGCCGCCGGTCTGGCAGGTCGGGCAGTACTGCAACGATTTGCTGACGTAGGAAACCTCGCGGATGGTGTCACCACATTCTCCGCACGCCTGGCCGGTTCGGCCGTGGACCCGCATGTTGTTCTTCTTGTCGGACTTGAGCCCCGAGGCGGGCAGGCCCGACGAGCGGGCGGCCGCCTCGCCGAGCACGCCGACGAGCGCCGCGTGCAGCCGTTGCCGCTCGTCGTCGGTCAGCTTGGCCGCCGACTTGTACGGCGACAGCTTGGCCAGGTGCAGCGCCTCGTCGGAGTAGGCGTTGCCCACCCCGGCGAGCACCGACTGGTCGGTCAGTGCCGTCTTGAGGTGACCCGACCGCCCGGCGAGGGCGGCTGTCAGGTCGGCAACGTCGAACCCCGGGGCCAGCGGATCGGGCCCCAGCCGCCCGATGCCGGGCACACTCTCGGGCGCCGTCACCACCCAGATGGCGAGGCGCTTCTCGGTACCCTGCTCGGTCACATCGAAGCCCGACCCGCTGTCCAGAGTGACCCTCAGGGCGAGAGGCCCTTTTCCCAGCTTTGGCCGGGCGGTAGGCATCTCGTCGCGCCAGTGGACCCAGCCACCGCGGCTCAGATGCATCATCACCCAGAGCCCGTCGAGGTCGATACCGAGATACTTGCCCCACCGCCGGGTTCCCACGATGGTGCGCCCCACCACCGCCGACAAGGGCGGGTCGAAGGTCTTGAGCGCGGAGAAGGTGGCGAGGTCGGCCCGCACGATCACCTCACCCCCGGCCCGTTCGGCCACGAAGCGGGCGAGGGCTTCGACCTCGGGCAGCTCGGGCATCGGACTACCGCCCCGTGTGGCCGAAGCCACCCCGATCCCGGGTCGACGCCGCCAGCTCGTCGGCCGGGGTGAAGACCGCCTCGGAAACCGGTTGGATCACCAACTGGGCGATGCGGTCGCCTCGCTGGACCTCGTAGTCCGCGACCGGGTCGTGGTTGACGAGCAGCACCCGCAGCTCGTCGCGATAGCCGGCGTCGATGAGGCCCGGCGTGTTGAGCACCGTCACCCCGTGGCGCCAGGCGAGGCCGCTGCGCGGCAACACGAAGCCGGCGTAGCCCTCGGGGATCGCCACCGCCACCCCGGTGGGCACCAGGGCCCGGCCGCCGCCCGCCGCCAGCACGACACCCTCGCGAGCCGTGAGGTCGGCGCCCGCGTCGCCCGGCCGGGCGTACGACGGCAGCGGCTGGTCGGGATCGAGGCGGACGAGAGGGACCTCCAGCACGGCGCCACGCTACCGGCAACCGCCTACCAGCGGGCGGGAAGGCCACGCACCGCAGCCGGTAAGGTCGCCCGATGCTGGCGTGGATGGACCTCGAGATGACCGGTCTCGACCCCGCCACCAACACCATCGTCGAGATCGCCACCTTGCTCACCGACGACGAGCTCAACGTGGTGGCCGAGGGCCCCGATCTCGTCATCGCCACCGACCCCGCCGCCCTGGCCGCCATGAACGACGTGGTGCGGCACATGCACACCCGCTCCGGCCTGCTGGCGGCCATCGAGGCCTCGACGACCACCTTGGCCGACGCCGGCCAGGCCACGCTCGACTTCCTGCGCCAGCACATTCCTGAGGCCCGCAGCGTCCCGCTGTGCGGCAACTCGATCGGGACCGACCGCCGTTTCCTGGGCGCCTACCTCCCCGAGATCGACGAGTACCTCCACTACCGATCGGTCGACGTGTCCACGGTGAAGGAGTTGGCCCGGCGCTGGTACCCCGACGCCTACACCGGCGCGCCCAAGAAGGAGGGCGGCCACCGGGCATTGGAGGACATTCGGGAAAGCGTGGCCGAACTGGCCTACTACCGGCGCGCGGTATTCAAGAATCCGTAACGCAAATGGAACATGGTCTCCCCGAGGCGTGGCAAAATAGGTGGGCACCAAGACAGGTTGAAACAGGGAGGTTGGCCATATGAGCCGTTCCCAGGACGCCGTTGTCGATGACGCCACCACCAGGAGGCGCGCCAGTGCCCGGCAGGTCCGCCACGCTGCGCACATCCAGATGCAGACGATGATCCGCGACGAGGAGGCCTTGGAAGATTCGGTTCTCCCGGTCGTCTGTCACGACGTCGGGCGCCACCCCTCGCCGAAGCCCCACACGTCGCGCCACCCCGAGACGCGAGGCGGCTTCAAGGTATGGAAGACACCGTTCTGGAAGCGGCGGACGCAGCTCCGGGCGGAGCGCAACGCCCGCGAGCGGCAGCTGTACGAAGCGGAATAGGACCGATCCGCCCCATCGGCTTCCGCCGCCTCGGTACGCTCCTGCGTTAGTGCGACCGAGACGGCTGCGGTTCTGGCAAACGCTCCTGGCGGTGGGCTTGGCGCTGGGCCTGGCGCTGGGCCTGGTCGCGTGCGGCGGTCCCGGCTCGTACAACGACGCCCTCGGCGCGGCGGCGCCGCCTGGCACCGAGCAGCCGTTCGCGGGGCGGGACCAGGTGATCGTTCCCGCCGCGCCGTTCGCGCCGGCTGCGCCCTTGGCGCCGGGCAGCCTGGTGCCCCCGGCGGGGCGCGGCCAGGCCAGCGCGTTCTGCCAGGATCTCGCCCAGATGCAGGACCTCGTGCCGTTGCTGCTGTCGCCTGATCAACGCAGCGCCGGGCTCAGCCAGGCCCGGGCCCTGATCGACCACCTGGCCACCGATGCCCCCGCCGAGATCCGGCCCGCGGCGGCGGCGCTCGCCCAGGCCGTCGATCGCATCGCCACCGATCTCGGTACCACCCCGCCCAATGTGGCGGACGTGGCCGCCGCCGTGGCCAGCGTGCAGCAAGCCCTGGGCCAAGTCCGGCAGTTCGCCGCCACGCGCTGCTGACCGCTGCGGGCCGCGGTGCCCGGCGGCGGAACGCCGCTGGCAGCCGCAGCAGCCACCCGGGGGCGAGAAAAAAACTTGCGGATTCAGGTATCAGGCGGCGGTCACCCCTCTCTATATACGCAGTATGCCTACCGGAGGTGACTGCTGATGCCAGCCCTGATCGCCGAGGCAAGCGACCGCCGTTCGGTCGTCTCCGTGGACGCTGCCGAGCAAACGATCTCTGTCCTCATCGTCGCCCAGGATCCCGCTTCCCACGCCGCCCTCGAGCGCAAGCTGTTCGCCATCACCGACGTCACGGTGCTGACCCCAACCGCCCGGCGCCATCCCGACGTGGCCGTCGTGGTGGCGGACTCCGTCGACGCCGAGGTGCTCGGGTGGATCCGTACCATCCGGCGCCACAGCCTTTCGCGCATCGTGGTGGTAGTGGGAAGCGTCGGCGCGACGGCGGCCGCGGCGGCGGCAGATGCGGGCGCCAACGGCGTCCTCCCCCGCGCCCTCGCCGACGGCCCTCGCCTCGCTTGGGTGATCCGCAAGGTCCGCCACGGCGACTCCGTGACCCTCGTCGTGGCCGAGGAGATCGCGACCCGGGAACCGGACGTTGCCCAGCCGCCTCAGCCGCCCCCAGCCGAGAAAGGATCGCCCATGGTGAGCGACCGCGACCGAGAAGTACTCCGCCTCCTGGCCGAGGGCTGTGACACCACCGAGATCGCCCGGGCCCTGGCCTACTCCGAGCCGACGATCAAAAACGCCATCCAGCGGTTGTTCGACCAGTTGAAGGCCAAGAACCGACCCCACGCCGTGGCCCTGGCCCTACGGTCGGGGATCATCTAGCGCACCTTCTTGGGCCCAAGCTCGGGGCTCGGCGCGGCGGCCTCCTAAGCGATCCACTCCTTCATCCTGGCGACCAGCCCGGCCGCGTCGGCGTCGAAGGGGATCACGTTGAGCACGGTGACACCGGAGTCCTTGAACGCCGCGATGCGGTCCTTCACGTACCCCTCGGATCCCACCAGCGTCGTCTTCTCGAGCAGTTCCGCGGGCACCGCGGCCGCCGCCTCCTCCTTGTGGCCCGCCAGGTACAGATCCTGGATCCGCGCCGCTTCCTCCTCGAAGCCATAGCGCTGCACCAGCGAGTTGTAGAAGTTCTTTCCCCGGGCGCCCATCCCCCCGACGTAGAGCGCCACCGCCGGGCGGGCCAGGTCACGCAGGCTTTCCACATCGTCGCCGACCGCCAGCAAGCCCCCGGCGCACACCTCCAGCGGCCCGAGCGCCGGGGACCGCCTGGCCGTGCCTTTGGCCAGCGCCGGCCCCCACACCCGGTCGGCCAGCTCGGGGACATAAAGGATCGGCAACCAGCCGTCGGCCACTTCGGCGGTCATCTCGACGTTCTTGGGCCCGAGCGACGCCACCCAGATCGGGATGGACGGGCGCTCGGGACGGGTGAGCAGCTTGAGGGGCTTGCCGAGACCAGTTCCCCGCTCCGGGGGCAGCGGCAGCTGGTAGATACCGTCGTTGGTAAGGGTCTCCCGGAGCCAGATCCGCCGGCAGATGTCGATGATCTCCCGGGTCCGTTCGAGCGGCCGGTCGTACGCCACCCCGTGCCACCCCTCGATGACCTGGGGGCCGGACGCTCCGAGACCGAGGATCATGCGGCCGCCGGAGAGCGAATCGATGCCCGCCGCGGTCTGCGCCAGCAACGCCGGCGTCCGCGAGTAGATCGGCAGGATGCCGGCACCGATCTCGATGCGCTCGGTGCGCGCCGCCAGGAAGCCCATCTGGCTCGGTGCATCGAAGCCATACGCCTCCGCCACCCACACGATGTCGGCGCCCGCCTTCTCGAAGGCCACGGCCTGATCGGCGGCGTCGCGGGCGTTGGCGGCGTAGTTCAGCGGTATTCCGAGGCGCATGCCGGGGCCTTCCCTCATCGGCGGCGTTGGTCCGACCACCGTACCCCGGGGTTGCCGGAAGTCATTGGCCGGGGGCGCGCTTAGCGTCAATGAGGTGGACTACCGCACACTGGGCCGCACCGGCCTCAAGGTCAGCCCGTTCTGCCTCGGCGCCATGATGTTCGGCGCCTGGGGCAACCGGGATCACGACGAATCCGTCGCCATCATCCACCGGGCCCTGGCAGCGGGGATCAACTTCATCGACACCGCCGACGTCTACTCCGCCGGGGAGTCCGAGGAGATCGTGGGCCGGGCGGTCGCCGGCCGGCGCGATGACCTCGTCATCGCCACCAAATGCCACGCCGCCATGGGCGAGGACCCGAACCATCAGGGCAACTCGCGGCGCTGGATCATGAAGGCCTGCGACGATTCGCTGCGGCGCCTCGGCACCGACTGGATCGACATCTACCAGATCCACCGCCCCGACCCGTTCACCGACATCGACGAGACGCTCGGCGCGCTGACCGACCTGGTGCGGGCGGGCAAGGTCCGCTACCTCGGGAGCTCGACGTTTCCCGCCGACGCCATTGTCGAGGCCCAGTGGACCGCCGAGCGCCGGGGCCGGGAGCGCTTCGTCTGCGAGCAGCCCCCGTACTCCATCCTGGCCCGGGCCATCGAGGCCGATGTCCTGCCCCGCTGCCAGCAGTATGGGATGGGCGTCATCCCGTGGAGCCCTCTGGCCGGCGGCTGGCTCTCCGGCAAGTACCGGAAGGGTCAGGAGACCCCGACGTCCGGTCGCGCCGGCCGTATCCCTGGCCGCTACGACCTGTCATTGCCCGAGAACCAGCACAAGCTCGAGGTCGTCGAGCAACTGGCGCTACTGGCCGGCGAGGCCGGCATGACCCTGATCGAGGTGGCCCTGGCGTTCGTCCTCGAGCATCCGGCGGTCACCGCCGCCATCATCGGGCCCCGGACCATGGAACAGCTCGAGGACCAGTTGCACGCCGCCGACGTCAGACTCGACGTCGGCATCCTCGACGCCGTCGACCGCATCGTGGCGCCCGGCACCACCCTCAACGCCGCCGACGCCGGCTGGAAGACGCCCTGGCTCGATGCCCGGTGGCGCCGGCGCCGTTAGCGTGTTCGCTCAGTAGCCGCCGCCCAGCTTGGAGTGATCCCAGGAGGCGACCTTGGTCGCCTTCACCGTGATGGCGACGCGCTTGGCGCCCGTCTTCTCCAAGACGCCCTGGGAAAAGGGGTCTAACTCCTCGCCACCTCGCGCCCCGAACAGGACCGCCTCGCCGACTCGCATCACGTAGTCGCGGTCGTCGGAGAGTTCGCCGACGCCCATGATCGACACGCCCCGGAGCTCCTCGTAGCGCTCCCCCGTCTCGATCAGGCAGGCGATCTTCGGTGCCCGCCGGAGGTTGGCGGCCTTCTGCGACTTGGCGTAGGTCCACATCACGATGTCGCCCGCGATCAGGCCGTACCACATGGCCACCAGGTGGGGCATGCCGTCGGGGTTCACCGTGGCCACCTGGGTGGTGCGCCCCGCGGCCAGGAACGTGGCCACCTCATCGTCGGTCATGCGTATCTGGTCGCGTCGACTCATGGGACCGGTTGTAGCACTGCTGCTTTATGGTGACGTCGTGTCTGCACCTTCCGCCCCGAGGGCGACCGCGTCGATTCCTCGCATGCTGGCCCGGGGCATCACACGGCGCTGCCCCCGGTGTGGGTCCCGGCGGCTGTTCCGCCACTGGTTCAAGATGATGGATCGTTGCCCCGGTTGCGGCTACCTCTTCGCCCGGGAGGAGGGTTCCTTTCTCGGCGCCTTCGTGATCAACTTCGCCATCACGATCGCCGGGCTCGGGATCGTCATGGCCGTCCTCATCGCCGTGCTGGCCGGCGGCGGCTCGAGCGGCACCATCGCCACGGTGGCCATCTCGGCGATCGCGGTGGCGGTGATCCTGCCGATCGTGTGCTACCCGTTCTCCAAGACGCTGTGGACGGCGATCGACCTGGCCATGCACCGGGGCGAGACGTGGGCGGGCCCTGGCGAGGCGCCGTCGGTGCCGGAGGGGTAGCGCGCCAAGGGCGCCCAGCCCTTGGCTCTTCACCGCATCGGCTACTCGACGGTGAGGGCGGCAGAAGCCAAGACTGTGCCCTGCGCCGACAACCAGACGTGCACCAAGTCCTCTGATGTCTGGCTGGCCACAGAAATGTCATGGGAACGATCGATCGGTTCCCGGTATTCGAGCTCGGCGCGCACGAGGCGGCCGTCGACGCCGATGCGGTCGAGCTCGTCTTCTACTGCCGCCCACATCACCGCGTTGTTGACATGGCCCAGCACGTCGAAATCGGTGACCCGTAGCGGCCACCGCCGCGGCGTCGGCATGGCCGACGACGCACCCGGAGCGACGGGGTGGTTCAGCCGGGAGCTCACGACGCGCCCGTCGACCGCCTCGCCGTACATCGTCCAGAAATGCTCGGGGAGGCGCGCCGGTCGCATCGTCTTCACATTGACGCACACCCACAGCGACGCCGACTCCACGATCGGCTCCCCCGCCACCGAGATGGTGGTGCGGCGCTCGGCCCAGCGCGCTCCGCTGCCCGACGCCCAGGTCATCAGGTCGAGTCGCTCGTTGACCCGGGGTCGCCGTTGGAGACCGATGATGGTCTTGCGCACCAACCAGAAGAGGTCGGTCTGGATGCCCGCGTCGCGGCCGTCGTCAGTACGCGATGTCCTGGAGGTAGCGGGCGATGGCGTCGAGACGGGCCTCGCCCGACGGCAGCACGTCTCCCAGGCGGACGAGGCACGACGTCGAATAGCGCCGGCCGGGGCCGGGGGGAACCAGGCCCAGCCCGCTCGCCGTCATGGCGCGCCACCGTAGCCAAGCCGCCCGCCCGATCCGCTCAACTCGTGAGGAATGCCGTCAACCGCCGTGCCAGCTCGACTGGCTGGTCCCCCTGGATGCTGTGGCCGGCGTCGGCCACCACTTCGACTCGGGCGCCCGGCCGGCGGTGCCCAAGCTCGGCGACGTCCTCGTCGGAAACGACCCGGGAACGGGCGCCGCGCACGAGCAGCAGGGGCATCGCCAGCCCGCCAACCGCGGCCCACACATCCCCGAAACCGTCGGTCGGCGCCCGCCCGCGCGGCCGGGCGATGGCGGGATCCCAGCGCCATGTCCACGACCCGTCGGCCGATTCCCGGGCGTTGTGGATGACGCCGCGTCGCAACGACGGCAACGACCGCGTCGGGTTGTACGCCACGGTCCGGTCGAGCATCTCCTGGAAGCTCCCAAAGCGCTCGGGGCCGGAGGCAAAGGCCAGGATCGGTTCCGCCTTGGCGGAATCGGTGCCCGGTGTGATGTCGATCAGGGCCAACCGGGAGACCAGATCGGGCCGGCGCGCCGCCACGCAGGCCGCGGTGAGGCCGCCGAGCGACATGCCCACCACCAGGCGGGTGACAGGCGCCAGCTGCTGCAGCGCCGCCGCCACGTCGGCGGCCATGGTTGCCGGACGGTAGTCCCCGTCCTCGCGCCAGCCGGAATGACCGTGGCCGGGAAGGTCGACGGCGACCAGCGGGCAATCGAGGGCCAGGGCAACGGTGTCCCAGGTGTGGGCGTTCTGGGCGCCACCGTGGATCAGGACGAGCTCCGGTGGCTCCCGGCCCCACACGAGCGCGCTCACCGCTCGCCCGGCTGCGACCTCGACCGCCGTCCTGCGCACCGCCGGGGGGCCCGACCAACCGAGACCCGCCTCGGCGGCATTTTCCGCCAGCAGCCGGAACTCGTCGCCCTCGGCTTCCGCCCCGCCGGCCATCGTCACCGCCGCCCCTTCCCCGCGGCTTCTGCCCTGCCGGCCGTCGTCACCGCCGCTCCTCGCCCGCCGAGGGAGGTCCGGCGGCGGCGGGGCCGGACCCACCGTCGACCGCGCCCGCGCCCCGGTCCTCGAGCCCGGCCAGGACCGCCAAGACTTCGTCGCCGTAGAGCTCGAGCTTGGCGGGCCCGATGCCGTCGATGCCCCGTAAGGCGACCAGCGACGCCGGCCGGGCGGCGGCGATGGCGTACAGCGTGGTGTCGTGCATCACGATGTAGGCGGACACGCCGTCGTGGCGGCTGCGCTCGGTGCGCCACGCCCGCAGCGCCTGCTCGACCACAGGATCGACCTCCGGCAGCGGCGGCCGCTCCCGCCCCCCGGCGCCCCGGGCCGACCGGCCCGCCGCCACGCCACCGCCGAGCGCCATCCCCGACGCGCCCCGACCAGAGCCGGCCACGGCGACGCCCGCTCTCCCTGAACCGGTGACCGCCGCCCGAGGCCGGGGGGCCGGCGCCGGGTGCGCCAGCTCGGCCACCATGGGCGACGGCCGGGTCTCGTCGGTGAACAACACCACCTGGTCCTGGCAGCGCGTCAACGCCACGTGCAGTACTCGGCGCTCCTCTTCCTCGTCCTCGGCCAGGCGGTGCGGCAGGATCCCGGCGTTGACCCCGAAGACGGCCACCCGGCGCCACTCCATTCCCTTTACCCGGTGCACGGTCGACAGGGTTACGCCTTCCGCGGGACCTGACCCGTCGGCGCCCAACCGGGTGCGCAGCCACCCGTCGAAGGTGGCGGCGTCGGGATGCAGTCCCGCCACCTGCTCCAACGCGTCGATGTCGTCGAGGTGGCTCGATCCTTCCCCGCCGCGTGAGCTGTCGAGGAGGCTCATGGCCCCGCCGAGACCGACGCTGTCCTTGATGAAACCGAGGACCGAACGGGTGGTCGCCGCCTTGAGCCGGGCCCGGGCGATCAGCAGCTCGAGGTCGCTCACCAACCACTCGACCTTGCCCGCCTCCTTGTCGGGCACCTGGGCCGCGATGGCGCGAAGGGCATCGACGCTCCACCAGCTGCGCCGGCGGACGCGGTCGCCGAACCACTGCGGCAGGCCCCGGCTCGGGCGGCGCAGGATCTCGGCGACATCTTCGGCCGCGATGCGGCCCGGCGGGCGCGGTCGCGATGCGCAGGTAGGCCAAAGAGGCCCGCAGCCCGGTGCGCTCGAGCACCTCCAGTCCGAGCGCCGAACGCAGCGGGATGCCGGCCTCGAGCAACGCCACCTGCGGCGCCAGCAGCAGCGCGTTGACCCGGGTCAGCACCGCCATGTCCGAGGGCGCCACCCCGGCCGCCAACCACTCCCTGACCACCGCCACCAACGCATCGGCCCCCGCCGCCGGCGGGTGGGCCACGACGCGCAGCGCGTCGGCGGCGGGCGACGCGTCCGGGCCCGGGCGGACGGCTTTGGCCACGCGCCGCTCGTTGTGCGACAACAAGTCGCCGGCCTGGCGCACGACCACCGCCGGGCAGCGGTAGTTGACCTCGAGGGGGTGGTCGGTGGCCGCGGGAAACAGCTCCCCGAAGTTGATGAGGAACGCGGGGTCGGCGCCCGCGTGGCCATAGATGACCTGGTCGTCGTCGCCCACACCGAAAACATCGAGTTGCGGCGTCGCCAGCAGCCGCAACAGCAGGACATGGGCCGGCGTGAGGTCCTGGAACTCGTCAACCAGCAGATGCCGGCACCCGTCCTGGGCCCGTTTGCGGAACGCGCCGTCGGCTAGCAGGACCTCAATCGCGCCGTAGATCTGCTCGTCGAAATCGACCGCCCCCTCGCTGCGCAGCGCTTCCCGGTAGGGCCCGAAGGCCACCGCCAGGCCTGGCACGTCGTCGCGCCAGTTCTCGACCTCCTCGGGATCGCGCAGCCCGAGACGCACCTGGCCGAGGGCTTCAAGGTAGGGGGCTACCGGGTCGGTGTTGGCCCGGTGGCGGCGGACGGGCACGAACCGCTCGATCAGCCGCCTGACCTCGCGTTCGTCCAGCAGGCGGGGCGCGCCGCCGCGGGCGTCGGCCAGCAGGCGGTAGCCGAGAGCGTTGAGCGTCCGGATCCGGGGGGCCACGTCGGTGGTGCGCGCCTCCATCTCCAGCTGCGCCTTCTTGTTGTACGCCACCGCCAGGACGGTGTGGCGTTCGTAGCCGCGGTCGCGCACCAGGTGGCGGAGGCGCTCAGTGAGGACCCGGGTCTTGCCCGACCCCGCCGGGGCGATGATCCGCGCCGCCCCCGAGCCGTGGCACACCGCGGCCAACTGGTCCGGTGCCAGGTTGGCCCGAGACGTCACCGGTGCCGGCACGACCGCGGCCGAGCCTGACTCCACCGACTCGGAGTGGACCACCGCCAGCCCGTCGACCTCTTCGGGCATGAAGCAGGCACGGGGGCCGCCGTCGACCCAGGCCCCGGACCCGTCGGCCAGGCGGACATCTCCCGCCTCTGCCCCGGCGACCTCGGCAACGCCGGGCAGTCGCGCCGCCTTGCGACCCCACCACCACACGGCTGCCTCCGGCCCGGCGCGGGCATCGTAGGTATTGGCCCAAACCAGAAAATGCAGGCGGTCGGACCAGGCGTCGAACCCCGGCCCCACCTCCCACGGCTCGCCCCCGAAGGCCCGAGGCTCCCGGAACAGCCCGGGATCGACGCCGAGCTCGATGACGACGCGGCGCCGGGTCGCCCAGGCGAGATGCAGCGCCGCCACCACTGCCGCCGGGGCGGCCAAGGCCGCCGCGTCGACCCTGATGACCTCGGCGTCGGCCCACCGGGCGGGCACGGCCTGGCCGGCGGTGATCACGACACCGCGGCCGAGGATCGCAGGCCCTGGGCTACTCATTGCCAGTCGAGGCTAGGCCCACCCCTGCGACCGGAACTCCGCTCCGGCAGCCCGCGCCCCTTTTACCCGAGTTCGAAAGGTTCGAATTCCAGTGACACCGAATTGATGCAGTACCGCTCCCCTGTCGGTCCCGGACCATCGGGAAACACGTGGCCCAGATGGCCACCGCAGCGCCGGCACGTGACCTCTGTGCGCGTCATCCCGTACGAGCGGTCCCGGTGCAGCTCCACCGCCTCGGCGACCGCGGGCGACGTGAAACTGGGCCAGCCGGTGCCCGAGTCGAACTTGGTGCCGGACTCGAACAACACGGCACCGCAGGCCGCGCAGCGGTAGGTGCCGTCGTCGTGGTTGCTGACGAGTTTGCCGGTGAAAGGTCGTTCGGTTCCCTTGCCCCGCAGCACCTTGTACTGCTCGGGCGTGAGCTCCGCCTTCCACTCATCGTCGGTCTTGGTGACCGTTTCCTGGGCGTCGGACATGGTGCGAGCGTACCGTCGGCGGGGCCCAACGGCGCTGGCGGGAACAAACCGCGCCGCGGTCGCGTTGTGCGTAATGGTTGAATCCCCTAATCTTGGGGTTGGCATCCTCGTGCACCGGGAAGCCGAAGGATACGATGGACGGAGGCCCGCTGCTGTTGGGCTTTGGAGTCCTCGTTGGTGACCGGCAGGGGCTATGGCCGAGATGCGGCGCGAGGCGTCTCGGTAGATAGGGCGAGGTGAATGTTCGAAACACTGTCCTTGGACTTTGAGGCGCTCGTCGCAGATGATGCGGCGGGTGAGGCCACGTCCGAGGATCTGAAACGCCTCGAAGCCCACCACGACGCATGGGTCGCGACCCTGCGACGGATGGCCGTCGACACCCACGACTCGCTCCTGCGGGCGCGGCACCTGACCGGTCCCGAGCGCGACCAGGTCGTCGCCGACCTGAGCGAAGAACGCGAGCGTGTGACCGCGGCGTTGCTTCGCGTCGGGGGCGACGACTACGCCTTCGACTTCGACGAGCCCGAGGCCTTCGAATCCGAGCAGGTGGCGTTCCCCGGGGACGGAGCCGGGCCCCGCCGGGCGCCCGCCGGCCGCACCGACGCTCCCGAGCGGGTCCCCGACACCGAGGAATTCGTCGCCACCGGCCCCCCCGCCGTGCAGGCCTCGTGGGCCGCGGGCCGGGTCGTGCTGTGGGCCGGCGGACCGGGCTCGCCGCCGGTGCCGCTCGAGCAACTCGTCGAAATGGTCGAAGAAGCCGGCGCCAAGCCCGTCCAGTGGGAGCCCCATGGTGGTGTCCCGCTTCCCGGAGGTGCCCGGGCCGATGCCGTGACCTCGCCGGCAGGCCAAGCCCTGGGCTGGCTGGTCGGTGTCGGTAGCGGGCAAGTGGGCCACGATGTCGGGCCCAGCACCCGCTGGTTGGCGGACATGGCGACGTGGGCCACCGAACTGGTGGCGCAGGGTCGCATGGTCCCCCGCCTGCGGCGGACCCGCTCCCGGGAGACGGGGCCGACAGGGTCGTTTGCGGTGCGCTGGGTCCCCGGCCTCATCGACACCGACCGTCTGGCCGTCATGATCTCCCGTATGCCCGGCGCGGTCAGCGCATGTTCGAGCAGCCAGCCGGCCGACGGCATGAGCCGAGCCGTTCTCGCCGGCATGGTCGACGCCATCTGCCGGGAGGGCGCCACCCGCTTGGTCCTGCCTGCCGCCCCTCCCACCGCCAAATCGGCGGTCGACCTGGCCGAGGGGGTGCTGGCCGCTCTCGGGGGCGCCCGCTTCGAGGCGGGCGTCGCCCTGGGCGAGGACCTTGCCGGCCGGATCGACCGCTGGACCCGCTCGGTTACCGCCGAGACCGGCGTCCAGCTGATCGTGCGGCTTTCCCCCCCCGACCGCGAGGGCGTGTGGCTCCTGTCGGTGCTCGCGGCCGGCGTCGAGTCGAACCTGGTGCCGGTCGAGGTGGCCATGGTCACCGCCGGGCGCGCCAAGCGCATGGCGGTCGAACCCCAGCTGGCCCGGTTGGAACGTCTCTATCCCATCCTGGGCCGCCCGGGCGGCCAGCGCCGGGGCGAAGTGGCCCTGTCGACCGACGAGGCGTGGACCCTGATGAGCGTCACCGGGCCCATCCTCGAGGCAGCGGGCTTCGAGGTCCAGGTCCCACCGCTTTCCCGCCGGCGCCCGAGCCCGTCGCTGCGCATGTTCGCCGACGCGGTGCCCCATCAGAGCGCGGTCGGCGCCCAGCAGCTCTGCCAGGTGCGGTGGTCGGTCGTGTTCGACGATGTCGAGCTCAACGCCGCCGACATCGCCAAGCTGGCGGCCGAGGCCCGGCCCCTGGTGAAATCACGGGGCCGCTGGATCGAACTGGATCACGCCGACTTGCAGGAGGCCGCCGCCGCGCTGGCCGAGCGGGCGCTCAACACGCAGCTTTCCGGTGCCGCCGTCTTGCGCCACGCCCTCGGACTGGAAAGCGATGTCCTCGCCGGCCACGTCATCGTCGAAGGCAGCGGCTGGGCCGCCGACCTGCTGCGGGCGACGGCGCAACCGCTGGCCCCCGCCACCGAACCGAAAGGTTTCCGGGGCAAGCTGCGCGAGTACCAGGCGCAATCGCTCGGCTGGCTCGGCTTTCTCGACAGCGCGGGGCTGGGCGGATGCCTCGCCCTCGACATGGGACTGGGAAAAACGCCAACAGTCCTGGCCCATCTCCTGGCGGCACGCGGCGATGGTCCCGCGCTGGTCATCACGCCGCCCGCGGTGCTCGGGAACTGGGCCGCCGAAGCCGCCCGTTTCGCGCCCGGCCTCAGTGTCGTCGTCCATCACGGCCCCGGACGGGCGCAGGGCGAGGCGCTGGCGAAGTTGATCACTCGCACCGACGTGCTGCTCACGACCTACGGCACCGCCGTGCGCGACGAAGTGGACCTGGCCGCCATCGACTGGGCCCGGACGATCGTCGACGAGGCCCAGACCATCAAAAACCCCCACAGCGACGCCGCCCAGGGGCTGCGCCGCATCCCGTCGCGGTCCCGGCTGGCCCTGACCGGGACCCCGATCGAAAACGGCCTCGGCGACCTCTGGGCCATCCTCGACTACACCAATCCCGGCCTGGTCGGTGCCCGCTCGTCGTTCATCAGCCATCTGTCACGGGCGAGCGACAGCCCCGATTCGGCCGGTGAGGATGCGCTGCGGGCACTCAACGGCCTGCTGGTCTTCCGTCGCACCAAGGCGGAGCCGGAAATCGCCGCCGAGCTCCCCGACAAGATCGATCAGCTCGACCAGTGCTCGCTCACCCAGGAGCAGATCGGCCTGTACCAGGCGGTCCTGGACCGGCTGCTGGCTGATGGCCTCGACGACGACGCCACCGCCCGCAAGGGCCAGATCCTGGCCGCCATCACTGCCCTCAAGCAGATCTGCAACCACCCCAACGCCTACCTCAACGCCGATTCCGGCGAGGGACTGGTCCTCGACGGCCGCTCGGGCAAACTTGCTCGCCTCGACGAGATCGTCGAGGCGGTATTCGCCGCCGGCGAGCGGGTCCTGATCTTCACCCACTTCGCCCGATGGGGCGAGCAGCTCGCCACCTACCTCGGCCGTCGTTACGGCCACCCCGTGGCCTGCTACCACGGCGGGCTGGCCACCGGGGTACGGGACCGGCTCGTGCGGGAGTTCCAGGAGGGCAAGGGCGCCGGCGCTCTCGTGCTGTCGCTGAAGGCCGGCGGAGCCGGACTGAACCTCACCGCCGCCAACCACGTCGTGCTCTACGACCGGTGGTGGAACCCGGCCACCGAGGACCAGGCCCGGGACCGGTCGTGGCGCATCGGTCAGACGAGGACTGTCGTGTGCCACCGCCTGGTCTGCCCCGGCACCGTCGACGAGCGCGTCGAGGAAGTCGTGGCCGGCAAGCGCAAGATCGCCGATCTGGTACTGCCCAAACAGAGCTCGCTGGCCGACCTGGCGCCCGACCAGTTGCGCGCCGCCCTCGGCCTGCGGACCGACGCCCTGGTCGAAGACGAGCCGACCGGCGCCGAGGTCAGCGGCGTGGATGAGGAGGACGCGGCATGAGCCGGCGCCGGCGTAGCAATGGCATCCCGCCCGCCGATGGCCGTTTCTGGGGCCGTGACGACCTCGAGCTCACTCCCGTCGCCAAGATCCGTCCCACCCCCGATCCCGGCGCCTTGCCCCGCTCGCTGGGCAACCCCCCGCTGGCAGTCAGCCCCGCCACTGCCCGCCGTCACCTCGATGCCGTCTACGAGGAGGCCGTTCGCGCCGCCACCGCCCTGGCCGCCGCCAACGGGCTCCTCGACACCGAGTACTGGGAAGAGACGGTGCCGGCCGGTCCTTCCTCTGACGACTGAGCCCAGCGGGCGGTTTCGTAGTCTCGTGGCGTGATCCGGGCCACCTACGAGATCGAGCCGCCGGGATCGGCCGAGATGCTGGCCCTGCGGGCGTCGATCGGCATGGAAAGTGGTCCTGCCTGGGCCCGAGGGCAGGTCATGAGCGAAGAGGCGGGCCGGGCGGTGCTCGAGTTCCCCGACGGGAACTGGGGGACCGACATGGCGTTGCTCGTCTCCGCGCTGGTGACAGGCGAGGGCAGTGAGTCCCGCGCGGTGGACCGCTGCCGCCTCGTCGACTTGGAGTTCCCCGATGGCTACCTTCCGGGGCCCGTCTTCGGCGCCATCGCCCCGCGGGTACCGGTCGACGTCGGGGTCATCGTCAAGCCCGCGCTCGGCCTGTCCCCCCGGGAAGTCGCGGACGTCGCCCGGGCGGCGGTGGCGGGCGGTGCCGGCTTCATCAAGGACGACGAGATCCTGGGCGACCCCGACTGGTGCCCGCTCGCGGAGCGGGTGGCGGCGGTGGCGGGTGTCCTCGAACCCGGTGTCGTCTACTGCGCCAACGTGACGGGCCGCGGGCAGAGCCTGGTCGGCCGGGCCCGGCAAGCCGTGGCGCTCGGCGCCACCGGGATCATGGTCAACGCCTTCGCCCAGGGCCTCGACGGACTCCTGGCCCTGCGCGAGGCGGAGTTGGGGGTCCCGATCCTGGCCCACCGGGCGGGCAGCGGAGCCATCACCCGCAACGAGCGCTTCGGCGCCCGAGGGGCGGTGCTGGCTCGCCTGGCACGTCTGTGCGGGGCGGACTACTGGATCGTAGGGGCCTTCGGCGGCGCCCTGTTCGACAGCGACGAAGAGGTGCGGGCCAACCTGGACGCGCTGCGCGGCCCGTGCGGGTCGGCCCGGCCGGCCGTCGGCGCCTTCGGCGGCGGGTTGCGGCCCGACGACGTCGCCCGTCAGGCGGTCACCGCCGGCGGCAGTGGCCTGGTCATGCTGCTCGGATCCCAGGCGTACGGCTACCCGGGGGGCCTGGAGGCCGGCGTGGCGGCGGCGGTGGCCGCCCTTGCGACACCCCGATGAGCACCGACCCGATCCCGCCCACCATCGAGTGGCGCGACGGGCGCATCGTCATGATCGACCAGCGCCGCCTCCCGGGGTCGCTCGTGCTCCTCTCCATCGCCACCGTCGACGAGCTGTGCGGGGCCATCGCGTCGCTGGCCATCCGGGGGGCCCCGGCGCTCGGCGTGGCCGGAGCCATGGGCATCGCGCTGGCAAAAGCCACCGGGATACCCCTCGCCGAAGCAGCCGAGAGGCTGATCGCGACCCGCCCGACGGCAGTCAACCTGGCCTGGGCGGTGCGCTTGGCGTTGGCGGCACCCGATCCCCTTGCCGAAGCACAGCGCCTGGCCGCCGAGGACATCGACCGCAACCGGCGCATCGGCGCCTTCGGGGCTTCGCTGCTGGCTTGCGGTCCCCGGATCTACACCCATTGCAACGCCGGCGGCCTGGCGTGCGCCGGCTACGGCACCGCAGTCGGGGTCATCCGCGCCGCCCACGAGCAGGGAATGGCCCCATCGGCCTGGGTGGGCGAAACCCGACCGGTGCTCCAGGGAGCCCGTCTGACCGCGTGGGAGCTGCAGCGCCTTGGGATCCCGGCCACGCTGGTGGCCGACGTCATGGCGGCGTCGCTGATGGCGTCGGGCGAAGTCGACTGCGTGATCGTGGGCGCCGACCGCATCGCGGCCAACGGGGACGTGGCCAACAAGATCGGCACCTACGGCCTCGCCATCATGGCCCGCCATTTCGCCGTGCCGTTCTATGTGGCCGCTCCCACCTCGACGTTCGATGTCGGATCCCCGACCGGCGCTGACATTCCCATCGAACGCCGGTCGGCGGCCGAGGTGACCGAGCTGGGGGGCCACCGGATCGCCCCCGACGGCATGGCCGCCGAGAACCGGGCTTTCGACGTGACCCCCGCCGAGCTGGTGACCGCCATCATCACCGAAGACGGCATCGTCGACCCCGCGTCGCTACGGCTGCGCTGACCGCCGGGCGCCCACCCGAACCGGGCAGCTCCGGAGAACTAAGAACAGCCGCTCGTACTCCCGCACGACGGGCAGGCGAAGCAGCTCCCGGCTCGTTGCATCTGGACCCCGCAGGTGTAGCAGTAGGGCGCATCCACAGGCCGGGGGCCTGCCGAGTGGCCATGAGCGGTGGCGCCACGCCCGCTGCGGTCATCCGACATCGACTCGACGACCGATGACGACAGCGTCGTGTCCTCCTCGACCCCGGGCAATGTGGGCTGGAGCCGCTCGTCGGTCGTGAGGATGCCCAGCTCGGCGCGCTCGTCGAAGGTCAGGTAGTCGACCGCCAGGCGCCGGAAGATGTAGTCGACCAGCGACGAGGCGATGCGCAGCTCCCGATCGTCGGTCATGCCGGCGGGCTCGAAGCGCATGTTGGTGTACTTCTTGACGTACGTCGCCAACGGAACGCCGTGCTGAAGGCCGAGGCTCACGGCCACCGCGAAGGCGTCCATGATCCCCGCCAGGGTCGAGCCCTGCTTGGAGACCTGCATGAACACCTCGCCCGGGCGGCCGTCGTCGTACTCGCCCACCGTGACGTAGCCCTCACAGTCGGCGACGCGGAACTTGAAGGTCATCGACCGCCGCTTGCGGGGCAGGCGCTCGCGGACCGGCTGCTTGACGACGACGGTCTGGCGCTGCAGCGCCTTCTCCAACTCCGCCACCTTCAAAGCCAGCTCGGCGTCGTGGGCTTCGGGCTCGGACATATCGGGATCGGCCTGCGCCTTCTTGGTCGTCGCCAGGGGCTGGGCCACCTTGCAGTTGTCCCGGTAGATGGCGACTGCCTTGAGTCCGAGCTGCCACGCCTCGAGGTGCAGTTGCTCGACCTCTTCGATGGTTGCTTCCTCGGGCAGATTGACGGTGTTGTGGTTGACGATGCCGTTGCCCACGAACGCCTGGGTGGTGGGGACGGAGAGGTCGTACACCTCGCGCTCGCCCGCAGATCCGACGGAATCGACCGGGCTGAAGTGGAGGTTGTCCTCGAGCACGGTGCGCAGCCACTGCGGCAAACGCGGCCCCGCCACCGCCGCGACCTGCTCCAGCGTCCGGCGGCTCACGCACATCGCCCGGCGGTCGGTCAGGTAGCCGAAGTCCGAGCGCAGGGCCCGGGGCACCACCCGGTACAGGTCGTACGGCGAGATGCCGGGGACCACGTCGGCCCCGTTGCGATTGGGCTGGCGGCCGAGGCCGTGCAGGGCCTGGGCGAACGCCGCCTTGCGATGTTCCACGAACGGCACCAGGGCGAGCACGTCATGAGCCTGCTCGCCGACCGCGAACAACTCCTCGTACGGGCGGCCATCTGCCTTGGCGAAGCGCACGGCGCGCTCATGGACGACGCCGAGGTTGGTGAGGACCGCCTGCAGATCGTCGAGCAACCCGGGTGACTCCGAGGTGAGGGCCCATTTGGCGGTGCCGCACATCGTGGCCTCGGCCGCCAGCGACAGCCCCTCCAGATAGGCGAGCACCATTTCCCGCGGGGAGCGCAGCACGGCATCGGGGACCCGCTTGTGGACCGCGCACTGACCGCATCCCAGCCGGTCGAACAGCTCGACGATGGCCTGGGACCGGAACTCGACGCGGGCGCCGGCTGGCCGGCCGTCGGGCCGCTGGATGGTGGCCGCCATGCCGAAGACCCGCTCGACGGTCGCCACCAGGCGATCGAGGACCTCGGTCACGTCGCTCGAGATCCTGATGGCCCAACCGGCACCCGACACCCGCCCGGCGGCCGCATAGGCACCGAGGAGGAAGGCCAAGTCGGTGGTCATCTCCGGGGGCCCGGCGGCGAGCAACTCACCGTTGTCGCCATGGTCAAGGCGGGCGGGCAGGACCGACCACAGGTCGTCGCCGTACTGCGTCGCCACGTAATCACCGATGACGATCTCGTCGAGGCGGCGCCACTCGACGCCGTCGCCGCCCGACACCAGCAGGCGATGGTTGGATGTCCCCGTCACCCGGTGGCCGGAGCGCAGCACCACCGAGGTGACCGGCCGCGGGCCGCCATAGTAGAAGGCGGCGGTCTTCTGGGGCCCCGACAACGACGCCACTTCCCGGATCTCGTTGCGGTAGCTATCGGGCTGCTCCCCATGATGGAGGGTGCCGATCCTGATCAGGCCTTCGGCGGTCGTCAGCAAGGTCTCGCCGGTCACGCACTTGGAAATCGCCCCCGAGATAAAGGGCTGGACGGCGCCCATCATCCGCACATGGCCGCGGTAGTGAATGGTGTTGTCGCCCATGGAGCAGGCGAAAACGGGTAGATGCTCGGCGCGCAGCGCGGGCGCCCCGACGATCGACTTGTGCTCATCGATGTAGGCGATGATGGCGTCGACCTGGCGCTGGTCGTACCCGAGGCGGCGCAGGGCGCGCGGCACCGTCTGGTTGACAATCGACATGGTCCCACCGCCAACCAACTTCTTGGTCTTGACGAGCCCGAGGTCGGGCTCGATGCCGGTGGTGTCACAGTCCATCAATAGGGCAATGGTTCCCGTAGGGGCCAAGACGGAGGCTTGCGAGTTGCGGACCCCGTACTGCTCGCCGGCCTCGACCGCGTCATCCCAGGCTTGCTGGGCGGCGCTCAACAGCTCGGTCGACACCAGTTCCTCGTCGATGGCGGCGACGGCGTCGCGGTGCATGCGCAGCACGTTGACCATCGCTTCACGATTCTCCGTGAAGCCCGAGAAGGGGCCCATGCGAGCCGCGGTCCGGGCCGACGTTGCGTACGCCTGCCCCGTCAACAAGGCGGTGATGGCCGCGGCCCACGCCCGACCGTCGTCGGAGTCGTACGGCAGACCCTGCGACATCAGAAGGGCCCCCAAGTTGGCGTAGCCGATGCCCAGCTGGCGAAACCGCCGCGACGTCTCGGCGATCGATTCCGTCGGATAATCGGCGTTCCCGACAAGAATTTCCTGGGCGGTAAAAAGAACTTCGATGGCGGCCTTGAAGCCCGAAACGTCGAAACTGCCGTCTTCCTCGTGGAACGTCAGCAAATTCAGAGATGCCAAATTGCACGCGGAGTCATCCAGGTGCATGTATTCACTGCACGGATTACTTCCGTTGATTCGCCCGGTGACGGGGGCGGTATGCCACCGATTGATGGTGGTATCGAACTGCATGCCCGGGTCGGCGCATTCCCAGGTCGCCTTGGCGATCTGGCGGAACAGCGCTCGGGCCTTGACGGTCTGGATGGTCTCGCCCGTGGTGACCGACTTCAGGTGCCAATCGGTGTCGTCGAGCACCGCTTGCATGAAGTCGTCGGTAACCCGAACCGAGTTGTTGGCGTTCTGGTACTGGATCGAGTGGCTGTCCTTGCCGTCGAGGTCCATGTCGAAGCCCGCGTCGCGCAGGGCGCGCGCCTTGCGCTCCTCGATCGCCTTGCACCAGATGAAGTCCTCGATGTCGGGATGATCGGCGTTGAGGATGACCATCTTGGCGGCACGGCGGGTCTTGCCCCCGCTCTTGATGGTGCCCGCCGAGGAGTCGGCGCCGCGCATGAAGCTGACCGGCCCCGACGCCGTCCCGCCGCCGCGCAATCCCTCCTTGGAGGACCGGATGCGCGACAGGTTGATCCCGGCGCCCGACCCCCCCTTGAAGATGGTCCCTTCCTCGACGTACCAGTTGAGGATGGAGCGCATCGAGTCGTCGACCGAGAGGATGAAGCACGCAGAAGCCTGCTGGGGCACGCCCTTGACGCCGATGTTGAACCACACCGGGGAGTTGAAGGCGGCCCGCTGGTGGATGATCAGGTAGGTCAGCTCGTCACGGAAGGCCTCGGCCTCGTCGTCATCGACGAAGTAGCCCCCCTTGCGTCCCCACTCGGTGATGGTGTCGACCACCCGGCGGGTCACTTGCTTGAGCGACCATTCCCGCTCGGCGGTGCCGAGCGTCCCCCGGAAGTACTTCTGGGCCAGAATGTTGGTGGCATTGACGCTCCACCCCGCCGGGACCTCGACGCCGGGCTGCTCGAAGGCCACCGCCCCGGTCAGGTAGTTGGCGATGCGGGCATCGCGCCGCTCCCACCGAACAGTGTCGAACGGGTCCGTTCCCGCCGACGTGAACTGCCGGTGGATGCCAATCCCGATCCGTTCGGGCGCCATTGCCATGTGTCCAAGACCTCCCCTGCGTGGCCCGCCGACCCAGAGTCGCCATCGGTGTAACCACAAGCTGTTGTGGTGCAATCCCCCTAGAGCAGCTGGAGACGCGAGATGTGGGTTATATTACATCATCGTAGTTCCACTGCTGTCAATCGTTGTCTGTGAATCGTTGGCTGTGAATCGTTGACATCCAGGCACCGGTAGCCCGATCGCATCAACGGTAGGGACCCCTGGCTGTGTACAACGAGGGGAACAAGGCTGTGAATTTCCGAAGTTGTCCACAACCGCGCCCGGCGCCGCATGATCAGGAACATTCAGCCAGTTTTCTGTTTGATCAGGCCGTTTCGTGGGGTAAGTCTTACGGAGCCGCCGAAGCTGCCCCCTCGGCGGTTTTACCCTGGCGCCGGCCCCCTCAGTCCCCGCCCCTTCGACGGGGGGGCCGCGCTGGGGATGCAACCCGCTACCGTGCGCCGGCATGGCCGCGGTCATCGCCATCGACGCGGGCACGACCGGGGTCCGGGCCCTCGCCGTCGACGACTCCGGCCGGGTGGTCGCCTCGGCCTACCAGGAGTTCGCCCAGTACTACCCGCAGCCGGGCTGGGTCGAACACGACGCGGGAGAGATATGGGCGGCGGTCTCCAAGACCGTCGGCGCAGTAGCCGCCGAACTGCGCGACGCCGGCTCGGCCATCTCGGCCATCGGCATCACCAACCAGCGGGAAACCGTGATCCTCTGGGACCGCAGCAACGGCCGCCCGTGCCATCGGGCCATCGTCTGGCAGGACCGGCGCACCGCCTCCCGCTGCCGGGAACTGGCAGCCGCCGGGCATCTCGATCGGGTCCGCCATCTCAGCGGGCTGGTCCTCGACCCCTACTTCTCGGCCACCAAGGTGGAATGGGTCCTGACCACCGGCCAGGTCGAGCCCACGCCTGAACTGGCCTTCGGAACCGTCGACAGCTGGATCATCTGGCAACTCACCGCCGGCGCCGTGCACGCCACCGACGCCTCCAACGCCAGTCGCACCTTGCTGTACGACATCAACCGGTTGGCGTGGAGCGACGAGCTGATCGAGCTGTTCCACATCCCGCCCGGTTGCCTTCCCGAGGTCCGCTGCTCGAGCGGCCGCTTCGGCGTAACGGCACCGGAGGTGATCCCGGGCTTGGCGGCGGGAATTCCCATCTCGGGTGTTGCCGGTGATCAGCAGGCCTCGTTGTTCGGCCAGGGGTGCTTCGAGGCGGGCATGACCAAGAACACCTACGGGACCGGCAGCTTCGTCCTCATGAACGTCGGCCCGACCTGCCCGCCGCCCGTCGAGGGCCTGCTGACCAGCGTCGCCTGGACCCTGGCGCGCCCCGAGACCACCGCCTACGCCCTGGAGGGCGCCATCTTCGTCACCGGCGCCGCCATCCAGTGGCTCCGCGACGGGCTCGGCATCATCTCCGCCGCCGCGGAGATCGGTCCCCTGGCGGCGTCGGTCGCCGACAGCGAAGGCGTCTACCTGGTGCCCGCCTTCGCCGGCCTCGGAAGCCCGTGGTGGGATCCCTACGCCCGGGGGACGATCGTCGGATTGAGCCGGGGCAGCGGTCGGGCCCAGGTGGCGCGCGCGGTGGTCGAAGCGATGGCGTACCAGACCCGCGATGTCGTGACGACCATGTCCGAGGCGTCGGGCCATCCCATCACCAGCTTGCGCGTCGACGGCGGAGCGTCGGTGATGGACCTCCTTTTGCAGCTCCAAGCGGACCAGTTGCAGATACCTGTGGCTCGTTCCCGGGTCGCGGACACCACCGCCCTGGGCGCCGCCTACCTGGCCGGGCTGGCCGAAGGCGTCTGGGGATCGCTCGACGAGCTGGCCGCCCTCTGGGGATCCGACGCCGAGGCGACACCGCAGCGGCGGGGCGACGAAAAGTACGAAACCTGGCTCCGCGCCGTCGAGCGAGCCCGGCGCTGGGAGCCCGAGGTCCCGCCGCCTGCCGCCCGCCGCCCAAGAAGCTCTGCCTAGGCCGCCCCGCCGGCCTCCGCCCTGTCCGCCCTCTCGGCCCTCCGCCTAGGCCGCCCCGCCGCCGCCTAGGCCGCCCCGCCGGCCTCCGCCCTCTCCGCCAGCCCGGTTGCACCTTTGGCTCCGACCGCGCATCCCTCCTGAAAGCAGCGGCGGTAGGCCTGGGGCGTGGTGCGCACGATGCGCTGGAAATGCTGGCGCAAGTTGGCCGCCGTGCCCATCCCGCAGCGGGCCGCGATCATGTCGATTGAGACGTCGGTCGTCTCGAGGAGCTGCTGAGCCAGCACGACGCGCTGGCGCAGGAGCCACTGGTGCGGCGTCGTCCCGTGGGCGTCGACGAAGCGCCGGGCGAAGGTCCGGGGGCTCATCGCGGCCCGCCCGGCCAGTTCGCTGACCGACAGGTCGCTATCGAGGTGCGCCACGGCCCAGTTCAGGGTTTCGGTGAACGGGTCGTGGGCGGGCAGGTCCTGGACCGGTTGGTTGACGAACTGGGCCTGGCCCCCGGCGCGGTGCGGCGGCACCACCATGCGCCGGGCCACGAGGTTGGCGGCCTCGGCTCCATAGTCGAGGCGCACGACGTGCAGGCACAGATCGATGCCCGCGGCCGTCCCCGCCGAGGTGAGGATGTCGCCGTCGTCGACGTACAGCACGTCGGGGTCGACGTCGATCAAGGGGAAACGGCGGGCCAACTCGGCCGCGTGCCGCCAATGAGTCGTGGCGGGCCGGCCGTCGAGCAGGCCGGCGGCGGCCAGGATGAAAGCACCGGTGCACACCGACATGATCCGCGCGCCGCGCTTGTGGGCCTGGCGGAGCGCCTCCAGCAATTCCTGGTTGTTTTCGGCGTTGCCGGCCGGGACCAAGATAGTGTCGGCCCGTCGCAGCGCCTCGAGCCCGTGGCGGGTCCCGATGGTGAAACCGGTGGACGCGGTGATCGGTGACGGCCCGGCGGCGCAGACGACGAAGCGGTACCAGGGAGCGCCGACATCGTCGGACCGGTCGACCCCGAACACCTCGCAGGCCACCGAGAACTCAAAAGGCGACACCCCGTCGAATACCACAGCGGCGACGGTGTGGCGCCGGACTTTGTTGGCAGCTTCTTTTCGCACAGTGTCTATTCTGCCACTTACATCGCCTCGCCGCCAGGGTGACAATAGCTACATGTTCGCTGTCCATTGCCCCGGTCACGGCCGTCGAGTGCTGCTCTTCGCCGAGCACATCGAACAGCTCGTCAACCGTGCCGACGGCGTAGAGGTCCACTGGCGGTGCCCGTGCGGCACCGCCGGAACCCACCTCATCGGCCGCCGGCACCCCGAACTTGTGGAGGTGGCCTAATGCACCCCGTCTTGCTTGCCGAGCTCACTGCTGACCGCCACGCTCGGCTGCTCCACCAAGCCGCGTCCCAGCGATTGCTCCGCCGCCAGCGTCCCGGCCCGCGGCGCCTGCCGCGGTCGCGCTGGCGCCTGCAGAGCCCCGTCGCCCGCCGCCCGCTGGTCACGCCCTGACGTAGTCCCGGCCGGTGCGGCTAGGGCGTTGCGCTCGGGTGGATCATGCGGCTTACCCTGGTCACCAGTTCCACCCAGCGGTGGTTGGCGATGCGGGCCAGGGCGTTCAGCTGCTGACGCTCCCGCGAGCGGAACGGTCGACCCCGGCGCCCAACTACCAGCACCATGCTGGCGGTGTCCAACTCGGCCCAGGCCACGTCGTCGGGTCCCCCCAGGCAGGAGCCGGGGACCGACGCCCGGCTCCCGGTGATGAATGCCTCCAACCACGGCGCCGGAGGAACGGGTCCGACGGTGGCGAGAGGAACAGGCGACGAGAGGTCGACCACCGCGGCCCAGTCGCCGGTGAAGTCATGGGCGGCGTGCGACGCCAAGCGGTCGAGGAGGGCGCTCACGTTGTGCTGATCCACCAGTACCGCGGCGGTCTCCAAGGCGTCGAGGCGAGGGTCGGACAACCAGTCGGCGGCGGGCCGCACATCCTCGACGTCGACCCCGTCGACCTCGGAGACCTCGGTAATCAGAAGCGGCACCAGGTCTTCGTCGGGCAGGTCGACGAGCAACTCGTCGATAGCACGGCCGCCGCCTCGCTCGAGGATGTCGATCCCGACGAGATCGCCCCGCACCGCTCCGATGCGGCTGGCCACGGCGCCGAGGGCACCGGGCCGGTCGGGGACCCAGACCCGGACCACGAAGGTTGTCACTGTCGCAACGTTAGGGGGAGGGTGTAAACGGGGGGTTTCCCCGGCGGGACGGGGTGGTTACATCTGCGGTTGTTTACGCGGGAATGGCGGTCGGCGCGGGCGCCACCCGCCGGGCCGCCACCACCGCCGACGATTCCGCGCTCACCCCTTCGACCGCTTCGCCCCGCTTGGCATAGCGGTTGACGTACACCTGGCCTGTCAGCTCCCGCAGGGTGAACATGATTTCATCGGTGATTTGCCGCAGCACCAGCGGATCGTCCTGGCGGTCGTAGAACCGGTGGAAGTACATGGGCTCGGAGAAGCGCACCGTGATCGGCATGAAGAGCCGGGGCTTGACCTGGCCGATCGGCTGCGCCTCCCGGGTCCCGACCATGGCCACGGCAACGACCGGGCAGTGGCAGGCCAGCGCCAGCCGGGCGACACCGGTGTGGCCCTTGTACAGGCGCCCGTCCGGCGAGCGGGTTCCCTCGGGGTAGATCCCGAACACGCCGCCGTCGTCGAGGATCTCCTTGGCCGAGTCGAGCGCCCGTTGCGAGGCCGAGCCGCCCTCCCGCTTGATCGGGATCTGGCCGATGGCCCGGAAGAACCACGCCGTCTTCTTGTTCTCGAAGTATTCCGCCTTGGCCACGAAGGTGACCCGGCGCCGCAGCACGAGGGGCAGGAAGACCGAGTCGGAGAACGAGACGTGATTGCTGGCCAGGATGACCGGCCCGTCCGTCGGGACGTTGTGCAGCCCCTCCACCGTGACGGGAAAGAAGAACCGCAGGAGCGGGGTGAGGATCACCTTCAGGAGCCAGTAAGTCATGTCCGCCCACCAGGCTAGGCCACCACCTATCTCCCTTTTCCCCGGCCTTGTTACAACCCGTTACAACTTGACGAGAGTCTTGCGGAGGTTGCGGACGCCCTGGGCGATGCGCTTCTCGTTTTCGATGAGCGCGAAGCGGACGAAACCCTCCCCGCCGCGGCCGAACCCGACGCCCGGCGAGGTGGCCACGCTGGCCTCGGTGACCAGTAGCTTGGAGAACTCGAGCGATCCCATGTCCCGGTACGGCTCGGGGATCGGCGCCCACACGAACATGGTGGCCTTGGGCTTGTCGATCTCCCAGCCGATGCGGGCCAGTCCCTCGCACACGGCGTCGCGGCGGGACTGGTAGATCTCGTTGACGAACTTGGGGTAGTCGGGGGCCTCGTTCATGGTCACGATCGCCGCGATCTGGATCGGCTGGAAGGTGCCGTAGTCGAGGTAGCTCTTGAGCTTGGTGAGGGCGGCCACGATCTCGGGGTTACCGACCAGGAACGCCACCCGCCACCCGGCCATCGAGAAGCTCTTGGTCAAGGTGTACAACTCGACCGCGACATCCTTGGCCCCGGGCACCTGGAGAATGGAGGGGGGTTGGTAGCCGTCGAACGCGGTGTCGGAGTAGGCGAAATCGTGCACCAGAACCACGTCGCGCTCGCGGGCAAAGTCGACCAGTCGCTGCATCCATGCCAGGTCGACGGTCTCGGTGGTCGGGTTGTGGGGAAAGGAGAAGACGATGACCCGGGGCCGGGGCCACGTCGACTCCCAGCTGTCCATGAGGTTGGCGAAGAAGTCCTGGTCGGGGCCGAGGCGCACCTGCTGGACGTCGGCGCCCGCGAACAGGGGGGCGTAGATGTGGATCGGGTAGCTCGGGGTGGGCACGAGGGCGGTGTCGCCCGGCCCGACGAGGGTCCACATCAGGTGCGACAGCCCCTCCTTGGCGCCGATGGTGGTCACGACCTCGGTGTCGGGGTCGAGCTCGACGCCGAAGCGGCGCAGGTACAAGTTGGCCACCGCCAGCCGCAGCTTAGGAATCCCCCGTGACGCCGAGTAGCGGTGGTTGCGAGGATTGTGCGCCGCCTCGCAGAGCTTTTCGACCGCGATGTCGGGGCTTGGGATGTCGGGGTTGCCGAATCCCATGTCGATCACGTCGTCGCCGGCACGACGCGCCTGGTCCCGCAACTGGTTGATGATGGCGAAGACGTAGGGCGGCAGGCCGTTGATCCGGCGGAACTCCATGTGGTTCGAGGCTACCGGACGGCTTTTGCGGCTCCCGCCAATTTGGCGACGAAGGGACCCCAGTCGGTGCTCGGCGGCGGCCCGTAGACGGCCCAGCTGACGCCTGATTGGGCGAGGCTCAACAGGTGGGCGGCGAGGGCGCCGTCGGGCGGCGGCGGGCCTCCCCAGGTCGCCTCGCAGTTGCCTTGGTTTGCCGCCGCAAAGCTCTTCAGCTCGTCGAGTGGTCCGTCCCAAGAGTTCCAGGCATCGGCCTCATGGGCCGCGATGGCCCGCACCGCCCGGGAACGGCCCCCGATCCAGGTGCGGATGTTTCGTTGCCGGAGGCCCCGGGCGGCCTCGGTGAGAAGCGCCAGCCGCTCGTCGAGCGAGGGAAACTCCAGACCGTACGCCTGGTTCTCGGGCTGGGTCAGGCGGTCGCCGGTCCCGAGGCCCGCGATCGCCCGCCCGCCGGCGATCTCGTCCAGTGTGGCCAGGGCGTCGAGCAGGACCGGCAGGGGCAGCATCGTCACCCGGCTGACCAGCGTCCCGATGGCAATCCGCTCGGTTTGCGTGGCCATGGCGGCGAGCATCGGCAGGGCGGACAACGACGGCCGGTGCGGGCTGTTGATGGGAAAAAGGTGGTCGTAACTGAACACGCCGTCGAGGCCACCCTCGTCGGCCTGCCGGGCAACCTGGATCGCCGGGTTGGGGTCGCGGGCGAACACCGGGGCGATCAGCCCGACTCTCACCCTTGCCTCGCCAGCAGCGCGGCACCCACGGCACCGGCCCGGGAGCCGAAGTGGGCGACAACGATGCGGATGGGTGGGCGGTTGGGGGCGCCTTCGAGCAGGTCTTTGAAAGCCGCCCGCACCGGCTCCAGGAACAGACCGCCGGAGCCTGCCAGGCCGCCACCGAGGACGATGCACTCCGGATCGAAAATGTTGGCCAGGTTGGCCAGGCCGAGACCGACCCACCAGGCGAAGCGCTCGACGACTGCCCGTGCCCCCGGGTCCCCCTCACCAGCCGCCTTGGTGACATGTTCACCTCGCACGGCCATCGGGTCGCCACCGGCCAGAGCGACCAGCCGGGGGGCGGCGCCGGCCTCGGCCGCCTCGCGCCCGAGGCGGGCCAGCCCGCTCCCCGAGGCGAAGCGCTCCCAGCATCCATGCTTGCCGCAGGGGCAGGGAGGGCCGTGGGCGTCGACCACCATGTGGCCGATCTCGCCCGCGAAGCCGTTGCTGCCCCGCAGGAGGCGTCCGCCTGAGACGAGGCCGCCGCCGATGCCGGTGCCCAGGGTCACCATCAGCAGGTCGCGGCTCCCCTGGCCGGCGCCGAGCTCCCGCTCGGCCCAGGCGGCGCACGTGGCGTCGTTGTCGACGACGATGTCGGTGTCGGGCAGCCTGTTTTCGAGCCCGGTCTTCACCGCCAGGCCGACCACGTGGGGAAGGTTGGGCGCGAACTGCAGCACTCCAGCGCGATCGACCAGGCCCGGGGCGCCGACGCCCAACTTGTCGACCCCGCCCAGCTGGCGGACCACGTCGGCGGCGGCGTCGAGGACCGCCTCCCCCCCGAGGGGGGTGGGTGCCTTCACCTCGGCGCCCATGCCACCGTCGGGATTCAGTTCGAGAGCCAGGATCTTGGTGCCACCGATATCGACGCCAATCACTCGGTCGGTCATTCGCCCCTGAGGCTAGGGGCTGGCCCGGGACACGCATTTGGGGGTTCGATGCCTCGGGGCGCTCGGGGGCCTGGTCCACGGGGGCCCCAGACACCCCGCTAACGACCACCCCCCTCCCCGGCGGCCGGCACCCCTGGACACAAAAGGGCCCCAGGTGCCCCGTTAGCGACCACCCCTCGTCTCGGCGGGCGGCACCCCTGGACACAAAAAGGGCCCCAGAACACCCCCTACCGCCCACCCCCCTCCCCGGCGGCCGGCACCCCTGGACACAAAAGGGCCCCAGAACACCCCACCCCCTCCCGGCGCGGCACCCCTGGACAGAAAAGGGCCCCACAACCCCGCCCACCCCCCTCCCCGGCGGCCGGCACCCCTGGACACAAAAGGGCCCCACAACCCCCGCTACCGCCCACCCCCCTCCCCGGCGGGCGGCACCCCTGGACACAAAACGGTCCCACAACACCCCCTACCGCCCACCCCCCTCCCGGTCAGGCAGGGGCCAGTGCGTGGAAGGCAATGGCGGCGGCCGTGGCAACGTTCACCGAATCCACTTCGGTTGCCATCGGGATGCGGACCCGCTGGTCGGCCATCGCCAGCGCACCCACCGTCAGGCCAGGGCCTTCGGCTCCGACCAACACCGCAGTTCGCCCGGCGCCGGCGCCCCCGACCGCGTGCAGCGGGAGGGCCGTGGCTTCAGGGGTCAGCGCCAGGACCTGGTAGCCCACGGCTCGCAACTCATCCAATCCCTCCGGCCACGGCTCCATACGGGCCCAGGGGACTCGAAGGACGTGGCCCATCGAGACCCTGACGGCCCGGCGGTACAGCGGGTCCACCGAGCTCGGGCTGAGGAGGATGGCACCGACGCCGAAGGCGGCGGCGTTGCGGAAAAGGGCACCCATGTTCTCGTGGTCCCCGATGCCCTCGGCCACCGTGACCAGCCGAGCGCCGACGATCTGCTGCCAGCGCGCCGGCGGCAGCCGGTTGGCCGCGGCCAGGGCGCCGCGGTGGAAATGGAAGCCGGTGACCGCCCGTAGCACTTCCACGTCCGCGGTGTAGACGGGCCAGGCGCCGGCCGTGGCGGCCAGGGCGGGCGTGAGTTCCGCGAGCCGAGGCTCGGTGACCAGGAGCGAACGGACCGGGTACTGCGACGCCAGCAGCTGGCGGATGGCAGCCACGCCCTCGACCATGAACAGTCCCGCGGCGGGCTCACAGCGCTGACGGAGGGCGGCATCGGTGAGGTTGCGGTACTCGTCGACTTTTTGGTCGGCGGGATCTCCGATGGCAATAACGGGACCCACGCCGGAGGACTTAGTGGGGCAGAACGGCTTCGATGGCCCCGACAACCTCATCGGCCTCGGGCTCGGTCATGGGACGGAATCGCGCCACGATCTTCCCGCCGGGCGAGACGAGGAACTTCTCGAAGTTCCACTGGATGTCGCCGGCGGCGCCGGTGGAATCGGGCTGATCCACCAACTCCTGGTAAAGCGGGTGGCGGTCATCGCCGTTGACCTCGACCTTTTCGGTGATCGGGAAGGTGACGCCGTAGTTGACCGAGCAGAAGGTGGCGATCTCCTCGGCGTTGCCCGGCTCCTGGCCACCGAACTGGTTGCAGGGCACGCCGAGCACGGTAAAGCCTCGGTCGCCGAAACGCTCCTGCAGGTGCTCCAGACCGGTGTACTGCGGTGTGAGGCCGCACTGGGAAGCCACGTTGACGATGAGCACCGCCTGGCCCTCGAGTCCGTGCAGGTCTAGGGGCTCGCCATTGAGTCGATGGAGATCGGTGTCGTAAATCGTCATGTCGCGGAGGCTACGCCCGCTCTGTCGGCTATCTCTTTTGCTATCGATCAGCGCACGGGGATCCGCTCGACCCGGCTGTGGTGACGTGGGCGGGATGATGATGGAGTCCCGGCGGATGCGGCCTGACCGGACGGTCCGTGGGGCGCCGCGACCGTGGTGTGCTCGTCTCGTTCCGACTCAGCAGCCCCTGCCGTGCGCGTGTCCCCGGGATCGGTGAACACCAACCGGCGGATCTCGTCGAGGTGGTTGAGTATCTTCCCGGCACCGGCGCTGGTGACCGCCTCGTCGAGGATCTCCAGGGCATCGTGCGCCGCCAGGATCATCTCTTTGGCGGCATGCTGCATGTGCCCGAAAGCGGCTTCCGCCCGGTCCCGCTGGGTATTGGTCATTCGAAGGTCACCTCCAGCCACGAGGACACCATGGCGGCGCTGACGACCTCGCGCCGGCGAAGGGAGTCGGGCAACATGATCGCCCGGCGGTGGGGACCGACGCGGACCAGCAACTCGCCGTCGCGCCGGCCGACGTCGAGATCGTCCCGATCGACAAACGGCAACGCCAGGCGAAGGACCAGCGTCGCGCCGCGGGAGATGATCTCGAGCGCCTCGCCGCGGTGCAGGATGCCGGTGGGATCGAGGTCGCCGTAGAGGGCATCGGCAAAGTCCCGGAGGCGGTCCGTGCCGACCAGTTCATCGGCGGCCAGCTCGGCCCGCAATACCGGCAGCGGGGCGAACCCGGCCTCGATCGTGGCGAGGTGCTCGGCGTGGGCCTCTTTCCACGCCTTGAACCAGGGATCGGTGACGGCGTCGGGCAGGAGGCGGTTGGCCACCACTGCGTCGACGCGATACCCGAACAGCGAGAGGTAGGTGGCGGTGCGCCGGGCCTCGGCAATGACGACCTTCTCGGGGTTCACCACCAGCCGGATCGTGCTGCGATCGCCGTCGGTCAGCAGCGTCCGGACGCCTTCCAGCCCGTCGTACATACGCCGGGCGGCACCGAAGACGTGATCGCCGGCCACCGGCATCGTTGTCAGGCGGCTCAGCAGGGGACGCATCGTCTGGACCACGCGGCGCTCGACGGGGAAGACCCGGTCCATGTACCAGGCGAGGACGTCGGGCAGCGAGAGCAGCCGGATGGTCTCCGCCGTCGGGGCGCAGTCCACGACCACCACGTCCCATTGCCCGGAGTCAGCGTGGCCCTTGATGTCGGAGAGGGCGAATACCTCCTCCAATCCCGGCAGCATGGACAGCTCCTCGGCCTCGACCGTGTCCACCCCGGCCCAGCCGAACAGCTCCCGCAGGTAGTCCTGGATGTCTCCCCACGCTTCCTCCAGCCGCTCGGTGGCATCGAGCTGCTGGGCCCACAGCCCCTCGCAGACCTTCCGAGGTTGACCGTCGAGAAAAAGGTCGAAGGTATCGCCCAGGCTGTGGGCGCTGTCGGTCGACAGCACCAGCGTCCGCAGTCCGCTGTCGGCACATCGCAACGCGGTCGCGGCCGCGACCGATGTCTTGCCGACCCCGCCTTTGCCGGTGAAGAGCAGCACCCGGCATGGCACCCCGGCCACTGGCGCGGGGCTCACCGCTCCGCCCGGGCCTTCAACTCCCGGAGCACCTTGACGCCGACCAGGCTCTCGGCCCGGCGCTTGACGAATCCGGGGAGGGGGACCTTCAGGTCCACCGTGAGTGTGTAGCGGACCTCGGTTTCTTCGCTGTCGCCTTCGGATTCCGAGGCCTCGAACGAATAAGAGCCGTCGTAGCGGCGGGTCAGGTCACCCGACTCCTGGACCCACGACAGGTGCCAGGGGGCCCCGCTGTAGTCATAGACCAAGGTGGGCGAGGTGCTGCGCCCAAAGGCGGCCACACGGAACACGACCTTGATCCCCCGACCTTGCTCATCGCGCTCGAGGACCCGCACCGCCTTGACGTCGCCTGACCACGACGGGTACGACTCGAAATCCGTGAGAATGGCGAACAACGCCTCCGGCGTCGCCCGGATCATCGCTCGCTCGGCGACCTGTTCCTCCACGTTCGCCTGTCTCCTCTTGTCCGGCCGCGGTCAGAACCGGGCAGCGTTTCGCCGGACCACCGTGTAGTAGTAGCCGAGCACGATGCCGTTGCCGACCAGGAACCACGCAGTGGCGACCGCCACCACCAGCCACAGGATCCACCCCCGGCGGTCCTCCGCGCCCCCCGCAAACTCATCGGGCTCGCGACCGATGCAGTCGATGAGGGCCAGCAACGGGATGGACTCGAGCACAAGGAGACCGAAGATGAGCGGCACGACGGATGGAGGTTATCGCCGGTCACGGCGGCGCATCCCGTTCGGGCCATCGCCGTCGGGCGGCGTGCGGGCGGGAAACACTCCGTATCGCGCCCCCCAAAACTCGCAGTGCGCCAGACCCCACACCGGCACCAGCCACCCGAACGCAAGAGCGGCGGTGATCCAGCAGGTTGCCGCGGCCACGATCACCTCCACCGCGAGAGCTCCGAGCAGCCGGGCTCGCACCCGGTTGGGCGCCACGTCCTCGAGCAGGATGAGGTTCCACAGCGTGATCTGGTCCTGCCGGCTTCGTCTCGCGGCCAGGCCCCAGCCCCAGAAGTACAACCCGCTGCCGGCGAGCAGCAGGAGGAGGTCGACCACGACCACGGGGATGCGGGCCTCGGGGACGAAAGTGGCGATCGCCGTCGCCACGACATAGACCGCGGTGCCGATCCACGCCGACGCGATGATCCGCTGGCCTTGGATGACCCCAGACCCGGCCCCCGGGAGCCCCGCCGCCCCCGCCGGCGTCCCATCAGGTGCGACAGCGGCCCCGGCCGCGGCCGCGGCCGCCAGGCGGGCCTGGCGCTCGGCCCGGACGGCCTCGGCGCCCCCGGGCATGGCCCGCGCCGGCTTGGCGCCCGACCGGCCACCTGGGGACGGGCTGACGCCACCCGCCGCCGCGCCGCGATCAGGCCGGCTTCGCTGCGACCGGGTCACTGGGCGACCCCACTCCCCTGACGAGGCCGGCTTCGCTGCGACCAGGTCAGGCGGGCGACCCCACTCCCCTGGCGAGGCCGACTTCGCGGCGACCGGGTCACTGGGCGACCCCACTCCCCTGACGAGGCCGGCTTCGCTGCGACGGGGTCATACCGCCAGCCCCCCGCTCCCGCCGCCGACCAGGCCGGCTATGCCGGAGGCGAGCCGCTGCGCCAGGAAGTCGTAGTCGAACTCCATCTCGGCGCGCGCCCGAGCGGCCTGGCCATAGGCCGACGCCAGTTCGGGGTCGTCGATGAGGCGCCTCAGAGCGGCGGCCACCGCCTCAGGGCTGTCGGGGTTGCGCACGACCACCCCAGTCTTGCCGTCCCCGACCGCCTCGGCGGCACCCCCGCTGTCGCCGGCGACCGAAGGCACGCTGCACGCCGCCGCCTCCAAGAACACGATCCCGAAGCCCTCCTGCTCGAGCCCGAGCCACCGGCGCCGGCAGCACATGGCAAACACGTCGGCGCTGCCGTACAACGCCGGCAGGTCGGCGTCGGCCAGTCGGCCGAGAAGCCGGACCGGGGCGCCGGTGGTGCGCACCAGGTGTCGCAGGCGGGGAAGGTCGCGCCCGCTGCCGGCGATCGCCACCGTCAGATCGGGGTAGGTCCCGGCCAGCAACGCCGCCGCCCGGATCAGGACGTCCATCCCCTTGCGGGGTACCAACCGGCTGACGCTGACGACCAGCGGTCCATTGGGGGGCAGCTGCAGAAGGGTCCGGGTGGCGACCCGGTCGATGGCCGCCAACGGGTGAAAGCGCTCGGTGTCGACGCCGGGGGGAATCTGCACCACCGGGGGAAAGGGGCCCGTTCCGACGGCGCGTCGCGCCTCGCTCTCGGGGTAGCCCCCGGCCGCGATGACGAGCGAGGACTGCGAGATCACCCGGGCCAGCAATTGCCGGCTGGCGGGCAACCGGCCCGGTACCGTGATCTCGGTCCCGTGCAGGACTACCCCGTAGGGCAGATCGAGGTGCGGCCCCACAAGGCCGACGGGAAGAACAGGGTCAAGGATCACCGCCTTGGCCCCCACCTCGGTCGCCAGGCGTCCGATTCGGCGGGTCAGCGCCCGGGTCGGGAGCAGGACGGGCCGGCGGCTGCGGACGATGCGAAACGGCTGCGCCTTGTCGAACACGTGGGCTCCGCGATGGGCGGCCGTGAAGACCGTCACATCGCCGGCAGGAAGGCGTCGCCACAACTCCCACAGGTAGGACTGGATGCCTCCGACCTTGGGGGGAAAGTCGTTGGTGACGAGGAGATGGGTCACGGCTGGTCGGAGCCCGGCGCAGCTGGGGCGCCGGGAAGGCTTTAGCCTCTCACCTACCGCTGGCTACGTCAGATCGGAGGCTGCGATTTCGAGTTCGCGCCGCACGTCGGGATGCTCGTCGCCGGCCACCGTGGCCAGGAGATCGTGGCGCCCGAGCCGGGCAGCAGCCCAAACCGCGTGGCCCCGCAGGATCGGGTCGGCATCGGCCAAGGCTCGGACCAGCGCCGCTTCGACACCCACGTCATGGCCGTCGGCGGTGTTGGCCAGGACGACGAGGGCGTTGCGGCGCAGGTACCGGGGCTCGCGCCTGGGGATGTACCACCGACCGTAACGGTCCATCAGCTCGGCGTCAGAGGCGGCAAGCAGCTCGAGCAGGTCGACGGTGGGGCGGTCGCCGGGGCCGGGCCGGAACCGATCCTGACCCTCGCCGGCGCCACTTCCTCCGCTCGGGCCACCGCCCCCACCGGCGCTATCTCTTGCACCGAGGCCACCTCTTGCGCCGACGCCGCCGTCGCCGCCGGCCCCCGTCGGGGCGAGCACGATCCGCACCGCGGCAGCGTTCTCCGGGCAGACCTCCTGGCAGTCGTCGCAACCGTAGAGACGGTCGCCGAGCGCCGCCCGGTACTCGAGCGGAAACACCCCGGGCGCCTGGACCAGCCAGGCCAGGCAACGCCGGGCGTCGAGCACGCCCGGCGCCACCAGCGCACCCGTCGGGCAGGCGGGGAGGCAGCGCCGGCAGGCGCCACAGCCATCGGCGACCAACTCCACCGCCGGCGGTAGCGGGGCATCGGTCACGACACTGCCGAGAACGAACCACGATCCCAGTCCCGGCAGGAGGAGGTTGGTGTTCTTCCCGTACCAGCCGAGACCGGCCCGTCGAGCGGCCTCGCGGTCGACCAGGGCGTTGTCGTCGGCAATCACCCGCGCCTGCCAACCGTCGCGCTGCAGCCTCTCGGCGATGACACCGAGGGCGTGGCGAAGCGGTCCGTAGTGGTCGTCGGACGCATACCGGGCGACAACACCGGTCGCCGCTGCCCCGCTGCCTGCCACAGCGCCGCCGCCTGCTACAGCGCCACCGGCTGCGACAGTGTCACCACCGGCCGCAGCTCCACCGGGCGCCCCGGCGGCACCTGTCGCCACGCCGGCCGTAGAGGCGGCACCCGTACGCTGCGAGGGGTACCGCCGGGCCCCGACCACGAGGGCCTGGGCACCGGCGACGATGCGTTGCGGCTCAGTAGACCGGGCCGGGTTGCGGTAGGTGAACGCCATCCCCCCGTGCAGGCCGGCCGTTCGCCGGGCCTCAAGGTGTCCGCGGGTCTCGGTGAAGGCAGTGGCAGCGGCGATGCCGACGGCATCGAGTCCGGCGGCCAATCCGATGGCGCGCAACTCGTCGCACAACGACTGCGTTACTGCGGCTCCCCGCCCCGGCGCCGGAGCTTGCGCCGACCGGCCCGGCTCTGCCGTTCCTCGGGCGTCAACCGGCCCCGGGTGGCTCGGGAGGCAGCCGCCCCCTCGGGCGCTCCTGCCTGCCCGGCCCGTATGAGGACCTGGTCGCCGCGCGACGGCGCCGGGTCAGTCCCGTATTCGAGCCCGTCCACGTCACCATCGACATCCAGGGAGAGGATGTCAATCGCGGGAACGGGAGCGGTGACCGGGTCGTGGTCGTGGTCCGAGGTCGGGGCGAAGAGCAGATCGGATTCCGCCGGATCTGCATCGACGACAATCGGGCGGGCCCGAAGGGGCCGCCGGGGCGCCTTGGGCTCGTCCGACGGCGCCGGCCCAGGATCGGGCTCCGAACCAGAGGCGGTGTGGTTGTTGGGCGTCGCCGCCAAGCCGGATCGCCCAACACCAAAGCGCTCGGCTGTCGACGTCTTGCGCTCGCGAGCGGAATGGGGAGGACTGAAGCGGCTGGCCACCGGCGGCGCCGGCTCTGCCAATGCAGCCTGGGTGGGCGAAGCTCGAGGGGAGACGACCGGTCGCCGCGTGGTGGTGGCCATCGGCGGTTCGGACGACTCGTCGCGGGTCATGCGTGACGGTGCCCGCAACGGGCGCTCGCGCCGCGGCTTCTCGCTTGCCGTAGATGGCGGAGTGGAAGCGGATGCTGGCGCCTTGGACTCCTCGGAAGCGGCCGCTGAGAGAGGGCGCAATGGCCGGGGACGGCGCTCGGTCGGCGGTGCGGCAGTGGCCGCAGCCGCCGCCGCCGGTTCTGGGCGGCTTTCCGGCCCTGATACCGCTGACGGGGCGGGTGCCGGCGGCCGCTCGCGGCTCGAACTACTCGGCTGCGGCGGCGCGGTGCGGCTTATCCCGGTCCCGCTGGCCAGGAGGGAGAGACGGCCCGAGGGACGCGCCGCCTTGGGGGCGGGGACCACCGCCCGGGGCGGAGCCACCGCCGCCCGTTGCGCCGACGCCGAAATCGGCGTGGCGGGTGGCAGGGCGGCAGGGCGGCGACGGCCGGCCTCGACATAGGCCAGCTCGTTGCCCAAGCGGTTGACCGCCTTCAGCACGCCATGGGTCATGTCGATCGTCCAGTCGGCGTGCTGGCGGCGCCGCTCGGAAAGGTAGGACACGCGCACCACCCAGCCGCCATCGGGCTGCTGGAACGCCGTCCAGGCGTCGTCGACGGCAGGGCCCGACAGGATGATGCCGCGCTCGGCCAGGTTCCAGAGGACCGACTCGCCCAGTGTTTGCGTAGAAGGGCCGATCCGAGGCTTGTTGTAGGTGAGCCCGACGGCCTTTTCGATCACACGGGCCTGTTCGGCCAGCACCGGGGGCGCGAATCGCCCGACCCAGTCCTCCGACATGCCCGCCTCTTCGGCGACTTCGCCGACACTGCTGCCGGTGCGCAAAAGCGCCTGCACCTGGCGAGGAGTCAGCTTGCTCTGGGCCTTGGGACGGTGGAGCAACACCCCGGTCCCGTTGCCCGTGGCTCTCTTTACGACGTCGCTGCCGTCCTCTCCAGCCTGCAGCCGGAGCAGCGCCTCGATCTGCTCGACCATTGCCCGGTCCAGATTGACGACAAAGCTCCCCTGATCGGCGCCGCGTCGCGTCCCGAGAATAAGCCCCTTGTGATCGGTTGTGAATCCGACAAGATGGAGCTGTTGCACCGAGCCCCCGTACGCTGGCGTCCGGTCGGACCCCTTCAAAAAAACGCTACCACCTCTGCCTCCCGATCTGGCGCACCTTGCGATGGGCCTGACCAGCGGTTATTCAGGCACAGGTGCTCTGCGGGCGGTGGCGCAGCAGCGGCACGAGGCCGACGCGGCTCAGCATCCGCACGGCGCGCTCCTCGTCGGCGTCGATGATGACGGCATCACCGGACTCGTCGCAGAGAAACGTCACCACACAGTCCCGACATTGGGTGGTGTGCTGCATACAACATTCGTCGCAACTGATCACGAGGCTCATGCCGCCATCATGAACGCTGGATGTGACCATAACTCCAGGCACAACGACCCGATCCGCTCAGACCTCGCTGTCGGCGACCGCCGCGACGGTCTCGACTGCGTGGGCCGAGCCACACCACCGGCACGACACTTCCTCGATATCGTCGGCCAGCACTTGCTCCTCCTCGACGGTCAGATCGCCTCCCACGGTGAAGTGGTAGAAGGCCCTGGTCCGCCGGGTCATCGTGACGTCGAAACGGGTCACGTTGCCGCAGGCGGTACAGCGGTAGTGAGCAACGGGTGCCACACGGGCCACCCTAACGCCCCGAACTTGCAGCCCCTAACGTGCAGTTCATGGTGGTTCATGCCTTTGTCCTGATCGATGCCGAGCCGGGCCGCGTCGCCGACCTGGCCGGCGAGTTAGCTGATGTCGCCGGCGTTGCCGAGGTGTACTCCGTCGCCGGCGAGGCCGACCTGGTGGCGATCATCCGGGTTCGCGAACACGACGAACTGGCCGATGTCGTGACACGGCGCATCTCGAGCCTTCCGGGGATCACCAATACCAGGACCCTGGTGGCGTTCCAGGCCTTCAGCCGCCACGATCTTGAGGCCATGTGGGATCTCGGGACGTAGCATCGAGGGGTGGCTGACTTCTTCACCGCGGTCCTTGTGGTCAATCTTCTTATCGCCGTCACCTGCGTTCTACCGGCGGCTTGGGTGCTGCACAAGCTCCGCCGCGCCAACCGGGTGGTGCCCGGCCGGCGCTCGGCGGCACCGCTGTCATGGCTGGTCTCCTTCGGGGCGCCGGCGCGCCTGCACCGCCGGCTGCGCCGTGCTGTCTCCGCCGCCAACCTCTCCGTGGCCATTTCCCCCGCCGCCCAGACCCTCCAGGACGTCGCTGGCGAGCTGGTTGGGCGGGCTGCCTCGACCGACGACTGCCTCGTCGCCGTCAACGCCCTCCACCCCGCGGTCCGCCGAGCCCACCTGACCCAGCTGACCGCCGCTGTCCGCGAGATCGAGTTGTCCACCGGCCGCCTCCATCGCCTAAGCAGCGACTGGCGCCTGCGCCTCGACCAGGCGGCCGCCTCGGCGATGCCCTTCCCCGACCTCCACGAGCGGATGGACTCCGTCGAGGCCGCCCTGCGGGAGCTGCCCCACCCCCCCGGCGGCCAAACGCTGATGCCCGCCGCCGCACCGGCGCCCGCCAGGCTGGCCCGGTAGGGCGCCACGACCCAAAGTGCTTTGAAACGACGGTATTCCGTCGTTTCAAAGCACTTTGGGGATCGACACGCGCTACGAAACGCTCGAACCGCCCGAAGCCCCCGCACTCCCGCCCCCGCGCCTGCCAAAGCCCCCGGCCGCCGAACCGCTCAAAACCGCCCGAAGCCCCCGCCCCCGAGCCCCGCCCCCGAACCGCCCCGAGCCCCCGCTCCACATCGCCCAAACGGTCCCAAGCCCCCGCAGAGAACCGCCCCAAGCCCCCGCCCCCAAGCCCCCGCCCCCGAACCGCCCCAAGCCCCGGCCCTTAAGCCGCCCCCGCCTGGGCCTGCGACACCGCCACGAGCCGCCGCAACCGCTCTTCCGCCAGCCCGTCGTCAATGGCGGCCGCGGCCAGGACCAGGCCTGAGGCAAGGTCGGCCGCCGCCCCCCCGGCGATCAGCCCCGCGGCCGCGTTGAGCAGGACGATGTCACGCCGGGCCCCCTTTTCCCCGGCCAATACCCGCCGGGCGAAGTCGGCGTTGATGGCGGCGTCACCACCGAGAAGGTCCGCTTTTGCCACCCGCGCCAGACCGAGCGCCACGGGGTCGACCTGGTATGACGTCACCACTCCCCCAATGGACGACACGACCGTCGAGCAGTCCGTCGTCGTCAACTCGTCCAGCCCGTCGTGGCCGTAGACGACCAGCGTGTGGGTGGCTCCGTTGGCCGCCAGCACTCCGACCATCTTGTCGGCCATGGTGGGGTCGGAGACGCCGACGACCTGGCGCCGTACCCGGGCGGGGTTGGCCAGAGGACCGAGAAAGTTGAAGACCGTCGGCACCCCCAGCTCCCGGCGCGTCGGCCCCGCGTGGCGCATCGACGGGTGGAAACGAGGAGCGAAGCAGAACCCCATCCCTGCCTCCGCCACGCACGCCGCCACCCCGTCAGGCCCCAGGCTGATCGCCACGCCGAGCGCCTCGAGCAGGTCCGCGGAGCCCGCCTTCGACGAGGCCGCCCGGCCGCCGTGCTTGCACACCGGCACGCCGGCGCCCGCCACCACAAACGCCGCGATCGTCGACACGTTGATGGTGCCGCTGCGGTCGCCCCCGGTCCCACAGGTGTCCACCACCGCCGAAGCCAGCCCCGGCGCCAGGGGCACGAGCTCGGCAGCCGACACCATGGCCTGCACCATCCCCGTCATCTCCTCGACGGTCTCGCCCTTGCAGCGCAACCCGAAGATGAACGCCGCCAGCTGCGAGGCGGTGGCGGTGCCCTCGAACACGTCGGCCAGCGCGGCACCCGCCTCGGCGGCGGAGAGGTCGCTTCCCGACGCCAGCCGGCCCAGGATGAACGGCCAGCCGCCCAGCTCCTGCAGTGTGACGGTCATTCGCACACGCCCCCTAGTCCCACCAGATGTCCCGGTCCAGCACGCCCCGGGCGATCAGGCCCAGCTGGATCTGGCTCGTGCCCTCGACGATCGTCAGCTGCTTGGCGTCGCGGTAGTACAGCTCGGTCGGATGGTCCTTCATGTAGCCGGCGGCACCCAGCAGCTGCAGTGAGAGGTCGGCCGCCCGCACGGCCAGCTCCGTGGCGTAGTACTTGGCCATCGACAGGTACGGGACCCATTCCTTGGTGAAGCGGCCCAGGTCGGCATAGGACGCGGCCCGGTAGGTGAGCAGCCGGGCGGCCTCGATCTCGGTGGCCAGCTTGGCGATCTCCCACTGGATCCCCTGAAAATCCGCCACCGTGCGCCCGAAGGCGGCCCGCTGCTGGGCGTAGGCGGTGGCGTACATCAGCGCGCCCTCGGCCAGGCCAATCCCCCGGGCTGCCACGAGCGGGCGCATGGCGTTGAGGCCGAGCATGGCGAGGCGGAAGCCACCGATGTCGCCGATCACATTCGCCTCGGCCACGAACGCGTCCCGCAGGATGAGCTCGCCGGTGTCGACGCCCCGCACGCCCATCTTGCGGTCGATGCTACCGACCTCGACGCCGGGGGCTGCCCGATCGACGATGAATGCGGTGATCGACTCCCGGGAGTCGCCAGTACGGGCGAAGACGGTGTACCAGTCTGCTTGGGCCACGCCCGACATCCAGCATTTGACGCCGTTCAACTGCCAGCCGCCGTCCGCGGGCACCGCCCGGGTGCGCATACCAGACACGTCGCTGCCCGCCTGCGCCTCCGACAGCCCGAAGGCGGCTCGGGTCTCGCCGGCCGCGATGGCCGGAAGGTAGCGGCGCTTCTGATCCTCGCTCCCCGCGATCAACAGCGGCCCCGTCGGCAGGCGGGTGAGCAGGAGCATCAGGGCGGCGGCGTTGGAGTACTTGGCCACTTCCTCGATGGCGATCGTGAGGCCGAGGGTCCCCCCGCCCCCGCCGCCGTACTCCTCGGGGAGCCCGAGCCCGAGCAGGCCCGCTTGCCGGAAGGCGGCGAACAGGTCGTCGGGGTACTCCCCCGTTTCGTCGATCTCCCGGGCCCGGGGGCGCACCTTGTCCTGGGCCAGGCGCCGGACCGACGCCTGAAGTTGCGCCAGCTCGTCGGGCAGGTCCCAGTCCACGGCCGCCGACGGTACTCGGGGCGGCTGGGAGCAGTTGCCCAGCGGTCGGGAGCAGCCGGCCAGGGGGCCAGGAGCAGGCGGCCAGCGGGTAGGAGCAGTCGGGGCCAGCCGGCGGGGAGCAGCCGGCCAGCGGGTGGGAGCAGGCGGGGAAAAGGGGGCGGGGTCGGGCTGGGCTCTGGTGGGCGGCCTAGGCCGTGCGACGGCGCTGGCGGATCATCCGGCGACGCTCTCGTTCGGTCGCGCCGCCCCAGACGCCGTCGCGCTCGCGGTTGCCGAGGGCGTACTCGAGGCACGTCTCCTGCACGGCGCAGGCGCTACAGATCGCCTTGGCCTCTTCTGCCTCTTCCTCCGAGATCGGATAGAAGATCTCGGGTTCGACACCGCGGCAGGCGGCCCGTTGTCGCCAGACCAGATTCTTCACTGGGTCAGTCCAATCCTTGGTTTAAGGGTGGCCATCCGTGGGGTGTTACCCAGATTGCATGGTGACCATGCGGCTTGGCAACGCCGATTCTTGCCGACCCGTCCCGCCCCGTCCAGACCTAGGATTGGCAAGGCTGACGAGGCTCGGCCCAGAGCTGGCGAGCGACTTCTCCCCGCTCGCGATCGGAGGTCGGATGACTCGAAGTCTGGCCGGGGCGCCTCGCACCCCGTTTGACCGAGAACGGGCCCTGCGCCGCATGGCCACGGAGGATTTCGACGTCCTCGTCATCGGCGGCGGCATCACCGGCGCCGGGGTGGCCCTCGATGCCGCCGCCCGGGGGCTGCGCACCGCCCTGGTCGAACGCCGCGATTTCGCGTCGGGAACCTCGTCGAAGTCGTCAAAACTCATCCACGGAGGGCTCCGTTACCTGCAGCAACGAGAGTTCCGGCTGGTCTACGAGGCACTGGCGGAGCGGCAGCACCTGCTCGACAACGCCCCTCACCTGGTCACGCCGGTGCCGTTCCTGATACCGCTGTTCGGCGATCAGGGCGTCATCGCCGGGGGGCTGGCCCACCTGTACTCGGTTGCCCTGTGGCAGTACGACCTGACCGGGGGCCTGCGGATCGGCAAGCGGCACCGCCGGATCAGCCGGTCCGAAGCCCTCGGCTATTTCCCCGACCTGGATGTCGATCGCCTGGTCGCGGGTTTCCTGTATTGGGACGCCAAAGCCGACGACGCCCGCTTGACCTTGACGGTCCTGCGCACGGCCGTGGTCAACCACGGCGCTACCGCCGCCAACTACACACCGGTCGACCAGCTGCTCCGGTTCGAAGGCCGGGTGGTCGGCGCCCGCCTCGGCGACGGCACCGAGATCCGGGCCGCGATCGTCGTCAACGCCACCGGGGTGTGGGCCGACGGTGTCCGCCAACTCGACGAGGGCCCGGCGGCCCTCGGCACCCTGCGGCCCGCCAAGGGCATCCACCTCACCTTTCCCGCCCACCGGCTGCCCGTGACCGCCGCCGCCGTGCTGCCCGTCCCCGGCGACCGGCGGTCGATCTTCGTCGTGCCCTGGGGCGAGTTCACCTATGTCGGGACGACCGACACTGACTACGAGGGGCCCTTGGACGACCCGGCGTGCCGGCCCGAGGATGTCGCCTACCTCCTGGCCGTGCTCAATACCGCCACCAGCGCCCGGCTGACGACTGCCGACGTCGCGGCATGCTGGGCCGGTTTACGGCCGTTGGTGCGCTCGGCCGCCAGTGCCCGCACTGCCGACCTGTCCCGCCGCCACCGCGTGACGTCCTCCGAGCAAGGGGTTATCACCGTCACCGGCGGCAAACTCACGACCTACCGCCGTATGGCTTCGGACACCGTCGACCTGGTGGTCTCGGCGCTCGGGCGCGGCGCCCGCCGGAGCCCGACCAAAAAGTTGCGCCTGCTGGGGGCGGAACGGGCGGGGGCGTTGTGGGCGCCCTGCCGCGGCCGCCCGACTCGGCGTCGATCCGGTGACGTTGGCCCATCTGGCCGGCCGCTACGGCAGTGAGGCGCGAACCGTGATCGCCATGACCGAGGCCGACCCCGAGCTGGCTCGGCCCCTGGTGCCGGGACTGCCGTACCTCCGGGCCGAGGCGGTGTACGCGGCCCGTTACGAGATGGCCCGCACCTTGGACGATGTCCTGGCTCGGCGGACCAGGGCGGCGTTTCTGAGCTGTCACGACGCTGCGGCCGCGGCCACCGCGGTGGCCCGGCTGATTGCCCCCGAGCTCGGTTGGTCGCCGGCCGAGATCGACCACGAAGCCGCCACCTATGTCGAGGCGGCCCGCCAGTGCCGCCAGGCGGCGGGACTGCCCGATACCGGCGAGCTGGTCCTGCACGGCGGCGGCCGCTAATGGAGGTCGTCCGTCACGGCGTCCCCACGCCCCCGGTGGCGTTCGGGCGACCGTTGGCCGAGGTGCGGGACCGTTTCCGCGCCGGCGCGGTGGCCGTGTCCAGGGACTTCGTCGTGCGACTCAGGGAGGTGTGCCCCCGGGTGGACACCGACGTTGCCGCTCTCGTCGAGGCGGGTCGGGACTGGTGGCCGGGCAGTGTGAGCTGGGCACTTGATGGCGAGGTGCCGGCGCGGGCGGGGGCCGTGGCCCGCCCGGTAAGCGCCGAGTCGGTGGCGGCGGTGTTGGCGGTGTGCCACTCGGCGGGGGTGCCGGTCACCGCCAGTGCCGGGCGCAGCGGCGTTTCCGGCGGCTCGGTCCCGGTGTACGGCGGCGTGGTGCTCGACATGGCGGGACTGGCGGGAATCATCGCGGTCGACCAACAGTCGCTCCTCGTGACCGTCGGGCCCGGGACCTTCGGCGACGAGTTCGAAGCGACGCTGCGGCGCGACCACGGGCTCACGGTCGGGCACTGGCCTCAATCGATGAACCTGTCGACGGTCGGCGGTTGGGTCGCGTGCCGAGGCGCCGGGCAGTACTCGACCCGCTACGGCAAGATCGAGGACATGGTGGCCGGTCTGCAGGTGGCACGGGCCGACGGCCGGCTGTTCCGCACCGGGGGGATGGCGCCCCGCTCCGCCACCGGCCCCGACCTGACGCAGGTGTTTCTCGGCAGCGAGGGCACGCTCGGGGTCATCACCGAGGTGACCCTCCGGGCTCACCCGGTACCGGCCGCCGAGCGCCGGGCCGCCTTCGGCTTCGCCACCTTCGCCGGTGGGCTCGACGCCTGTCGCCGCATCCTGCGCCGCGGTGCCACTCCTGCCGTCCTGCGCCTCTACGACGGCCATGAGAGCCGATCGAGCTTCGGCGTCGACGACGCTTGTGTCCTGATCGTCCTCGACGAGGGCGACGCCGCACTCATCGACGCCGTGATGACGGTGGTGGCCTCCGAGTGCGCCTCTGCGGAGGTGCTGGATCCCGCCCTCGTGCAGCACTGGTGGGACCGCCGCCAGGACGTGTCGGCCCTCGAGACGGCGGTGCGGGCCGGCCTGACGGTGGACACCATCGAGGTGGCGGCGTCGTGGTCGGTGCTGCCGGCGCTGTACCGGGAGGTGATCGCAGGCGTGGGCGCCCTCGCCGGCACCCTGATCGTCTCGGCCCACCAGTCCCACACCTACTCCGACGGGGCCTGCCTGTACTTCACCTTCGCGGGCCTGCCGGAAGGCGACGGCGGGGAGGGCGCGGGCGGCGCGGCGGGATCCGGCGGCGGCAACGGCAGCGCCGGCGACTCGTACTATCGCCGCGTCTGGGATCTGGTCATGGCCCTCACCATTGCCCGGGGAGCCACCATCAGCCACCATCACGGCATCGGGCTCAACCGGGGCCGATACCTCCCGGAGGCGCTGGGATCGGCATTCGAGGTCTTGGTCGCTCTGAAGGAAGCCCTCGACCCGAACGGGATCCTGAACCCCGGAAAGTTGGGATTGCCGTCTCCGTTCGGGGATGTCCCATGGCCTTAGCCCTCGATCGCCGGGCGATCGGCCGCGGCATCAGCGCCTACCTGGCCATCGCCGTGCCGTGCGGGCTGCTGATCGCCCTGCTGCACGGCTCCGATACCAAGGGCCATGAATCCAACCTGTGGATCGCGGCCGCCGTGGTGGTCGTCCTCGTCGCCCCGTTCGTGGGCGGCGCCGTCGCCGGCGCCGCCCAGCCCTCCCCCCTGGTGCACGGCGCGGTGGCGGTGGCGCTGCCCGCCGGCGCCTTTCTCGTCATTTCCTCGATCGTGCGCGCCACCGAGGGGCGGATGGGCGCCGCCGACGGCGTCACCTTCGTGCTGTACCTGGTCGTGTTCACCGGTCTTGGCATGCTGGGCGGCTACGTCGGTTTCCGGCGCCGGCAACGCCTCGCCTGATCGGCGGAGGGGACCGACCATGACCATTCTCGTGATCGACATCGGCACGAGCAGCGTGCGCGCCTCCATCGTTGGCCCCGACGCCACGGTGAGCCATGTCCACAGCCGCCCAATCCTGCCGTCAACTCCCTCGTCGGGCTTCGTGGAGTTCGATGCCGTCGCCATGGCCGACGCCGCCGTCGATGTCGCCCGCCAGGCGCTGGCCGCAGGCGGCCCGGTCCGAGCCGTGGGCATCGCCAATCAGCGGGCTTCGACGGTCGTCTGGGACCGGGCGACGGGCGAGCCAGTCGGCCCTGGCATCGGCTGGCAAGACCTGCGCACCGCCGGGACGTGCCTCATGCTGCAGGGTCAGGGCATCCGCATGCTGCCGAGCGCATCGGGCACCAAGATCTCCTATCTCTTGGACAGCTATGACTACGGGCGCAGCCGTGATCTGCTCTTCGGGACCGTCGACACCTGGATCGCCTGGCGCCTGAACGGCGGCACCGCCCACGTCACCGACCCCAGCAACGCCGGGGTCACCGGCCTTCTTAGCGTGGACGCCACGCGATGGGACCCCGCCGTCCTCGAAGCGCTGCGCATCCCCGCGGCCATGCTGCCGACCATCATCGACTCGTCGTGCGAACCGGGCGCCGCAGGCTGGGCGACCGCCCTTGCCGGTGCGCCCCCGATCACCGGACTGGCGGGCGACCAACAGGCTTCGCTTGTCGGGCAGGGCTGCACCCGTCCCGGGCTGGCCAAAGTCACCTTCGGTACGGGCGGGATGCTCGACGTGTGCACCGGCCCCCGCCCCGATTTCGAGACGCGGGGCCCGGGCGGCTGCTTCCCGATCGCCGCCTGGCGCCGCAACGGTCACCTGGTCTGGGGGGTCGAGGCCGTCATGTTGTCGGCCGGCACCGCGGTCGAATGGCTCCGTGACGACATGGGCCTCATCGCCACTTCGGCCGAGTCCGCCACCGTGGCGGCGCAGTGCTCTGACACCGGCGGCGTGTACTTCGTGCCCGCCCTGCTCGGCCTGGGCACGCCGGAGTGGGACTTCGGCGCCCGGGGCACCTTGCTCGGCCTGACTCGAGGCAGCGGCCGGCCGGAAGTGGTGCGGGCGGTGCTCGAAGGCATCGCCCACCGAGGCGCCGACCTTCTGGAGGCGGCAGAGACCGACGCCGGCCGGGCCATCGCCAGCCTCCGCGTCGACGGGGGCATGAGTGCCAATCCCGTCTTCGTCCAGGCTCTGGCCAACGCCTGCGGATGTCCAATCGAGGTCTCACCGGCGCTGGAAGCGACCACGCTCGGCGCCGCCTACCTGGCGGGCATGGCGGCCGGCATCTGGGCCGACGAGGAGGAGATCGCCGAGGCGTGGCACCCCCGAGCGGTTGTCGAGCCGACCACCCGCCTCGATCGTGACCGGTGGCGCCAAGCCGTCGAACGAGCCCGGGCGTGGATTCCCGAGCTCTCGATGCTCAACTTCTGAATCAGAAGCGGCCCGCTCAGGCTGCGATGTTGACGAAGCGCACGGTCACGAAATCGGGGATCCACCCGAAGGCGCACGGCGCCAGGTGCGGGCAGGAGCTGAACTCCACCTGTCCGGTCCCGTCGCATGGCACCCGGACGGCGGGCGGCACCGGCCGCTGGGTGCCGTAGGTCCTGAGCGTCGCCTGATGCGGGCCGTGTGCCGATCCATCCTGGACGAACCAGGCGTAGACCTGGGAGAAGAGGCCGGTGTAGCCGGTCCCGGAGTCGACATGGGCCACCGCCAGGTTCTGGCCGCCGGCGACGGGCCCCAGGCGCCCGGGACCGCTCGGTCCCGCGCACACCGTGTAGACGATCGGGTCGGCATTGCTGCCGTTGACGAGGCCGATGAAGTGCTGCCCTGGCCGGATGGCCTCGTTGGCTCCCGCCGCCGTCGCCGCACCTGGCGCCAGGCCGCCCATCGCCATAACCGTCATAACGAGGACAATTGCTGACCGGATCCCGAAACGCATGTCGTGGCCTCCGGGGATGAAGTCTACGCCCCCCCATTTTGTCGCGCCGCGGTCAGGCGCCCAGCAGCCCCCGCACGTAGGCCGCCTGCCCGAGGTGCTGGAGGCTGTCGTCGGCCACGCTCACCAGCCGCACCCCCATGGTGACGGGCGGATCCCAGCGGGTATCCACGATCCGGTCCAGATCGGAAGGCGCCAGTTCCCTGAGCATGGCCTTGGTGCGGGCGCTCACCGCGTCGAGGTAGTCGAAGAGGACCGCAGGGCGTGTGGGCCGCACCGCCAGGACCTGCTCGGTGGTGTGCCCGTAGCCGGTGTTCGACGGGTCGGGTTCGAGACCGAAGCCGGTGGCCCAATCGCCGCTGACCCACAGCTGCTCCCAGTCCATGAGGGCGGAAACATGGTGATCCTGGACCCGAGCCAGGTGCCAGATGAGCCAGGCGATGGGGTTGGCTCCCGGTGCCGGCGGCCGGGTCAGGTGATCGAGGTCGACACCGTCGACGGCGCCGTGCGCCAGGGGAAGGAGCCGGTCGTAGAGCTCGACGAGTAGTTCAGCGATGTCCATTGTGAGATTCCACCACGTATGGGCGTTCCGCCGACACAACTTCCGCCGCCGCGACAAGATGGTCGCATCTGCAAGGTTCCAAACGTTTCACACGAAGTTCACACGCTCACACCGGGGGGTCTATGAGAGTCGAAATGACAATAAATGGAACGAGATACGCCCACGATGTCGAACCACGGGTCCTGCTCGTCCAGTTCATTCGTGAGCACGCCGGGTTGACGGGCACCAACGTCGGCTGCGACACCACCTCCTGCGGCACGTGCACCGTGCTCCTCGACGGCGAATCGGTGAAATCCTGCAATGTCCTCGCCGCCCAGGCCGACGGGGCCGCCATCACCACCATCGAGGGCATTGCCACCGGTAGCGACCTCCACCCCATGCAGGAGGCGTTCCGGGAGAATCACGCCTTGCAATGCGGTTTCTGCACCCCGGGCATGGTGATCGCCGCCATCGGGCTCCTGAACGAGAACCCCCATCCCACCGAGGCGCAGGTGCGCACCGGCCTCGAGGGCAACCTGTGCCGCTGCACCGGGTATCACAACATCGTCAAAGCCATCCTGGCTGCAGCCGACGCCGGCGCCCATGCGGAGGCGAGCGCATGACCCCCGTGGTCGGTACATCCCTGCGCCGCAAGGAAGACCCCAAGCTGCTCACCGGCGAGGCCAAGTTCGTCGACGACCTGGCCATCCCCGGAGCCCTTCACATCGCGCTGGTGCGCAGCCCGTACGCCCACGCCACCATCAACTCGGTCGACGTTTCCGCGGCCATCGAGCAGCCCGGGGTGGTAGCTGCGTTCAGCGGCGCCGACCTGAGGGCGGAATGGGCCGGCCCCATGCCGTGTGCGTGGCCGGTCACCGAGGACATGCGCAACCCGGAGCACTTCCCGATCGCGCTGACCACCGCCTGCTACGTCGGCGATGCGGTAGCGGTGGTGGTGGCGGAAACCGAGGCCGCGGCCAAGGACGCGGCCGAGCTCGTCGCCGTCGACTACGACGTCCTCCCGGCCGTTGTCGACCTCGAAGATGCCCTGTCCGACCGGGTCCTGGTCCATGAGGCGCTCGGCACCAACCGGTCGTACACCTGGGACCTCATCCCCGACGCGGCCGCCGTCGACGAGGCGTTCGCCAACGCGACGCACACCGTCGAAGAGCGCTACATCCAGCAGCGCCTCATACCGATGGCCATGGAAACACGAGGCGTCGTGGCGGTGCCCGCCGTCTTCGGCGGCGAGTTCACCCTCTTCAGCGCCACCCAGGTCCCCCACATCTTGAAGGTGCTGGCCGCCCTGACTCTCGGTATCTCGGAGTCGAAGCTCCGCGTGATCGCTCCCGCGGTCGGCGGCGGGTTCGGTTCCAAGCTCAACGTGTACGCCGAAGAGCTGCTGTGCCTGGCCTTGTCGCGGCGACTCGGCCGCCCAGTGCGCTGGAGCGAGGAACGAATGGAGAACACCCAGGCGACCATCCAAGGCCGGGGCCAGATCCAGCACATCGAACTGGCGGCCGACGCCGACGGCAAGGTCACCGCGGTGCGGGTGCGGTTGCTGGCCGACATGGGCGCCTACCTCCAGCTGGTGTCGCCGGGAATCCCCCTTCTCGGGGCCTTCCTCTACGGCGGCGTGTACGACATCGCCCATTACTCGTTCACCTGCACATCGGTTTTCACCACCAAGACCCCGACTGACGCCTACCGGGGCGCCGGCCGCCCCGAGGCGACCTACGCCATCGAGCGGGCCATGGATGCCCTGGCGCGAAAGGTCGGGCTCGACCCCGCCGAGATCCGCCGGCGCAACTTCGTGCACGCCGACCAGTTCCCCTACAACTCCTCCGGTGGGCTGATCTTCGACAGCGGCAACTACGAGCCCGCCCTCGACCGGGCCCTCGAACTGGCCGGGTATGGCGACGTGCGGGCCGAACAGGCGGCCCGGCGGGCCGCCGGTGATACCAAGCAGCTGGGGATCGGGCTGTCGTCGTATGTCGAGATGTGCGGGCTGGCCCCGAGCCGGGTCCTGTCGGCGCTGCGCTATGTGGCGGGCGGCTGGGAGTCGTCGACCGTGCGCCTGCTGCCCACCGGCAAGGTCCAGGTCGTGACGGGCACCACGCCCCACGGCCAGGGTCACGAAACCTCGTGGTCGATGATCGTGGCCGACCAGTTGGGGGTCAGCCCCAACGACGTGGAGGTGCTCCATTCCGACACCTCCATCGCGCCCCACGGCATGGACACCTACGGGTCGCGCTCGCTGGCCGTGGGCGGCACGGCCGTCTGGCTGGCGGCCCAGAAGGTGATCGAAAAGGCGAAGCTGATCGCGGCCCACCAACTCGAGGTCTCTGCCGACGACCTGGAATACGCCAGCGGGACGTTCACCGTGACCGGGTCCCCCGATCGCACCATGGCCATCGGCGCCATCGCCTTCGAGGCGTTCACCGCCCACAACCTCCCCGACGGCCTCGAGCCGAACCTGGAGGCCACCAGCCACTTCGACCCGCCGAACTTCGTCTTCCCCTTCGGCACGCACATCTGCGTGGTGGAGATCGACACCGAGACCGGCAAGGTCGAGGTGCGGGCGTATGTGGCGGTCGACGACTGCGGCACCCAGATCAACCCGTTGATCATCGAAGGCCAGGTCCACGGCGGCATCGTCCAAGGCGCCGCCCAGGCGCTGTACGAGGAGGCGATCTACGACGACGACGGCAACCTCATCACCTCGACGCTCGTCGACTACCTGGTGCCGTCGGCAGCCGATTTCCCGAGCATGGTGACCGACACGACGGTCACCCCGAGCCCCACCAACCCGATGGGCGTCAAGGGGATCGGCGAGGCCGGGACCATCGCCGCCGCCCCGGCGGTGATGAACGCCATCATCGACGCCCTCAGTCCCTACGGCGTCACCGACATCGACATGCCGGCCACGCCGGAGCGGGTCTGGACGGCCATCCAAAACGGCACCAGAAACGGCACCCAAACCGGGACCGACCAGAAGGCGGCAGGGCAATGATCGCCCCCTTCGACTACCGCCGGGCCGGCTCGGCCGACGAGGCCATCCAGCTGCTGTCCGACTATGGCGACGACGCCAAACTGATGGCCGGGGGCCATTCCTTGCTGCCGTTGATGAAGCTCCGGTTGGCCCAGCCGGCCGTGCTCGTCGATATCAGCCACCTGACCGATCTCTCGTACATCCGCGCCGAGGGCGACGAGATCGCCATCGGGGCGCTGACCCGCCACCACGACATCGAGCATTCCGAGCTGCTGGCCGACGCCATCGGGCTGCTCCCGGCGGCGGCGGCCGAGATCGGGGACCCCCAGATCCGCCACCGGGGCACGATCGGGGGCTCCCTTGCCCACGGCGACCCGGCGTCGGACCTGGCCGCGGTGGTCCTGGCCCTCGGCGGGTCAATGGTGATCCAGGGTCCCGACGGCCGCAGAACGGTGGCCGCCACCGAATTCTTCACCGGCTACATGGAGACCGCGCTGGCGGCCAACGAGCTCCTCACCGAGATCCGGGTGCCGGTGACCGGCGGCGCCGGCTGGTCGTTCCAGAAGTTCAACCGGCGGGCCCACGACTGGGCGATCGTGGGCGTCGCCGCGGTCGCGGGCAGCGCGACGGCGGGCAACGGCAACGGCAACGGCAGCGGCGGCGCCCGGGTCGCGCTCGTGAGCATGGGACCCACTCCGACCCGCTCCCCCGGCGTCGAGCAGGCCCTGGCGGCGGGGGCTTCGGTGGCCGATGCCGCCGGCCACGCCGCCGACGGGCTGAGCCCGAGAGCCGACATCAACGCCAGCGCTGATTTCCGCCGCCACCTGGCGACGGTGCTGGTGCGCCGGGCGCTCGAGGAGGCCGGCGTCTGAGCGACCCCCGTACGCCGGCGCCGGGCGCCCGAGACGGCCGGCGTCTGACCGGCCCCCACATGCCGTCACCGGCGACCGGCTCCGGCGCCGGCTCCGGTGCCGGAGAAGGACCCCGCCCCCGCGATCCCGGTGAGGTACTCGCGGCCCTCACCGAGCACGGGTACCTCGCCGACGAGGGCCTGGCCACCGCCATCTTCTTGGCCGTCACCCTGCCCCGACCACTCCTGCTGGAGGGCGAGGCCGGGGTCGGCAAGACCGAGGTCGCCAAGGTCCTGTCGCGGTGGACGGGCGGTCCCCTCCTGCGGATCCAGTGCTACGACGGCATCGACGTCGGCCAGGCGGTCTACGAATGGGACTACTCCCGCCAGCTGCTGCACCTGCGCGCCGCCGAGGTGAACGGCGATGCCGGGCGCAACGCCGAAGACGAGCTCTACTCCGAGCGCTTCCTCGTCCGCCGCCCGCTGCTGGCCGCCATCGAGCCCCGGGTCGGGCCGCCCCCGGTGCTCCTGATTGACGAGATCGACCGGGCGGACGACGAGTTCGAGGCCTTCCTGCTCGAGATCCTGTCCGATTACAGCGTCACGATCCCCGAGCTGGGCACCTTCCGCGCCACCCGGCCCCCGCTGGTGGTCATCACCTCCAACCGCACCCGCGACGTGCACGATGCCCTGAAACGGCGCTGCCTCTACCACTGGGTCGAGCATCCGAGCTTCGAGCGGGAGGTGGCCATCGTCCGCCTGCGGGCGCCGGCGGTGGTCGACCGTCTGGCCCGCCAGGTCGCGGCCGCGGTCGAGCAGTTGCGCACCATGGAGCTGTACAAGCCGCCCGGTGTCGCCGAGACCATCGACTGGGCCACCGCCCTGGCCACCCTCGGCCGGACCCATCTCGACGCCCACGCCGTCGAGGTCACGCTCGGCGCGGTCGTGAAGTACCGGGAGGACCAGGAACGGGTCCGGCGCGCCGACATCAGCGAACTGGTCCGTGCTGCCGTTCTGCGCACCGGATGACACGAACACCCCGTTGACCAGCCAGGACCCGGCCGCCCCGACCGACCACCAACAGCGGGCGGCGACCACCGGAGCCGACCGGATGGCCGTCACTTTTTCCCGACTTCTGCGAGCCCAGGGCCTCGTCGTGCCGGTGGGCGCAGTCACCACCTACGCGGCCGCCCTCGCCGCCCTCGGGCTCGACCGCCGGGAGTCGGTCTACTGGGCGGGGCGCGCCACCTTGCTGCGCCGGCCCGAGGACCTGGCGGTGTACGACCGGTCGTTCGCCGCCTTCTGGCTCGGGCGCCCCTTCACCGCCCCCGACACGACGCCGCCACCGGCCGCCCCGACGGCGGCGGCGGCCATGGGATCGTTCGACGCCGGCGACGGGGCGCCGACCACTACCGACACGACCGTCCCCCTGCGCTACAGCGCCACCGAGGTCCTCCGCGACAAGGACTTCGCCGCCTACACCTCGGCGGAGTTCGCCGAGGCCCGCCAACTGATCGCCGGCCTGCGCCTGAGCGGAGAAGTACGGCGATCGAGGCGCCGGCGGCGGTCCAACTCGGTGGCGGCGACATCGAGGAGCCAGCCCGATGTCCGGGCGACCCTGCGGCGGGCCCATGCCACCGGCGGCGAGGCGGTGCGCCGAGCCTGGCGGGAACCGGTCAGCCGGCCCCGCCGTGTCGTGCTCCTGTGCGACGTCTCCGGCTCCATGGAGCCCTACGCCCGTGCCTTGCTGCGCTTCGCCCACGCCGCCGTCGTCGGGCGCGGCGCCGGCCGGGTCGAGGCGTTCGCGGTCGGGACCCGCCTCACCCGCCTGACCCGGGAGCTGGCCTGGCGCGACCCCGACGAGGCCTTGACCCGGGCGGCCAAGGCCGTCACCGACTGGTCCGGGGGCACCCGCCTCGGCGCCGGCCTCCACGCGTTCAACGAGGAGTACGGGGTTCGGGGCATGGCTCGGGGGGCGGTGGTCGTCGTCCTCTCCGACGGCTGGGACCGTGGCGACCCGGCCGTGCTCGGCGCCGAGATGGCTCGGCTGCACCTGGTGGCCCGCCGGGTCATCTGGGTCAACCCGCTGCAGGCGGCACCCGGCTACGCCCCGCTTGCGGGCGGCATGGCCGCCGCCCTCCCCCACGTGGACGCCTTCGTCGCCGGGAATTCCCTCGCCGCCCTCGAGGATCTGGTGGCGGTGATCGCGGGGAAAAGGGGAGCCGGTCTCCCCTAGTCGGCGGCGAAACCCGGCCTCACGACGGCGGCACCACGGCCATGTCCATCCAGATGACCTCCCAGACGTGGCCGTCGAGGTCGTGGAAGCTCCGCCCGTACATGAACCCCTGGTCCACCGCATCGCCGGCCGGCTGGCCGCCCGCGGCCAGGGCATTGCCGACCAGGTGATCGACCTCTTCCCGGCTGGACGCCGACACGGCGAGGATGGCCTCGACATGCGTCGCCGAGTCGCAGATCGCCTTGGTGGTGAAGGTCGTGAAGAAGTCCTCGACCAGCAGCATGACGAATGCCTCGTCGCTGAGCACCATGCACGTGGCGTGCTCGTCGGTGAACTGGGGGTTGAACTCGAAGCCCAGTTCGGTGAAGAAGTTGACCGAATCGTCGAGGTTCTTGACCGGCAGGTTGACGAAGATCTTGCGGGGCATCGGTGTCCTCCTGGATACGGTTCGCGGCACTGCCGACGTTGAACGGCCGCAGAATTCATCGGTGCCCGGCGATGATTTCGCGGCGCCCGCTTCGTCGTGTCAATGTGTCGACATCCTTGGTTGATCCGGTCATAGCATCGGTGGGAATGAGTGCCACCCCTGCCGCCACCACCACTTTGGCCCTCGACGAGATCGAGCAGCACCGCCGCGAGCTGACCGGCTACTGCTACCGCATGCTCGGGTTCGGGCTTCGAGGCCGAGGATGCGGTGCAGGAGACGATGGTGCGGGCCTGGAGGGCCGCCGACGGTTTCGAGGGCAAGGTCGAGCGTCCGGTCCTGGCTTTACCGCATCGCGACCAATGTCTGCCTCGACATGTTGCGCGGCCGCCAGCGGCGGGCCCGGCCGATGGAGCTGGGACCCTCGTCGCCCCCCGACGCCGTCCATCTCGGGGCCATGCTGCCCGAGCACGCCTGGGTGTCACCGATCGCCGACAACCGTGTGCTCCCCGATGCCGCCGATCCCGCCGACATCGCCGATTACCGCGAGAGCATCCGCCTGGCGTTCGTGACCGCGCTGCAGCACCTCCCGGCCCGCCAGCGCGCCGTGCTGATCCTGTGCAAAGTGCTGCGCTGGCAGGCCTCGGAGGTCGCGGAGCTTCTCGACACGACCGTGCCCGCGGTGAACAGCGCCCTCCAGCGGGCTCGGGCGACCCTGGCGTCGCTGCCCACCGACGATGCCCATCCGCCCACCATCAGCACCGACCAGCAGGAGCTCCTGGCCCGTTACGTCGACGCCTTCGAGCGCTACGACGTGACCCGACTGGTCACGCTCCTCCACGACGACGCCGTCCAGTCGATGCCGCCGTACGCCATGTGGATCCAGGGCGCCGACAAGATCGGCGCCTGGTTGCTCGGCCCTGGCATCGGCTGCCTCGGCTCGCGCCTGCTGCCGACGGTGGCCAACGGCTGCCCGGCCTTCGGCCAGTACCGGCGCGACGGCAAGGGCGGCCATTACGCGTGGGCCCTGCAGATCGTCGAGGTGTCAGGCGACCGGATCTCCGCGTTCCACGCCTTCCTCGACACCGGAACCCTCTTCCCGCTCTTCGGCCTTCCCCTCGAGCTCGCGGCGTAAGCCCACCAGCTCCAGCAGCTCGCGCAACTCCGCGCACATTGCGTCGACGCAGACCGCGCCCCCGGCGCGGCGCGCCGCCAGGTGCATACGGGCCAGGGCATCCACCGCCGCCAGGTCGACCGGGCCATCGGTGACCGCAGTCCACGACGCCACCTGGGGCGCCCGGCCACCGAGGAACAGGATCCGACCTCTCGCCACCACGGCAGCCACACCACATGGACGAACACTCCCGCCGGAACTAAGCGGACGATTGCGGTTACAACAAAACGCGCAGGTACCGGGCGCAAAAGGTTCACCATCATACTTTCGTATCGCTCACCCTTGACAGCGCGGCCGGGGCGAGGTACCACATGCAAAGCGCACGCGGCACAGCGGGGCGAGCGGGGCAAAACGGGAAGGAACCAATGCGACTAATCCGGCACCACCTCTGTTCTTCGCGGACGCGGTATCAGTCGCCGCCGCGCCGTGGCGGGCATCGCCGCCATCGGGGCCACCGCCCTCGGTCTCGGCTTCGGCACCCCGCCCCCGCGAGTGCCGCCTCGGTCGCGCCGCGGGCGGCGACCACCCGCCCCATCACCCCAGCCACCCACCTTCCCGCCGGCGTCATGCCCAAGACGACTGCGCTGCACAACACTTCGGCGCCGGCCGGCGCCCACCTCACCTATTACGGCGGCAAGGTCATCTCCAACGTGCAGGTGACCCAGGTGCTCTACGGCTCCGGGACGTACACCTCCGAGGTCACCGACACCTCCACCACCGACGGGACGAGCATCGCCAGCTTCTACACCGGCGTGACCAACTCCACCTACTTCGACTGGCTCTCGGAGTACAACACGACCATCAATGCGGCCAACGGCCAGCCCGGGACACAACAGACGGTGGGCCGCGGCAGCTTCGTGCGCCAGGTCCAGATCACTCCGGCGGCGGGTAACAACGGCAACACCGTCGACGACACCAACATCCAGGCGGAACTGAAGTCCCAGATCAGCAAGGGCGTGCTCCCCGCGCCCACCGCCAACACCCTCTACGCCGTGCACTTCCGCGCCAACCAGACCATCACCCAAGGAGGCAGCTCCTCCGGCGTGGCATTCTGCGCCTACCACGGCACCGTCGGCGCTTCGGGCACCACTCCCGAGTTCTATTACAGCGTCCTACCGGACTTCACCACCGGCGGTATGACCAGTGGCTATCGACTACAACGGATAATCCAGCCGCTAATTCCCAAGTATATCCGCGGCCGCGCCAATCAGCCGTCGAACATCGTCTTCCGCCCCGACAGTGATGCGCAGATAGGGCGCGGTGCGCGGCTTGTTGAAATGCCGAACCAGCACCGCCCGTTCGCGCAACGCCGCCGCCAGCTCCGCCCCGCCGCGCGTCAGGATGCCTGGCGAACACGAAATTCGCGCTGGACGGCAGAACGGCGAACCCAAGCCTGGTCAGCGCCCGCGTCATCGCCTCCCGGCCGGCGACCACCCTGGCGCAGCTCTCGCGGAAGTAGGCTTCGTCGCGCACCGAAGCCGCCGCACCCGCCTGGGCGACACGACCCAGCGGATAGGAGTTGAAGCTGTCCTTGACGCCACGCAGCGCCTCGATCAGCCCCGCGTCGCCCAGCGCATACCCGACCCGCAAGCCGGCCAGGGCGCGCGACTTCGACATCGTCTGCACGACCAGCAGGTTCGGGTGATCGGCGATCAGCGGAACCGCGCTCTCGCCGCCGAAATCGACATAGGCCTCATCGATCAGCACCGGGATGTCGGGGTGATCGTCCAGCAACCGAGCGATCTCCGAGCGCGTCAGCGCGATGCCGGTTGGCGCGTTGGGATTGGCGATCACGATCGACCCGGCCTCGCGCCGGTAATCCTCGACCCTGATGCGCATGGCGTCGTCCAGCGGCACGGTCTCGGTGGCCAGGCCAAACAACTGCGCCCACACCGGATAGAAGCTGTAGGTGACATCCGGAAACAGCAGCGGCTTCGGACTGCTTCAGCAGCGCGACAAAAGCGTGCGCCAGCACCTCATCCGACCCATTGCCGACGAACACCTGCTCCGGCGTCACCCCGTGATGGGCGGCGAGCGCCTCGCGCAGCTCTGTCGCCTCCGGATCCGGATACAGCCGCAGGGAATCGGCGGCGGCAGCGCGCATTGCTTCCAGCGCGAGCGGCGACGGGCCGAACGGGCTCTCATTGGTGTTGAGCTTCACCAGGTTGGCGATACGCGGCTGCTCGCCAGGCACATAAGGCGACAGTTCCCGCGCAAGCTGGCTCCAGAACTTATTCATCCGGACAGCCCAGGCGCTAGGTCAGGCCACCGCGCGCCGCGACCGGCCACAGGCATTCCACCCGGCCGCCGCGCACCCCCACATACCAGTCGTAGCGGTCCACCGTCGGGTCGCAATGCCCAGGCACCAGCCGTAGCTTCTCCCCCAGCTTTGGCGCCGTGGCTTCGCTGCCGACATCCAGCTTGCCGTGCTCGTCAGAGGCGCTGGTATAGCGGATGTCGGGACGCTGCCAGACCGTCGGCAGGCCAAAATCCACCGCCACCGCCTTATGACCGGCGTCCAGCACGGCAATTCCCGGACGGGATGCGCTCATGACCGTGGCGAGCACGAACAGCGAGTGGCGGAAAGTGCCGATCGGCGCGCCTGATTCGTCCAGGTTGCGCGCGTAGTCGGCATCCATGAACACATAGCTGCCGGCCTGCATCTCGGTGTAGATGCCGGATGCCGCCTCGATCTGGAACGTCCCTGTGCCGGCGCCCCCGACGATCGGGCAGTCCAGCCCCTGCTGCCGAAGCTGCTCCACCGTGCGCCGCGACGCATCGACCGCACCGTCGATCAACCCCTTCCGCTCGGCCACCGTGCGCTTGTGCTGGGCGCTGCCCTGGTACGCCTGCAAACCACCAAAGATCAGGTGCTTCGAGCCCGCGATCCGCTGCGCCAGGGCCACCGCATCCGGTCCCGCCGCCACGCCGCAACGGCTGGCCCCGACATCGATTTCCACCAGCACCGTCATGCGGGTTCTGGCCGCCTCGGCCGCCGCCTCGATCGCCGCGACCTGCGCCGCGTCGTCCACGCACACCGCGACCTTGGCGATCCCGGTCAGCCCGCACAGCCGGGCGAGCTTTTGCGTGCCCACAACCTCGTTGCTGACAAGGATGTCCGGTATGCCGCCCCAGGCCAGGATCTCCGCCTCGGCCACCTTCTGCACGCACTGGCCAACCGCGCCGCGCGCCATCTGCAGTTTGGCGATGACCGGCGATTTATGCGTCTTGGCATGGGCCCGCAGCTTCACACCGGTCGGCTTCAGCAGGGCGGCCATGTGGTCGAGGTTGTACTCGAACGCATCGAGGTCGATCACCAGGGCCGGTGTGTCGATCTCGTCCTCGCGCATTCCGGGGATGGCTGGGGGCGATTGCAGCATGGCCTGTTCCTTCAAAGCTAAGGCAGTTTCGGCCGTTTGGCCGAAGCGGGCAACCAGCGTTAACCCTGTATTAAAGCGATATCGCGCTATCCTTTAATACCATCATCCCGCTATTAAAGCATCCTTTAACAAGGCCGCCCGATGCCCGAGTACCCGACCCGCCTGGGCCACTACGAAACCACCGCCGTCGGCGGGGAGGCGGTGCGCGCCTACGTCCCGGTGCCTCTGCCGCCCATCCCGCCGGTTGACCTCACCGGCCTGCAGAGTCGCCCTGGAGCTGGCCAACCAGACCCTGGGACGGCTCGACGGCATCGCCTCCGTCCTGCCCGACCCGTCGCTGTTCCTCTACATCTATATCCGCAAGGAGGCGCTGCTGTCCTCGCAGATCGAGGGCACCCAGTCCTCCCTGTCCGACCTGCTGCTGTACGAGGCCGAGGAAGCCCCCGGCGTGCCGATCGACGACACGCGCGAGGTCTCCAACTACGTCGCCGCGATGAACCACGGCCTGACCCGCCTGCGCGAGGATTTTCCTCTGTCGCTGCGGCTGATCCGCGAGATCCACGAGATCCTGCTGGCGAAGGGCCGCGGCCAGGACAAGGACCCAGGCGAATTCCGCCGCTCGCAGAACTGGATCGGCGGCACACGGCCCGGCAACGCGCTGTTCGTGCCGCCGCCGCCACATCGGATCATGGACTGCCTGGGCGCGCTGGAAACCTTCATCCACGCCGACACCCCGGACCTGCCGCTGCTGGTGAAGGCCGCGCTGGTGCATGTCCAGTTCGAAACCATCCATCCGTTCCTGGACGGCAACGGCCGCCTGGGCCGCCTGCTGATCACCTTCCTGATGTGCGAGCGCGGTGTCCTGCGCGAACCCCTGCTCTATCTCAGCCTGTTCTTCAAACAGAACCGCCAGGCCTACTACGAACATCTGCAGGCCGTGCGCGAACACGGCGCCTGGGAACCCTGGGTCGAATTCTTCCTCCGCGGCGTGACGGAAACCGCCACGCCAGGGCATCCAGCACCGCCCAAAGCCTGCTGCGGCTGTTCGCCACCGATCGCGCCCGCGTCGAGGACCTCGGCCGCCCGGCCGCCACCGCCCTGCGGCTGCACCAGTTCCTGCAGCGACGCGGCCTGACGACCATTCCGGATGCCTCGCGGCGCCTGGGTCTGTCGCAGCCCACCGTCACCAGCGCCATCGCTCATCTGCGCAAACTCGGCATCGTCCGCGAGACCACCGGCCGGCAACGGGGGAAGGTGTTCATCTATGGCACTTTCATGGATTTGCTGAGCGAGGGCGCCGCTGGACAGCTTCCCCGCTAACCCCCCGCCCCCTATCCTGCTCCGCACAACGAACCGGAGGAAACCGAACATGTGGGAACCCAACCAGCGCTACCCCGATCCGGCAGTGCGCGTGCTCGATCCGACCTTCAACGCGCAGCGCCTGCCGCTGGCATCGGTGGAGCGGCTCGCCACCGGCTGCCGCTGGTCGGAAGGTCCGGTATAGTTCGGCGACGGCCGCTACCTGCTGTGGAGCGACATTCCGAACAACCGCATCCTGCGATGGGACGAGGAGACCGGCGCGGTCAGCGTCTTCCGCAAGCCGTCGAACAACGCCAACGGCAACACGCGCGACCGGCAGGGCCGCCTGGTCACGTGCGAGCACCGCGGCCGGCGCGTCACCCGCACCGAATACGACGGCTCCATCACCGTGCTGGCCGACAGCTATCGACGGCAAGCGGCTCAACTCGCCGAACGACGTGGTGGTGAAATCCGACGGCTCGATCTGGTTCACCGATCCGCCCTTCGGCATCTCGGCTACTACGAAGGCGACAAGGCCGAGCCGGAACTGCCCGCCGCGTCTATCGCATCGACGGCCAGACCGGGAGACGACAGTGGTGGCCGACGACGTCCCGGCCCGAACGGTCTCGCGTTCTCGCCGGACGAGACGAAGCTCTACGTCGTCGAATCGCGCGCGCCGCCGCACCGAGATCCGCGCCTTCGACGTCAACGACGACGGCGCGAAGCTCGCGAACGACCGCGTGCTGATCGACGCCGGGCGCGGCACGCCGGACGGCTTCCGCGTCGACGTCGACGGCAATCTGTGGTGCGGCTGGGGCATGGGCAACGCCGAACTCGACGGCGTGCGCATCTTCAACCCGGAGGGCAAGCCGATCGGCCATATCGCTTTGCCCGAGCGCTGCGCCAACCTGTGCTTCGGCGGCCGCTATCGCAACCGCCTGTTCATGGCCGCCAGCCACGGGCTCTATGCGCTCTACGTCAACACGCAGGGCGTGCCCGGCGGCTGACCGCACTCACCGCGTTCGCGTGGCGACCGCCCGGTGCATGCATCCAGGCGGCGGCGCAGCCTGCCAGCAGGACGGCGCCCCACAGCACGCCCGATTGCCAGTCGCCGTCGCGCAGGCGTTTCAGGGACATTCCCGCCAGTTGGGCGGGATAAATGTGCACCGGTGCCCAAACGAAGGCGGAGGCGACGTTCGCGAACAAAAAATAGCGCTGCCGCATGCCCGCCATCCCGGCGACCAGCGGCACGGTAGACCGCAGGACGGGAACGAACCGGCACAACGCGACGCTATAGATGCCGTAGCGACTGAAGAAGCGCACCGCGTTCGCCATCAACTCCGGGCGGCGGGCGAACGGCCACACGCCGCGCAGGCGGACACTGAACCGGCGCCCGACCCAGAATGACAGAAAATCGCCGATTACCGCGCCAATAATCGACAGCATCAGGAACGGCAGCATTGCCTGCCCACCCATCGCCGCGGCACCTGCGACCGCCATCAGGATCGGCGTGCCCGGATAAGGAATTCCAAGCACCGCCACCGCCTCGATGATCGCAGCCAGGAAGACCACCCCCAGCGCGGCGTTCGGGTAAAGCGCTACGATATCAACGACGGCGTCGATCCATGACCACATGCGGCTTGGACGGCTCCTCGGTGTACTGCAGAAACGTAACGTGTCTGCACTATGGCAGGCCTGGCGGGTCCGCCGCGGAAAGAAAGCGGTCTTCGCAAGCGTCGCAGGCGACGCTGATATATCGGTACTCGAACTCGGTTCCCGGCCGCCAGCGAAAAGATGCTGTGGTGGCGGTTGTGCACACAACCGAATTCCGATAATCAAGTCCGACGACTACCATAGCGAGCATTTCGCCTGCCAGGAACGCCTCCGATC